>CAOJBY010000028.1 GCA_948330435.1 uncultured Lachnoclostridium sp. | reverse complement strand
ACACCTGATATTGGAAAAGTCTGCCCGTCCTGCCGCTGCCCGTCTGAACTGTCTGTTACTCTGCATCCATTTTTTAGAATTTTTTTAGAAAAAAACTATTGCATTTTTTCAGGCAGCGTGATATATACTAGGTGTAAACAAGTGAACAAGGCCCTGTATCACATGCATAAGCATGAGGTATAGGGTTTTTTTGTTATATGGAACTAGTAAAGTCGTAAAGGTGCACGAGAGGAACTTTCATGAGTGCCCTTTCGAATGAAAGTTTCTCTCATTATAGGTGCATCGAAGCGACTTTACCCTTTAGTGCCATCACGCAGTGATTTTAATAGGAGGCATATTGACTATGAACATTAACAAATTCACACAAAAATCCATACAGGCTGTGAATGACCTGGAAAAGACTGCCTATGAATACGGCAATCAGGAATTGGAGCAGGAGCATCTGCTTATGAGCCTGCTTCGCCAGGAGGACAGCCTTATCTTAAAGTTGATCTCCAAGATGGAGATTCAGCCGGAGCATTTTGTAAACCGGGTGGAGCAGGCCCTGAATAAGCGTGTAAAGGTATCCGGCGGTCAGCCCTATGTGGGACAGTATTTAAATAAGGTACTCATAAGTGCCGAGGACGAAGCAAAGCAGATGGGAGACGAATATGTTTCCGTAGAGCACCTGTTTCTTGCCCTGCTTGCCAATCCCAGTCTTTCCGTAAAGGAGATTTTCAGAGAATACGGGATTACCAGAGACCGCTTTTTGCAGGCCCTGTCTACGGTACGGGGCAATCAGCGGGTCACCAGCGACAATCCGGAAGCCACTTATGACACTTTAAATAAGTACGGTTCCGATCTGGTGGAACGAGCCAGAGAACAAAAGCTTGACCCGGTCATCGGCCGGGATGCGGAGATCCGTAATATCATCCGTATTCTGTCCAGAAAGACAAAAAACAATCCGGTTCTTATCGGAGAACCCGGCGTAGGCAAAACAGCCGCCATCGAGGGACTGGCTCAGCGAATCGTCCGGGGAGATGTCCCAGAGGGCTTAAAAGATAAAAAGCTTTTCGCTCTGGACATGGGCGCTCTGGTAGCCGGAGCCAAATACCGGGGAGAATTCGAGGAGCGTCTGAAAGCCGTACTGGACGAGGTTCGCAAAAGCGACGGACAAATCATTCTCTTTATTGATGAGCTTCACCTGATTGTAGGAGCCGGGAAAACAGACGGTGCCATGGATGCGGGCAATATGCTAAAGCCCATGCTTGCCAGAGGTGAGCTCCATTGTATCGGTGCCACGACTCTGGACGAATACCGTCAGTACATTGAAAAGGATGCGGCCCTGGAACGCCGTTTCCAGCCGGTTATGGTGGATGAGCCTACGGTGGAGGATACCATCTCTATCTTAAGGGGCCTGAAAGAACGCTATGAGGTCTTCCACGGAGTCAAGATTACCGATGCGGCCCTGGTATCCGCCGCCACTCTGTCCAACCGCTATATCTCCGATCGTTTTCTTCCGGATAAAGCCATTGACTTGGTGGACGAAGCCTGTGCCCTGATCAAAACAGAGTTGGATTCCATGCCTGCGGAGCTGGATGAACTGAGCCGGAAAATTATGCAGTTGGAGATAGAGGAAGCTGCTCTGAAAAAAGAGACTGACCGGTTAAGCCAGGAACGCCTGGAGAATCTCCAGAGAGAGCTTGCGGAGCTTCGGGATGAATTCAATGGAAAGAAAGCCCAGTGGGACAATGAGAAAACCTCTGTGGAACGCCTTTCCAAGCTTCGTGAGGAGATCGAGGATATTAATAAACAGATTCAGACGGCTCAGCAAAATTACGATCTGAACAAAGCCGCCGAGCTGCAATACGGCAGGCTGCCCCAGCTTCAAAAGCAGTTAGAGCAGGAGGAGGAAGCCATCAATAAAACCGATCTGTCCCTGGTTCACGAAGCTGTCACAGAGGATGAGATCGCCCGTATCATTTCCCGATGGACGGGAATTCCGGTGGCAAAGCTCACAGAGAGCGAACGGAACAAGACCCTCCATCTGGATGAAGAGCTGCATAAGCGTGTGATCGGTCAGGACGAGGGTGTGACTCTGGTATCCGAAGCCATTATCCGGTCAAAAGCCGGCATCAAGGATCCCAGCAAGCCCATTGGCTCTTTCCTGTTTCTCGGGCCTACCGGCGTGGGAAAGACAGAACTTGCCAAAGCTCTGGCCGCCAGTCTTTTTGATGATGAACAAAATATGGTTCGTATTGACATGAGTGAGTATATGGAGAAATATTCCGTCTCCCGGCTTATTGGAGCACCTCCCGGATATGTAGGGTATGAGGAGGGCGGTCAGCTTACGGAGGCCGTCCGCAGAAAGCCTTATTCCGTTGTGCTGTTTGATGAGATTGAGAAAGCCCATCCGGATGTATTTAATGTATTGCTGCAGGTACTGGATGACGGGCGAATCACCGATTCCCAGGGACGTACCGTAGACTTTAAAAATACCATTCTGATTATGACTTCTAATATTGGCTCCTCTTATCTTCTGGAGGGGATTGATGAACAGGGAAACATTCGGGAAGACGCACAGAATCTGGTCATGAATGACTTAAGGAATCATTTCCGGCCGGAATTCCTCAATCGACTGGATGAAACGATCCTCTTTAAACCATTAAGCAAGAGTGATATTTCTTCCATTATCAATCTTTTGCTGGCAGAGCTGAATCAACGTCTGGCTGACCGGGAACTGACACTTACCCTTACGGAAAATGCCAAGGCCTTTATCTCAGAGCATGGCTACGATCCCATATATGGTGCAAGGCCTTTGAAACGATATATGCAAAAGCACGTAGAGACCCTGGCCGCCCGCCTGATTCTGGGCGGGGAAGCCGCCACCGGAAATACCATTTTGATTGATGCGGATGGGGAGAAATTAACGGCTTCTTTAAAATAGAATCTCCCCATTCTGCCATAGTGTACAAAGGGGTTGTCGGGAAATAAGGCAGAAGACTTTTCTGGTATCCAGTGTCCGGCTATTTGCGTACAGAGCAGACAGAATGTACGAAAATCGTCCGAACACAGGATACAGAAATGGCTGATGTCTTATTTCCCGACAACCCCTCTTTACTTAATTCTATTCCTGATTATCCCGTCCCTCCGGCAGACCGGAAACATTGATATTTCTCGTCACCTTGGCATCATAGGTATCGGCTTTGATAATCTCGGACAAGTCAATACCCACGGTCTCTTTCATAGTTTCAAAGAGCTTTGCCATAACAGCGGGCACATTGCCGGCCACATCGCCCACACCCTTATCCTCTCCGCTTCCGATAATGGTGATCTTGTCAATCTGAGCCAGAGGCTCGGCAATCTTTCCGGCAATATCCGGAAGCACGCCAATGAGCATCTCCGCCATAGCCGCTTTGTTGTATTTCTGATAAGCTTCTGCTTTCTTTTCCATAGCCTCCGCTTCTGCCATACCTTTGGCACGGATGGCTTCTGCTTCCGCCGATCCTCTGGCCTGAATACCTGCTGCCTCCTGCTCCATAGAGAACTTGTTGGCCTCTGCCTGAGCTTTCTTTGCCTGAGCATCCTGTTCCGCTTCGTATTTCTTGGCTTCCGCCTGAGCCTTTTTTGCCTCGGCATCCTGCTCTGCCTGATACTTTCGGGCTGTAGCTTCCTGTTCCGCTTCGTACTTCTTAGCTTCTGCATCCCGCTGACGTTTTGCCAGGGCTGCCGCTGCCGCCTGCTCCACGGCATAGCGATCTGCATCCGCTTTTTTATTAATCTCAGCTTCCAGAGCCTGCTGCTTTACCAGAACCTCCTGCTTGCGAAGCTCCGCCTCACGCTCCGCCTTTGCAATCTGAGCATTAACAGTGGCTGTCTGAATCACCTTTTCCTGCTCCTGCTCCTGAATCTTGTAGGCTGCATCCGCCATAGCCTGCTTGGTATCGGAAACCTGCTGCAGCTCCGCTTTCTTAATGGCCAGCTCGTTGTTCTTCTCCGCAATCTCCGTCTCCGCCAGAACTCTTGCATCATTGGAAGCTTTATTGGCTTCTGCCTGGGCAATGGCTACATCCCTCTCTGCCTGGGCTCTTGCAATGGAAGCATCCTTTTTGATCTTTGCCGTGTTATCGGCACCCAAGTCCTTAATGAGTCCATTTTCATCCGTTACGTTCTGAATGTTGCAGGACACCACCTCAATTCCCAGCTTCTTCATATCCCTGGAAGCTTTCTCCATCACCTGATCGGAAAAGGAATCACGGTCCGTGTTGATGGATTTGAGGGTCAGGGTTCCGATAATCTCCCGCATATTACCCTGAAGTGAATCCTGCAGGTCTCTGGTAATCTGCTCCGAGTTCTTATTCAAAAAGTTCTTAGCCGCCAGACGGATGCCCTCTGTGGTCGGATCAATCCGCACTTTGGCAACTGCGTCCACATTTACATTGATAAAATCTGTGGTTGGTACGGACTGCTCTGTCTTAATGTCCACTGTCATCTGACCCAGATAAATCTTGTCCAGACGTTCCAGAAACGGAACCCGGATACCCGCCCGGCCAATGAGAATCTTCGGTTCTTTTTTCAAGCCGGAAATAATAAATGCCCGATCCGGCGGAGCCTTTACATAGCCCATGGCCAAAATGATAATTAAAGCGATTACTAAAACAATTGGAATAAAGTAAGTTAATAAGTTCTGTAAAATATCCGACATTGTTCTCCTCCGTTTTTCTGAAACTACTCCTGTTTGTCTTTCTGCTTTTTCCACAAAAGCCCATAAGCTATCCATCCGGTGATGCAGCCAATTACCATTCCTCCCAGTACGTCCGTGGGATAATGTGCCCCCACATACAGCCTTGAAAAAGAGATCAGTACCGCCACCACCATGGCCGGAATCCCGAACCGCCTTGGAAGACAAAGAAATAAAACACTTGCCACCGCAAAACAGGCCCCCGCATGACCCGATGGGAAAGACAGATCTGAGGGCCGTTTGGTAATCAAAAGCAGCTCCTCCAACATATCATAGGGCCGGGTTCTTGCCACCAGATTTTTTAAGACAAGATTTACCACAATAAAATCCAGTATCAGAGACAGGGAAGCTGCTGCTCCTGCCCTTCGGTACTTTCTGATACATAAAAGGACAATGCAGACTATGATGGCCAAAAAGCCTGCATCGCCCAAAGATGTAACGAACTGCATTACCCTGTCTAATATTGGATTACGGACACTCTCCTGCAAAAACAACAAAAAGCGTTCTTCCCAACCCATCTTTTAACTCCTAGATCTCTGTAAAGGTATAGCGAATTAAGGTTCCTGACAGATCCAGATGGAAAACAACGGAGCCGTCATTCATGACTTCTTTGTCAATACTTACTTTCTTATCCTTATGTAACCCCTGTACATAAGCATCCAGATCATCGGTCTCAATCTCCCGAATCTCTGTGTCCCGCATCTGATTGCCCGGACACTTGTTCAAGTTCTCGATCATCATCTCATAAGCCTTCATACCTGTTACCTCCCTGAAAAATAGTATCGTTCTCTGTCCACAGTCCCCTGGGAATCTGTGAAACATTCTTAGGTTCTATGGATTTATTTTACACCCATTGGAAAGTTACAGCAAGTTTTTTCTGAAAATTCGGATAACTTTTTTCTTTATGACTGATAAGGGGGGGACGGATGGGAAGCGGCGATGGCGGGGGCGGCGGACTTTTCCATCCTGAGTTTTACGAAAGCTCTGTAAAGGTGTACCGCTGGAGAATTCCGGAAGTGTTTACATGGTAGATCACGGTTCCGTCTGCCAGTTCCTCCCGTTCAAAGGTAAAGTCTTTGTCCTGATGGCGGCTGGTCACATATGCTTCCAGATCCGCAATCTCTACCTCCTCAATAAATACGTCCCTCATCTGATTACCGGAACACTGATTAAAAATCTCATGTACAACTTCATACTCTTTCATCGCTTAATCCTCCTCATTCTATTTTATTGGCTGAATATTTGGTATGCAGTAGCATGCAAAAGAATACAATGACAGCACTGCCGTGACTGAAATCAAACACTGGAACCACCTTTTTTCTGCCATCTTGGGGTTTAGTGAAATTCCATGAGCCACAAAAATCAATACGGGCAGCATATAACGCCCCTGTGCCTGGAAATCAATGAACCAGCCATTGTATACCACCAGGACCCAGGAAATAAACGCCATCAGATGGAGAAGCAAAAATTTTACTTTTCTCTCTTTCTGTGCCTTTCCATGCCAAATAGAGATACTCATGCCCACATACAACATCAAATACAGCAACCGCATAACCGCCACATACCATTTAGGGCTTGGGAACTTAAGACACCCATAAGTTCCAACAAAGGAACGAAACAGCGTCTTATGAAATCCCTTGTGAAACAGGAATTCACGCAAGCTTACCCCCTTTCCGTAAAGGTTAAAGGCCGGGCTTTGTATCTCCGGTGGAGAAGCAGGGCGAAGTTCAGGAATCGCAATTTCATTTTGCAATTCTAAAATCACCTGCTGTCTGTGGATTCCATAATGTAAAAATTCCGGAATATAGCGAATACCCAAAAACAGCAGAGCCGAACCCGCAAGCCACAGGCAGCCAATTAGCCGAGTTCGCCTTTTCTCCTTTTCCGCTGTCAAAAGTTCCACCAAAAGCATGGAAAACGCATAAATTGCTATTACATAATAATTCTGCTTAGACATAAAGATATTGGATAAGAGAAAGCCAAGTAACAGAACCCGCCATGCATCTTTTTTCTTTACGCCCTCTCTTAAAAGCTTTTGCAGCATACTTTCCGGATTGGCTAATTGATACAATACCAACACAGATACGGCAAAATCCAATGCATCGGAAGTGCAGTATGTATACAGATACCATACCTGAGGTGTCAAAAAGACCACTCCAAGGAGGTATGAATTTTTTTTCAAATTCAAAAAAGCCAGGAAAAATAATCCCACCGCCAGCAAGACACCAAAAAATCTTGTTCCACTCTCCATAGTAATAAATCTTGCTATCTGAGCTGACAAGATATAATAAAGATTCAATTCGGAAAGCCTTGCCGTCCCAAATACGGAAAAGGCCTCCCTGGGAAGCTTTCGCATATCCGGAATCTTCCAGTGATTTGTATAATACAGTACAGAATAGACACTCTCTGACTCATCTGGGTTAATCTCGGAGGAGCCCACAAAAGCCCCATACACTATCAACACAATGGCACAGATTCCCACCACATAAAGAACCGTATAAGAAAAGCTGAATAATCGATCATCTGAAAGCTTTCTCACATAACGATTATAAAAAGAAAAAACAAAAACTGCTGCTGCCATCAAAGGAATCAGATAAAGGATTCCCGTCCAGGCCAATCTCTTTGCCGCTGCCATGTAAAAATTCCGAAAGACTTCCGTAGGTATTAGCTGAGAGTCCTCGCCTTTAATCAAAAGTCCCAAACTCCCATCCTCCAGTATCTGCATCTCTACCTGATCATTGGGAGTGAAAGCCTGGAAAAGTTCTTCTCCCTCCAACTGCCCTCCATAAAATCCATTAAAATAAAAGGTCATGGAACGCACGCTTACTTCGTTTCCATAATCATAATCTATGGGATCCATCCGCTTTACATAAGTACCTTTCCCATAAGTCGCATCAAAAAAAGCCACTCTCGCTTCACCAGGTCTCTCATAAGTCCTCCGTATGCTGTCAAGCCCTGCCTGTTCACTATAGGCCGTAAATACTTTCCAGTGATTTCCTGCCGAATAATCTTCCTTTGTAAAATCTATTCGGATCTCTGCAAGAATCATAAAGGGATGTAATAAAAAGCCGATCAGCAGCACACCGATTCCCAGAATCTTCCAATTCCTTTTCATCCACGCTTTTATAGAATCCATTCATACCTCCTATCAAAATCGCTGCACGATGGCACTAAAGGGTAAAGTCAGTCTACATCATCCAACTGCCGACGCAGATAACGTCCTACTACGCTGGAAAAGTTCATAATATCCCGAATATACGCAAAATCCCGTCCGAAAATCCGCCGTTCTGCCTGCAAGTCCTGCTCTTCCCCGGCAAATACCCCAAGAACGGAGATTCCCATGGCACGAACCTTGCGAACCTCTGATGCCGTGTCCTGAACTGCATAGTCTCCGGAATAAGGCAGAGGATTTCTGCTGCCCGGCCGATTTACAATGATATCATTGGGGCGGCCATCGCTTAGAACTATCAATACTTTATGCTCCTCCGGCCGCTTAATCAGGCTGTCCGCTGCGGCACGAACTGCCAGGCCGTCCCGGTTATTGGAGGAAGCATAGAATTCAAAAATTTTTTGATTTGCTTCACGGGGATCATCATAATCCCGATAACGCTGCATAACCGTGTAATCCCAAAAGGTACAAAACCCCATCACCTGGTGAGGAATATCCACAATGCTCAATGCCTCGCTGATAATATAACCCTGCAAGGCTACCAGACTCTGTCTTCTTCTCTGGGAGCCGCTTGCGTCAATCAGCACGTGCACCACAAAGTCGGAGCTGTCCTTTCGAAGCTCCCGTTTAAAGAGCTTCCTGTCACGGCTACGTCCTACTTTCCAAAGTTTTGCGGGCACGATTACGCCAAATTCAGACCGCACCGTCTCCTGTTCGCTCCGGGCTGTAAGTGCTCTGCGAAGTGTATCCGAAAGATGCTCCACATTTCTTCGGGACACCCGCATATAGTGGCCATAAGTCTTCAGATTCTCTGAGCGTGCTCTTCTCGCATATTCCGACTGATAATTTTTCTTTACCATATTGGAGAGGATTCCGTCCGTAAAATAAAGGCTGCAATCTGCATGGGCACCCCGGCAGAGACTCCTGTTTACCCGTTCCTGCTCCGCTTTCCCAAGATAAGACTGTCCGTAATTCAATTCAATATAGGAATACATTTTATCCAGGGCTTCCTGATCCACCAGAATCCGTTTTGCCTGTACCCGCTTCTTTTCCTCCCCTTTTGTCTCCTGCTCCCCCATCTGAGTGGCCGCATTGGTCACCCGGGACAGATATTGATCAAAATCCTCCGTATAAGACTCTTCCTCCAGATAATCTTTCCACCGAAACTCTTTTAATTCCTCCATGGTTACGGAAAGCACCGTATCAAGGGAACCATGCCGTTCTTCAAAATGGGGATCCACCAGCCAGTCATAAAGTTCATCCACCGTCCGGATGACTGCCATGGTATCCTCTGTGTCCCAAAGCTTTTCCAGCATATCCGCCGCTTTGCGGATACGGCTCTGCATGGTCTTAGGTCCCAGAACCGCTTCCTGCATAATGGAAAGGCGAATCTGACCGATAAAAGAAGCGGCAAGCCTGGTAAAATCATACTCCATCAAATCCTCAAATGCTTTTTTCCGAATCTCCAGCACACCTTTTCGTTCTCTGCTGATCTTTTTGTATACGGCACTGTCCACGCAGAGCTGGGCCAGACTGGTCAAAGGTTGCTCCTCCGCCCCGCAATAGAGCTTTTTCACAAGATAAAGGCCAAAAGCATTCCGATCAAAATATTTGGAAAAGGCACCCTGCTTTACGGCATCATAGAGAGACACATAGACCGACTTGGAGTAAGACAGGGTATCCAGTTTTATATTCAGACTATAATCCCCGCTGACCGTCCAACAGAGATTGCGGAGCCTGTTTTCTATTTCAAATTGGCTGATTTCAAATGCTTCTTCCATGAAACACTCCTAAACTCACTCAAAACACTTCGTCCCTGGTCCATTCCTCCGGAATCCGGGTCATTACAATGTCTCCGATAATTTCCTTTTCAAAGATATCAAAGCTTTTATTGGTAATTCCCATGGTAATGGCAGTTCGGGGCGTAAGTCCGGCCCGTACCGTCTTAAGTGCTCCTATCATGCCACGAAGATCCAGGGGCTTTGTAGAAATCTCACTGTTTTGGGCTTTTAGCTGGAGATCCAAAAACAAACCTGCAAAATGCTTAAGCCCCTCCTCCTTGGCATCCGGAAAGTTCTCTTTTAAGATCCGCATCAGCACATCCTCCGTAAGGGGCGGCATGTCAATCACAAGAAACCGGGAAACCAGTGCTTCATTTAACTCTTTCGTCCCCGCATAGCCATAATTCATGGTTCCGATAAACCGAGTAGCCGGATGAAGTTCAATCTTGTCGTAGCCAGGAACATCTATAATGCGACGGTAATCCAAAGTAGCGTGTAGAACAGAAACGGCATCGTTTTTTGCCATATTGATCTCATCAAAAATCCCAAATCCTCCATTTACGGCACACTGATAGACCGGCCCTTTACGCAGACGCACTTCATTGCCTGTAAATGTGTCCGTTCCAATCAGGGTACTGCTGTCCGTATTGACATTAAAAGAAATGTTATAGGAGGGGCGGTGAAAGATAAAGGCAAGATTTTCTGCCAGAATATTTTTCCCGGTGGCTTTGGAACCGCTTAACAGCACGTTTTCCCCCTGAAGCATAGCTGCTATGGCCATCTCCAGAATCTCTTTTCCGTAAAAGGGAATGGGCGGTTTTACAATCCGGTTTTTCACCTCGTCCGAAACCTTATATGCTTCCCTGAAATTTTCTACCTCTTGAATCAGCTTGGGAGATACGCCCTGTTCCTCCAAAAACTGCAATTCTTTCATATTCCCATCCTTTCATTAATTTGCATATTTTTCTGTTTCGACAGTGCGGACGGCAGCGGCAGAGTGGGCGGACAGGATTTTCCATATCGGTGTTCGGACGGTCTGTTGCTGCCTGTTGTTTGAACTGTCACTCTGCGTTTAGGGTATGAATGTATGGTACAAGCTCGTCAAAATGCCGGATTTCTTTGTATCTGCCTGCAAATTCTTCTGCTCCACCCGGAAGTTCTCTGCCCTTGGCATTGTACCATACCCCATGCATACCGCAGGCGGATGCCCCACAGGCATCTTTCTTAAAATTATCTCCCACAAAAACACATTCCTTTGGAAGAACGCCTGACTTTTTAATGCACAGAGCCATAAAATCCGGATGGGGTTTTTCCACACCTGCTTCCTGGCTGGTTACCATATGAGAGATATAGGGGGCGAATCCAAAAGTTTCCAGCTTTTCATACTGTATCATAGCCGTCATGTCCGTCCCGATTCCAATGGCGATTCCCATATTTTTTAATTCCTGCATACAGGCAATTGCTCCCGGCTCTGGAGCACTCTCCTTAAGAAGCGTGTCCCAATAAGCATGATACATCGCCTTTACATAGGGGAAAAGGGGCTTTCCCCACCTTTCTAAAAGATTCTGAAGCCGGATGCTCCGGCTGTGAATGGCCGCATTGTCCCGGCCAAGCCTTTTCGCAATCTCCTGATTCATTTCTTTGTAAGCTCTGCGAAATTCTTCCGGCTCAATCTGAAGATGTTCTTTGGCATAGAGACAAAGACAGTGCATCCCCTCCTCATGCCCTTTTTCATAATTGTATATTGTATCGTCAATATCAAAAATCACTTCTTTGATCATATCCTATCCTCCCTATTTAAAATCACTGCGTGATGGCACTAAAGGGTAAAGTCACTTCGATGCACATGTAATGAGAGAAACCTTATGACTTTACCTCTCATCCTGCAAAAATTCCGCCAACGCATAATTGCTCACATCAATTCCCAAATCCGTCAGCCGGATGCGATTGCCCTCCCGAAAGAGAAGCCCCTGTTTCTTAAGTCTTTCCAGCGTCTCTTTATAAACCTCCAAAAGTTCCTCCGTCAGCAGTATTCCCTCTGTCTTTCGAAGTCCCAGAAACATGATCTCTTCCTGTTCCTCCTGCCTGGTAAGCTTTTGCACCTCCTCATGGGCGTAATCCCCTGCCAGGTACGCAGAAAGGCTCCTGTGATTCTGATACCGCACACCCTTTATCAGGGAGGAAGCTCCGAGTCCCAGCCCCAAATACTCCTTTCGCTCCCAATAACCCAGATTATGACGGCAGGCAAAACCGGGCTTTGCGTAGTTGGATATCTCATAACGTTCGTATCCGGCAGTTTCCAGTATATCTCTGGTATCATAATACATTTGCCGTTCCGTATCCTCATCCGGCAGCAAGTATTCCTCCCGTCCTACCGGACTGAAACGCTCATAGAAAGGTGTATTTTCCTCAATGATCAGACTGTAGGCTGATATATGCTCCGGATTAAGTGTTAACACCTGACGCAGGGTTTCCTGCCAGCTTTCCCTGGTCTGACCCGGAAGTGCGGACATCAGATCCACATTCAGATTGTTAAAGCCAAGCTTACGTGCCAGGAAAAAACTTTCCAAAAAATCTTCATAAGTGTGAATCCGTCCAAGCATTTTCAGTTCCCGGTTATCTGCTGATTGAAGTCCCAGGCTCAGGCGGTTGACACCAGACTGCCGATAGCAGGAAAGCTTGTCCTCTGTAAGCGTCCCCGGATTGCACTCTACCGTAATCTCCGCATCTGCTCCCACGATAAAATGCTTCTGTATCTCCTTAAGAAGTTCTCCAGTCTGCGGCCCCTCCAATATAGAGGGCGTTCCCCCTCCGATAAATATAGAAGTAACTTTATACCGGAATCCCATAGATTCTTGCTGCCGAATCTCTTCTGTTAAAGCTTCTATATACTGTTCCCGCACCACCTTGTCTGCCGGTACCGAAAGGAAATCACAGTAACCACATTTTTGTACACAAAAAGGGATATGGATGTAAATTTCTAATTCTGCACAATCCACCATACATCTCCGTCAACTACTTGTCATCCAGCTTTAACACGCTCATAAAGGCTTTCTGGGGAATCTCCACATTGCCTATCTGACGCATTCGCTTCTTTCCCTCTTTCTGCTTCTCCAGAAGCTTCTTCTTCCGGGTAATATCGCCGCCATAGCACTTTGCCAATACGTCTTTGCGCATGGCCTTTACCGTCTCCCTGGCGATAATCTTGCTGCCCACAGCCGCCTGAATGGGAATCTCAAAGAGATGCCTTGGAATCTCTTCTTTCAGCTTCTCGCACATCTTCCGCCCACGCTCGTAGGCCGTGCTGCTGTGAACTATGAAAGACAGGGCATCCACCTCTTCCTTGTTAATCAGAATGTCAAGCTTCACCAGCTCTGCCTGCACATAGCCTTTCATATCATAATCAAAGGAAGCGTAACCCCGGGAACGTGACTTCAGTGCATCAAAGAAGTCGTAGATAATCTCGTTTAGAGGAAGCTCATACTTTAGCAGTGCCCGGGTTTCCTCCATATATTCCATTCCCAGATAAATACCTCTTCGCTCCTGACACAGTTCCATAATGGAGCCGATAAATTCCGTAGTTACCATGATCTCCGCACTGACCATAGGCTCCTCCATGTATTCAATCTCCGCCGGATCCGGCAGGTTGGAGGGATTGGTCAGCTCAATCACTTCACCGTTTGTCCGGTGAACCTTGTAGATAACGCCGGGAGCCGTGGTTACCAGGTCAAGACCATATTCACGCTCCAGACGCTCCTGAATAATCTCCAGATGCAGAAGTCCCAGGAAACCGCATCGAAAGCCAAAGCCCAAAGCAATGGAAGTCTCCGGCTCAAACTGCAGGGAAGCATCATTGAGCTTAAGCTTCTCAAGTGCATCCCGAAGATCCGGGTACTTGGCCCCGTCCGCCGGATACATGCCGCAGTATACCATAGGAAGCACTTTCTTATAACCCGGCAGCGGATCTTTGCAGGGATTCTCCCTGTTGGTAATGGTATCACCCACACGAGTGTCCTTTACATTCTTAATACTTGCCGTCAGATAGCCTACCATGCCTGCGGATAATTCCTCACAGGGAATGAACTGTCCGGCACCAAAATAGCCTACCTCTACCACATCCGCCTCGGCACCCGTAGCCATCATACGGATGGGCGTACCTCTTTTTACCGTACCCTCCTTGATTCGGCAGAATACAATCACGCCTTTATAGGAATCATACAGGGAATCAAAAATCAAAGCCTGCAGGGGAGCCTGCCCATCTCCTGCGGGCGCCGGAATCCTCTCTACAATGGCTTCCAACACATCCTCCACATTCTGTCCCGTCTTGGCGGAGATCTGGGGTGCATCCTGAGCCTCGATGCCGATCACGTCCTCGATCTCGTCTATAACCCGCTGCGGCTCCGCACTGGGCAGATCAATCTTATTAATAACCGGAACCACGTCCAGGTCATGATCCAGAGCCAGGTATACATTGGCCAGTGTCTGAGCCTCGATCCCCTGGGCCGCATCCACCACCAGGACCGCCCCGTCACAGGCCGCCAGGCTTCTGGATACCTCATAGTTGAAGTCCACATGTCCCGGCGTATCGATTAGGTTAAAAATATATTCCTCACCGTTTTTTGCTTTATATACGGTACGCACTGTCTGGGCCTTGATTGTAATGCCCCTCTCTCGCTCCAAATCCATATTATCCAGCACCTGGGCCTGCATCTCCCGGCTGGTCAAAAGTCCCGTCATCTCAATGATTCGGTCTGCCAGGGTAGACTTGCCGTGATCAATGTGTGCAATGATACAGAAATTTCTAATTTTACTCTGGTCCATAGACGCCATCAAATGTTCCTCCATATTTCTATTAAAAAGAATCCTGACTGAAAAGATCTTCGTATAAGAAAACACCCTCGACCGGCAAGGATTTCTTATTGCTTGTCAATCGAGGGTAGTATAGCATAAACAGGAAAAAATGTAAAATTCTTTTCGAATGTCATCCTTTTTACTCTTCCATGATTTCTCCCCCTCCCAGAACCTGGTGCAGTACAAAAGCCAGAGGTTCCATGGCATTCATCATCTCTTCCAGGGTATTGGTCTGTGCTCCCGCCTCCACCAACAGGCATTTGGGTCTCAGATGCAGATTATACCGCAGGCTTTTCAGGTAGATTCTCCTGCTAAGCCCCGGATAATACTGCTCGCTGGCCAGCTTAAGCTGCAGGGACAAGGCCAGGTTATCTTCAATATACGGATTGGGCAGGTAATCAATCACACCGTTTCGCTTACTGTAACTCAAACCGTTAAAAAACATAAATTGTGCGGTAGGTTTCCCGTTCACCTCCGTCACCAAATGGGTCTCTTCCTTCACACCGTCTCTGTGAAGATCAATAATCACCTCAATGGACGGATTTTCTTCCAAAATCCGCTTTACGTCCTCCTCCGCCAGTGCATAGGCACGATTCCGGTCCAGTTCTCCATCAATAAAATCATAGACATTCCTGTTATGTATCACGTTATAGCCATAATCTTCCTGCAAAAGTTCTGTCAAATAGTCCCCCACTCCTACAATAGTAGTACTGTTATCGCCAGCCACAGAATCTACAAAGCCTTCCTGAGAATGGGTGTGATAAATCAGAATCTGCGGCTCTCCGCTGTCCGTTTGGATCCTCATATCCTTATTCAAAAGCTTTTCCCCATTCAGTACCTCTGAACTGATATCCGTATTATTTTCCACAATGTAAAAATTATTTTTTAGGAAATCAAAATCCGTCAACTGCTCCGCCGTATACTGAGCTCCCGGAACTTCTCCTTCCGGGTCTTCTTGTACCAGATCCTGCTCTTCTATGATCTTGAGATTTTCCTCCTCCATCTTCTCTGCCAGATCAAAAGCCTCACCGGTCCGCTCATCAATCTCATTTTCATCATGAACGCCACCCTCCACCAAAATGTCATAAGCAGCCTGGCTTTCAATCTCTGTTTCATATATCTCCCTTTCATCCAGATAAGTATACATGGGAAATAACTGGGCGGCCTTTCTGATTAAAAATTCTTCAAAGCTGTAGGAAGGATCCCGGTCCCCTGCCACATAGGCAAGTCCGGGATACAAGGTTTTTTCCGCCGCCCTTCGAATGCCCCCTTCACTGCCCGTCAAAGCCTTCGCACAAGCATAGGCAGCCTTTGTAAAAGACTGCCCCTTCATTCCATAGCCGAGAATATAGATTCCCAATACACCTATCATTACCCATACAATTGCATTCAATACCTTATGCAGACGGCTCATTTCCAATCACCCCATGTTCGATTTAATATATTCGAAAAAGGGCCTGCTTATGCCAGTGCAATATTCAATGCCTCGGAAATGGTAAAGCTTAAACGCCTTATTGTCTCATCAATGTCTTTGGGTGTCACAAACATTCCATTGAGGTTGGGAGAAATGGCATTGCGATCGCCGGTAGCATCGTAAATAATGGTAGCTGCATCCACTACCGTAGGCACACCAATAGCAACAATGGGAATCCCAAGGCTCTCCTTAGTCAGGCTGTTACGATGGTTACCCACACCAGATCCCGGATGAATCCCGGCGTCTGAGAGCTGAATGGTTCGATTCAGACGTTTGGTGCTTCTGGCCGCCAGTGCGTCAATAGCCACTACTACATCCGGTGTAGTCTCATCAATAATTCCTTTGATGATCTCAAAAGTCTCCATTCCCGTCTGAGCCATGACTCCCGGCACAATTCCACTTACCAGATGCACCTTTTCTTTTCCAAGAGCCGCTTTTCCATATTCCCGAACTACATGCCTAGTGATCATCAGATGATTCACCGCTTCCGGCCCCAGAGCATCCGGAGTCACCTCCCGATTGCCAAGCCCTACCACAAGCACGGATTTTTCCTCCTCTGTTCCAAGAAGCTTTTTTAATTCCTCCGCAAGTTTCCTGGAGACCTCTCTGTGATACCCCTCATCTGGCTCCGAAAGTCTGGGTGCCTCCAAGGTAAGATAAGTACCCACCGGCTTACCCATAGCCCTTGCTCCGTTTTCCGTCTCAATACATACCCGGGTAACCCGAATGTCACGCTCCTCATCATAGGACTCCTCAATGGCCACTCCCCGAATCTCCACTCCGTCTTCCTCAAAGCTCTCCCTTGCCTCCAAAGCCAAGTCTGTCCGAACCTGAAATCGTTCCATCTCTCTTCCTCCTAAATAAAGTTGCTACGCAACAGTACTAAAGGGTAAAGTCACTTTGGCACACATGTAATGAGAGAAACTTTCATTCGAAAGGACACTCATGAAAGTTCCTCTCGTGTGCCTTTGCGACTTTACCTTTTAATCCTATTTTTCTCTTATTTTTTGGGAATTATGTATTGACAGAATGTCTTTCCTGGCATAAAATAAATGAGTATGTTTGGGTGGACCAAACAATGACATGTTTTGTTAAGACGTCCGTGTCCGGCTTTCACAGAGCATGTACAGATAAGTTAAAGATAAAATGAAATAAATGATTTGGAGGTGTACGGATTGGCTAATATTAAGTCCGCAAAAAAGAGAATTCTGGTAGCTGAGACAAGAGCCGCAAGAAATAAGGCAATCAAATCTGAGGTTAAAACCGCTATTAAGAAAGTAGATGCCGCTATTGCCGCAAAGGACGTTGAGACTGCAAAGGCAAATCTTAGAGCTGCTATCGCAACCATGAACAAGGCGACTTCAAAGGGAGTTTATCATAAGAATACAACTTCCAGAAAGATCTCTCGTTTAACCAAGGCTGTAAACAGCATCGCTTAATTTTGGATTTACGATATTTAAAAGACGCCCAATACCGTCAGTTGGGCGTCTTTTTTCTAAGAAACATACAGTTTCCAGGTATGGGAATACACTGAGAACCGGGGGAGGAGGAGCATCCTATGAAAATGTTGGCCGAAGATATCAAAAATCAAGCCTTTAAGACTTCCTATCTGCTCTATGGTGAGGAAGCCTATCTTCGCAGTCAATATCGGGATCGCTTAAAAAACGCCCTGGTTGATCCACAGGATACCATGAATCTATCTCACTTTGAAGGAAAGAGCATTCGCCCGGAAGAGATTATTGATCTGGCAGAAACTCTGCCCTTTTTTGCTCCCCGTAGAGTAATTCTTGTAGAAAACAGCGAATTTTTCAAAACAAAGTGTGATAAGTTGGCGGACTATCTTCCCGCTATGCCTGATACCACCTGTCTGATTTTTGTAGAAGCAGCAGCAGACAAACGCAACCGGCTCTTTAAGGCCGTAAAAGACAGGGGACGAGTGACAGAATTTCAGACTCAGGATGAGGCTACTCTCACCAAATGGATTCTGAGCATTCTAAAACGAGAGGACAAACAGATTTCAAGATCTGCTCTCAACCTTTTTCTGGAAAAAACCGGTACGGATATGGAGCATATTTCCAGAGAATTAGAAAAACTCCTTAGTTATACTTATGGGAGAGATGCCATTACCCCTCAGGATGTGGAGGAGATCTGCACGGTTTTAACAACCAATCGAATCTTTGATATGATCCGGGCCATTGCCGAAAAAAATCAAAAGCATGCTCTGGAACTCTATTACGATCTGCTGACTCTGAAAGAGTCTCCCAGGGGAATCCTATCCCTCCTTGCCCGTCAGTTTCAGCAGCTTCTCCTGATAAAAAGCCTGTTGGTCAAAGGATACGATCAACCCGCCATCGCCTCCAAAACCGGACTTGCCCCCTTTATTGTCAGACGCTTAATGGGACAAGCCCGGAACTTTACCAACAAACAGCTTAAGGATGCCCTTGCAGACTGTGCAAAGGCCGTGGAGGACGTGACAACCGGACGGATGAACGATGTATTAAGCGTGGAACTCCTACTTATAAAATACAGCAGTGTCGCAACAGATTCAGTTTAATGGCAGAATCCCTCTACCTGAAAGTTCTTGCCATCACTTTGGACCGTAATGGCTCCCTGCTCTACGGTTACAAGGACCTGGCTTCCCATATGCTTAAGACGCTCAAGGGTCTCTTCATGTGGATGTCCATAGGAATTATCCTTTCCGCAGGAAATCAAGGTTAATTGGGGACATACCTCACAAAGCCACTCATCTGTAGTAGAAAATCGGGATCCATGATGTCCGGCTTTCAGAATATTGCAGGACAGTTCTTTCTCCCGCTGCAAAACTTCCCTTTCTCCTGTTTCTTCCAGATCTCCTGTCAAAAGTATAGAAAAATCACCATAGGATAAGCGAAATACCAGAGAACCCGCATTTTTATCTCTATAGTACGTTTCTTTCCCAGGATGCAGACAGACAAGTTTTGTATCCTCATCCTCCAGAATCATTCCCGCTTTTATACTTTTTACTTCTATGCCTGCCCTCTTGGCCAACTCCTTAAGCTTAAGTCCCGCTTCCTCCTCTAAAGACTGCTCCGAAAGCAATAAAGCATTAACCTTAATTTCTTCCTCTGCTCCCGCCCTTTCCAGTAATTCTTCAATTCCTGATAGGTGATCTCTGTCTGTGTGGGTTACTATAACATAATCCAAGGTCCCAACTCCCCGTTCTTTTAAAAAAGGCAGAATGCGATAGCTTCCCACCTGTTTTATATCACTGCTTCCTCCATCAATGAGACAGGTAGTTCCCCCATCTGTTCGAAAAAACAGCCCATCTCCCTGCCCTACGTCCAGCATAGTAAAGGAAAGTCCTTTATGAAAGCGAAAATGAAAGCAGGCACAAAGCAGTATAGCCGCAATAACTGTTGCTTCCTTTTCTTTTCTTCTTTTTCCTTTTTGAACACATTGCCCTTCTTTTACCGACTGGAGACATCTGTTCCACTTTTCTTTCTCCCTTTCCCGGCTGCACCAGATTACAAAAATTACAATTCCTCCATAATACAAAAGCATCTGCCAGATTTCCGGCTTCCCACAGATAATCACCGCTTTGGGAAGACAAAGCGTTTTTTCCCCCAGCCATTCATAAACATACAAGATTCCTCTGCATACAAATGCCGGAATACCTGCTATCCTCCAGGAAATAAAACTGGTTCCAAGAGCTGCAATTCCACACGACATCAAAACTCCCATAAGAGGAATCACCAGCAAATTTAAGAAAACAGAATAAACCGGAAATTCATAGTAGAACCACTGAATCAGAGGAAGTGTTGAGATTTGAATAGATAAACTGACTAAAAAGGCCCTGCCCAATTTACCCGAAACACCAAAAAGGCTTTGAATAGCCGGATAAACCAATCCCACTCCAAGAACTGCTCCAAAAGAAAGCAGAAAAGAAGCACTTCGAACATACAAAGGCTGTTCCAAAAGTAAAAGAAGTGCTGCAGTTGCCAAAGCACTCAGCATATCATAGCTTCGTCCCAAAAAATCTGCCATTACTGCCAAAGCAAACATAGTCACTGCACGAACCGTGGAAATCCTCATCCCGGTCATTGCCCCATACAGAATTACCAAAGTAAGCCCAACACCTCCCGATATCTCATAAGAGACTCCACGTTTTCGCAAAAAACCATAGAAACTCATTCCTACAATAGAAATATGAAGACCAGAGATAGCCAAAAGATGCGACATGCCACTTTTTTGATAAATATTTTTGGTATTATCATCTAATTCGGTTTTGTCTCCCAGGAGCATGGCCCGCAGCACACCACTTCGTTCCTCTCCAAACAGCTGCGTACACCGGCAACCCAGTTCTTTTTTCAGCTTTCTCAAAAGTTCTCCGGGCCAGAAGCAACCATCATCTAATAATGTGGCACTTTTTCCCTTTACCAGACAGGTAACACGCTGTGTTTGATAATAAAGCCGAGCATCAAATTGTCCTGGATTAGAGGGAGCTTCCGGTTCCCAGATGTGATATGGAGAGTTCATTCGTATGGTATTGCCGATAGAAAATGACTGTTCGGCATCGAAGTATATCAGAATCATTCCTTTATCAGAAGAAGAATATTTTAGATAGACTGCCTGTCCGTCTGGTCTGGGTTCTATCCTACAGATTTTCCCCATCAGACCATTTGCCGGGCTTTTGCTCTCCAGGGCGGATTCTTTCATCCAAATCCCGGAGGGCAAAAGCAACAGCAAAATCACTATGACCAGTGCAGTCGTGCACAAAGGCCTTTTCTTGATCACTCTATTATGTTTCCTCTATTAGATCCAAATTACGTTCAAATATAGTTTCAAGTCGGATGCTTTCCTGATAAGTAAGATTGGTTTCCCCATTAATAAGAATCTGAACCTTACTAATCCCCGGTATCTCTGTAAGTGAATTTACAATGGAATACACCGGTATCTGTTCCAGAACATCATAACCCTGTTCCAGAAATCCCTCATCCAAATTCACATAACAAATCCCGTCTTTGGTAGAAATGCTGACTAGCTTCGTCTCAGAAGGTATGGCCGGGTAAGCATCCTTTGTAATGGGTCCTTTTATCAACCGTTCTACCACCAGCTTCTCCACAGACATATTACTGCTATAGCGAACTTCTACCCGTTCACCTACCAGCCGATCCCCTGTCTCATTGGCAAAATAAAGCTGCAGGGTAGTCATTGTATAGGTATTGATCTCATCACCCGCATTTTCTACAAAGCTTTCCTCATTGAGGGAACCGATAGGTGTCTCATTGGAATCCATAAGTGGACTGTCTTCTACCATAAAAGATACATTCTCCACCTCAGGAATCTGGCACAGGGTCCGCACAATGGCAGACCGGCAAAGAATCTCATACAATGGATTCATATCCAGATAAGCCAAATTAAAGCACAGGGATAACTGCCCCTTTTCCAGGGTGTAATCCACAAGCCCTACGCTGTCAGGAATGGCCGGTTTCTCCTCCGGATCTCCGGAGCTTTCCCTCAGACATTCAAGGAATTCCCCTAACAGTTCCTCCGTTGTATTCCCCTCCGGCTGATAAGTCCTTGTAACTACAGACGTCTCTTCTTTATTAATATAATAGATTTGGTACCCTGTCTCCTCTTTTGGATGCTCCTGCCTGCTGGCACAGCCCACAAGAACTATAGCTAAGAGCAATACCATTGGCCCAATCCATCTATTTACCCTCATGGACTACCTCCCAACTGCCAAGCATTATCCTCTCTTAATCTGGTCTTCCGGTTCTTTTGTCTGTCACCGGGCCTTTAAGCAATATAATTCAAAGGAATCCGCAGGGAAAAGGTAGTTCCCTCCCCCACATGACTTGTCACTTTAATAGCTCCTTTGTGAACCTGAACCGCACTCCTGGTAATCGCAAGCCCAAGTCCAGTCCCGTCTATCTCATTGGAATGTGACTTGTCCACCCGATAAAACCGCTCAAAAATGTAATTCAAGGATTCTTCTGGTATTCCCATACCAGAATCCATTACTTTCACATAGAAAAACTTATGATCCGCATCCAGAGACACATGAACCCAGCCATTTTCTTTATTATATTTTACCGCATTCTCCATAAGATTGGTAAAAGCCAGGGAAAGACGCCCTGCATCTACTTCCGCCGTTACGGGACGGAAACTTTCCAGCACCATCTCAATATTCTTTTTAGCCGCAATGGGACGCAGACGTTTCAGAATAAGTTCCAGAAGATCATTAATGTCTACCGGCTCAATATTGAGGTTGGCCGCTTTTTTATCCATCTTCACCAGAGACAGAAGATCTGTAATAATCTTATTCTCTCGTTCAATCTCCTCTGCAATATCTCCCATAAACTCCTTATAGAGTTCCAGTGGTGCATCTCCCTGGGCCAACAGGGAATCCGCCAGTACTTTCATGGAGGTTAAAGGTGTCTTTAACTCATGAGACACATTGGACACAAACTCCTGCCGGGAGTCATCCAACACCCGCATCTGATTCACAATCTTATTAAATTCCCGTGAAATCTCTTCCGTCTCTGTATAGGAACGTATCTTCAGGTCCTCCGTGGAGTGCCCTTCTGCAATTTCCTGAAGATCCATTACCATACGACGGAAAGGACGTCCCAGAAAATAAGAAAGAAGAATGGCGAAAGTCAGCACCAGAACACCACAGATCAAGAGGAAAATCATTGCATTTCCCGTAAGAACATCCAGACTGTCCCTGATACTGTCTGTAGATACGCTTACCAGTAAAACTCCAATAATGTTCTGGGTATCCGCTTCCTGAATCGGTACCGTCATCTCAATATAACGCCTGCCGGAAAGCTGATTGGTGTTTTCCCCTTTAAAGCATCGGATAACCTCCTCCGATACCACCAGCTTTCCTTCTATTAAGCCATATGTATCCCGTATCACCTTAAAATTCTGATCAATAACAATAATCCGTCCATCATAAAAATTCGAAAGTTGTGTCAGTTCTCCTCCAATTAGTTCTGAGGAGGGATCTTTTAAGTAATTATAGCTGACCAGTTGATTGGATAAAATCCGGCACTGATTCTGTACATCCGTTCCCCTGACACTGATAGCCCTCTCCCAGTAGCTGTTCAAAACCCCATAGGCTACAATCAGCATTGGAACCCAGCCAGCCAGAAGCAGGACCAAAAGCATCCGAAACTTCAGGCTTTTCAGATATGTAATGATAACTTTATGCTTGGAAATAATAGCCCACTCCCCACTTCGTGTGAACATATTTGGGTTCACTTGGATTTGTTTCAATCTTTTCCCGCAGACGGCGGATATGCACATCCACCGTTCTCACGTCACCAGGGTATTCATACCCCCACACCGTATTGAGAAGGCTTTCCCGGCCATACACTTTTCCAGGATTCAGGGCCATCAGTTCCAGAAGATCGAACTCTTTTGCTGTCAGGTTAATCTCTTTCCCGCTGATAAAGAGTCTCCGGCTTTCCAGATCCATACGAAGTTCCGAAGCCTCCACAATCTTACCCCTTTGTCCTTTCTCCGGCCTTCCGGTACGACGCATAATAGCTTTAATCCGGGCCTTTATCTCCAGAATATTGAAAGGCTTTGTAATATAATCATCCGCCCCGTACTCCAGGCCCAGAATCTTATCCATATCGTCACCCTTTGCTGTCAGCATGACAACAGGCACATTGGAAAATTCACGAATCTGCTGGCAGACCTCAAAGCCGTTCATCTTGGGAAGCATCACATCCAAAAGAATCATATCATACTCTTTACTTCGGGCGTATTCCAGGGCTGCCTCTCCGTCATAGGCACAGTCTACTTCCATCCCGTCCTGTTCCAGGCTAAAGCGAAGCCCTTTTACAATCAGCTTTTCATCGTCAACTACCAATACCTTTTTTGCCATCTTTCTGCCTCTTTCATACTGTAATCTGATCTTTGATTTTTTCAAAAACCCGTTCCTTGATTCCCGAAATCTGCATCAGTTCTTCAATGCTTCCGAATCCGCCATGCTGTTCCCGGTAGTTAAGGATATCCTCTGCCTTGGACTCTCCGATTCCCCGAAGAGTCATCAGTTGCTCTGCTGTAGCCGTATTGAGATTAATAAGACTGCTTTCCCGCTGAACAGACTCCTCCAAAAGGATCCTTGCCCGTTCCTCAGACGGCACCTCAATCTTCTGTCCGTCTGTCATACGCTCTGCCAGATTCAGCCAGGTTGTGGAAGCCTTCCCGGTCATTCCTCCGGCAGCTTCCACGGCTTCCCCGATTCGGGATTCTGCCGGCAGTTCATAGACACCAGGGTTTGCCACCTCACCACATACATAGACATAAATTACAGCGGCTTTCTCTGCCTCATCAACAGCTTCTGGTATATCTGTCTCCTGGATGGCATCCTCCAGATCAGTCTCCCCGATGTTACTACCATCATACAATACGGCCGTTTTTTTGCAGCCCACACAAAAGAAAAGCTGCAAAACAGCCAACATCCATAAGATTCTTTGAATCCGTTTCATCATTCCCCTGTCCTTTCTTACAGACCGGGACCCCTCTGATTTGGATACTATAAGTGTATCTGATTTTAGAAATGATTACAACCCTTTTTTACTCCCATTTAAACATAACGACTCCTGCGATGGCAATCGCCATACCAATTACTTTCCGCCATTCAAAAGCCGCTTTTTCTACTCCGAAGATGCCCAATAGTTCAATCAAATAAGCTACAATAAGCTGAGAAATCACAATCAGCATTACGGCCTTGGCCGGTCCCAAGCTGTCCATGCTCTGAATTACTGTAAAGGTAATAAAGGCCCCGATTACACCACCTAACAGCATGTATTTGGGACTTACCTGAAATACATTCATAAGATTTTCCCGTTCTCTTAAGCCCCACACAGCCAGACAGGTCAGAAGGGCCGAGAATTGTACCCAGCTTGCAGACACCCACATACTGCTGCTCTTTGTTACCTCCGTATTAAATACTCCCTGAATGCTCATAAGTGCTCCGGATATCAGGGCAATAAAAATTCCAATCATAGTAAAAGCCTCCTTCGGTCTCAATCTCTTTCGTACAAATAGCTTTCCCTATCATTGGAATAATTATGTAGCCTTTAATCATTGGGCCGCTTCTGTAGCCAACTGGGCATGGATCATCTGATTTACAGATTCAATCTCAGTTCCTACATCATTTCCCCTCCAGATATTGGCAAAAGCGATCTCCATCTCAATCCAGTAATTGGACAGATCGGTAATCTTCGGAACCTCCACGGAGTCCTCATACTGGGCAAACAACAGGTTCATCTCCTCATTCGCATAGCTGACACCCATTTTGGCCGGCATCTTATTTGCCATGGTATACAGAGAGTCTACCTTGTCATAGGTGAGATACTTAGCAAACCCTTTTGCCAGTTCCCTTTCCCCGGAATAGGCATTGACTACCACAGAATTGGTTACCGAAAGTCCTTTGGTGTGAAGTTCCCCGGTCAAATCCGGCACCTGGGCAATTCCATAAAAATAGCCATTGTTCTCCGCTTCTCCCTCAGGAACCTGGTATGCTGTTCCCTCTGCAATGGCAGCATCCAACTTTGCTATTGCATCTGTCTTGGCTATGGTATAAACAATCTTTCCGTCAATAAATTCCTGAAGCACATCATCTGTGGTGACTTCATCCGCATCAATTGCAAAAAAGGCATTCAAACTCTGATAATATTCCAGGCAGCGGACAATTTCCTCCGCAGAAAGATCCACCTCTGCCCGGTTGTCACCTGTGGCTCCCCCTAAGTTAACATAATTGGAAACAAAAAAGAAATTGAAGAATATATCCGCCACATTCCACTTGAAAATATTCTCCACCCTTTCTGTAGCGGCACTGCCCTCGAAATTATCTGCATAGGCCAGAATCTCATCGATGGATACAGGTGCCGTGTCCGTATAACCCTTATTATAAAGGAGAAAACAAGTCTCAAAATAGAAAGGATAGGCCATCAGCTTTCCACCACAGGTAGCCGCATCCAGGGCTTTCTGCGGAAAAGAGTTATTAAGTTCCTGTTCCAAAAAGCTGTCATTCTCCACGGCCAGTCCGGAAAGCCTTGCCTTTTCCAAAAGCTCACTGGAGGTAATGAAAAGATCCGGTCCTCCCAGATCGGAAATGCTGGCCGTATTAATATGCTCAATGTAATCCACCGCCGTTACCAGTTGTAGTGTAACCTCCACATGATGCTGCTTTTCAAACTCTGACGCCGCCTCAACCAGATAGGCGTTCAGCTTATCATCCGTATACCACAAGGTAAGCTGCTTTGCTTCCTCCGCAAGCTCACCGGCTTCCTCCGCAAGCTGTCTCTCTCTGTGATATGAATATGCCACCTGCACCATCTGGGAAAACACCAGCAGCACGCAGAAAATGGCAAAGGCTCTTCGATATATTTTTTGTCTCATAAAGCTTCCTTTTCTATTGTTCTTACATCATGTCCCTAACATACTCTAAAAGGCCCCGGTAAGCTTTTCTATCATCTCATCCACATGCTTTTTCTCAATAATAAGCGGCGGAACCAGACGCAGAACATTGTTCCCTGCCGTAATAACCAAAAGGCCTATTTCCTGTGATTTTACCACAATTTCGCCCACAGGTCTACCCTTTACTGCCAGTCCCTGTATCAGCCCTTTTCCTCTGCGAGCCTCAATAAAGTCATATTTATCTGCCAGTTCATCCAGTTTCTGTGTAAGGTATGCCCCCATTTCCCGAACATGCTCCACAATATGATCTTCCTCAAAAATATCAAAGACCTTGCTGACAGCCGCACAGGCAAAGGGATTGCCGCCGTAGGTAGTTCCATGATCTCCCGGTGCCAGGGAAGCCTTGGCCGTCTTTTCATCCAACACAAAAGCCCCCACAGGGACACCGCAGCCAAGGGCCTTGGCACAGGTCATCACATTGGGCTTCACTCCATACTCCTGCCATGCAAACATATAGCCGGTCCGTCCCATACCGCACTGAATCTCGTCCAGAATCAGCAGAATATCATGCTCCTCACAGAGAGCCTTTACACCCTTTAAGAATTCCTCCGTAGCCGGATAGACGCCGCCCTCTCCCTGAACCGTCTCCAAAATGATACCGCAGGTGCGATCCGTAATCTGGGCCTTCACACTCTCCAGGTCATTAAAATCCGCAAATCGAATTCCTCCGACCAGCGGGCGGAACGGTGCCTGATACGCTTCATTGCCTGTTACGGACAATGCTCCCATGCTTCTGCCATGAAAGGAATGATTCATAGCAATGATCTCATGATCCTCCCGTTTGTCCTTCAGCCATGCGTATTTGCGTGCCGCCTTAAGAGCACCCTCAATAGCCTCCGTACCGCTGTTGGTGAAGAATACCTTACTCATGCCGCTGGCCTTTGTAATCTTTCCCGCCGCTTCCATGGCCGGAATATTGTAAAACAGATTGGAGGTATGCATAAGCTTGTCAACCTGGGACTTAAGTGCCTCATCATAGCCGGGATAATGATAACCCAGAGCCTGAACGGCGATTCCCGCCGCAAAGTCGAGATATTGCTTTCCCTCCATATCATACAGATAGACGCCTTCCCCCTTTTCCAAAACCAGAGGATAGCGGTTGTAGGTATGTAAAACGGCTTCCTCTGCCCGTTCTATGATCGTCTCTTTATTCTCCCTCATAATAATTGTTCTCTCCTTCACTTAAGATGGCTGTACCAATTCCTTTATTGGTAAAGATCTCCAAAAGCAGACAATGGGCAATCCGACCGTCCAAAATATGTACCCTGGACACACCATTTTCAATGGCGTCAATACAGTTCTGAAGCTTCGGAAGCATTCCGCCTCCGATAGTTCCGCCCTTAAGTAACTCTCTTGCTTCATTTACATGAAGCTCAGAAATCAGGGTCGCCGAATTCTTCGGATCACGATATACTCCCTCAATATCTGTCAAAAATGCCAGCTTTTCCGCATTTACCGCCCTTGCAATCGCACAGGCCGCATCATCCGCATTGATATTGTAGGTCTGAAAATCCTTGTCCATACCTACGGGACACACAATAGGCAAAAAGTCCTTTTCCAGCAAATCATAAAGAATCTTGGGATTCACCTCTGTAATCTCCCCTACAAAGCCGATATCCTCTCCATTCGAATATTTCTTCTCCACTTGAAGAAGACCGCCATCCTTTCCGCTGATGCTGACAGCCTTTACGCCCAGTTCCTGAACCATCTGAACCAGGCTCTTTCCCACTTTGCCCAGCACCATCTCCGCAATCTCCATGGTATCCTCATCAGTTACTCTGAGACCATTGATAAAATGGGGTTCCATCCCCACTTTGCCTACCCAGCGGCTGATTTCTTTGCCGCCTCCGTGAACGATGATAGGCTTAAACCCAACCAGCTTTAACAGAGTTACGTCTTTAATGACGTTTCTTTTCAGTTCTTCATCTACCATGGCACTGCCGCCGTACTTTACTACAATGATTTTCCGGTTAAACCGCTGGATATAGGGCAGGGCCTCAATCAATACCTCCGCCTTTTCCAAGGAACGCTTCATTTCCTCTTCCTTGCTCATTTTCATAATCTCCTCATTTTCCTCAAACGTCTCTCAAACAATGTCGTACGCATCTATTATAAGCTTTGTCGATCACATGTCAAGTGGGAGAATCCCATTTGGAAATCATCAGCTATGACCGATAATCCGCATTAATCTTCACATAATCATAGGTCAGATCACAGCCCCATGCCGTAGCGTCCACATCACCCATCTTCACATCCGCAAGAGCCGTCACCTCCGGCTCTGACAGGATCCGGGTAGCTTCCTCCTCGCTGTAATCCACTGCGATGCCATTTTCAATAATCTGCAGTTTTCCTGCCGCACTCTCAAAGAAGAGATCCACCTTTTCCGGGTCAAACTGCACACCGGAATAACCCATGGCACAGAGAATCCGGCCCCAGTTGGCATCATGGCCATAGATGGCTGCCTTTACCAGGCTAGAGGTCACGATTGCCTTACTTAAAGTCACTGCATCCGCCTTTGTCTTAGCACCTACAATCTTTACTTCAAAGAGAGCCGTAGCCCCCTCTCCGTCCCCTGCCATCTTCTTTGCAAGATAGGTGTTGACTGCATTCAGGGCCGCTGCAAACTTCTTGTAATCCTCATTTTCCGAAGAAATCTCCTGATTTTCTGCTGCTCCGTTGGCAAGAACCAGCAACGTGTCGTTGGTGGATGTGTCTCCGTCCACGGAAATCATGTTGAAAGTGTCCTTTACATCCTCACTTACGGCTTTTTGGAGCATCTCCCTGGAAATGCAGGCATCCGTAGTTACAAAGGCAAGCATGGTGCACATATTGGGATGAATCATGCCGGATCCCTTACACATGCCGCCGATGGTCACAGTCTTTCCCCCAAGCGTGACCTGCACCGCAATCTCTTTATGTACCGTATCCGTAGTCATAATGGCTTTGGCTGCTGCCGTTCCATGTTCTGTGGTACTGCCCTTTGCTTCCCTAAGCAAAGTAATTCCCTTTTTCAGGCGTTCTATGGGAAGCTGCATACCGATGACACCTGTGGAAGCCACCAATACGGCACTCTCCGGCACTCCCAGCACTTTCGCACACTCCTCGGCCGTAGCCTTGCAATAGCCGTAGCCCTCCTCTCCCGTACAGGCATTGGCAATTCCGGAATTGACAACGACTGCCTGGGTAAAAGGCGATTCTGCCACAATCCTTTGATCCCATTTTACCGGTGCGGCTTTCACAACATTCGTTGTAAAGGTTCCCGCTGTATGGCAGGGAAGTTCACTGTAAATAAGGGCCATATCGGTCCGCCCTTTGTATTTGATCTCTGCCGCCGCCGCTGCTGCTTCAAATCCCATTGCCGCCGTCACGCCGCCCGGAATGATTTTTATATTTTCGTTGTTTTTATTTTCCATTCTCTTTATACTCTCCCATTCAGCTTACTGGTGATCATTGCATTCATTTTGAAATAACTAGTGCTCTGTCTTTCCAGCCTATCGATTAAATGCTTCTATATTTTTTTCATTCAACACAAAATCATAATAATTCAGATCCTGCCGTTTTGTCCAGCCAATCCGATTCCAAAAAGCATTTCCAATATCATTTTTGGTAAATGCTATGAGGGATACCTTGCTGATCTCTTCCTTTTTCAGGGCATTCATGGCATATACCACCATGGCCTTGCCGATTCCCCGCATCCGGTAATCCCGATGGACACAGACATGATAGAGACAGCCTCTTCGCCCGTCATGACCGCAAAGGATGCTTCCCACAATCTTCCCGTCCTCCAAGGCTACTACGCTGGTATCCGGATTTCGTCGCAGAAAACGCTCCACGCCTACCCGGGAATCGTCGATACTCCGAATGGCGAAGCCCTTGATGGTCATCCAAAGATCGTATACACCGTCATAATCTTCTATTATCATTGTTCGGATTGTCATGCTTTTCGCCTATTCCTTTCTGATATTAAGTTCCGTAGCATTTGAACCGTACACCAAATATATACTACGGAAACAACGGAACGAATTCCAGTCCCTCGTTCTCCTTTAAGCCAAACATCAGGTTCATATTCTGAACGGCCTGTCCGGCAGCACCTTTTACCAGGTTATCCATAGCACCCATCATAATAATGCGATTCGTCCTGGGATCCAGCTTAAAGTTTACATCCACATAGTTGCTCCCCTCCACCCATTTTGTCTGAGGACATACGTCTTTCTCCAGTACACGTACGAATTGCTCGGATGCATAATATTGATCATAAGCCGACTTTACCTCTTCATAGGAGGTCTCCTTTTTCAGGGAAGCATAGGCAGTAATCAAAATTCCACGGTTCATAGGAACCAAATGAGGAGTAAAATTGATCTTAAGGGGTTCCCCGGCCGCATAGCCTAACTGCTCCTCGATCTCCGGCGTATGGCGATGGGTTGCCACACCATAAGCCTTGATGTTCTCATTCACCTCACAGAACAGATTGTCTACCTTGGCACCCCGGCCCGCACCGGAGGTTCCGGACTTGGCATCTACAATGATGGTATTGGGCTCAATCAATCCTCCCTTTAACAGTGGATAAATGGAAAGAGTGGTGCAGGTGGGATAACAGCCGGGATTGGCAATCAGTCTTGCCCTTTTTATATCCTCCCGGTTAATCTCACAGAGACCATATACGGCTTCCGGGATATATTCCGGTGTTGGATGGGTGATTCCATACCACTGTTCATACACCCTGACATCCTTGATTCGAAAATCCGCACTTAAGTCCACGATCTTTGTCCGTGACAAAATATCTTCATTTATCAGAGAAGCACACAATCCCTGAGGAGTAGCTGTGAAAATCACATCCACCTCCTTAGACAGTTCCTCCATATTGTCCTCCATGCATTTGTCATCCACGATCTGGAACATGTTCTGATAAACTTCCGCATACTTCTTATCTATGTAGCTTCGGGAACCATACCATTTAATCTCAGCTTCCTTATGTCCTATCAGTATCCGTACCAATTCTCCGCCTGCATATCCGGTTGATCCAATAATTCCTGCCTTAATCATAATCTCCTCTATCCTCTCTGCTTTCCTCTTTTTTGAATTATTATGCATATTTATTGCATATATTATCACTATTTCCTATGCTGTTCAAGTTCAATTTTATTTTTATACATTTTCACCACATTTACCCCGGATCTGTCCGAATATTTTCACATTTTACACCCCGGACTTTCCTTTTTCCACTCCAAGATCTTCTCAAGTCTCTCCTTCACCCTCTGCTCCTGGCCCTCTCTTGTAGGATGATAATATCTCCGTCCGGCCAAAGCGTCCGGCAGACACTCCATCCTGCTCAGCTTTTCTTCCGTATCATGAGCATAAATATACCCTTCACCATAATGCAGATCTTTCATAAGCTTTGTAGGTGCATTGCAGATCTGTAAGGGCACCGGCTCGGCCGGAAGCTCCCGCACATCCGCCTTAGTCGCCTCACAGGCCTGATAAAGGGCATTAGACTTGGGAGCCATAGAAAGATACACCACCGCATGGGTCAGATGCACATCACATTCCGGCATTCCCAGGAAATGACATGCCTGATAGACGGAGACCGCCAACGGAAGTGCCTGAGAATCCGCCATTCCCACATCCTCACTGGCAAAGCGTATGAGTCTCCTTGCAATGTACAGCGGCTCCTCCCCTCCATACAGCATCCGCTGCATCCAATAGACGGCCGCATCCGGATCGCTGTTACGCATGGACTTGTGAAGAGCCGAGATAAGATTATAGTGCTCCTCCCCATTTTTATCGTATAAAAGAGAACGCCGGTTCATACACTGTGCCATAAGCTCCGCATCCACACAGAGTACTCCGTCTTCATTCATAGTCCCGTTTAGCACAGCCATTTCCAATGTATTCAGGGCTGTTCTGGCGTCTCCATTGGCAAATCGGGCAATGGCCCCAAGGTGAGTTTCTTCTATTGATATGTCCAGATCGCCAAAGCCTTTGGAACTTTTCAGAGCATAATGGAGCAGAATTATCAGATCTTCTTCCTCCAGTGCCTTTAAGATAAAAACTTTGCAGCGGGACAAAAGAGCAGAATTAATCTCAAAGGAAGGATTCTCCGTGGTTGCACCTACGAGAACAATGCTTCCTTTCTCCACAAAGGGCAGGAATGCATCCTGCTGGGCTTTATTAAAACGATGAATCTCATCCGTAAACAGAAGCGTACGGATCCCCATCCTGCGATTCTGTTCCGCCTGATTCATCACTTCCTTTACTTCCTTAATCCCGCTGGTTACCGCACTGAACTCCACAAACTCCGCCCTTGTCTGCCTGGCAATAATTCTTGCCAGGGTAGTCTTTCCCACCCCCGGCGGGCCCCAGAAAATCATGGAGGATATCTGATCCTTCTCAATTAACCTCCGTAAGATTTTCCCTTCCCCGATCAAATGTCTCTGTCCCACATATTCATCCAGACTTTCCGGACGCAGACGGCTGGCCAAGGGTGCACTTCTCTCCCGATCGTCAAACAGGCTTAATTGTTCCATCATTCTCTTACCACCCCGCCCTTTTCTCCATAGCATTTTTACAAACATACGTTTTCCTTATCATACTACATTCCCGGAACTGTCACAAGGTATTTTCTGCAAAAATAAATCAATTGACATCCCATTCGTTACATGGTATAAATGCTACATAAAGATTATTTTTTATGACCATTTTTTAATAATTTTCACAAAATTAAGACATCGGCTCAAAGAAAAATCTACAAAATCCGCCTGTCTTATGGAATCAGAAACAGGAGGTACTGCTTTGGAAGAACATCAAAGACTCCAAATGCTTCAATATCCCAGACATCCGGTGGATGTAGTTCTAGACACGGATACTTTCAATGAAGTAGATGATCAGTTTGCACTGGCATATCTGCTGTGTAATCAGGAAAAGCTTCGGCTGCAAGCCATCTATGCGGCTCCTTTCTTCAATGAAAAAGTCGATTCCCCTAAGGCAGGAATGGAGAAAAGCTATGAGGAGATTCTGAACATCCTGACTCTGGCTGGAGTACCTGAATACAAAAAACAAGTATTCCGGGGTGCAGACCATTTTCTCCGGAATAGAAAGACACCTGTGGAATCGGAAGCAACCCGGGATCTCATCAGGCGTGCCCGTCTGCACTCAAAGGACCATCCTTTATATGTAATCGGAATTGCGGCGGCTACCAATCTGGCATCCGCCATTCTCCTGGACCCCTCCATACAGGAACGTATCGTAGTTATCTGGCTTGGCGGAAGCGGTTTTCACTGTTCGGAGATGAAAGAATTCAACCTTATGGAGGATATTCCCGCCACACAGGCACTTTTTAACAGCGGCGTTCCTCTGGTTATGGTTCCCTGCTGGGGTGTTGTGGAACACTTTTCCATCAGCAAACCAGAGTTGGAAGCATATCTGAAAGGCCAGAACCCGCTGGCAGATTATCTGGCTTCCTATGCTATTGCATCTGTGGAGGAATGGGCAGAAACTCCCATGTGGACGAAAGCCATCTGGGATGTGGCGGCTGTGGCATGGCTTCTCAATGACAATCAACGTTTTATGAAAGAACAAATGATTCCCTGTCCGAAAGTCACCGACCAGGGAGCATATGATTTCATAGGGGAACGTCATTTAATACAGTATGTATACCGGATCGAACGGGATCCACTGATGACAGATTTAATAAGAAAGATAACAAAAATATAAAAGAAAGAGGAGATGAATATGGTAAAAGGAGCCTTAGTGTTCCAGACAGATTTTGGCATGCAGGATGGTGCAGTCAGTGCCATGTACGGCGTTGCCTACGGTGTATCGCCGGATTTGAAGATCTATGATCTGACTCACGGAATTGAACCTTACAACACCTGGGAGGCCAGCTATCGGTTGATCCAGACCGTAAGCTACTGGCCAGAGGGCACGGTGTTCGTATCTGTGGTGGACCCAGGGGTGGGTTCCACCAGAAGAAGCATTGTTGCCAAGACAAAGACCGGACAGTATGTAGTGACTCCGGACAACGGCACACTGACCTTTGTAAAGCGCAATCCCGGGATTGAGGCGGCACGGATCATTGATGAAACTACTAACCGCCGTTCTGGTTCCGAGGAATCCTATACTTTCCATGGGCGGGATGTATACGCTTTTACTGGTGCCAGGCTGGCCGCCGGTGCAATTACCTTTGAACAGGTAGGAGAAGTAATCGATCCTTCCACCATTCTGGAACTGCCTACCATTCCGGCCAAGGAAACAGCAGACGGGGGCGTGGCAGGCACTATTGACGTGCTGGATGTGCGGTTTGGAAGCCTGTGGACCAATATTCCCATAGATTTGTTTAAAACTCTGGGCATCACCTTTGGCGAACGCACAGAAGTGCAGATCTCCAATGATACCAGAACCCTGTACCGAAACACCATGGTCTATGCCCACTCCTTTGCAGATGTATATGTAGGTGAGCCTTTGGTCTACATGAACTCTCTGGACTGTATGGCAGTAGCCATCAATCAGGGAAGCTTTGCCAAGGCTTATAACATTGGAACCGGCAACAGTTGGCATATTGAGATCCGAAAGGACCCCAGGGGATAAAATTGCAAAAGGCTCCAGGCCTTTGTAATATATAAAATTTATCAAAAGAGGGAAAAGGAGAGTTACAGATGAAGAATTTCTCAGTAAAAACAATCGTAGCAATCGGAATCGGTGCAGCATTATTTTTTGTGCTGAGCAGCTATGTGGCAATCCCCACACCGGCACCCAATCTGAAGATCAGTGTGCACTATCCCGTTGTCGCAGTGATGGCTATGCTGTTCGGCCCGGTAGCAGGTTTTCTTATGAGTCTCATCGGCCACTTCTTAAGCGACCTTGCAAGCGGCTGGGGCGTTTGGTGGAGTTGGATCGCAGGGAGTGCATTTTTCGGTCTGGTTATGGGCTTCTTAGGTTACAAGCTGAAATTATCCAAGGGTGATTTTGGTGTAAAAGGTGTTATTATCTTCAATGTAGTACAGATCATTGCACATCTCATTGCATGGGGTTTCATTGCACCGGGACTGGATATCCTGATCTATGACGAACCTGCAGAAAAGATCTTTCTTCAGGGTGCCGTCGGCAGTGTTGGAAACATTCTGTCAACAGCAATTGTAGGTACTATTTTGTGCTTTGCTTATGCATCTACAAGGGCGAAAAAAGGTTCCTTAAAAGCAGAAAAATAAATTTCACAAAAAAGGCTGTCCCAGAATAAGACATTTGGATCTCAATCCGCCGCCTTATTTTGCGGCAGCCTCAATTGTTGTAAAGCATATAAGGAGGTACAGGTGAAAACGCCGATTATAAAATTTGAAAATTTCAGCTTCCAGTACGATGCCCAGGCAGAACCCACACTGAAAAACATCAATCTGGAAGTTTATCCGGGAGAAAAGCTTCTCATCGCCGGGCCCTCCGGCTGCGGCAAATCCACCCTCACCCACTGTATAAACGGGTTGATTCCCTTTGCCTACTCCGGTGAATCCACTGGAAGCCTGACTATCTGCGGCAAAGAAACAAAAAATGAAAGTATCTTTGAGATATCCAAGACGATCGGCACCGTCCTTCAAGATCTGGATGGACAGTTTATTGGCTTAACCGTAGCGGAGGATATTGCCTTTGCACTGGAAAACGCCTGTGTAAATCAGGAAGATATGAAAAAAAAAGTTCTTGAAGTGGCCCGGAAAGTGGGGATTGCCGACCATCTGAATCATGCCCCTGATGCCCTGTCAGGTGGACAGAAGCAGCGGGTTTCCATGGCAGGCGTCATGGTAAATCAAGTGGAAGTTCTTCTCTTTGACGAGCCCTTAGCTAATCTTGACCCGGCTACCGGAAAACGGGCCATTGAGATTATCGATCAGATTCAAAAGGAAACAGGAGCTACTGTAATCATTGTAGAACATCGCTTGGAGGATGTGTTGTGGCGTGATGTAGATCGAATTGTTCTCATGAAACATGGAGAAATTGTGGCTGACCAGGATCCGGACGAACTCCTCTCCTCCAGTCTTCTTCTGGAAAACGGAATCCGGGAACCCCTGTACTTAACAGCCCTCAAATATGCCGGAATGACCATCACTCCAAAGTGCAAGCCTCACAGCATTCACAGTCTTACCCTGTCAGAAGCGGAAAAAGCATCTGTCCGTGACTGGTATCACAGTCGAAAAGAAAAGGAAAAGGGAGATGAGCCGGAGATTCTGCTTCGGGCCGATGGAATTGATTTCACCTACGAAAACGGCTTCCATGCCTTAAAGGGAATCAGTGCCACCGCCGCCAAAGGGGAACTGCTGGCAATTGTGGGAACGAACGGTGCTGGTAAATCCACCTTTTCCAAGGTCATCTGTGGCTTTGAAAAACAGCAGTCCGGCACTCTTACTTTCCAGGGTGAAGACATGATAAACTACAGTATCAAAGAACGGGCGGATAGAATTGGTTATGTCATGCAGAATCCCAACCAAATGATATCCAAGACCATGATCTTTGATGAGGTAGCTTTTGGATTACGCCAGAGGCAGGTACCGGAAGAAACCATCACAACAAAAGTAAAGGAAGTGTTAAAAATCTGCGGACTGTATCCTTTCCGGAAATGGCCCGTATCCGCCTTAAGCTTTGGTCAGAAAAAGCGGGTAACCATTGCCTCCATACTGGCTCTTGATCCCCAGATGGTTATTTTGGATGAACCAACAGCAGGACAGGATTACCGTCATTATACAGAGATCATGGAATTCCTGAAAGAACTTCACAATCGCGGAATCACGGTAGTCATGATTACCCATGATATGCATCTCATGCTGGAATATGCCCAGAGAGCCATTGTCTTCTCAGGGGGACAGGTTATTGCTGATGATACTTCTGCCAATATTTTGACCAACCCGGATATTATCAGACGTGCGAACCTGAAAGAAACATCCCTTTACGATCTGGCTCTTTTATGCGGGATTGAAGATCCCAATGTATTTGTTCAGCATTTTATAGACTATGAAGAGGAGGAGGTTCGAAAATGATTCAGTTATTTAATTATATAGACCGTGTTTCTCCCATTCATAAATTAACCGGGGCTTCTAAGCTGGCCTGTATGCTCTTCTGGGTTCTGGCGGCCATGATTACTTTTGATACCAGATATCTTATCCTGCTGACCATTGCTGCACTGATTCTGTTCAAGGTGTCAAAAATCAAAGTAAGCGATGTAAAAGTCATCCTTATCTTCTCTTTGGTATTTCTGGTTATGAATAACCTTTTGATCTATCTCTTCTCTCCTGAGCATGGGGTAAGCATCTATGATACCCGGACAGAATTGTTTCATATCATTGGACGGTACAGCATTACTGCACAGCAGCTTCTTTATCATGCAAATGTAATTTTAAAGTACACGGCAACCATTCCGGTGGTAATCCTTTTTATCTCTACCACACAACCCAGCGAATTCGCCGCATCTCTCAATCGGATCGGTGTCAGCTACAAGGTCTCCTATTCTGTGTCTCTGGCCCTACGCTATATTCCGGACGTATTGGATGAATTTCATACCATTTCTCTTGCTCAGCAGGCACGAGGAGTAGAATTGTCCGGAAAAGAAAGTCTCGTAAAAAGGCTGAAAGGAGCTACCGCTATTCTTTTGCCTTTGATTTTGTCCAGTATGGAACGGATCGAGGTGGTGTCTAACGCTATGGAACTTCGCTGCTTCGGCAAAGAGAGGAAGAGGACTTGGTATCGGGAACGGAAGTTTACGGGCTTTGACTATACTACAATAGCTTTGGGTTTTGTGCTTATCGGTATTTCCATTGCTCTGCAATTTATAAATGGAGGTCGGTACTGGAATCCGTTTTAATATTTATTCAATTTTTATTGTATATTATGTATAAATATATAAATTTTTACAATATTTATGCTTTATTCCTTTATAAATATGTATAAATTTTCACTTGCATCTTTCCAGGGTATGTTGTATATTATTTGTCAGTGAGAAATTCAAAGTTTATGGGGATGTGGGGAAATAAGACATCAGCCCCCGATAAACGCAAACCGAGGAGGATAAAGTAATGAAAGAAAAAGTTGTACTGGCCTATTCCGGCGGATTGGATACCACAGCCATAATTCCATGGCTGAAAGAAAATTTTGATTATGAAGTCATCTGCTGCTGCATCGACTGTGGACAGGGAAATGAATTAGACGGCTTAGAGGAGCGTGCAAAGTTATCCGGTGCTTCCAAGCTCTATATCGAAAACATCATCGACGAATTCTGTGACGAGTATATCATGCCTTGCGTCCAGGCAGGAGCCGTATACGAGAACAAATACCTGCTGGGCACCTCCATGGCCCGTCCGGTCATTGCAAAACGTCTTGTAGAGATTGCCCGTAAAGAGGGTGCTTCCGCCATTTGCCACGGAGCAACAGGCAAAGGAAATGACCAGATTCGTTTTGAACTTGGAATCAAGGCCCTGGCTCCGGATCTGACCATCATCGCACCCTGGAGAATGACAGATGTGTGGACCATGCAGTCCCGTGAGGACGAGATCGAATATTGTCGTCAGCATGGTATCAACCTGCCTTTTGATCACAGCCAGAGTTACAGCCGGGACCGCAACCTGTGGCATATCAGCCATGAGGGACTGGAACTTGAGGATCCGGCCAACGAGCCCAACTATGAACACATGTTGGTTCTTGGTGTTACTCCGGAAAAAGCTCCGGAGGAGGGCGAATATGTAACCATGACCTTTGAAAAAGGAATCCCTACTTCTTTAAACGGAAAGACCATGAAAGTGTCTGAGATCATCACCGAACTCAATGCTCTTGGCGGAAAGCACGGCATTGGTATTGTGGACATTGTAGAAAACCGTGTCGTAGGCATGAAATCCCGGGGTGTCTATGAGACCCCCGGCGGAACCATCCTCATGGAAGCACATCAGCAGCTGGAAGAACTGGTTTTGGATCGGGCTACTATGGAAGTGAAAAAAGACATGGGCAACAAATTCGCCCAGATCGTATATGAAGGCAAATGGTTTACCCCCTTGCGTGAAGCAATACAGGCTTTCGTAACCAGTACTCAGGAATATGTAACCGGAGAAGTAAAGTTCAAGCTCTACAAGGGCAACATCATCAAAGCCGGAACCACCTCTCCCTACACCCTGTACAACGAATCCCTGGCTTCTTTTACTACCGGTGATCTCTATGACCATCATGATGCCAGCGGCTTCATCACCCTCTTCGGCCTGCCCCTTAAGGTCCGGGCTATGAAGATGGCAGAAGTGGAAGCTTCCAAAAAATAGGAAAACCAATGACAGGGAGTCCCCCATTCCGGGAACTCCCTGTCATGCAATTTCACTCTCTTTCATTCAACAATAAAGTCCTACTCTGCCGTCTCCGTCCCCATAGAGGAAAGATATGAATCCAAAGCAGATGCATCCATCTCAATCGTCGAAGTATCGGGCCTTGTGGCCATATCATACACGGAATATCCTATCCAGCATACCAAGGCTAACGCAATCACAGCAGCCACAGCTTTTGTCACAGCCTGTTTCTTCTTCTCTTTTGCCAAAATCTCCTTGCGGTTCGCCTTTTCCTCTTTATAGCGGTTTACCTTTTCCTGACTCATCTTGCGAAATCCTCTCTTTATTTCTCTCTTTTCATGTCCGAAAGCCATCTGCTTTCGCTCTGTTTTAGAGTATATCACATTATTATGAAAAAAGCATGAAAAATTTTAAAAAAATGCCTATACCACTACAATAATCCCACCGTCGCTGGCATAAAGACTGCTAACACCGGCAGTATCCAAAATAAGAACATCTTTCACTTTCACATGTTTTAAGATCTCTTCTTTCACCATCTTTGCCCGTTCCGGACAATTACAATGAGAGATAGCAAGAAGCTTCTCCGCCGGATCTTTCAGATCCTTTACAATATATTCCACCATCTTCTTCAGTGCACGATTGATCCCTCTTGCCTGATCCAACTGGAGGATTGTTCCAATAGGGGTAGCCCCCATCACGGGCTTAATGTTCAAAGCATTGGCCACAAAAGCTTTCAGATTGCTAAGCCTTCCATTCTTCCGCAATGCCTCCAGGGATTCCAGAACAAAATACGTATTCTGCCCGGCAATATATTCATCCACCGTCTCGACCACTTTCTCAAAAGACATTCCGGACTTTTCGCACTCCTCAATCTTCATAGCAATTAGCGTCTCTCCAACAGAAGCAGAACAAGAATTGAATACATGAATATTCTTCTGTCCATTCTCTTCCATATAAAGCTTCTTCCCAAGTTCGGCACTATTGTAAGAGCCACTAAGTTCTGCAGAAAGCGTAACCGCATACACATTCTTGGCCTCGCAGGTATAAGCCTCCAGATAACGCTCCGGCGAGGGGCAGGAGGACTTTGGACAGTTGGGACTTGCCGCAACTCTGTGCAGAAAATCTGCCTGGTCAAAGGTCTCGTCATCTACCACATGATGTCCATCAATGTCCAGCACCAGCGGCACACTTTCAAAACACGCATCCTTCTTATAGCCCACTGGTAATTCTCCGCAGCTGTCAACAACAATCTTATAACTCATAACTTGCCTCCTACTTGCTTTCACCACTTCTATATGTGGTTTTCAATACTACATAATATAGTACCACACCACCGTGTGCTTTTCAAGTAGTTTTCCACATAGTTTTAAAAATTATAAGATATTTAATCCAATGTAAAAAACGCTTCCACAGCCCGAACAAGACTTTCCTGATCTGCCGTTCCCATCAGTTCCCGGCTGGAATGCATGGCTAATAGTGGCACGCCCACATCCACCGTCTTAACCGGAAAAAAGGATGATGCTATAGTGCCCAGTGTGCTCCCACTGGTTCCGTCGGACCGGTTCACAAACTTTTGATAAGGAATCCCCTTTGTCTCACAGATCTGCTGCATAATTCCAATAGCCTCACAGTCCGTAGCGTAATCTTGTCCACTGGCCTCCTTAATACAGATCCCCTTACCCAGCACGCTTTTATTCGTAGGATCATTTTTATCCGTTTTATTCGGATGCAACCCATGTCCCACATCCACTGAGAGTAACATGCTCCTGGAAAAGCTCTCCAAAAACTTCTCCCTGCTTCTCCCATAAGATAAAAGGATTCGCTCCAGAACCGCAGAAAGAAGCACGGAGCCAGCCCCCTGTTTTGTCCGGCTCCCAATCTCCTCATGATCAAAAAAGACACCCACATTAATTCCCTTACTCCTGCTGCCAGCAATAAGAGCTGCCGTAATCGCCTGGACAGAAGTCAGATTGTCAAGTCTAGGAGATGAAACAAACTCTTGTGAAAGTCCCAGAAAGTCTCCTGTATCCGTATTATAAAGTCCCAGTTCGTAATCCAGAATATCCTTCGGCTCTACTTTAAGTTCTTTAGCCAGACAAATATGGAAAAACTCCTCTTTTATCTCCTCACCACCCAGTCCCACAATGGGCAGCATATCCGTCTGCTTGTTCAGTTCCACCCCCTTATTCACATCCTTATTTATGTGAATGGCCAAATTAGGAATCGTAAGGAAAGGCTTCCGAAAATCTACCAACCGAATCTCCGGTCGGAAAACATCCTCGCTCCGAAGAACCACCCGTCCGGCCACAGACAAAGGCCGATCCAGCCAGGTATTCAAAATGGCCCCTCCATACACCTCCACATTCAACTGCCGATATCCATCTTTCGTCACCTCTGGTGCAGGCTTCACCCGAAGCCCCGGAAAATCCGTATGTGCCGCCGCAATCCGAAAAACATCCCCAAACTGAAAAGCCTCACCAATGGTAAACGCCATCAGGCTGGACCCATTATGTACTACATAATACCTGCCTCCATTCTCAAGCCCCCAATCCCGTTCCATGGACAGCCTCATAAATCCGGCCCGTTCCAATTGACGTTCCACACAAGCTGTCACATGAAACGGAGAAGTCCCCTCCTCCACCAATTGAAGCAGCTCTCTGGCACACTCATTTCGATCCATACTCATTCCACCTTTCCTTTGCATTTTCGCCAATTTCCATGTATAATTACCTATATTTCATAATCGGGAGGATCTCACCCATGATTGCATTGCAAATCCAGGACATCAAAGACTTTATGAACCGGCTGCTCCTAAAAGAAACCTTCGATCCTTTTCTGGTAATCGAAGCCACAATTACCACCTACAACACCTTTCACATTGACGGCCGTCTGAAACCCGACTACTACTCCCCTGAAGAAAGAGAAAACCTGAACCTCGCAGAACATCACTTCTCCCGCTGGCAGAATCTCCGTCCTTTCTGCCTGGAACTTATTAAAGGGAAGCGAACCCCCTTAAGCTTCCAGTTTACTTTTCAACTCTCCCCCGAGAACACCAAAAAACTGCTGGACCAAACAGAAAGTGTTTTTTCCTTCCAGGACGTAAACGGCCTAATCCTAAATATCCGCTACGACTCCACCGGCCTTTTCTGTACTACAGCCCTTTCCCTGAACATCTTTACCATGGACAAGTCCCTGGAGCATGCCTGGGATCAAATGATCCAAAAATTCCTTTTAAAGCAGGAGATTTCTTTTACGCTTCCCTGATCACTTTCTTCTGGACCCTCCAAAACAAAGTGCAGGACATCATCCTCCAAAAACGTATTCAAATTATATAAAAATAAAATATCCGTAAACTCCTGTTCCTCCATAAGCACATCCACATTCCCATAATAATACCGTGGATCCACCAATACAATCTCTCGAAAATGGGAGGTCAAAAAAGGCACAAAACAATTCGCATAAGAATCCTTAAGAATCAAAAGTGTCCGTTCGCCCTCCGCCATAGTACGAATCTTTACCACCGGATGATTTCCATTCAGAAATACCCCATACTGATCCCTGGTCTCCAGCTTCTTTGACGCATACAAAGAAGCAGACTTTTTCTGCTCTTCTACATAAGTTACTACCAACCGTTCCTCTTCTTCCGGCCAGAAAACAGAAATCGTATCCGAAGAAACCCGATATCCGCTTCGGGAAGCCAGGGTTCCCTGAAACCGGTTTGTCACAGGATACACTTCCATCCCGGATGTCTCCTCCAGTTCCATCACCTGTTCTGCCTGAACAAAGGCATACCAGGCCCCCAAAGTCGTCCAATGGTGATCCGTTCGATAGTAAAGATACTCTTCCCTGTGCTCCCGCAAGGTCTCATATACGGAAATCTCCTGAACCGCTCCATTTATATATGCATGTATCTGTCTTAACTGCTCAGCCTGATCCGCCACCGGAGCAAACGGCGGTAGGCCCTCCGGCTTTACACCTGCGGCTCCCGGGGCCAACAGGAGATAAATCCTTTTGTCCGAATGATTCCCGGCAAATTTTTTTATAGCATCCAGGTTCTTCCAGACCTGTGCACGCAGTTCCTCCGGCTTTTCATAAAGCTGTCCATCCTTTCCCAGATATACACCTCCGGATTCATTTTTCCCCAGAAACCGGTCTGTAACTGAGCGAAACTCAATCCATGAATCCCGGGAAAAGAACTGATCTGTCTGATATTTTTCAAAACTGGTCATAAACCGGCCATCCATAAGTTCCGAAAGCCGCAGGATGGGCATCTGTTCCAGATACCGATTCTCGGTCTCAGAAAACACTCTGTCTTCAGAGAACAGATTCCGTGCACTAAAGAAAAATAAACATATTAAAAACAACATTCCCAGCCAGGCATTAGCAGAGGGCTGCTTTCTTCTCATCCACCGTCGCATTTGCTTTCCTCCTTGATTAAGGTAACGCCCCCTCGCATTCGCTCAGCGGCAAGTCGGAGG
>CAOJBY010000027.1 GCA_948330435.1 uncultured Lachnoclostridium sp. | reverse complement strand
CGATCCTACGTTTACGACGAAACAAACCGCATGGTGGAGGGAACCAACTGGAAGGGAGACAAATCCGCCTACACGTACAACGGACTGGGCATCCGGATCAACAACATCCATACCACCCATGCCGGAAAGGTCTACGCCCGTGATTACGTGATTGATTACACCAGCTTCGAGAACGACGACCTGATGGTGTTTGCCGAGGGCAACGGCCAGCTTGAATATGAGCAGAAGCACGTGTATGCAGGAAGCGAGCGAATCGAGCAGTTCACGGACAAGGGCAACTGGGAGAGAACCCTGTACGTCCACGAGGACGTGATGGGAAACACCCGGTATTACACCAAGGCCAACGGCCAGAGCTTTGCGGAGCTGACCTACGATGCCTGGGGAATGCCGGAAAGCCCGAACAAGCTACTGAACAATGACCACGGCAACTATGTATTTGCAACCTTTACGGGCCACATCTACGACACGACCCTTGACATCTACTTTGCGGAAGCGAGGTTCTACGATGCCAACAACCGTACCTGGCTTGCAATGGACCCGATTAAGGATGGATTGAACTGGTATCAGTATTGCTACAGCAATCCAACCACTTATTATGATCCATTAGGTTTATGGGGAACCGTGACGAGCACTAAGCAGGCTTTAATGGCAGGAAGTGAAATAGAACCAGCACTGTTTTGGCGACAAAAAGATTTCTTTTATAATGGTTGGTATCAAAAGGAAGAGAATTTTGAAATAGCTTATCAGATGCTTCTGAAAGAGGCGAGATATAGCAACTTCAGTGTAGTTTCTTTGGCTGAAATGTTTGACTATTTCGATTATTTTGGCTATGAAAACACACGCTTATCTACTCTTCAAGCACTTGTTGGGGATATAGTGACCGGACAGTATTATGGACGTGAACTATCCGCAGTTCAATCTATATTGATATCACAAAAGGTAACCCATTACAGTGATAATCCAAAGCTTACACAAGCAACACTGGAAGCACTTAAGGATTGGTATGATTCTGGAAATAAAGCAGTTCGTCAGTTCTCCTATTGGTGGTCGAATGGGTGGGGTGATGTAATAACTGGCACATCTACTTTAGCAGTAGTGGGTTTGGCGAATAATCTTCCAGTAAAAAGAGTAGAAACATCAAATATAAATGAGGTTAATACTACTCGTGTGGGGAGATGGATGTCACCAGAAGAGTATCAAAAGATGTTAGAGACAGGACGGGTACAAATGTCTCCTGATGGTAATAGGGCGTATGTAGCAAATCCAGCAGATATAAATGCTTTTGGACGACAAGCATCTCCAGGATCAGTTTATGTTGAGTTTGATGTTATAAGTAGTTCTATTAGACCTGGTGGAACAGATGGATGGGGGATTATACCAGGGCCAGGTTCGATTTTTGACAAAGCGGGTCAAAATAAGGGATTACCTGCAATTGTTGAAATGCCAAAAGCAACAAATATTTCAATAGAAGGAAGCAAATAGTAGATGGAAGTGAAAGTTGAGGATATAATCAAAAATGTAAAAGAATGGGTTAGAAATATTCAGAAACAATATTCGGGAATATTGCAATTAGGAGGTATTACAGAAAAAGATAAAGTATATAGGGTAGAATTTACGTGTAAAAATTGCATGATTGAGGTAATGGTAGATGAACCGGATTGGGCACCATATAGAAATGTTAGTTGCTTGATAGTTGCATTGGTTAATGATATACCTGAAGTCGTTTATAGTTGGTATGATTCTGATGAGGATAATATTTCGGATATTTTGGAACAGTTAAATAGGAGTATTATTGTCGCTACAAATTATGAAGAGTAATACTGAGCGTAATTTTGATGATGGTATAAATTATTAAAAAGGTTTTCTATTAATACAAATATTTAAAGCATTAAAAGGTTACAAGGGTAAACGTGATTTTTATGTTACCCTTGTAACCCTAAAGCTTTTAGATGCTATCTATGAAACACTAATATTAGAATAAGGATCAGTGATATGAAAATAAACCTATCAAAAAGCGTCCAATTAAAAGAATTATGTAAAATATCAGCTATTGGAAATACAAAATATAAGGCAAAGCGGATTGAATTTACCTTTAACCGAGAGGCGATTCTTGGATTTGCAACAGAATTGTTGTGGCTATATGATGCAATTGAGGGTAAACAGCTTACAATTTCCACATATCAATTAAAAGTTGATCCGGCACCGAGTCAGGCATTGGGTTTTTATCTTACGCCAAGTAGCCCCATGTTAGCGGTAAAAACAAATTCTCTTATAGAGGATAAAAATAAGAGTATAGAATGTAAAGTATGGAAAGATATTGAGATAAAAACGAGAAGTGTAAATGAATATTTTGAGGTAAGAGAACCAGCGGAGGAATTGGATGATGCGATTAGCGTGGAGACTTATGAGTTATCCAGAAGGAATTTAGTGAATATTTGCCTGCTTGATGAAGAGGGAAGGAATATAACGGAACATTTTATCAGTGTGATCTTTGAAATTAATACTGAGGGAATAAAAGATTTAGCAACTATGTTATTGGTATGGGCAAACAATTGTAAAGAAGGAGATGCATATTTATTATCCCATATGTGTGAAACAGAGTGTGGTTATAACATGGGGATTGTATTAACGGAGGATAGCATTGCGGCTATATTGAAGTGTGATAATTTGGGGAGTGTTTCTGATTATGATTCGAGGATTTGAGACGGCAAGCAGTTTTTAATAAATTTCAATGATAGGGTAGTTATTGTGCAATTGATATGATAATGGGACACAAAATATGTGGATTTTTGTATGGTGTTAAATTGGTTATTTAAATCATAACATGAATAAAAATATGGAATAAGTTTATTTTCGAAAATTCTAAATGATGTACAAATCACTCATAGATAGTTCGTCTATAAACCCATGAAAAAACTGAATATAAAAATAGACACGGAAATATTCCAAAGAAGTTCCCGTCAAAGAAAAAAACAGTGCTTTGACGGGTATATTTGTGTGCCTGAAACCATCCATCTTTCCAAGCTCTGTTTTAGAGTGTCAGAAAGATTTTTTGTTTTAGGTAATCATTTCAGAATCCAAATACTTGCATCTTTAGGTTGTTACCAGATACGGCTTTAAAGGTTTCTGACAATAGCAGGAGCCTTGTAAAGTGTTTGGCTTTAATAAAATCAAATGCCGGTCCCCACCGGCTTGTTCTTCATTTCAAAAAACACACAGAATGAAGAACGAAAAATGAAAGATAACGAATACGTCATTGCAGATAACGTGAGATTCTATCGAAAGAAAGCAAATTTAACACAAGCCCAGCTTGCGGAACGGGCCGAATTATCCCTTGATTCCATAAAACGGGTAGAAGCGGGAAAAAGAACAATGTCTCTGGAAAATTTCCTGAGATTGTCCAATGCACTGGGGATTCCATTAACATTTTTATTATATGGGCAGAAAGACAGAATGCCGGACGAAGAACGGATTCGGGGCATTCTGGAGGGGAGAAGCGACGGGCAGAAAGAATATCTCTTACACATGCTGCAGGAAATGGCGGATGGCATGGATCGTCTTGTGGTGGCACATATCAGCCGCAAATAGCGGATTTGTTCACTCTGAAAACACCTCATTTTCGTCTATGATAATTACAGGCTTAAGAAAGCCGCAAAAAATCACAGTTAAATAGGACACGCATACACCTGATTTTATTTTCGCCTTTATCCGCAATGCCTTTGGCCGTGGGGTAGAGGTGGCAGAAACCCATTTCGTGCGACGAGGTTCCTCGGCATGGATTGCCCGTGCAGGTAAGTGGCAGTTTCATACTGCTTTATTTACAGCTTTGGAGATCCCGTGCCGTGCCCGTGAAGGTTCCAAGCAGAGGTTTGTGCCTACCGGAAGTGGCATCCGGAGATAATGAGATAGAACAGCACCGAAATCTCAGCGAAACGCATTTTTCGGAAGTGGCTCTCTGCGGATCCCGTCCGGATGGGCATGACGGGGACGCAGCGTGGGATGGGCCGTCCCAGTGTATGTTACCCGGTTCGGGGAGAAACGAGAGTGAGTTAATACTATCAGAGGAAACTTAAGGGATAATGTGGTGGAAACACCATGTTATCCTCTGATACGGGAAAGTCTTGGGAATTTCGGATGAGGGATAAGGCTTTTCGGTATGAGAGGATAATGCCGGCAGTTAGGAGGATGTTTTCGTGAAAATAAGAAGAGGTGACATACTGTATGCGGATCTGGGCGTGCAGTATCAGGGAAATATGCAGGGCGGTATGCGTCCCGTGGTAGTGGTCAGCAACAACAGGGCAAATAAGCACAGCCTGGTGCTTACCGTGGTGCCGCTGTCTAAAAAAATCTATAAAAAGCAGAATCTTCCCACCCATGTATTTGTATCGACCCATAGGGCGGAGGGATTGGAGCAGCACAGCATCGCATTGTGCGAGCAGGTGACGGCATTGAACTTTGACCGCATCATAGCCCATATGGGAAGCGTGAGTGAAGAGACCCTTGAACGAATCACGCAGGGAGTGCAGGTACAGGTGGGAGTGTTTGAGGAATACAATTAAGAAAAACATGGAAGGCCGGGGGACACCCCGGCTTTTTACATGCAAATTATATATCATGGGACAATCTGAAAAGTGAATAGATATAGTAAGAAAGAACCGGAAAGGGGCAGCAAATGTTTCGTATAACAGATGAGGAACTTGACGCAATGGAAGCCGTGGATGTCCGGACGGTGGATATCAATACATTGACGGATATCAGGGACATTAAGATTGACACCAGACTTCCGGTTGAAAGAAAACTGGCTCTTTTTGCGGAACAGACCAATAATCTTTTCCTACATCGCATCGGCGACTATGTGGTAAAAGTCAGCTTTCAAAAAGAGGGGCCGACCATAGACGATAAGATGGAAGAATATTTAAGGCATTTGGCAGAAATTTATATATGAATAAAAGTTGAATAAAAATCAAAAAAGTCTTGAAAGAATCAGAAAGTTATGTTAACCTTAAATCGGGACAAATCAGTGGTTGCTTTTGATTTATGGTTTATTACAACAAAATAATCATAAGTCAGGAGTGATAGAATGAGTAAAAAACAGTTTCTAGCAGCTATGTACCTCCGTCTTTCAAGGGATGACAGTGATGTCGGGGATGTGACAGACAGGGAGGGCAGTCTAAAATCCGAGAGTAACAGCATCGGAAATCAAAGGGAGCTAATCAGAGCCTTTATCCATAAACAGCAGGATATGGAGCTATACGATATCTATGTTGATGATGGATTTTCGGGCAGCAATTTCGACAGACCGGAATTTAAAAGAATGATAAGCGACATTGAAGCAGGAAAGGTAAACTGCGTCATCGTAAAGGATCTTTCCCGTTTTGGCCGTGACTATATTGAATCCGGAAGGTACATTCAGAAAATCTTTCCGGCTCTTTCCGTGCGTTTTATTGCACTCACGGATCATTATGACAGCTTTCAGGCAGACCCGTCAGAAAGCGGCATCGTACTTCCGGTCAAAAATTTTATCAACGATTCTTATTGCAGGGACATATCCACAAAAGTAAAAAGCCAGTTTGAAGTAAAGCGGAGGAACGGGGAGTGCATTGCTGCCTTTGTACCTTACGGATATAAAAAGGCACCGAATAACAAGAACCGCCTTGTACCGGATGAATATGCGGCAGATATCGTCAGGAAGATATTTGCCTGGAAGATAGAGGGGATGGCCGTGTCGGCGATTGCGAAAAAGCTGAACGGGTTGGGCATCCTCTCCCCAAAGGAATACAAAAAATCTACAGGCATCAATTACAGAGGGGGATTTTCCGGTGGGGCAAGAGCACAGTGGAGCAATTCCACGGTAAAGCGGATCCTGACGAATGAAATCTATTTGGGGCACATGGTACAGGGCAAAAGCGAGAAGATCAATTACAAGCTGAAAAAGAGCGTGGCAAAACCCCAGGAGCAGTGGATCAAGGTGGAGAACACCCACGAAGCGGTCATATCTAAGGACCAGTTCCAGGTTGTCCAAAACCTGCTGAAAACGGACAGCAGGGTAAGCCCCGTAACCGAGGAAGTCAGTCTGTTTACAGGCATTTTGTTTTGCAAAGACTGTGGGGAACAAATGATTCGGCGTGTAAACCGTTATAAAGATACCCAGAAAGTCTATTATATCTGTTCCACAAAAAACCGGGGCGAGGGCTGTACCAGGCACAGCGTGGAAGAAGAACGATTAAGGGAATTGGTTTCGGAGATGATAAGGAATTACGCCAATTGCTTTTTAGAAGAACGGCGGATGTTTGAAAAGGCTGTGGAAATGGAGATCAACTTTGAATCCATCATCCGTTATGATACGGAGATTGCCAGGCTTAAGGGGGAACAGGAGAAGTATACTGCCCTTTGTTTGGGACTCCACGAGGATTTAAGACAGGGAGTTATCACGGAAGAAGAATTTGAAAGGCTGCACGGGGAGTTCAAGCGGAAAGCGGCAGAGTCTGAAGCGGCACAGAAAAGGCAGGAGGACATGATAAAAGAGCTGTTCAAGAACAGCGTCACATCGGCGGCACGGTTAAAGATGATGCAGGAGAGTGGGGAGATAAAAGAAATAGACCGTTACACCCTCTGCAGCATGGTGAAGAAAATTGAGGTATTTGAGGATCGAAGACTGGAAATTGAGTTCTATTATAAGAATCAGTACCGCATGATGTGTGAAGTAAACAAGAGAATAAAGCAGGACAGGAATAAGGAAACACCCTACGGGCAAGGTGAATTTGCCGATAAGGCAAAGAGAGGGTGCCCTGGGGCACATACCTCTATGTCCAAAAAGCAGGACAGAAATAAGGAAAGGAGTGCATAAGCATGGGCAGAATCTCCAAAAGAAAAGCCGCAGTCCAAAAGACGGAAGAAAAATGTGATGCTTTCAGGATCAAAGCGGGAATATATGCACGACTTTCCTCCGATCAGGACATCAAAAAGAATGAATCCATCGAGACCCAGATAGAGATTGCAAAACAGTTCGTGGAGGAATTTAACGGACAGAAAACAGGGGAAGTGATTGACGTTGTGGAGTACTACACCGATCTTGGGAAAACAGGGAGCAATTTTGAGAGAGAGGGCTTTCTGCGTCTGTTGCAGGACATCCGTCTGGGAGAGATCAACTGCGTCATTGTAAAAGATTTGTCACGGTTTGGCAGAAATTATCTGGAAGCGGGCAATTATATTGAAAAAATATTCCCCTTTTTGGGGGTGAGGTTTATTGCGGTTGCGGATGGATTTGATACGGGAAAGGACGGAAATGAAAGGAAGCAGATGGCTTCTGAAATCAAGAACCTTGTAAATGACATGTATGCAAAGGATTTTTCCCAAAAGGCAAAGCTGCATTTAAAGCAGAGAAGAGAGGAGGGCTCCTATGTGGGCGGAGCACCCCCATATGGATATCGGGCAGAGTGTAGAGAAAAACGCCGGATTCTGCTGCCTGACGAGAATACAAAGGCCATTGTAAGGTTTATTTATGAGAAATTTGTTGAAATCGAAAATTATTCCGGAGTTGCGGATGAACTGAATCGCAGGCGTATCAATCCTCCCTATTTGTATAAGAAAACAAAAGAGGTATATCATGGGGGCAGTGAATCCGATTATAAGGGATGGAATAAGAGTTCGGTGGAGAGGATTTTGAAAAGCGAGACCTATGCCGGAACCTTGGTGCAGGGCAGAAGCAGCATTACCGCAAGGAATGAGAAAAACCGCACCCGGAAGCCGGAGGACGAATGGGTAGTCACAAAAAATGCACAGGAACCTCTGATTGAGGAAGCAATGTATGAGAAAGCGGCAGAAATACGCCAGCGGATAAAAGTAAGGACAGCGGCCCATGCTCATCCGGCCAAAGGTTATCCCCTGGAGGAAAATATATTTGACAATGTACTGTATTGCGGAGTGTGTGGCAGGAAAATGACACGGGATACCAATGTGAAGCAGTATGCAGATGGGGAAAGGGCAAGGATTGACGGATATTTCTGCCTGAACGGAGGACAGACAAAGGTTACGCTGTGCCCGGAATCAAACCGCATATCGAAAAATGAACTTTTAGATATCCTGCTGTCTCTTATCCGTATGGAATTTGAGACTTTCCTTAACAGGCCGAAGCACTACATGGAATATGGAAAAGAAAGGGCATCAGAAGCCGTAAAAAGGACAGAAAAGCGTCTAAGTGAGACGGAAAGAAAAATAAGACGTTTCCATGAAGAAGAGGGGAGCGTTTACATGGATTATCGTGCCGGGAAGATACCCCAAAAGGATTACGTTTCCTTTAAGCTGAAGCAGGAGGAAAGACTGGAGGAACTAAGGAAAGAGCAGCAGGGATGGGAAAAAGAAAAAAAGGAGCAGGAGAAGCTTGAAGCAAAGTACCTGGCGGCCATAAAAGCCCTTTTAAAGCTGAAAAACGGAAAGGACTTGACAAAAGATATGATTGAGACTTTTATTTCAAAGATATACGTTTATCCGGGGAAACGGATAGAAGTTTTGTTCAGGTTCACGGCGGACAATTTTCTCATAAGGAAAGGGGGAGACAATGAATAGGCTGGCCATGTATCTGCGTTTATCCTTAGAAGATAAAAAAACGGTTCCCGATGACATTTCAGGACCAAAAGAGGAAAGCAACAGCATCGGGAATCAGAGAAAACAGATTTTGGAATACATACATCACGATTCCGAGCTTGCGAAATATGAAATCATGGAATTTTGTGATGATGGCTGCTCCGGTACAAATATGGAAAGACCGGGTATGCAGAAATTATTAAAGGAGGTGAAGAAAAGCACAATCCGTTGTATCATTGTGAAAGACATGTCCCGTTTTTCAAGAGACTATATCGAGATCGGGACTTATCTGAACCAGATCTTTCCCTTTATGGGCATCCGTTTTATAGCCCTCAACGACCATTACGACAGCAGAGAGCATCAGGGGAGCACCATAGAGATTGATACGGCATTCCAGACGCTTTTATATGACTTATACAGCAAGGACGTGTCGGTCAAGGTAAAGGCTTCCTTTGAAAATAAGTGTGCGAATGGGGAGTACGTTTTCGGACAGGCTCCTTTCGGATATGAGAAGAGCAGGGAAGTAAAAAATACGGTCATCGTAAATGAGAGAGAAGCAGACATTGTCCGCCACATCTTTTCCCTTGCCCTGGAGGGAAAAAGCAGTACGCAGATTGCGAAGCAGCTTTACGAGGAACAGATACCGACCATCATGCAGATCCGTAAGCCCGGCAGAAAGCCGCAGGATGGAAAGCTTCAAACATGGAGCAGTCAGGCAGTCAGAACCATTTTAAACAATCGTTTTTATCTTGGGGAGATGGCATACGGAAAATCCGTCCGAAAATCCGTAGGGAGCAGCAGCGGCAGGGCCGTGCCAAGGGAAGACTGGAAAGTGATACCGGCCCACCATGAGCCGTTGATTTCGGAGGAAATCTTTGAACAGGTTTCAGCGTTCCAGCCGGGACACTCCACAAAAAGGAACAGAGAGAAGCATCCGCTGACTGGAAGATTGTATTGCGGTGGCTGCGGATATTCCCTGAACTATAAACCGATCCGGGGAAAGAATAAATACCGGCGGTTTGAGTGCAGGAAGCACGCCCTGTTACAGATACCGGACTGTTGCACTTATATGAATGCGGACTTGTTGGAAGAAACCGTGCTTTTTATGCTGAATAAGGAATTGATGCTGAGAGGGAATGCCATGAAGCAGAGAGAGAATCTGTATTCCTTTCAGAAATCGAGTATCCATATGTTGAAAAAGAAGCTGGAGGAATATAGGCATGAGAAAAAGCAGATACAGGCACAGAAAGATGCCCTGTATGAGAGATATGCACTTGCGAAACTTCTGGCTGCAGAGTATCGGAGCAAAGCAGAAAAATTGACGGAAAAATTATCGTCTTTATCCGCAGCGGAAGAGAAAGCATCCGGAAAACTGGCCGGATTGGAAAAGGAATATCAGAAAGCGGAAGAGGATATGAAGCAGATCATCCGTTATACCCATATGGAGGAACTGACGCAGGAGGTGGTTGATGCTTTTATTAAAAGAGTGTATGTTTATAAGGGGAAGAGGGTTGAGATAGAGTGGAATTTCAGAATCTTCTTGTAAAACAGTTAATACCGTAATCTTATGCATTGCTATGCAATCAGCATGAGTGAAGAGACCCTTGAACGAATCACGCAGTTCATGGCCCCGAAGTTCCAATTGAATTAGGACGAAAAGCATGATAAAATTAAAAAAAGGAGATGATAAATGGATGGGAGCCAGCCATACAAATTGGGAAGACTTGGGTATATCAAATGACTTTCTGTTTGGAAAAGTCATGCAGAATCCCAGGTTGTGCCAGGAATTACTGTAAAGAATTCTTCCTGATTTAAAAATAGACCATATTGAATATCCGGAATTACAGAAAGCAATCAAACCAGATGCCGATGCCAAAAGCATCCGCCTCGATGTCTATGTAAGAGATAATAAAAATATTGTATACAATATCGAAATGCAGGCCAGTGACACCAGGGAACTCCCGAAAAGGAGCAGGTACTATCAGAGTTTAATAGATTTGCAGCTGATTGATAAAGGGCAGACCTATCTAACATTGAACCGCAGTTTTATTATCTTTATCTGTTTGGAAGACATTTTCGGACATGGACGGCATATTTATACCTTTGAGAATCTCTGTAAAGAGGATTCCAGCATTTCCATGGGGGATGAAACCGCAAAAATTTTCCTGAACGCAGACAGTGACAAGGATGATGTCAGCAAAGAATTGAAAGCATTTTTAGACTACGCTGCCGGAAAAGCAACCAATGATACTTTTGTTCAGGAACTTGATGAAGCTGTAAAAGAAGCGAAACAGAATCGGGAATGGAGGCACGAGTATATGACGCTGCTGATGAGAGATCAGATCAATGTTGAAAAAGGTGTTGAAAAAGGGGAAGACAGGCTTTCTCAACTGATTGCACGATTAATGGAAGATAAGCGGTCACAGGATGTGATCAGAGTCACACAAGATAAACTGTATCGAAATAAATTATATGAGGAATACTTTATCGACTAATAATAAGAGTCATATATTATCTGAACTCAAAAATTGTAAATTTTGATTTATGGGACTGGCATTTTACTGCGATAGTTGTTACCAGATACGGCCTTAAAGGTTTCTGACAATAGCAGGAGCTTATAAAGCACGCAGATGTATATTTGAACTGCAGGGAAAGCGGGTAAATCCATACCATATTATGGAGAGTATGGAATATCAAGAGTGTATTGCATAGAAAAATGTTATAAGATAGTTTGAAATCCAGAGAAGAATCCTCGTCTTTTCTGAATAAAATCACATAACAATAATTTACCATCAATTTCCATGATACTTAACAGTTATCTCCCATCAGCCTGACGAAGTTATGCGGTTTTGCGGACTTTTGGTATAAAAAAAGTGAAAAAAATTCATGGCAAAGGCTTGACATGGGAGGGCTATGGAGCATTGGATCTGTACAAGAGTTTTCAGCTTTTAGGGCGGTTTTAAATGACTGCTTTTGACTGATTAAACCGTTAGACTGTAAAAAGAAGTTTACTGGTAAGTGTAAGTGGATTATTCCTATTAATTGTGTTTCCTATGATATTATTCCTAAGGAAGAGATTATAAAGCTTATAATATGTTGAGAAAAAGGGTTATCTGCTTATGCAGATGGCTCTTTCTTTGGTTACAAAGAAGCGGATTCGAGAGGATAAGAAAGACTGTGGTGTGCAGTGTAAAATGAGTAGATCAAACCAATTTTACATTATGTTGTCACTGCTGAATGAAGAGGCAATTACGTTAGATGATCTGGAAGATTTCAGTGAAGATTTGAAAGACATGATGAAACATTTTGCGAGTAAATGATAAGCTTGAAATGATCGTGTTGGGGAATACTTTGTATGAGGGATGGTCTGCCAGAATAAGGCAAATCAGTCCATTTAGAACTAGAAAAGATTAAGATCCAATGATATAATAGTGCCAGATTAGCAGAAAAGACAGGATGTGACGCAAATGGCTGTAATGGCATACAATGATCAGTTAAGAAGTTTATTGACTAATGTAGAATGTGTACTGGCTCTTGATACGGCGGCGGATTTTTTGGGCCTGACAAATGGCGGTTATAGAGACGTAGTACAAATATTTGTGGATAAAAAGCAGAACATAGGAGGAACGGAACAAATTCTGGTGCCCTCATTGGAGAATCTTGAGTGTGAAGAGCGAAATGGACTGGTATGTACCACGGTAAATCAGACGATTATTGATCTTTTGGAGCAAAATGGTGATGAGCAGATCATTACGGAAAGCCTGGCTAATTATTATGAGGAACACAATGAAAGTTTTGACGGACTTGACATGCCGGGGCATTTGCAGGAAAGATTTAAGAAGTATCGGGATTGGGCGTTAGAGTATTATGAAGAGTAGGTGATGCATGTGGACTTGATGGAATTTTTGTATAGAGTAATGGAAGAGCTGTCAGACGCAGGTATACCGATTGTCTTTAAAGGGGCAATGATCCTGAATGTTGTAATCAGAGAAAATAACCCGTCAAAAGTAGAGAGAATGACCAGAGATATTGATGGTGACTGGGTTGGAGAATTTCCAACGATGGAGGAAATGGAAAGGGTATTGCGTAATGCGGTACAAAAAGTAGAGTCATCTTTAGACAGATTAATAGGACATTTGGCGAACGAAAATCTGCTGGTTTCAAAATCGTCAATGAAATGGGAGAGAAAATCGCAAGCATTGATTTAAGTGTCAGGCAGAATCGATTTTGCAGTCATTATATTTCTTACATCAATGGAGTATCTATAACAGGTGCCAGCTTTCTAAAATGCTGTCAGATAAAATATATGCAATTTCAGGTGAAAATGTATGCAGAAGAATGAAAGATGTGCTGGATATTTATATAATGTCTTTCGTTACAAAAATTAATACGGATGAATTGCAACAGATATGGCGGGAAACCGGAAGAGAATTGGGAAACTTCGAAGTATATAAAACACGGATGGCGGAGCTTAATGAAGCCTATAACAAGATGAAAGGCATACGGAATAAACCGGATTTTATAGAGGTATACCAACGGGTGAGCGATATCGTATGTGGATTTGAGTTTCAAAAAGAAAAGGCGAATTGATCTTCGTTTTTTCAACCAAAATTTATGCTCTATAATTGTGAAAAAAACGAAATAACATTTTCCGTGTCCGTTCAATTGATAGAAAAATGTGAACAAGCCGGAATAATCGCAGTTATTACAGTTGGATTGTTACTGGTGAAGCAGCGGATGGGAATGAAAGTCACAAAGGTCATCAACAATAATATCATAAAGTCCTATGATGCAAAGAACCAGAAGCCACTTTTTATTGTGAAAAACGGTCTGGATGTGGTGGACGAGATGGAAGAGGACGGCGTGGAGCTGATTGAAGTCCTTTGCGTGGTATTGGCAGGTGATTGTCTGAAATAGTGTGACAGTGGTGGGAAGAGAACTTTCTGAATGATATTCGGAGAGTTCTTTTTCATTGTAACTTGATTTTTAGAGGATATAAAAGGATAATGGTATCAAAGTACCTATAGAAAAGATGAGTTGAGGTGATCACATGTATAAACCAAGAAAGCAGATCCCGGATTTATTTTTAACCTTTGGCAGAATCGGAGCCCTTACCTTTGGCGGCGGATATGCCATGATCTCGCTATTAGACTATGAATGTGTTGAAAAAAAGAAGTGGCTCACATCCGACGAGCTGATGGATGTGACAGTCATTGCAGAATCGATCGGAAACTCATTTTCCTGCTCCATATCTGTAAAATACGAAGATGCCGCACAGGACGGTAGAGATGACGGTTAAAATGGTTTATTCGGAACAGGTCGAGTCGGTTGATATCGAGTAAATTCTTGACAAAGAATAAAAAGTGATTTATAATAAGTCGAAATAAACCGAGTCGGAGGAGATCGAGTAAATGAAGTTCTATGGAAGAGCCTGGGAAAGAAAAAATTTAAGTCGTTTTTATGCCCGGAATGATCAGATGACAGCTCTGGTTTACGGCAGAAGGCGGGTGGGAAAGAGCGAGCTTATTAAGCAGAGCTTGAGAGAAACCGATATTCCAAGTATTTATTATGAATGCAGGCAGACTACGGAACTTAACAATGTGGAGAGTCTGTCTCTGTTAATTGCGGAAAAATACGGCTATCCCAGACTGGCATTTTCCGGCATGGAGGAAGTGCTTGACTTTCTGTTCCAGCAGGCAGAAAAGGAGAAGCTGATCGTTGTTCTGGATGAGTATTCGTATATCCGGGATACAGTGAAGGGAATGGACAGTATTCTTAAGGCACTGATAGATCAGTATAAGGATACCTCCCATTTAAAGCTGATCGTCTGCGGTTCCTTTGTGGACACCATGCGTTCGCTGCTGTTGATTCAGAATCCGCTGTATGGCAGAGTGGATCTTACCATAGATCTGAAACCTATGGATTATTACGATTCTTCTTTGTTTTACAGGGATTTTTCCAACGAGGATAAGGTGAGACTGTACAGTGTTTTTGGTGGAATCCCTTATTATAACCGACTGATTGATCCAGCTCTCACTATGAAAGAGAATATCATAGAACTGGTGGCGTCTCCGGGTGCCCGTCTGGAAACGGAGATTTCTATGTACCTCAGATCAGAGATTGCAAAAATGGTAAATGCCAACGAGGTCTTTGATGCACTTTCCAAGGGGTATTCCAGATACAGCGATATTCTGTCACAGTCCCATGTATCCAGCGGGCCGACACTGGCGGATGTACTGGAGAAGCTTATCCGGATGGAACTTGTGAGAAAGGAAGCACCTATCAATGATGAGCACAACAGGAGAAAATCGGGTTACTATATTGCGGATAACCTGTCCCTGTTCTACTATCGCTATGTGTTTCGGTATTCCTCACAGATGAACGTGATGGAGCCGGAGACGTTTTTTGATCGGTATATCAAAGCGGATTTTGAGGAAACGTATGTGCCGAAAATATTTGAAGAGATCTGCAGGCAGTATCTGATCCGGCAGAACCGTCTCGGACGGCTCAAGGAGCCTTTTGAGAAAATCGGAAAGTATTATTATGACAACCCCAAGGAAAAAACAAACGGGGAATTTGATATAGTCACCTGGGACCCCAGAGGATATACTTTTTATGAAGCAAAATTCCGAAAGACTCCCATAGATCGGAAAATGGTTGACAGAGAGATTGCCCAGGTGGAACAAAGTCCGCTGTCCTGCTATCAATATGGATTTTTTTCCAGATCGGGTTTTGCAGATGATGTGAGGCAGGTGATAACTTATACATTGGAGGAGTTATTTGAGGCAGAGGGATAAAAGGGAATCGATTTCGGCTTGCAGGCCAGAGAAAAATCGACTATAATAAGGAACAGAATCGGCTTTTGGCCGAAGATCTGAGGAGGACAAAACGATGGACAAGATAAAGATGACAACCCCTCTGGTAGAGATGGACGGGGATGAAATGACAAGAATTCTCTGGAAAATGATCAAGGAAGAGCTGCTGCTTCCGTTCATTGACTTAAATACGGAGTACTATGATCTGGGGCTTGAGAAGCGGAACGAGACAGATGATCGGATCACCGTGGAAGCCGCTGAGGCAACCAAAAAGTACGGCGTGGCCGTAAAGTGTGCCACCATCACTCCCAATGCCGCCCGCATGGAGGAGTACGACTTAAAGGAGATGTGGAAGAGTCCCAACGGCACCATCCGGGCCATCTTAGACGGAACCGTATTTCGTGTTCCCATTATCGTCAAAGGCATTGAGCCTTACGTAAAGACCTGGAAGAAGCCCATCACCGTAGCACGTCATGCCTATGGAGATGTATATAAGGCTACGGAGATCAAGGTTCCCGGCCCCGGAAAATGCGAGCTTGTATTCACCGGAGAGGACGGAAGCGAGATTCGTGAAACCGTACACGATTTTAAGGAAGCCGGAATCGCCCAGGGCATGCATAATCTGGTAAGCTCCGTGGAAAGCTTTGCAAGAAGCTGCTTTTCCTACGCCATATCCCAGAAGCAGGATCTGTGGTTCGCAACCAAGGACACCATTTCCAAGAAGTACGATCACTACTTTAAGGATACGTTCCAGGAGATCTTTGAGAAAGAATACAAGGAAGAATTCGATGCACTGGGCATTGAATATTTCTACACCCTGATTGATGACGCAGTAGCACGGGTGGTCAAGTCTGAGGGCGGCTACATCTGGGCCTGCAAGAATTATGACGGTGATGTTATGAGTGATCTTATAGCTACGGCATTTGGCTCTCTGGCTATGATGACCTCGGTTCTGGTATCTCCCCATGGATACTTTGAATACGAAGCGGCTCACGGCACGGTGCAGCGTCATTATTACAAGTACCTTAAGGGAGAGGAGACCTCCACCAACTCCATGGCAACCATCTTTGCCTGGTCTGGTGCACTGCACAAAAGGGGAGAACTGGATAAAAATGAAGCCCTGATGCACTTTGCGAATAAGTTGGAAGAGGCTTCGTTAAAAACCATTGAGTCCGGGAAAATGACAAAGGACCTGGCACTGATTACCACCCTGGAGAACCCAACGGTACTTTCCAGTGAGGCATTTATCAAAGAAATCCGAAATACCTTAGAGGAACTTTTACATGCTGTTTAATTCCAATGCCTTTTACGTATTTTTGCCCATTGTATTTACCGTCTATTGGCTAATTCCGGCAAAATATCGATGGGGCGTACTCTTTATATCCAGCTATTATTTTTACATGAGCTGGAATGTAAAATACGTGATCCTGATTCTGACCACTACCCTGGTATCTTATGGGACGGCGTTACTCATGGAGAGGACAAAAAGCCGGAGAAAGAAGAAGCTGTGCATGGCCACAGCTCTTCTTATCAGCTTTGGCATCCTGTTTTTCTTCAAATATTTTAATTTTTTAAGCAAAAGCGTTACGGATTTGCTGGAGAAAATAGCGATTCCGGTTCATGAGACCACATTGAACCTTATGCTTCCGGTTGGCATTTCCTTTTATACGTTCCAGACCTTAAGCTATGTGATTGATGTATACAGAGGTGAAGTAAAGGCTTGCCGTCATCTGGGAAAATATGCTACATTCATTGCATTTTTCCCTCAATTGGTGGCTGGTCCCATTGAGCGTACCAGAAATCTGCTTCCTCAGATAGAGGGGGAGCATACCTTTCACGCAGACAAGGGGATACACGGTGCCAAAATGATTGCCTGGGGCTTCTTTAAAAAAATCGCCATTGCGGACACTGTGGCCGTTTATGTGGATACCGTATACAATGCGGCGGAAAGCTTTACGGGCTTTCCCTTACTTCTGGCAACTATGCTGTTTACCTTTCAGATCTATTGTGACTTCTCGGGATATTCGGACATTGCAGTAGGTACGGCGGAGCTTTTGGACATTGATCTTATGACCAACTTTAAAAGTCCTTATTTTTCCGCATCCATCCGGGAATTCTGGAGCCGCTGGCACATATCCTTATCCACCTGGTTCCGTGATTACGTATACATCCCGTTAGGCGGCAACCGAAGAGGTGTGTGGCGGACCAGATGGAACCTTATGGTTACCTTTCTGGTCAGCGGTCTCTGGCATGGAGCCAACTGGACCTACGTCCTTTGGGGAGGGATTCATGGCTTGGGACAGATACTGGAGAGGGAATGGAACCGCATCTTCCCGCCAAAGAAAGAAAAGAGAAGCTGGCTTCGAATCGGCTTCACATTCCTGTTTGTCTGTGTGTCCTGGATTTTCTTTCGGGCCAATACCATATCCGAAGCATGCTATGTACTGACACACCTGCTGGAGGGAATCGGAAATCCAGTAGCTTATCTGACAGACGGCTACCATGCGTTCCGCAGTGCCGGTATGATACAAGTTTCAGGTATAAAGACTCTCGCCATCTGTATCCTGTGTATTCTGGTATTATTAATCTACGACTATCTGGATCAGACCAAAAGCGTATGGGAACGTATGGGAGCATTAAAAAAGCCTCTTCGATATACTGTTTACTTTTTACTGCTATTTGTAATCTTATATAGCCGACAGTTGGGCGAATATGAATTCGTTTACTTCCAATTCTAAGCATAAGCCATACATGGAGATCCAAATGAAAACATTTCTGAAGAAAATAGCCCCATTTATTCTGTTTATCCTGACTCTTGAGATTGCTGTTCCCATTCTGGTAGATCCCTACAATGTCTTCCACTGGAAGCGAATCCGAGACAACGGAGTAGAGCCAAACAGTAACTACATTAAAATGCAATATATTCTCCACAATCCGGATAAATTTGATTCCTTTCTGTTTGGATCCTCCCGTACAGGCTTCATTGACGTGGGAAAAATTCCATATGGAAACTGGTACAATATGTCATATTCGGAGGGGCTTCCTCAAGAACATTTGGAGAACTTGGAGGAATTGATTGAAAATGGGATTATTCCGAAAAATGTTATGATTGGTGTGGACAACATTTCCTGTCTGGTTGATCCTGCTATTCACGAGAATCAATTCTATCGGATTCCTTATCCAAGAGAAAATAAACTTGCCTTTTTTGCTAATTATTTCAGCATTCGGGGAGTTATTGCCTCTTTGGAAGTGAGCATGGATCATGAGATAGAAGATCCGGATTATGTGGAGCGTTACTACCGAAGTGGATGCTCCAAGCGGGATCCGTCTTTAGGGGGACAGTGGGAGGGCAATACGCCATATTGGGAAAATTATTATCATTATTTTATAGATGATGCTCTGGCAAGTATACGCCGGACGGCAGAATTGTGCGATAAGTATGATATTAATTTGATTCTGTTTTCCAATCCAATCTATTATAATACTTATCGGCATTCGGAATATTATGGGTATGCATCTTTTCTGGAATTGTTGTCAGAACAAAAAAAGGAAGGGTATTACAATTTCAGTGGAGTGAATGATATAACCCGTGACAAGAATAATTTTTATGAAGCCAGCCATTATACAGAAGAGGTGGGAGATATGATAATTGACCGCATCTTTAACAATGTTACCGATGAAACGTTGGAAAGCCAGGGATTTGGATACTATGTAACAGAGGAAAGGCTGGATGAATTCAAGGAAGTGTTGGCCAATCACTAGGCCAACACTTCCCATTTTTCATAAAGTATTTCCAGACGCTGACGGATAGCTTCCTTTTCATTGTGAAGCTTCTGGCATTCCACCGTGCTGGTATAGACTTCTTCCTTTGTGAGAAGCATATCAATCTCCTGATCTCTCGTTTCCAATTCAAAGATTTCAGATTCAGTCTTTTTCAGATCATTTTCCCGCTTTCGGATGCGTGCCTGTTCTTCTTTTTTCTGCTTCCAGAAAAGCTTCCCTGTAGAAAGAACCTCTTCCGGAACAGTGCCCGGGTTCTCCGAATGGGTAGAGGGAGATAATTCCTCCCGTTTTTCCAGATAGTAATCATAATTGCCGATATAATTTATCAATTGCTTTTCTGTCAGATCCAGAATCCGTGTGGCTGTAGTATTGATAAAATACCGATCATGGGAAACATAAAGAACCGTTCCGGTATATCGGTTCAGAGCTTCCTCCAGAATTTCCTTGGATATGATATCCAAATGATTGGTGGGCTCATCAAGAATCAGGAAATTAGCCTCAGACAGCATCAGTTTAGCCAAAGACACACGGCCTCTTTCCCCACCGCTTAAATCCCCGATTCGTTTAAATACGTCATCTCCGGTAAATAAAAAGGCGGCCAGAGTATTACGGATTCTGGTATTATCCAGATTTGGATAGGCATCCGAGATTTCCTCGAAAAGAGTTTTCTCCATATGAAGTACGTGATGTTCCTGATCATAGTACCCGATCTTTACTTTTGTTCCCAGGCAGAATGAACCCTGATCCGCATCCAAAAGTCCATTTAGGATTTTCAGAATGGTAGTTTTTCCGGTTCCGTTATTTCCAATCAGAGCCACACGTTCTCCACGTTTGATTTGAAAACTCAGATCCGAAAACAGCGAGAGAGTGCCAAAGGCTTTGGAAAGCCCCTCCACGATTAACACATCATTGCCGCTGACAATCTCAGGTTCCAGACGGATATGCATTTCGGAGCGAACCTCCACAGGTTTATCCAGAACCTCGATCTTATCCAGCATCTTTTCCCGGCTTTCTGCCCGTCGGATAGATTTCTCTCGGTTAAAGGATTTAAGCTTGGCGATAACTTCCTCCTGGTGTCTGATTTCACGCTGCTGGTTCAGCCAGGCATTCATCTGTGCTTCCCGAAGCCAAGCCTTTTTGGCAGCATAATCAGAGTAATTGCCATTAAAGGAAGTGACTGTTCCATTATCGATTTCAATCACCTTGGTAACTACCCGATTCAGGAAATAGCGGTCATGGGCCACAATCACTACTGCTCCGTTATAATTTAAAAGGAAAGTTTCCAGCCATGCAATAGAGGCCATATCTAAATGGTTCGTAGGTTCATCCAGAAGAATAATATCCGGCTTGGAGAGCAGAAGCTTTCCAAGGGAAATTCGTGTTTTCTGACCTCCGGAGAGTGTGTTCACCGTTTTTTCGAAATCTTCCTCCAGAAATCCCAGACCTTTAAGCACGCCCACTACCTCACTTTTGTAGGCGTAACCGTTTTTCAGTTCAAACGCATGATTCAGTCGAGTGTAGGTACTGAGGGCGGCTTCCAGATCATCTCCCTCAATTCCTTTCATTTCCTGCTCCAGGGTGCGAATTTTCTCTTCCAGTTCTATTACATCCCGTTTGACATCCAAAAGTTCCTGGTATATGGTACGGCTGCTTTCCAGATCCTGATGCTGGGCCAGATATCCCAGAGTATGCCCTTTCGCAAGGATTACCTCACCGGAATCAGGCTCCAGTTCATGAACAATAATCTTTAAGAGGGTAGACTTTCCTGCACCATTGATACCTACAATAGCGGCTTTTTCACGTTCTTCTATATGAAAGGATGCGTCCTTTAGAATCCTGTCTGTGCCAAAGGACTGGCAGATATTCTGACATGCCAATATCATAGTAAATAAAACCTCAGCTTTCCTTTTTTGCCAACTATTCTTTATTATAGCGAAAGAAAGGGAAAAGTCAAACTGTTTGTGAAAAATCCTACAAACTCATTGACAACCTTTCGGGTGGCCGATATAATAATAAAGAAATAAAAAGTTGACGGGGCGGTGTTGCAATGGAAGAACGGGAAATTTCAAAAGCAGTTATCAAAAGGCTTCCGCGTTACTACCGATACCTGGGCGAGATCATGGAAAGTGGTGTAGAGCGCATCTCCTCCGGTGAGCTAAGTGACAGAATGCATGTGACCGCATCACAGATTCGCCAGGATTTGAATAATTTTGGTGGCTTTGGCCAGCAGGGCTATGGATACAATGTAGCCCATCTGTATGAAGAGATTGGGAAGATTCTGGGATTAGATAAGAAGTACAATATGATCATCATAGGCGGGGGAAACTTAGGCCAGGCATTGGCCAACTATGTGTCTTTTGAGAAAAGGGGTTTTGTAATCAAGGGGATTTTTGATGTGAATCCGGTTCTGAAAGGATTGAGTGTGCGGGGAATCCAGATCCATATGCTGGAGGAACTGGAGGATTTTATTCGGGATCAGGATATTCAGATAGCAACCCTCACTCTGCCAAAGTCCAAAGCAACCGAGATGGCAGAACTTTTGGTGAAGTATGGAATTAAGGCTATCTGGAACTTTGCCCATGTGGATCTCCAGGTTCCGGAGGATGTGCTGGTAGAGAATGTGCATCTGTCCGAGAGCCTTATGCAGTTATCCTACAATATTAACCGCTATGAAAAAGAACATTCCTAATGCAGTGGACCAGATGTGAAGCGGAAATCAGAGAGGGGGAGCTTAAAAGCTTATATGGGCTTTTGGTTCCCTTTCCATATGTAAGCGTGATTTGTCTTGCCTGACATGGAAAAGCCGGCAAGCATATACTATAGTTGGAGAGGAAGAAGAACAATGGGAGCATATACACGTATAGGAGCCATGGTAGATTTGAGTGCCATAGAAGCCAATCTGGAAGCCATTAAAACCCGCTTATCCGAGGGAACGAAAGTGATGGCAGTTGTAAAGACAGATGCTTATGGACATGGGGCCGGGATGATTGCCCGCCATATAGAGAATAAGGAATATTTATGGGGGTTTGCCATAGCCACAATGGAAGAAGCCTCAGAACTTCTTAAGGAAGAAATTAAAAAGCCGGTTCTGATTTTAGGTTATGTATATCCAGAGGATTGTGATCAGATTGCGGGTGTTTTAGAGAATGCTCCGAGAGAAGATGGAAGTTACTATGGCAGAATCCGACCCACCGTATATAGCCTTGAGACCGCACGGAAGCTATCCCAGGCAGTACAAAGACAGAGTGAACTTTCCGGAAAAAAGATTGTGATACCTGTCCACATTAAGGTGGATACGGGAATGAGTCGGATTGGCTTTGAGGATAACCGGGAGAGTATTGCAAAGATTCAGGAGATTGCAATGCTTCCGGGACTTGAACTGGAGGGAATTTTTACCCATTTTGCCTGTGCGGATGAGAGGAATAAAACTTCCGTGAACAGACAGATATCTCGTTTTCAAAACTTTGTGGAGGATTGCGGGAACAATGGAATTGATTTTCCCGTCCGCCATTGTTTTAACAGTGGTGGAATTATGGACTTGGAGGGAATGCAGTGGGATGTGGTCCGTGCCGGAATCATCTTGTATGGCCTTTATCCCTCGGATGAGGTTCATAAGGAAAGACTTCCCTTAACGCCGGCTATGGAGTTGAAAAGCCAAATTGTCCATATAAAAGAGATCAGTCCGGGTACGGAGGTCAGTTATGGGGGAACGTATCGGGCAGATTCCGTCAGGCGGATTGCTACAGTTCCTGTGGGTTATGGCGATGGTTACCCAAGAAGTCTTTCAAATAAGGGATATGTGCTGATCTGCGGGAAACAGGCTCCTATCAGAGGCCGGGTCTGCATGGATCAGATGATGGTTGATGTAACGGATATTCCGGAGGCTGAAATGGGAATGGAAGTCACCCTCTTTGGAGAGGACAATGGAGAATATCTTTCACTGGAAGTTCTCTGTGATTTATCAGGACGTTTCAATTATGAATTTGTCTGTGATATAAATAAACGGGTGCCCAGAATCTATCGGGCAGCTGGGAAGATTCTGGAATAGAATTGTATACATCCGATTTTTTTGGAAATACTTCCGATATGGCGGGAACATAAGGCCGGCCAAAAGAATTTCAGAAAATCGGAGTGTGAGAAGAGTGATAATCAGGCGGGGAGACATCTATTATGCGGACCTTCGTCCTGTGGTCGGATCGGAGCAGGGAGGCATCCGACCGGTTCTGGTGATTCAGAATGATACAGGAAATCGCCACAGCCCAACGGTGATTGTGGCGGCTATTACTTCAAAGATGAATAAAGCGAAGCTTCCTACTCATGTGGAACTAAGCACCAGGCAATGTCAGATTGTAAAGGATTCGGTGATTTTGTTAGAACAGCTTCGGACGGTGGATAAGCAGCGTCTTCGGGACAAGGTTTGCCATCTGGATGATAAACTTCTGTCTAAAGTAAATGAAGCCCTGCGGGTAAGCCTGGAGTTAGATACATAACGCTTGCCATCCCGAAGAATTAATGCTAAAATAGATAAGAATGTTTGCTTATAGAGAGCATATAAAGAGAACGAAAGGAAAAGGAGTGTTTCGTAATGTCAGGACATTCAAAGTTTGCAAATATAAAGCATAAAAAAGAGAAGAATGATGCTGCCAGAGGCAAGATTTTCACCATTATCGGACGTGAAATTGCCGTAGCAGTAAAAGAGGGCGGGGCCGATCCGGCAAATAACAGCCGCCTCAGAGATGTGATTGCCAAGGCAAAAGCGAACAATATGCCGAACGATACCATCGATCGCGGCATTAAGAAAGCGGCAGGAAATGCCAATGCGGTTAATTATGAGTATGTATCCTATGAGGGCTATGGTCCCAGCGGAATAGCGATTATTGTAGATGCATTGACAGACAACAAAAATCGTACTGCTGCCAATGTCCGGAGTGCTTTTACGAAAGGGAATGGTTCTGTAGGCACCCAGGGTTGTGTATCTTATATGTTTGATAAGAAAGGACAGATTATCATTGATCGGGAAGAATGTGATATGGATCCGGATGATTTGATGATGCTGGCTCTGGATGCCGGAGCGGAGGACTTCTCTGAGGAGGAGGACAGCTTTGAGGTGATCACGGATCCCGATTCTTTTAGTCAGGTACGTCAGGCATTGGAGGCCGAGGGGATAGTCATGGCGGAAGCCGAGGTAACCATGATTCCCCAGAATTATGTATCCTTGACGGATGAAACGGATATTAAGAACCTGCAAAAGACCCTGGATCTTTTGGACGAGGATGACGACGTTCAGAATGTCTATCACAATTGGGATGAATAAGACACTATAGAACGGGAATAGGAGAAGAAGATGGATATCGTAGCATACGGTGAATATTATAACAAAGCGATGCAGGGAATAGAGGACATGCTCTTTCAGGCGGGGAATCCGCTGTCTTCCTTTAAAAAGAATCTTTATGGAGAGGCTTTTCAGGCATATCTTCGCAAATACATAGAGGTAATCGATGCCATAGAGAAAGTATATATAAAGGAAGATGGTGTTGACGAGGAGTGGCTTGACAAGCTTGCGGATCATTTGGTGGACCAGGCGGCAGTTGAACTGGATAGAATCCCCAAGAAAGGTAAGCGCAATGAACAACTGGTAAATTATAATATGACGCTTGCAGTCTATCTGTTTCCGGCCATCCTGGAGCAGAAGGGACAGTCGGCAGAGCCTTTGACGGATCGGATTGTGGAAAAATGGAATGCAGCCTTTAAAACCTCCGTAGGTAAGGCAAGTTTTGAAAAGATTGAAAGCGGTTTCCAGAAGAAGTTTTGTTATATCACCACGGCAGTGTGTGAGAGCCAGGGGAAAGAAGATGACTGCTATGAACTGGAACTTCTCCGGAATTACCGGGATCAGTACCTGCTGGTCACACCGGAAGGACGGGATCTTGTAAAAGAGTATTATAACATTGCTCCCACCATTGTAAGCCGTATTGCACATTCCAAGATGCCCGGACAGATTTACGAGGAGATTTGGCAGAATTATCTGGTTCCCTGCATCGGTCTTATTGAAGAGGGAAAGCCGGAAGCGTGCCGGGAGAGATACATGGCCATGGTCTATGAATTGAAAGGAAGGTATATGGCATGAGGCAGGATACCGTCTGTGTACAGGGGGGCTGGAAGCCAAAAAAGGGTGAACCGAGGGTTCTTCCCATTTATCAGAGTACCACTTTTAAATATAATACTACAGAAGAAATGGGTCGGCTTTTTGCTTTAGAAGATAGTGGGTATTTTTATACTCGTTTACAGAATCCTACCAATGATTGTGTGGCGGCAAAGATAGCAGAGCTTGAGGGTGGTGTGGCGGCAATGCTTACATCTTCCGGACAGGCAGCCAATTTTTATGCGGTGACGAATATCTGTGAGGCGGGAGATCATCTGGTATGTTCGGCCAAGGTATATGGAGGGACATTTAATCTGTATGCGGCTACTTTGAAGAAGATGGGAATGGAATGTACTTTTGTGGATCCGGATGCATCGGAAGAAGAGATCGAAGCAGCCTTTCGCCCGAATACGAAAGTGGTAGTGGGAGAGACCATTGCCAATCCGGCTCTGACTGTTTTGGACATTGAGAAGTTTGCCCGCATAGCCCATGCCCATGGGTGTCCGCTGATTGTAGACAATACGTTTGCAACACCCATCAACTGCCGCCCCTTTGAGTGGGGAGCCGATATTGTCACCCATTCTACAACAAAGTATATGGATGGACATGCTATGGCGGTAGGTGGCTGTATCGTGGACAGCGGTAATTTTGACTGGGAAGCCCATAAAGATAAGTTTCCGGGACTGACTACACCGGATCCCACTTATCATGGGGTTGTTTATACGAGTCAGTTTGGAAAGCTAGCTTATATTACCAAGGCAACAGCTCAGCTGATGCGGGATTTGGGAAGTATCCCTTCGCCTATGAATGCGTTTCTTCTGAACATAGGCCTGGAGACCCTGGCCCTTCGGGTAGAACGCCATTGTAGCAATGCCAAGGCTGTGGCGGAGTTTTTATATAACCATGAGAAAGTTGATTTTGTGAACTTCGCAGGCTTAAAAAATGACCCATATTATGAACTGGCACAGAAATATATGCCGAAAGGTACTTGTGGCGTGATTTCCTTTGGCTTAAAGGGCGGACGAGAGGAAGCCGTACGGTTTATGGACAGTTTAAAGCTGGCGGCCATTGTGACTCATGTTGCAGATGCCCGCACCTGTGTTCTCCATCCGGCCAGCCATACCCACCGTCAGATGACAGATGAGCAGCTTGTGGAAGCGGGAGTAACACCGGGAATGATTCGGCTTTCTGTGGGAATTGAGAATCCGGAAGATATTATAGAGGATCTTAGGCAGGCCTTAAAGCGGGCTTGAGAATAGGATGAATAAAAAACAGTCTTGTTTTCCATACTAATACAAAAACGTATGGAAGCGAGGCTGTTTTTTATGAGTAAAGAGAAAAAGGAGAAGAATCAGGACCAGGAGGTAAAGCAGACAGAAGAGAAACAGGAACAGCGGGATAAGCAGGTAGAAGAGTATGGACAGCTTACTTTGGAAGATGGGGATGTGAAAATTCACTTATTGAATATTATCGGGGAGATTGAGGGGCATGAGTGCCTGCCTTCCAACTCTAAGACTACCAAGTATGAACATGTGATTCCCCAGCTTGCGGCTCTGGAGGATAGTAAAACCGTTCAGGGACTGCTGGTGCTTATTAATACAGTAGGCGGTGATGTGGAATCGGGCCTTGCTATTGCGGAGATGATTGCTTCCCTGAGTAAGCCTACAGTTTCTCTGGTCCTTGGGGGGAGTCATTCCATTGGCGTACCATTGGCCGTATCTACGGATTATTCCTTTATTGTACCTACAGGGACTATGATGATTCATCCGGTGCGAATGACGGGACTTATTATTGGGGTGGCACAGACCTTTGATTATTTTCAGAAGATTCAGGATCGGATTGCCGGATTCATAACAGAGCATAGCAGGATTTCGGAAGAACGGCTGTTAAAGCTGATGCTGGAGACCGGCGAACTTACCAAAGATGTTGGATCTGTTCTGGTGGGAAGACAGGCTGTGGAGGAAGGAATTATCAATGAAGTTGGTGGGATTCGGGATGCCTTTGGAAAACTCAGGGAGATGATAGAATAGATGAAGATGCGGAGCACCTAAAGGCCCCGCATCTTTTATTTTTGTAGGAACATATAACTATCAGGATTCTCCAAATACTTCTTTTTTCAGACGGATTCCGGTTGGCGTTGCGGCAAGACCTGCCTGAGAAGTCTCTTTTAAGGAACAGGGCAGCATATCTCCCACCTGCCGCATGGCGAGCACACATTCATCCACCGGAATTTTGCTCTCAACACCGGCAAGTGCCATTTCTGCCGAAGTGAAAGCAATGGCGATTCCTGACACATTCCGCTTGATACATGGAATCTCCACAAGTCCGGCAACCGGATCACACACCAGGCCTAGCTGGTTCTTGATTGCCATAGCACAGGCATGGGTGGCCTGAGCAGGTGTTCCACCGGCCAGTTCCACCAGGGCTGCTGCGGCCATGGCGGAAGCAGAGCCGCATTCCGCCTGACATCCTCCCTGGGCACCAGCAATAGAAGCTTTATGGGCAATAACCATTCCGATGGCACCGGCCGTAAAAAGGGCCATTACAGCCTCATGTTCGTCACAGCGTCCCTCCTCCAGCATGGAGACTACCGTACCCGGCAGGATGCCGCAAGAGCCGGCAGTGGGGGATGCCACAATCTTACCCATAGCGGCATTATATTCGGATACGGCAATTGCCCGTGCCATGGCGTGGTTCAGAAATTTGCCCATAATGCCGCCTGAACTGGCATAAGCCTCTACTTTGGCAGCATCACCGCCAGTAAGACCGGAGGTAGAACGAAGGTCAGGGTTCTTTCCTTCTCTCACAGATTCCAGCATCACATGAAGGCTGTCTTTCATGCGGCTATATAATTCTTCTTCCGATAATTCCATCTGTTCCGCCTGATCGGACAGGACCAGGGCGGATATGGATATTTTTTTCTCCTCTGCGGCATCACAGATAGCCGCAATTGAATCATAATCCAACATATATCTATTCTCCCATTAAAAGTTCCTTTTCCGGTTATATTGCACGTATCAGGACCACGTTAATGATATTGGGAAGAATGCGCAGGCTTTGAATTAGATTTTCTGCCACATCTCCGTCAACTTCTATGGTCATAACAGCCTCTCCACCCTTTCTTGGACGGGTCAGTCGGAAGTTACCAATGTTCGTTCCGGAATAAGCCATAAAATTAGTTACAGCGGCAATGGTGCCTGGTCTGTCCTGATGCAGCACCATAAGAGTATTGTACTGGCCAGTGAAAGACACCTCCATACCATTGATCTCGGTAACAAGAATATTGCCACCGCCAATGCTGGCTCCCTGTACTATACATTCCCCGCCCTTTTCACCCTTTAAGTGAATGCGGGCTGTATTGGGGTGGGCTCCGGGAATATCCTCTGTCGTAAAAGAATAAGCCAGTCTTTCTTCCTGGGCAAGACTTAAAGAACAGCGGATTCGTTCGTCATAGGAGTGCATGCCCATAATACCGGCTATCAGTGCTTTATCCGTACCATGGCCCCGGTAAGTCTGGGCAAAGGAACCGGACAGGCGGATATCTGCCCAGACGGCTTTTTCCTCAAGGATTTTCCATGCCACACGTCCCAGACGGACTGCTCCAGCCGTATGAGAACTGGAGGGACCAATCATAACGGGGCCGATAATATCAAATACATTCATATCATTGTCCTCAGAATCATTCTTTATTTATATTGTGAGTTTACTTTTTAATCCATTTTTCATAGATTGTATTTACAATAATCCCAATGGCATTGTCGCCGGATACATTACATGCGGTTCCAAAGGAGTCCTGGGTAATATACAGTGCCACCATGATAGCACAGATGGGTCCATCCGGGTTACCGGCCTCTGCACCAAAGATCATATAAAGGAAAGGCAGTGCGGTCATGATAGAACCGCCCGGAGCTCCGGGGGAGGCCACCATAGCGATTCCAAGAGTCATTATAAAGGGAATTACGGTACCAATGCTGATAGGAAGCTGATTCATAAGACAGACAGCGGTAGCACAGGCTGTGATGGTAATCATAGAACCTGCCATATGGATATTGGCACACAGAGGAACCACAAAATTGCGGATCTGTTCGGATACGCCATCGTTTTTTGCACATTCCAGGTTAACCGGAATCGTTGCCGCCGAGGACTGGGTTCCCAAAGCAGTAGTATACCCGGGAATCTGATTCTTAATAAGGGTAACGGGGTTCTTCTTACTAATGGTTCCTGCAATAATAAACTGAATGGTAATGCAAATGAGATGCATTAAAATTACCACTAGGAAAACTTTCCATAAAATACTTAAAATGGCGAAAGTCTTGCCAGATTTGGTCATGTCCGTAAAGGTTCCACAGATATAAAGGGGAAGAAGCGGAATGATAACCGTGTGAAGCACCTTGTCAATAACACTGGAAATGTCTTTCATGCCATTGTAAAGACTGTTGCCCATTTCTTTCCCTTTCATAGTGGAGAGGCAGAGTCCCAGAACAAATGCAAGAGCCACTGCGGACAGGGTATCCAAAAGGGGCTGAAGCTGAATGCTGAAGTAAGAACTCAAGGAATTGTCTGCTGTTGCCGCAATCTGTTCCATGGCCTCCGGGCTCATAAAGCTTGGGAACAATCCGCTGGCTACCAGATAGGAGCAGGTTCCTGCGATTAACGTAGAGCCATAAGCAAGACAGACCGTAATTACAAGCAGCTTTCCGGCCCCCTGGCTTAAGTCAGCAATACCCATGGTAACATAAGCGACAATCATAAGCGGAATAATAAACTTTAAAAATGTGCTGAATAAGCCGGAAGCAGTAACAACCACCCTACAGATGCTCTCGGGCAGGAATTGTCCAAATAAAATACCAAGAATAATGGCGATAATGAGTTTTGGCACAAGGCCCAGTTTCTTCTTCTCCATGATACATCCCTCCATAAGATTTATTTCGAAAAAGTCTTCTGTAAAAAGACAAAAACACAATAAATGTGTTTATACGAGATACAATTACAGCATACCCTTTTATGGAATAAAATGCAAGTGTTTACAGAGGTTTCTTGCATTTTATATTGTTTTATGATATTCTATCCCCATGTCAAAATTTAAGCAATTTCACTACCATTTAAATACAAAAAAGCTTTCTGGAGGCAGTAGGAATTTAACCCTGCTCCTTTTAGCAGATATGCACAATCATGAGTACGGGCCGGGAAACGAGGAACTTTTGGAGGCCATAGAGGCATTGAAGCCGGATGTCATCCTGTCAGCGGGCGATATGCTTATTGCTCACAGTGAACATTCCTTTATGCCTGCCTTGGAACTTTTCAGGAGGCTTCGGGAAAAAAAGCTTCCTGTTTTTTATGGAAATGGCAATCATGAATGCCGAATGCGGATTTATCCGGAGGTTTATGGGGATATGTATCAGAGATACGCACAAGGCCTTCGAGATTGTGGTGTGGTTCTTTTGGAAAATCAGAGCATTTCCTTTGAAAAAAAGGGTCTTAAGATGCAGATTTATGGTTTTGAACTGGATAAAAGATATTATCAGAAATTTCATCAGGATCAATTCTGCATAAAGGAATTGACGGAGACTCTTGGCACACCGGAACCGGAATGCTACAATATTCTTTTGGCACACAATCCAGTGTATTTTGATGATTATGCCACGTGGGGGGCGGATTTGACAGTGTCCGGTCATCTTCATGGAGGGATTGTCCGGATTCCCGGAATCGGAGGGGTCATTTCGCCTCAGGCCAGGCTTTTTCCAAGATATGATGCAGGGCATTTTAAAAAGGATGGAAAAGATTTGGTTGTAAGCCGGGGGCTGGGCACACATACGGTAAATATACGAATCTTCAACCCGGCAGAACTGTCTGTGATCCATTTACATCCTAAGGAGATATAAATATGGCTATCCCGGTAAAATTACCGATATTTGAGGGTCCGCTGGATCTTTTGCTGCATTTGATTGAGAGTAATAAAATTGATATCTATGACATTCCCATTGTCATGATTACCGATCAATATATGGAATATATTCGGGCCATGGAAACCAGGGATCTGAATACAATGAGTGAATTCCTGGTTATGGCAGCCACTCTTCTTGAGATCAAGGCCAGACTTCTTCTTCCGGCAGAGGTAGATGAGGAAGGGGAGGAGATTGATCCCAGGGCTGAACTGGTAGAGCGTCTCCTAGAGTATAAGATGTACAAATACATGGCCTGTGAGTTAAAAGATCGCCAGAGTCTGGCCGCAAAAGTTCTCTATAAAGAAGCAACAATTCCAAAAGAGGTAGCTTCCTATATAGAACCGGTTGATTTGGAGGAACTGGTGGGGGATCTGACACTTCAAAAACTCAATGAGATTTTTAAGTCAATTTTACGCAGACAGGAAGAGAAGATTGATCCGGTGCGCAGCAAGTTTGGAGATATTGAGAGAGAAGAGGTAAGCCTGGAGGAAAAGATGTCCTCTGTAGAATCCTATTTGAAAGAGCACAGACGATTCAGCTTCCGGACTCTTTTGGAGAAAGAAGCCAAAAAGAGTAAGATTCATGTAATCGTAACTTTTCTGGCAGTTTTGGAACTTATGAAAGTAGGGAGGCTTACGGTACAGCAGGAGGAGACCTTTGGAGAAATTTTAATCGAAGCAAAGGAAGCTGCTATATAAAGAGGAGTGTATGTTGTGGAAAATCAAAGATTGAAAGCGGCCATAGAGGCAATTCTGTTTACCATGGGGGATTCTGTGGAAATATCTCATCTGGCAGCGGCCCTGGAGTTAGAACAGGGAACGATACAGGAACTTCTGAAAGAAATGAAAGATCAGTATGAGGAAGAGGGGCACGGCATTCGCCTTCTGGAACTTGAGAATGCCTGCCAGCTTTGTACCAAGACGGAATATTATGATTATTTGATACGGATAGCGAAGCAGCCGAAAAAATATGTTCTTACAGAGGTTCTTTTAGAGACCCTTTCCATTGTGGCCTACAAACAGCCCGTAACAAGACTGGAGATTGAGAAGATCCGCGGGGTTAAATGTGATCATGCAGTAAATAAACTGGTAGAATATGGCCTGATTGAGGAAGTGGGTCGTCTGGATGCACCGGGGCGCCCCCTTTTGTTTGGTACCACCGAGGACTTTCTCAGAAGTTTCGGTGTATCTTCCGTGACGGAGTTGCCCCATATGAGTCCGGAACAGATCGAAGATTTTAAAGAGGAAGCAGAAGAAGAGATTCAACAGAAAATAAATAAAAAGTGATTCGCTACTTGTAAATGAAAGCCGTCGGAAGCTTCAAAAGTTCAGGCGGTTTTTTATTTGTGAAAATAATCTGTTAATGCCTATGTGAATGTTACACAAAATTTGGATTTTTGTGTGGTTTTTGGTAGATTTATATTGACTTGTGTTGGAATGGTGTTATAATAAACTTGTAATTCAAAAACAATCCATTGGAGAATGATGGAAACGGGACTAAATATGGAGGGAAAACCATGAATTTAGCAGAAGCAAAAGAGTATGCAAAGCAAAACATTCACAACAGACCAGAGACAACCGGGCGCCTGGCCGGAAAGATTGCGGTTGTCACAGGCGGTGCACAGGGATTCGGACTTGGAATTGCGACAGAGATGTATAAGGAAGGTGCCAGCGTAGTATTGGCGGATTTGAATGAGGCACAGGCAGTAGAAGCTGCTAAGACGTTAGGTGATCGTGCCATCGGTTTAAAGGTAGATGTATCTAATGCAGAATCTATGGAAGCAATGATATGCGGTACGGTAGAGCATTTTGGGGGGCTTGATATTTTTGTATCCAATGCCGGTGTTTTAAAGGCCGGAAGCCTGGAAGATATGGAGCCGGGAGCGTTTGAGTTTGTAACAAAGGTAAACTATATCGGATACTTTAATGCTGCAAAATATGCTTCTGCAATTATGAAAGCACAACATGAGGCAGATGACAGCCTCTGGTTTGATATTATTCAGATTAACTCTAAATCCGGTTTGGAGGGGTCTAAGAACAACAGTGCTTACGCAGGCGGTAAGTTCGGTGGAATTGGCCTGACACAGAGTTTCGCATTGGAGTTGGTAGGGTATCAGATCAAAGTTAATTCTATCTGTCCGGGGAACTTCTATGATGGCCCCTTGTGGTCTGATCCGGAGAGAGGTCTTTTTGTACAGTACTTAAATGCTGGTAAGGTTCCGGGAGCAAAGACGGTACAGGATGTAAAAGATTACTATTTGTCAAAGTCCCCCATTCATCGGGGGTGTACTCCGGTAGATGTATCCAAGGCACTGTTTTACTGTGTGGAGCAGAACTTTGAGACGGGACAGGCTGTACCGGTAACCGGCGGACAGAATATGTTGAATTAATTCAAAACAGGAATGGAGGACCTATGGATAAATTTGTAGAACGACAGGATGCTTTGAAGCTTTTAAATGTTTCCTCCCCGGAGGAGCGTCTGGCCAATCTGGCGATTCTCCTTGGAAGTGAAAAAGAGAAGCCGGAGGTAAAACCGCAGTTTGCCAACAACCATATACATACCATTTATTCTTTCTCCCCGTATTCTCCCACGGCGGCTATTTACTGTGCAAGAGATGAGGGACTGGAGACTGCGGGAATCATGGATCACGACAGCATTGCCGGAGCGGTAGAGTTCCGCAAGGCCGGAAAGATTGCGGGGATCGGAACTACCTGCGGCATGGAGTGCCGTGCGAATCTTGAAGGTACCCGGATGGCTGGAAAGAAGCTGAACAATCCGGATCAGGCTGGCATTGCTTACATGGCAATCCACAGTGTTCCCGATACGGGATTTGCAAGGCTGCAGGAGGTGTTCGGCCCACTTCGGGAAAAGCGAAACGAGAGGAACCGGAAGATGGTTGCCAATATCAATCAGTTGATGGGGTCAAAGGGTATTACCCTTGATTTTGATAAGGATGTACTTCCCATCTCTCAGTTCGCAAACGGCGGTTCCGTAACCGAACGTCATCTTCTGTGTGCCCTGAGTGAGAAGATCATTGCAAAGGCCGGAAAGGAACAGTGTGCGGACTTTGTGGAAAAGCAGTTGGGAATCACCCTCTCCGAAAAGCAAAAGGGACAGCTTTCCGACCCGGAAAATCCTCATTTTATATATGATTTGCTGGGGGTTATGAAAGCAGAACTGGTAGAGAAGATCTATATTCCGGCCACGGAGGAATGCATTTCTTTCAAAGAACTGGTAAAGCTGGCAGACGAAGTGGGAGCCATTTTGTGCTATCCCTATCTGGGAGATATTACGGATTCCGTAACAGGGGATAAAAAAGCAGCCAAGTTTGAAGATGAATTTTTGGATGAGCTTTTTGAGATGTTAAAGGAAGAGGGGGTCCATGGAGTAACCTATATGCCTGCCCGAAACACCAAAGAGCAAATGGCGAGACTTCAAAAGCTTTGTCGGGAATACAACATGACTGAGATCTCCGGCGAGGATGTGAACAGTTCACGTCAAAGCATGATCTGCAAGCAGCTTGAGGATACGCAGTTTAAGCATCTGGTGGATGCAACCTGGAAGCTGATTGAACGTGAAAAGGTGAGTGAATAAGATGCAGGGAGATATAGGGGCTATCCATGAAGTGCTTATGGTGGCAAAGCGTCTGGATGAAAAGAGACTTCTGAACGCAGTGGAGGGAAATATTTCTCTGAAGCGTGACGGCTGTATCTATGTAACACCCAGTGCTATGAACAAGGCATTTCTTACAGAGGAAATGATCGCCATTACAGATTTGGACGGTAATCAGATTGGTGGAAATTATAAGGCAACCTCAGAACTCAGGCTTCATGTGCTGACCTATCGGATAAGGGAAAACATAGGAGGAATTGTTCATGCCCATCCACCATATTTGACAGCACATGCTGTGTGTGGCAAGCCGGTAGAGACAAAAGCCTATCCTGAGATGATGTTCAAATATGGACGGTTTGAAGTTGCCGGTTATGGAAGACCGGGAACGGACGATATCTGTCGGGATCTGGGACCTATTTTGGAACATACGGAGGTAGCTCTTCTGGAGAATCATGGTGCCATTGCCGTGGGACCGGATGCTATTGAGGCCATGAACAATATGGAAGCTGCCGAGGCTATTGCCAAGGTACTGACCATTGCAAAGCTGGTGGGGACGGAAAAAGATCTTCCGGAGAAAGAGTGCAGCCACTTACTTTCACAACATAAAACTCATTAATATTTATAATTAAGGCCATAGGGCCAAAAGGAGAGAAAAGATGAAAACAAAAGCGTTAAGATTGTATGGAAAAGAAGATCTGCGACTGGAAGAGTTTGAACTTCCGGAACTTAAGGATGATGAGATTCTGGCTAAGGTTGTATCCGACAGTATCTGCATGTCTTCCTATAAGGCAGCTATGCAGGGGGCGGATCACAAGCGTGTTCCCAATAATGTGGCAGAGCATCCCACCATTATCGGTCACGAGTTCTGCGGCGAGTTGGTGAAAGTAGGTTCTAAGTGGGCACATGAGTTTAAGGAGGGAGAGAAGTTCTCCATTCAGCCCGCCCTCAATTACAAGGGAAGCTTAGATGCACCGGGATATTCTTTTCAGTATATCGGCGGAGATGCAACTTATGTGGTAATCCCCAATGAGGTTATGGAGATGGGATGTCTTCTTCACTTTGACAGTGAGAATTATTTTGGCGGTTCCCTAGCAGAGCCTCTTTCCTGTGTGGCAGGTACGTTCCATGCCATGTACCATGTGACCAGAGGAAAATATGAGCATGATATGGGCATCCGTGAGGGCGGCAAGATGGCAATTCTGGCAGGCGTAGGTCCCATGGGGCTGGCTGCTATTGACTATATCATTCACTGTGACCGGAATCCGTCTCTTTTGATTGTAACGGATATTGATGATGCACGTCTTGCACGGGCAGAGAAGATACTTTCTCCTGAAGAGGCAGCGAAAAAGGGGATTAAGCTTGTCTATGTGAACACAGGCAAGGTTGAGGATCAGAAAAAGTGCATGATGGACTTCACCGACGGATCCGGGTATGATGATGTGCTTTGCTTTGCTCCGGTTGCACCGGTAGTAGAACTGGCTGACAGCATTCTGGCACAGGATGGCTGCCTGAACTTCTTTGCGGGCCCCTCCAACCCGGAATTCTCTGCAAAGTTCAACTTCTACAACGTACATTATTCCGGAACTCATGTAGTTGGAACTTCCGGCGGCAATACGGATGATATGAAGGAATGTCTGGCTATGATGGGACAGGGCAAGCTTGATCCGGCGATTCTGGTTACTCATATCGGTGGTCTGGATGTGGCAAAGGATACAACCTTGAATCTTCCGAAAGTACCGGGCGGCAAGAAGCTGATTTATACTCATATTTCTCTGCCCCTTACTGCTATTGCGGACTTTGAGGAGAAAGGAAAAGAAGATCCCATGTTTGCAGAACTTCATAAGCTGGTTTCCAAGACCAATGGACTGTGGAACACGGAAGCAGAGAAGTACCTGCTGGAGCATGCACCGGCTATTTGATGAGTATAAAAAGTATTGTCTGAAATAAAGAGCGGGTCTGTGGGAAAATGAGATATCAGCCATTTCCCCATAGGCCCGTGTTCTGGTTTTGATTTAAGCATTTAAAATAAATGTTTCTACCGCCCAGGCCACTCCGCATTCATCATTGGTGAAAGGAGCAATGCAGTCAGCCATAGCAAGGGTTTCCGGATAGGCATTCTTCATGGCAACACCCCAACCGGCAAAATCAAGCATGGAAATATCATTCAGCCCATCTCCACATGCCATAAGTTCCTTTGGTGTAATGTTCAAATAGTCACAAACCTTAGAAAGTGCCTTATCCTTTGCCACACCTTTTGGAGCCAATTCCAAGAAGAAAGATTCAGCGAAAAAGCTGTCACAGATATCCGAATACATGGCAAGAAACTCATCACGGGCCTTTAAAAGCTGTTCGTGCTCACCAGCCCCCAGAATTTTTGGAATGGGATAGTCCAGAAAGTCCGGAAGCCAGGAAACTTTCTGCACGGTTGTCGAGTTGCATTTACACTCTTTTAAGACATATTCATCTGTATCTGTCTCTGCCACAATATGGGTATCCGTATAGGATAATGGCTGTGCACCATATTTTCTCACAATGGCACAGGTGTTGGCGATGGCTTTTGCCGGAAACATCAGTTGTTGGATTGTTTCTCCGGTCTGGTAATCAAATATTTTTCCGCCATTGAAAGCGGCAATGATGCCCCCGTATTTTTTGAAGTCCAGTTCTTCTGCAAGACCAGTGATACCCATAACAGAGCGTCCGGATATTAAGATTACCTTTAATCCCAGATCCATAGCCTTTTTCAGAACCTCTTTATTCCTTGTGGGAAGATTTTTGTTGCTGTCTGTTAAAGTCCCGTCTAAATCCAGAGCTAATGCCTTGTATCCTAAATTTCCCATAGAAACCTCCTTTGAATCATAATTATTTACAGTATGAAATGATTCTGTCATATTAAAAAACCTCTTTGTGCAATAGATGATACTTTGAATGCCATAAATGGGACAGGGAAAGTTTGTGTCATATAGAATACTACATTTATGTAAGAAATGCAATTAAGAGTTGATGCAATACTTGACATTACATCTAAATGAGTTAAAATAATATAAAAACAGCCTGGAGGTGGGATTGTGCGGATATCCAGTAGATTTACGATTGCATTACACATATTTGCCTGCATGGAAATATTTGGGAGCGATTATAAAATTACCAGTGATTTTCTTGCGTCCAGTATCCATGTGAATCCGGTTATTATACGAAAGCTTCTTTCCCAGCTTAAGAATGCGGGATTGATTGAAGTGGCCAGGGGAACCGGAGGAGCAAAGGCGGTCAGGCCTATAGAAGAGATTACGTTTTATGATGTATATTTGGCAGTTGATCTGCTTGAGGAAGGAGAGTTGTTCCATTTCCACGACAATCCCAATTCTGCCTGTCCGGTAGGAAGGAATATCCATGCAGTTCTGGATGATAAACTGTCAGATATTCAGAAAGCCATGGAAAATGAAATGAAAAAGTATACGGTTGCAGATGTTGTGGCGGATATTGCAAAACGTCTGGAAGTCCTTTCATCAGAAAACTGAACTCATTTTTTGAAAATTGCAATATTATGCTCACAATTGATATTGCATATCTCGGATATTGTATTGTATAATAACTACTATAAGACTTCAAAAAGCTTTCAACGGTTTATAAATTTGACTATGGCAGAGGAGGATATTATATGGAAACCCAATTTGTATGGCGAGAAGAGTTTAATATCGGAGTGGAGACTATCGATAGGGACCATCAAAGGCTTTTTAAAATTATTAATAAGCTATTTGCCTTCAAAAAGGAAGACAAGAACAGTGAATGGGCATGTCAGGAAGGTATCAAATTTTTCAAAGGACATGCGGTGAAGCATTTTGCAGACGAAGAAGCTTATATGATGTCGATTGGTTATGAAGGAACTCAGCAGCATAAGCTGATACATAAAGGATTTCGGGAAAATACGCTTCCGGCTTTGGAACAGGAACTAGAACAGACGAATTATGCTCAGGATGCGGTGGAGCATTTCCTGGGAGTCTGTGCCGGATGGCTTATTGGACATACCCTGACCGAAGATCAGGCCATTACCGGGGAACGTACAAGTAATTGGGAAAAGGTATTGCCCGGAGAAGAGCTGGATGCCTTGAAAAAGGTGATCATTCAGCTTCTGTTCGATATGTTCCATCTGGAATCTCAGATGATTAGCAGTGCTTATAGAGGAGAAAAATTCGGAAAGGGTGTCTATTACCGTCTGGTATACGGGACGGATCAGGATGAAAAAAGACAGGAAATTATTCTGGTATTTGAGGAAAAACTGCTGATTAACACGGTCGGTAAGATTATGGGAATCCAGACGAATAAATTGGATGCCAAGCTCGTACATGCTGCCAGGTATACAGCCCGGCAGTTTGTGGGACGTGTTATGGAGCATTTTCCGGATATGGAGGGTTACCAGTTAAAGGAAGAGAATCTTCTTTCCTATGAAGAATTACAGAAAATATTTGACAAAGAAAAGGTTCAAGCCAGTTTATTATTTGATACGGGAGAAGGCTATTTTTCCTATTGCGTAATTGCCCCTCATCTGTTGGAGAAAGGTGTGGGCACTCCCATAGAAAATGAGAATGCCATGACCGAGGTGGAGAAGTACCTGATGAAGCGTGAAGAGCAGGCAGTGGAGGATGCTTCAAAGTTCAAGATACTTGTGGTTGATGATTCCATGACAATTCGGGAGGGCATGAAGCAGCTTTTGAGTGAAGATTATGAAGTGTCATCGGCTGAGTCCGGTGTGGCTGCAATTCGAACAATTACCCTGAACCGGCCGGATCTTATCTTGCTGGATTATGAGATGCCGGTCTGTGACGGACGGCAGACCCTGGAGATGCTTCGTTCTGAAAAGGCATTTGAGGATATTCCTGTTATATTCCTGACCGGAAGACGGGATCCGGAGAGCATGATAAAGGTAATGCCCTTAAAACCGGCAGGTTATCTTCTAAAGAATTCAAAGCCGGCGGATATTAAGAAAGAGATCGATAACTTCTTTGAGAAGAAGAAAGCCTGACTTTTTGTGGCAGCTAACTGACACTTGAAAAGTTGGATATTCAGTTGCAGGATCAGAGGATAAAGCCGTCTGTAGGCAAAAGCAGACGGCTTTATTTTTGTAGATAAGGATTCTGGGGTAACTGTTGCAACTTTAAAAGAACTTTTACAGATAATGGAGTTAAAGCATTGAAAAATCTTTCGGCTCAAAAGGAGCAATTGGGGCAAGTGATTCGGCTCAGTATTCCGGCTGTACTTGCCCAAATCAGTTCCATTATTATGCAATACATTGATGCGGCTATGGCCGGAAGTCTGGGAGCAAAAGCAACGGCGGCTATTGGTCTTGTTTCCAGTACGACCTGGCTCTTTGGCGGCTTATGCATGGCTTCGGCAACCGGGTTTTCGGTGCAGGTGGCACAATTGATTGGTGCAGGACAGGAGAAAGGTGCCCGAAAGGTTTTACGTCAGGCCCTTTTGTGTACGCTCCTGTTTGGGGTAACCCTTTCTGCCATTGGAATTGGAATCAGTCATGCCCTTCCCCTTTGGCTGGGTGGAGAGCCAGAGGTCTGCAAAAATTCCTCCCGTTATTTTCTGATTTATGCCTGTGCACTTCCTGCCATTCAAATGCGTCACACGGCAGGTAATATGCTCCAATGTAGCGGGGATATGCGTACACCCAGCCAACTGAATATTCTTATGTGCGTACAGGATGTGATTTTTAATAGTTTGTTTATCTTTCCGACGAGACAAATTTCTTTGTCAGGTATGCACATTACCATACCGGGAGCCGGACTGGGAGTGGCTGGTGCAGCCCTTGGAACAGCTATGGCAGAATTTGTTACAGCTATATTGATGCTCTATGCAGTCTGCTTTCGATCTGCGTCTTTGCAGCTGGAGTGGCATGGAACGTGGCATTTGGAAAAGAAATGTCTCAAAACTTCTTTCCAGTTGGCCCTTCCTATGGCTCTTGAGCATACTATTTTATGTGGTGCACAGATTACAGGCACCCGCATTGTAGCACCCCTTGGAACTGTGTCAGTTGCAGCAAATTCTCTTGGTGTAACAGCAGAAAGTCTCTGCTATATGCCTGGATACGGAATAGGAGCAGCAGCTACTACATTGGTGGGGCAGAGTATTGGGGCGGGAGAAGAGAAACTGGCCAAAGACTATGCCCGTCTTTCCGTGTTCCTTGGCATTGCAATTATGACCTGTACCGGGGGGTTAATGTACCTGGGGGCACCATGGATGTTTTCATTGCTCACACCTGATCCGGCTATACGTATTCTTGGTACAAAAGTTCTTCGGATTGAGGCCTTTGCAGAACCTATGTTTGCGGCATCCATTGTTGCGGCAGGAGCCTTGAGAGGGGCAGGGGATACCTTAATACCCAGTATCATGAACCTTGCAAGTATGTGGGGTGTTCGCATTACCCTTTCCCTTTTTATGGCACCCAGACTGGGACTTGCCGGTGTGTGGATTGCCATGTGCCTGGAACTCTGCGTCCGTGGCGTGTTGTTTTTGATTCGTCTTTTCCGTGGGAAATGGCTAAAGGAACGGTTGGTATAATAAGATAATTGAAAGCCTTGCAATCTAATTCGAATGCGATTAAAATAGATAAGGATTTGAAACAGCAATAGTGGCTATTGCGGAACTATAAATGAAGGAGAAAAAGAAATGAGCAAAATTGATGAAATTCGTGCAGAAATGATGAAAGCCATGAAAAATAAGGAAAAGGATCGAAAAGAAACCCTGTCCATGCTTCTTGCGGCACTGAAAAATAAAGCCATAGACAAACGGGCAGATCTGACCGTGGAGGAGGAGTATGAGGTTATCAAAAAGGAAATGAAGCAGACAAAAGAAACGATGGATCTGGCCCCGGCAGATAGGACGGATATCATAGAACAATGCAAAGCTCGCCTTGCCGTGCTTTCTGAGTTTGCACCGGAGGAGATGAGTGAGGAGGCTATCCGGGCGGTCATTAAAGAAGTAATGGACAGCCTTGGCATTACGGAACCTACGGGCAGGGATAAGGGAAAGATCATGAAAGAACTGATGCCAAAGGTAAAAGGAAAGGCAGACGGTGCCCTGGTTAATAAATTAGTAGGAGAGATTCTTGCGTAAGCGTCTGACACTGCTCTGTCTGGTGGCTATAGCAGTCCTGTGTGGCTGCAGCGGAACCAGGACGGGAGAGGTGTCAGTACCTGAGGTGCAGGATATAGGGCAGGCGGGAATAGAGGAAGAGGAAGTTCAGGAGCCGGAGCCGATTGTGGTAGGAAAAGAGCCTGGAAGTGTTTTAGGGGAAGAAGAGGTTGTCCTGATGCGGGAGGGAGAGACCGTCAGTGTACCCTATAACAGGATACAGGGCATCAATGACTTTACCATAGCCTATGATCCGGAAAGCTTTACCCTTGAGATTGCCAATAATGAACTGTGCTTTTATTCCCATTCTTATGGGGCGGACTCGGAGACTCCCGTATTTGTAAAGATTACGGAATCAGAAGAAGAATCTTCAGAGACCCTGGCAGACCAATACGTGGCTGACAGCAATGAAGAATGCATGGTAGAAGAGGTGACCATAGGAGAGGGCGAATATCCGGCCGCCTGGATCAGCTATTCCGAAGGAACAGATTCTGGGAGCCGCACCTGCGACATCTATATTTTCCGCTATAATGAAAGGCTTTATGTGGCTCAGATGGACTGCTTTGTAGAAGCTTATGAAAGCCTGGGTGCAATACAGGAAAGCATATTGTCCACCCTGCGTTTCGATGAAGGATAGGTGTGGCTGTCTTATGTCCCGACAGCCACATGAATCTGTAAAATAACGAAAAGGAATACATTCACATGACCTCACGACAGATAAGACAATCTTTTATATTGCTTCTAACCGCCATCATCTGGGGCGTGGCTTTTGTGGCCCAGAGCGTAGGCATGGACTATGTAGGTCCATTCACGTTCATCTGCGTACGTTCCCTCATCGGCGGCCTGGTATTGATTCCCTGCATCGCTCTGTTGAATAAATGGAAAGTCCAGGCTAAAGAAGCATCCACAGACTGCAAATCAGCAAAAGAAGACAGAGGAAAGCTATTGTGGGGCGGTATCTGCTGTGGATTGGCTCTCTGCTTTGCAAGCTGTTTCCAGCAATTTGGAATCATCTATACCTCTGTAGGGAAAGCGGGCTTTCTCACCGCCTTTTACATCATCATTGTCCCTGTATTGGGCTTGTTTTTCGGTAAAAAATGCGGTCCTTTCGTATGGATAGGTGTCCTGCTGGCACTGGCAGGGCTCTATTTCCTGTGTATGACCGAAAGCCTGCGTTTGGGGACGGGGGACATCCTGGTATTCATCTGTGCCTGCCTGTTCTCCATCCACATCTTGGTGATCGATTACTTCACCCAATATGCAGACGGCGTAAAGATGTCCTGTATCCAATTCTTTGTCTGCGGAATCGTATCCGGAATTGCCATGCTGATTTTTGAAAAACCGGAACTTGGCCAGCTCCTTGCCGCCTGGAAGCCTGTTCTCTATGCAGGTGTACTCTCAAGCGGGGCCGGTTACACCCTGCAGATCGTAGGTCAAAAAGACATGAACCCGACCGTGGCATCCCTAATCTTAAGCCTGGAATCCGTAGTGTCCGTTCTGGCAGGCATGCTGCTTTTGAATCAGCACCTGACAAGCAGGGAGTTGTTAGGATGTACCCTTATGTTCGCCGCAATCATCCTTGCCCAGATTCCGCAGAAAACGAAAAAAAGAAGAGAGGTCTTTGAGTCTTGAGAACCAAGATTCTGTATCTGAAAAACCGACAGTAAAATATTACCACAAAGAGAGAAGAAACAAAAAATGAAAAAGATATGTATGTACCTGCTTATGACTATGCTATTGTGCCTGACCGCATGCAAAGGAGCAAAAGACAAGGAACTTTCGGAACCCTCTGAAAATACGGCGGATACAAACGAAAACCAACAAGAAGAATCCCAGGAAACAGAAGCCCTCACTCCCGCCGAACCGGAATCACAGTCCCAGGCAGAAGAAGCCTTTGAGCTTACCGACCAGGGAAAAGCATTTTTGGAGCAAATGTGCCGAACCTTAAACGATTTCGATTCACAGACGGAAAAAGACAAGGCATTTTATAGAGACTTTCTGTTCTATTCCTATACCGGCGTACCCGAGGGTATGGAAACGGAACAGATATATCGTGAAGATTTGCAAATCGAAGAAACCGTTGTCAAGGTACCCGAGCAGGAAGCGGAAGCCTACGTAAAGCTGGTATTTGGCACGGAACTTCCGGAGGAAGCAAAACCAACTCTAGAAGAAATGGAAGAGGGCCAGACAGCCTGCTACTATGAGGACGGCTTCTATTACATAGGCGTATCCGACTTCCCGGATGTCCAGTACACATTCACAGATTATGAAGAATCCGACAACACCATCACGGTGCGATATAGCATCCAATATGAAGACGAAAGTGATGCAGGAATCGTAAGCTTCACCCTGGAGCCGGCAGAAAATGAGAACGGCTTCATTATTACATCGAAAGCTGCGGAATTCACCAATTAGGGCGAGAAAAACTAGATAGGAACCACTATCAGGTGATGGGGCTGTAAAAAAATAAGACAGATCCATCATCGTTTGCTATCTTCTCTTGACAAAGGGAAACAGAAAACTAATAACATAATAGGCTGTCAACC
>CAOJBY010000026.1 GCA_948330435.1 uncultured Lachnoclostridium sp. | reverse complement strand
TTTTAAGGTAATGTCCGTCCAAATCAAACAGCATGTTCGTGAACAGCCGGACACCAGATATCGGAAAAGTCAAAGGGCCAGTTTCGCCTTACCCCGCCTGTACAGTAAAAAAGCCTAAAGTTCTCCATAAACAGAGGTGTTCTTCAACCGAACCGCAACACTGTTGAGCGTTCCTGTAAGATATTCCAAAAGCTCCCCGGAATCCTCGCAATACCTTTCCGCTAATTTTCCCACCATCTCCCTTAAACGATCCGCCACCTCTGCCATATCCGTCTTCTGAAGATAATACCGCAGCTTCTGATAATCTGCTTCCTGAAGCTCTTCCACAAGACTTTTTCCAATCAGAACATGTCCCGCTACTGCCAGTAGAAATATTTCACAGATATTGTCAACCATATCGATCTCTTTACCATAATATTGCCGAAGCACCCCTTTTACATAATCCTCCGGAAACATCCGCAAAAAGTGCTGTTCCAACCGGATGCAGGCAAGAAACTCATAGATCTTATCAATTCCCCTATAGGAAGCCAGTTCCCTCAAAACCGGATAATCCAGAGTTAAAATCGTGTTCTGAGGATGGAACTCTATATCGTACCATCGGAAAAATTCTGGCAGACCATTTAGAAAGGTCTCCTTTAGACAGAGATTTCCATAAGAAGAAAATTCCGGCAAAATCTCATGATACAGCCCAAGTGCTTCCTGCACCTTTCTTTCTACCGCAGCCTTTCCAAATCGGTACATTTCCTGAGCCGACACCCTCTCACCCGTTGCCAAAGAATACGGCTTTTCATCTTCCGCTTCCCTTATACAGTATAGCACAGCTTCCATTAGCTGCTCTGCTTTTTCATAAGTAATCGAAGTGCTGTCAATTCCTGTATATTTCTCTGCCAGCTTTCCTACAATCGGAAGCAGCTCTTCCATATCGTACATATGCAGTCCCCCTCTTCTATGCTTAAAGCTTCTTCTTGCCCCGCCAAATAGACGATTTATTTTAAAAAAGATTTTCCAGTGCCGCCAGATAAAGCTCGTAATCCCACCGCTTTACCTCATCAAAATTCCCATATCCTCCTGATTTCCGATGCCCTTGATATCCGGCCCGAATAGCTTCCGAAAAAATGCGAAGACAGGTACCCTCCAGATAACTCAGATCCCCAAAACAAGCCTCCTCAAATTGTTCCCGCATAAAATGGATAAGTTCCTCGTCGGTAATCTCGTCCAGCATTTCATTTTTATACAGATAAAAAATCTCCTGGAGCCGAATCAACGTATCCACATAATTATTCTGATCAATAAAATCAGAATCACAGAATTCCTCAATAATCTTCGGCAGGATCCCACCGCCAAACTCAACCCGTCTCTCTTCCTTAAGCACATGGGTCCGTTCCTCCAGCAAAAGTTTCGCATCCTGCTCACTCAACGAAAGTCCATACCTGGCCGTCCTCTCATTCGTTTCCAAAACCCTTGCCAATTGATTCTTCTGCTGTAACAACATCATCCAATCTTTCTCCAACACATTACCCCCCTTATTTATAAACAATACACAAACTACACTATAGCATTGGAACCGCCCCCTTACCAGTCTTGAGTTTTTCCAAATTTTGTGGTATAATATTATATAGAAAAAGGAACAGATCATAAAATCCGTTCCCTTTTTTATACCAATCTCTTCACTTTATTCCAGCTTATATACTCTTATATCAAACGTTCCAAAACTTGATTTTCCCACGTATATCTTACGGCTCCTCAATCACGTCATCTTTCCCAACGGGCAAAATGGCCGCAAGGATCATCCCCACCACCGCAGCCAGAGCCAATCCGGAGATGGTCACGGTTCCCGTTACAGGAATACTGTCGCAGCCGATTCCCAACACAAAGATCAAGGCTGCGATCATCAGATTCCGGCTGTTGCCAAAGTTTAACCGGGAATTAATCAGTATCCGCACACCTACGGAAGAAATCATACCATAAAGCACAATACTGATTCCCCCAGTCACAGGCCCGGGAATACTGGTGATAATTCCGCCAATCTTTCCAAACAGTCCCAGAATAATAGCAAATACCGCCGCAATTCGAATAACCGCCGGATCATAATTCTTTGTCACAGCCAGCACGCCTGTGTTCTCGCCGTATGTGGTATTTGCCGGTCCGCCCAGAAGACCTGCCACAGCCGTGGCAATACCGTCGCCTAAGATGGTGCGATGGATACCCGGATCGATCATAAAGTTCTTTCCCACCACCGCACTGTTGGTAGTAATATCCCCCACATGCTCAATCAAAGTAACCAAGGCAATGGGTGCAATAGCCAGAATCGCATCCGCCTTAAAGGTCGGCATACACAGAACCTGTGCCATGATATTCTGATCCAGAAAAGAAAGGGCATGTGCTTCTTTCATAGGAGTCATATCAATAAAGCCCATGGGAACGCATACCAGATAGCCTACAATTATCGCAAAAAGAATGGGCATCAGATTATAAATCCCTTTCGCAAACACCGAGATACAGATAACCGTAGCCAATACCACCACAGTCACCAGCACGGCTTTCAGGCTAAATTCCCCATTCCAGTAAAATGCGGAATTAATAGCAGAACCGGAAAGCCGCAAGCCAATCACAATGATAATCGGCCCGGTCACAATGGGCGGCAGAAGCTTATTTACTTTCTCATAGCCCACCAGCTTAATCAGACCTGCAAACACCGCATACACCAGGCCCGCAATAATCAAGGCTCCTTTCACGGAAGCTAACCGTTCCAGATAATCTGCGTCTCCCATGCGGGAGTCTCCCAGAATCGCACAGATTCCTCCGATAAATGCGAAACTGGAGCCTAAAAAAACAGGTACTTTCCTCTTTGTAATCCAATGGAATAAAAGAGTTCCAAGCCCTGCACAAAACAATGTGATCGAAGTATTCAGCCCTGTCAATGCCGGCACGAGTACCGTGGCTCCAAACATCGCCAGAACATGCTGAATTCCAAGTATCAGCTTTTGACCTGTGGTCTTTTCCATATAACACGTTCCCCCTTGAAAATTTTTCTATTTTACTATACAATAGTTCCCCCGGTTTAGCAATAAAAAATTGGGAGATGTCGAAAAATAAACCAGAAAACTTTTCCAATATCCTATGGGTTCAAAACACTTCCAACATAGATATATCAAAAGTCTTCTGGCTTATTTTATGATAATCCCGTTACTAAAACGCTATATTTTCCCTGTCATTTCAATGGATAATACACCATCCTGTTCCCCAAAGAAACCGCAATAAAGAGTGGTTCTTCTCCCTGGGCCACTTCCTCCGGCACCTCAAAAATCAACTCTCCATCCCTGGACTCTCCCGGTTCCAGAGTGGTATTGCCCAGACATTTCTTGTAATTCATAACATTGACAAAGTCATAAAAGTTCTCATGGCTCTCGTCCGTCACCTGTACAATGGGATCCTCCCCAGTGTAATAAACCCAAGGCAGGAACGTATCTTCCTCCATCCCTTTATTTGTAATGGTAAATTGCCCTTTCACAAACCGGCAGCCATCATTTGGCGAATAAACGTACAAACTATCCTCAAAGGATTTTACAATCTCAGCCGAATGGTAAGTAATCTCCCAGCCTGCCAGAGTTACCGGCTCGCCAATAGCGACTTCACTTTTTCCAGACAAATGATCCATCAGGGAAACATATGTCTCCGGCTCATTGATATGGTGATAAATAAAGCTCAGAACATCTGCCCCTACCGTCTCCGGATACATGGCTCCCTCTTCATCACTGGTAAAAATAGACTCCGGTGCCGTCTCCAGTACATTCCCAAGGCGGCGAAGAAGTGTTCCTGTTTCCGCATCATACAAATCTACAGAAGTACTGGAGTTAATCTCCCGAATGGCAGTCTCACTTCCATCCGTGTTCTGATAGAATCCGCCCTCCTCATAGTTTGCGGTCAAAACCAGATAATAGTCAGTCTCCTCCACAGTTGCAGGATATTCCTCCTCCGGAAGTTCCAGCATAAAATCGCCCATCAGCCGCAGGGAAGGCGGTGCATCATCAAAATCCTCTCCCTGAAGATTCCGATATAAGGCAATGACTTTCTTCCCCTCTGTCTCAATAGTCCCGGAATCCCCCTCCTCTGTCTCCTGGGAAGAAGCTCCATCCTGCAATGCAACCTCCTCATTCACAGATACCATTACATTTGACGTGTAATACTCCTCCTGGGTTAACTCCGAAGTATTTTTAAAAGAATCTTCACCAAACTTTCCCTCTACTGTGGGAATCACAGTATTTTTTAAATAATTCAAATAGGCCAGGGCATCCTTAAGAGTTTCTTCTCTGATCTGGTAGGGTTCAAGAGAAGAATAGAAAAATGTGTCGTGCCAGTCATCCTTGCTCCACTCATCAAAATACCCGCTTTCTATCAGTGCATCACCTACCATTGTCAGCTTTCCTGGATTATTCAAAATCCATTCTTCCACCGCATCTTCCATCTCAGTTTTAAGAACGCTGCTGTCCTCAGGCACTCCGGACAGAAGATTTACCAACGCCTGGCCCTCAAGCTCGTCAGCCGCCGCAATCATGGGCATCAGGCAGTCATAGGGATAGAAAGCCTCCTCAAAGGATGTCCAAAAAGTCTCTCCCTCCGTATTTACCTTTGCCAGATAGCTATTGGCATAGGAAGCACTCACCGGATAATCAAATTTGAAAAAATCTTTCTTCCAGCTCCCGTTCTCCTGCTCACTTAAATAAGTCTGATATTCCACCGCACACAACAGAGCTGTGGCCTGAAACTGCTGCTCCATGGAAGACTCCCCATTTAATGTTTCCAGAGCGACCTCCTGTATATGGGCCTGTTCCTCCTGCTGTTCCACTATATATGACGCATATGACTCCATACTCTCCGCTTTTTTCGCAGCTTTCCAGAGTTTCTCAATCTCCGATGACTGACTGCCGCCTTTGCATCCCGCCAGACAGCCGAGCATCAGGCAAACTGCCATAGCCGTCAACAAACTTCGCTTCACCTTTGTGTCCCCCTCTAAAATATTATTTATTACTCAAACTCCACATTCAAATATGGATTCTCCACCGTATGGAATTCTCCTCTGTCCGCAGCCTCCGCAAAAGACGGCTCCACAGGCATTTTCCCAAGAACCTTTAAGTTGAGCTTTGCTGCCTCCTCGTCAATGTGGCTCTTGCCAAACAATTGAATCTCCTTGCCACAGTCGGGACATTTGAAATAGGAATAATTTTCGATGATTCCCTTTACAGGAATGTTCATCTGTTCCGCCATGCTCAGAGCTTTCCTTACAATAAGCTGTACCAGATCCTGGGGAGAAGTCACCATAACAATCTCATCCACCGGAAGAGACTGGAATACGGTTAAAGGCACGTCTCCCGTTCCCGGGGGCATATCAACCAGCAGATAATCCAGATCACCCCAGATCACATCCGTCCAGAACTGCTTCACCACATTGGCAATGATGGGTCCCCGCCAGATAACCGGTGCCGTCTCATCAGGAAGCAAAAGATTAATGGACATCAGAGCAATCCCGTTCTCCGTATAACAGGGTGTAATTCCCCCATCCTCCGTCGCCACTGCCGGACCATGAACTCCATACATCTTGGGAATGGACGGCCCCGTAATATCCGCATCCAGAATTCCCACCTTATAGCCCTTTGCCGCAAGCTGATTTGCCAGGGAAGCCGTTACCATAGACTTTCCTACGCCACCCTTACCGCTGACCACGCCGATGACCCGGCGGATACAGCTATATTCATTGGCATCCACCTGAAAACTTGTTGGGTTCTGCTTGCTTGGGCAGCCCTCACAGCTTGACTTGTCACAGCTACTGTTATTGCATCCTCTTTCTGACATATCTTTGTCCTCCTATTTTAAGTTCCGCAATCCCCTTTCCAGTACCACTTACTAGAACAATTTCCGGCCACTTGGGGCTGTGTCCATAAATTGTTCTGGCACTGTCAGGGTATTGCTGTTTTGAGTTCCGCAATATTAAAAATTTAATTATCTAACTCTCTCGTTATATTTCGAAGCCAGATCTTCTTTCGATACCTCCATGTTGTAATGGGGATCTTCACAATCTCATCTGACAGCAATACCACAAATACCGCTTTCACACCCCAGTGCAGCCAAAAAGCCGTAACCGCCCCGAGGAAAATGGAGAAGCACCACATCCCAATCACATCCACAAAAAATCCTATCCGGGTATCTCCTCCGGCCCGAAAGATCCCAACTATCATTGTAGTATTATAGGACTGAAAGATTGCGTAGTAGCATACCACAAAAAGCATAAACCGCAGATAATCCTTTGCCTGATCTGAGATGGTCATACTTCCGGCAATCCATCCACGGCAGAAAAACAGTCCCGTGGCTGCAACCAGCGTAATTCCTACACTGAGCCATATAAACTTTCGGGCGTAAATCTCTGCAAGCTTCAGCTTCTGCTCACCAATTACCTTTCCAATCATAATGGAGGTGGCCGCAGACAGACCAAAGCCAATGACCATAATCAACTGTCTGGATACCTGGGCCACAGAATTGGCTGCAACAGCCGCACTGCCCAGATGACCGATAATGGCCGCATTCACAGACATTCCCAGACCCCACATAAGCTCATTGGCAATGACCGGAGAGGAAAATACAAAGAAATCCTTTAGCAGCAGCCTGTCAAACCTCACAAAATCCCTGAAATGCAGAGAAATTGGATTGCCCTTCCAGTTTATGTACAACACCACTACCACAAGTTCCACAATCCGTGCAAACAATGTGGCGTAAGCTGCACCCCGAACACCCATAGCGGGCACTCCGAACATGCCGAAAATCAAAATAGCATTGCCAAAAATATTCACAATCAGAGAAACAAAATATGTCCAGGTGGCCACCACCACCCGTTCCACACTTCGCATAAGATTGAGATAAATCATCGTAAAGGCCACTGGCAGATAGGACCATGACACAATCCGCAGATAAGAAATGCCCTCTTTAATCACTGGCTCCTCTGTAGTAAAGGCATACATCAATTGGCGGGGTGCCACCTGTGCCGCCGTAAAAAATATCACCCCGATTCCCATTGCAAAGCACAAAGAAATCCCAAATACTTTCTCAATGGTACGCACATCCCGTTTCCCCCAATACTGGGCTGTCAAAACCGAAGCTCCGGAGGTCAGTCCAAAAAAGATCAAATTCATAATAAACTGAACCTGACCAGCCAGAGAAGCCCCGGAAAGTGCAGTCTCTCCCACTTTCCCCAGCATCACCACATCGGCAGTGGTCACACCCACATTAATCAGATTTTGCAAAGCCATGGGAATCACAAGGGCAATGGCCATCCGATAAAAGGCACGATTTTCCGCTGCCGTTAATCTATTATACTCTTTCATCTTTTTTCTATACTCTCTCCCAAAAACTCTAATGTTCCGATGAATTTTTCCATAAAGAATAGCTGCCCTAAAACCTCTTTCGCCATACCTGGGGTGCAAATAACATCAAAATAGGCAGAATCTCCAGGCGTCCCACCAACATATCCACACTCAAAATCAGCTTGGAAAAATAAGAAAACTGCGAAAAATTCTCAATGGGTCCCACCTTTGCAAGTCCAGGTCCCACATTGTTCAGGGTTGTAAGCACCGCCGTAAAGTTCGTTATAAAATCAAAATTATCCAAAGCCACCAGCAAAATAGAGCCTGCCAAGATGACCAGATAGCAAATGAGATATACATATACCCCATGGATGCTCTCTCCCGGCACCCTCTTGCCATCCATCTTCACCACATTTACGGACTTTGGGTGCAGGATCTGGCGAATCTCCTTATTGATGGTCTTAGCCAGGATCAAAATACGTGACACTTTCATGCCGCCGCCAGTGGAGCCGGCACAGGCACCAATGATCATCAAAAGCAGAATCACCATCTTGGAAAGCTCCGGCCAAAGCTCAAAATTGGCCGTCACAAAACCGGTGGTTGTAATCACAGAAGCCACCTGAAAAGCCGCATATCGGAAAGCCCGAAGAGGTGTCTCATAGAGATTTAAAATATTGATGGTAATCACCACCGTAGCCGCCGCCACGACTCCCAGATAAGCACGCAGCTCCTCGCTCTTTATCACCGCCCTGAGATTTTTCAGAAGCAGTAGATAATATAAGTTAAAGTTTACGCCAAACAGCAGCATAAACACCGTAATCACACCGTCAATGTACGCACTGTCAAAGGCCGCAACACTTGCGTTCATACTGGAAAATCCGCCGGTTCCCGCCGTACTAAAGGTGTGAATGACCGCATTGTACAGATTCATGCCACCTGCCAGGAGCAGCACGATCTCCACACAGGAAAGAAAGATATACATGCCATAGAGAATCTTTGCCGTACTTCTGCTTTTGGGGACCAGTTTGTCACAGGTTGGTCCCGGCATCTCCGCACGCATCAGAAACATGGCTCCCTTATTTCCCAGAGGAATCACAGCCATAACAAAAACCAGCACACCCATGCCGCCGATCCAGTGGGTCAGGCACCGCCAGAAATTAATCCCCTTGGGAAGTGCTTCGATATCCGTAAGGATCGTGGAACCCGTGGTCGTAAATCCGGAAACCGTTTCAAAAAAGGCATCCACAAAATGGGGAATTGACCCAGACAGCACAAAGGGCAGTGCCCCAAAGGCAGACCACAAAATCCAGGCCAAAGCCACGATAACAAAGCCCTCCTTTGCATAAAACACCATATTTTGGGGCCTTTTTCCAAGGAGGAGGGCAAGAGCCATCAAAAGAGCTGACGTAAGCACAAAGGTAAGGCCGCTGTGCTCCTGATAAATCAGGGACACGAAAGCCGGAATCAGCAGCACCAGGCTCTCAATCCGCAACATCTTTCCCAAGATAAATCGAATCATACTGTAATTCATCGCTTCAGAATCTCCTCCAGATCCTCCAGGCCCTGGCTCATGGTTACCACCACTACACTGTCACCTACTTCCAGTTTGTCATTTCCACCCGGAATAATAATCTGCCGCTTTCGTACAATACATGCCACCAGATGATTTTCTTTCAGGGTCAAATCTTTTAAGGGGATTCCCGTATATCGTGCCCCCTCCCGAATCTGGAATTCCAGAGCCTCCACTCTGCCGTTGATGAGCTGATAGACTGTCTCAATATTGGCACTGCCCATGGAATTCTTCATGGCCCGCACATAACTCATGATCAGATTGGCTGTTACATTCTTTGCCGAAACCACACTTTCCATTCCAAGCTCATCTACCATGTGCTGCAATGCTTCGTCATTGACCTTGGTGATAATCTTGGATACCTTTTTCGTTTTGGCATACATGGACATAATGATGTTTTCCTCGTCCATGCCGGTGAGGGCCACGAATCCGTCCACGTGATCGATGCCCTCCTCCTCCAGAAGCTCATGATCCGTCGCATTGCCATGGATAATCGTCGCCTTGGGAAGAAGCTCGCACAGCTCTCCGCATCGCTCCGCATCTCGCTCAATGATCTTTACATTCATCCCCAAAGACAACAGCTTTAAGGACAGATAGTAAGCTGTCTTTCCACCTCCACAGATAAGAACATTTTTCACACGGCTTCGCAAAGCACCCACGAATTTGAAAAATCTTTCAATTTCTTTGTGGGAAGCGGCTATATTGATCTTATCTCCCTGTTTTGGAACAAAGCTTCCATCCGGAATATAGACCTCACCGCCCCGCTGTACGGCACAGACCAGCATCTTAATCTGATATTTCTCATAAAATTCCCGGAAAGACAATCCTGCCATGGGATTATTTTCATTAATAGACGCTTCCACCAATTCCACCCGACCCTTGGCAAAGGTCTCTACCTTGGCTGCTGACGGGAAAATCAGAACCCTGGAAATCTCCCCTGCAAGTACAAGCTCCGGATTGACTGCCATACTCAGCTTCAATTCATCCTTAAATAAATGAATCTGCTGATAGTACACCGGATTACGCACACGGGCAATGGTCTGCTTCGCTCCCAATCGCTTGGCCAACAGGCAGCAGAGCATGTTCAATTCGTCGGTAGACGCACAGGCAATCACCAGATCGGCCCCAGGTACATCCGCTTCCATCTGAATCTCCGCACTGGCTCCGTCTCCCACGATGCAGGATACGTCCAGTTCATTGATGGAATCCTTTAAACGACCCTCTCTCACGTCAATCAGGGTTACATCATAGCGTTCAGCCGTAAGCTGTGCGGCAAGCTTATGTCCTACCTTGCCATCCCCAATTATCACAATATCCATTCCCACTCTCCATTACAATTCTGCAATATTCTACCGAAACCGATCGGTTTCAAAATGTTCCATAGTCTTCAGACAATTCAAAATCTGGCGATACTTATCCTGGACACTTCCGGCCGCAAGGCCGATATCCAGGGAAGCGGCTATACTCTCAAACAGATTCTCATCCTCATAGCCCGCCCAGGACTGAAAGAGCTCCAGCTTATCCCGATAAGTCTCCAAGTCCAGAAAACGTATCAGCATGGGATTCACCTCCGTAGGCTCCTCCACCTCCTCAAAGCGGTACTTCTGTCTCACATCCGGATACTTCCTGTGATCCACCTCACTTGCAAACATCTCATAGGGGCGAACCCAAACTTTCTCTTCCCCATATTGTTCCTGGTATACCACCATACTTTCACCTGTCTCCGAGTGTGTGGCAATGGCTGTCACCTGGTACAGTCCCTCCTTAAAATGCCGGTAATAGGCACCAATCTCAATCTCTCTCACAAAATTCCCTCTTTCTCTATCCCTATCTGCTTCATTTTTCTATTACCTCTTTAACACTATAAAGGCCAAATGAAGCATCCACACATTTGACCTGATAACAGCTAGTGTATCACATTTATACCAAAAAGAAAACCCTGCCAGAGCAGAAGTTTTCTCCTTTGTTTCTAATTTTTATCCTCCAATCTCCCATACATCCACTCCCGTAAAAGTGCATAGAGTACAGACACGATGGGAATAAAAATGAGCATTCCCAGAACCCCCATCAGGTTACCGCCTACGGTCACGGCCACCAGCACCCAGATAGCCGGAAGTCCTACGGAATTTCCCACCACCCGGGGATAGATGAGATTGCCCTCAATCTGCTGAAGCACCTGGAACAGCACGATAAATCCCAACGCCTGGGCGGGACTTACCATCAGGATCAGAAAGGCTCCCACAACACAGCCAATAAAGGCCCCAAATATAGGAATCAACGCCGTAAACGCCACCAGCACTCCCACCAACAGTGCATAGGGGAAACGTAAAATACTCATAGCCACAAAAAACATAGCCCCCAGAATCACCGCTTCCATACACTGGCCGGTGATAAAGCTGGAAAAGGTGCGATGGCTCAAAGAGCACACATGAAGAATATACTCTACCTGCTTCTTCGGGAAAATTGCCCTAAGAAGCTTCCGGCTCTGCTCCCCCAGCTTCTCTTTCTGAAGCAGAACATAGCAGGCAAATACAAAGCCGATAAAGAAATTCGTCACCGCACTGATAATGGTCTTTGCCACGGTCATAGTGGAGGACAGAACGCTCCCCGCACCGCTGCGGAAGAAGTTCCATGCCGTCTCCACGGTCTTTTCCCAGTTCAGCTCCAGGCCCTCGATCCAGGCCACTATCTGCTCATTATTCTGGAAGATATCCTCAAGCCATTCCTGGGCCTTTGGAAGAAATGCTTCCACACTGGCTCCCAGTCCCACCACCGTAGTACCAAGCTCCGGAAGCACCACAAAAATCACCAGAGCGATCACGCCGATCACCAGTAAAATAGCAAGAATCATGGACAGGGGCCGGGCGAGCTTCCTTTTCAGCTTACTCTTTCCCATCTTTTCTTCGGGAAACAGCCAGTGCTCCAGGGCTGTCATGGGAACATTTAAAATAAAGGCAATGGCCCCTCCCAGTGCAAAGGGAAAGCCGATTCCCCACAGGAACCGCAACGCCCCGAAAACTGCGTCCAATCTCTGGACACCCACCAGCAGCAATATAGTAAAAGCAATCAGAAGCATCAGCTTCTTCATAGTCTCTCGATTCAGATTCATACCCAATCTCCTATTCCCGTTCCGTAATATTCTTTTATAAAGGAGCATAAGCCAGCGAAACACTTCTGTCAAGCGTCTGAATCTATTTCATGTATTTTTAAGAAAATATACCTCATCAAAAAGCTATGTCCTCTCCCGCCTGGTTAAGAGCATAAGCAAATACATTTGTTTCCCATCCGAAGTGGTTTTGCTTCCTTTACCTCCTCCAGTTCATCGTAAATGATTTGGGGAATCCCCCTTTTAAACTGTATGAGACTTAACTCATGGTGCCCCCGCATCGCATTCGGGGACGGCTGCGTTCTGTATGCGGTAAAAAAACATAATATTTCCGCAGGACAAATCCGGATGGTATCTGGCTGTATCCTGCCGTTTTCTTCAAGTGCTATTTTGTCATATTTCTGACCAATGGGGATGTCGCTTTCCGCATAGGAATGGTGAAAATACAGACTGTCCGGTGCCAGCTTCTTTTGCCGGAAGATCTCATAGGCTTCCGGAAACAGGATTCCGTACTGCCTGCAGTTCCTCTCAATCTCCGGGAAGAAGATATCCCGAACAAACTGCGGCTGATACCAGGCCAATAAAATAAGTTGGTTTTTCATAGGCTTGCTCCTTATTATATGGGTCAGTTTATATACTGAAATTATTTCCTATATAAAAAATAAGGGCGTAAGCTATATAGTATAGACTTTACGCCCTGATATGCCTGCTATTTACTTATTCTTTTATCTCATCAATGTCTGTCAGGTCTACACCCAAAGAATACAAAATCGCTTTTAGGGATTTATAGTCTTTTTTTAACCTTTCATATGTTTTAGTATAGCATGATCAAAACGTAAAGTCTATTGGAATTTCGAATCATTCCTCATCATCGGGCAGAACGGAATACTCGTTTTTAATGGTAGAAAGTACGTACAGGGTTTTCAGGCTGGAAACGCCCGGCATTTTCCGCAGATCCTGGTGAACCAGTTCCAGGCTCGATGCGTTATTTGTCACAATTTTCAGCAGGTAATCCATATTGCCGGAAATGACATGGCATTCGCAGATGCCCTCATAGGCGAGGATCTCCTTTGCAAAGGATTCATGGTATTTTGAATGGGAGAGCTTAAGGAGCACAAAGACCGTCAACGTATTGCCCAGCTTCTTTTCATCCAGGACTACCGTGTATTTTTGAATAATCCCGGTCCGTTCCAGCTTACGTATCCGTTCAATGACGGCCGATACGGACAAGTGAATGTTCTGGCTGATCCGTGAAGCCGTCTGTCTGGAATTTTCCTTTAAATGTCTTAGTATCTTTCTGTCCATGCGATCCATACGCTTCTCCTGTTCAACAGGCAGTCCCCATTTCACTTTATAACTTTTATCCCTTTTTATTCCTTTCCAATCAGCACCTTTTTCCCGCAAAACGCAAAGCCATACTTTCGAATTCTCTCCTCTGCAATGCCCTTTTCCACAAGCAATGTCATAATTCTGCTCCTTAATCTGCCGTAGGGCTGCCTGTACCGTGTCGGAAAGCTCACGTTCTTCCTCTTCGTCCTGAACCTTGAATTCCAGAATCATGGCATCATCCTGCTCATTTTTTGGCTCCAACATCACATCATACCTGCCAAAGCCGCTTTCCCGGTTGGAGGTCAGCACATAGCGGCCGGAAAGCTCCACCATCAGTCCCAGTACAAAGCCGTGATAAAACCTCTCCGGCTCCGTCCCCGAGGGACGCTTTCCCGTATCAAAATAGCTGAAAGTTGCAAGTGCCACCCGGTTCATATAGGCATTCATGGCCTTTAAATCATTTTTGAGCAAAGCTTTTATGAATTCGTTGTAATTGCCGTCGGAATCGGAAAACCACCCACGGATCATATTGGCAAACATGATTCCCACTTCTTTATTGGTCAGCACCAGGCTGTAATTCCAGATTCCGGTTTCCTCCGTGAATTCGACATCAAGGGTTTTCAGATAACCGCTGGCAAGGAGAAGACTCCAGATGGAATTTCGCTTGCTGCTCAACTCACCGTACACAATCTGCTCGTCAATCTCTACCCGGAGCGTTCCGCCTTTTAACAGATTTTCAAATTCCTGCTTGATTTCCCTGTTTCCCTCACGGATGAGCTTTCCTACCAGGCTGTTGGAGCTGGAGTTGGCCCAATAGACTCCCAATCTTTTCTTATCCAGATAATTTAGAATCGACCAGGGATTGTAGATATCGGTATGGTTTCCAAAGGTGAAGCCATCATGCCACTCCTTAACCTCATTCTTGCGTTCCCACAGCCCAAACTTCTCCAAGGCTGTAAAAACCTCTTCCTCCGTAAATCCGAAGCTGTCGGCATATTTATCAGAAGTGGTTGTTACCACCTCCAGATTATTCAAATCGGAAAAGATGGATTCCCTGCTTACCCTGGTGACACCCATCATAATGGCACGTTCCAGATAGGGATTTGTCTTAAAGGCAGCATTGAAAAGGCTTCTGGTAAAGGCCGTCAGTTCCTCCCAGTATCCGTCCACGTATGCTTCCTGCATCGGAGTGTCATATTCATCCAGTAAAATAATCACTCTCCGGCCATAATATCGGGACAGAAAATCTGACATTTTATGGACGGTCCAGGTAGCCGTCACCTCGTCCATACGGCAGTTCACACTGCGGAAAAAATGCATTCTGATTATATAGATCCGTCAATATCTGGCAGATTCTCTGTATGGTAGCCTTGTAGCTCTTTTCTTTCACACTGGCAAAGGACAGGCTGATAACCGGGTAAGTTCCCTGGAACCTTTGGAACTTTTCGTCCTCCCAAATGGAAAGTCCCTCAAACAATTCACTTCTTCCGGCGTATTTTATGGAAAAAAACTGCTCTGTCATGCTCATTGCAAGTGTTTTCCCGAATCTTCTGGGCCGTGTAATCAAGGTTACACTGTCCCCGTTCTCCCACCATTCCCGGATAAAGGATGTTTTATCGATATAAAAGTATCCTTAGCTTCGAATTGTCTCGTAATTCTGACATCCAATGCTTATAGTTCTTGCCACAGTCCTGCCACCTCTTTTCTTACTGGTTTCTACTGGCTACTTTCAGTATAACGAATTTTACTGGCTTTTACAATTATAACTTGGGGACGGAAAAAAGTTTCTGCAGCTTACGTTCCTGTACAGGAACTGACTTACAAAAAATCCTCCGGTCCCTGAAGAGGATTTTTCTCACAGGGACCAGAGGATTTTTTATTTCCATATATATTATATAGTAGGAAAAGCTTTTATTTTTCGCTTAACCGATGTACCCCGAAAACAGGAATACAAAGGCCAAAGAACAGGCTGCTACACAAGCCCAGGTAATGCCGCCCAGTGCGATAGGCTTGATGCCCTTGGAAAATACATCCTTGAACTTGATCTTGAAGCCCACACCTGCCAGGGCGGATGCAAACAGGAACTTTGCCAGCTTGCCCAAAAGTCCCGTTGCAGGCATGCCGATTCCCGGCACATCAAAGCCAAATACGCCAAAGGTATTCAACCCGGCCATCACTACGAACCACAGAATGAACATAGGAAATGTCTTTTTCACAACGTTCAACAGGGAATCATTCTGTCTGCCCTCGCCGTTCTGTTTGGCTTCCTTTGCCATAATAATGGTCCATACCAATGCCACGAAAATCAGCATCGTAGTCCGGACAAGCTTTACATTCAACGCACCACTCCAGTCACCCAGGCCGTTCATGGCTACATAGGTTGCCTGTGCTCCGGCTACAGAGGAGGTGTCATTGATAGCGGTTCCGGCCAGGAATGCAAACTGATTGTCCGTAAGACCCAACGCTCCGCTTAAGTACGGATAGCTGAATGCCGCCAGTGTATCAAACAGGAAGATAGCCGCCATGGCAAAGGCGATCTCTTCCTCCAGGGCCTTGATGATCCGTGACAGGGTGGCAATGGCAGTTCCGCCACAGATACAGGTTCCGCCGCCTACCAGGATGGAAGTGTTTCTGCTGACTCCAATCTTCTTTCCTACCAGCAGGGCAATGGTGAATGAAAGACAGATGTTGAACAAAATCAGCGGAAGTGCTTTTACACCTGTTCCTAAGATGTCCGCAAAGCTTAAGGTTGCACCGGTTAAAATAATTCCCCAGTTCAGAAACTTCTTGCTTGCAAAGGTGGTTCCCGCCTTAAAATCCTTATGTAGACTCGGGAGCAGATTGCAGGCTATCATGGACACCAGGAGGGCTACCATTGGGCCGCCCATGACAGTGCGGTGAAGCCATGTGGACTGCCAGTCTGTAGAAAGGGTTGCCAGCCAGCCAATTACAAGGCAGAGGATAATGGCACCTGTTTTCTTTTTATTCATTCGTTTTTGTCCCCCTCTATTTCTTTTGTATTGTAATTATAATTTGGAACATCTAAGAGTTAGCAGGTCGCTCCGCCCGTCAGATGCAGTTTCGCATCCAGGATCTCCTGCTTTCTCTCCAGAATGTCATTGGAAAGAAGCTGCTTCTCCACGTTCTCAAATCCAAGACGCTCGATGGTCTTTGCAAAACGCTCGCCAGTCTGTCCCTGCTCACGGAACAGCAGGATAGCTTTCTCGATCACGGCGAGGGCTTCTTCCTTATCGGTAAATACCTTGGAGAGTGCCTGGCCCTGAGCCACTTTCTTACCCCAGCGTCCGCCGATGTAGATCTTATAGCCGTAGGTTCCATCTTCAATGCAGTCGAAAGGACATTTTCCTATGCAGCGTCCGCAGTTGTTACAGATATCCTTGTCAATCTCCATCACTCCGTCTACCATCTTTGCCGCATTTACAGGACAAGCTTTCTCCACCGCACACTTCTTGCAGCCATTGCAGTCATCCTCCTCATAAACGGGGATCCGCTGTCCGATGATGCCAAGGTCATTGAGATCCGGCTTTACGCAGTTGTTGGGGCATCCGCCCACGGCGATCTTAAACTTGTGGGGAAGCAGCACCTGACGGTATCCCTCGTAGAATCTGTGGTGAATCTCCTCGGAAAGTTCAAAGGAATCCAGAAGTCCGTACTGGCAGGTGGTTCCCTTACATGCTACCACCGGACGCACCTTGGAGCCAGTTCCGCCTGTTACCAGGCCGGCTTTTGCGATGTACTCGCAGAAATCGTCAATCTTGTCGTAGGGAATGCCCTGTACCTCGATGGTCAGACGTGTGGTAAAGGTTACGATTCCGTTGCCGAACTTCTCAGCGGCTTCACCGATGACTTTCTGCTGCTCTGCGGTGATTTTTCCGTTAATGGTAATGATACGGCCGGAAAAATTGTCCGTTCCCTTGTTGCTTAAAAATCCTCTTGCTTTTACTTTCTTTTCGTCTTCTGGACTGATTGTTAAAGTTGCCATAATATGTAATCCTCCTAATTAAAGTTCCGTAATATCCTTACAGTTCCTCATATCCGGAACAATTTCCAGGCACAATTATATACTTTGCAGGGCATCTGAACTTTACTTCGAAAGGTGTGCCGGAAATTATTTCAAGATCATTTTAAAACTGTCATTTATGAAATTTTATTGGCCGTTGAGCCTAGTATAACGAATATTAAGTTATACTAGCAGTCCTAATCCTCTTCCTCCACCGTATTAAAGGTCGTACCTCCCTCCAACACTCTCGTATTGGTGTAACCGTAATATTTCAGGCGGTTCTGCACCATGTAGGCACGTTTTCCCTTGGCACAGACAATGAGAAGCTTCTCGTCCTTACCGAAGCCCTCTACCTCACCATTAATCTTAGCCAGATCCAGGTAAGGTGCAGAGTGTATGGATGGCTGAATGGAAGCGTCTACCATGCGGTACTCTTCCGCTTTCCCCTCTGCGAATTCCACTGGCGTAAAGGTCTCGAAAGCCCCACTCATCTTGTTCAGGAGTATATTCAGGGCATGAGCAAAAGGATGGATAGCCGTAGAGAAAGGCGGTGCATAAGCGAAGTCCAGATTCTCCAGCTGATCTACGGTTGCTCCCAGGGAAATAGCCGTCACGGCAATGTCCGTTACCTTGTCGACAGCACCGGTTCCAAGTACCTGCAACCCTAAGAACTTCCGGGTCGTCTTATCTGCTACCATTTTAATAATGAAAGAACCTGCTCCCGGATAGTAATGAGCCTTATCATCCACAACGCTCAGTGCCGTAATCACATCATAGCCTGCTGCCTTTGCCGCAGTCTCCGTAAGTCCGGTACGTCCCGTGTTGATACCGCCCGGAAGCTTGGCTACGCCGGTTCCCAGAACGCCTGCATACTCAATCTCGCCGCCGCAGAGATTCTTCGCCAGAACACGTCCCGCAATATTTGCCGTAGATCCCATGGGAGACCAGGCCGGCTCGCCGGTTTCACGGTTGGTTACCATAGCACAGTCGCCTACCGCGTACACATCCTCTACGTTGGTACGCATGTACTTGTCTGTGAGAATGGTTCCCTTAAACATCTCAATGCCGCTTCCCTCCAAAAATGCCGTATTGGGGCGAATTCCGATAGCCAGAACCAAAGCATCCGCCTTAACCGCACGCTTGCTGGTCTGCACTTTCTCTACCTTACCGTCACCGATAACGCCCTCTAACGCAACCCCCGTCATAGGATTAACGCCTGCGTCCGCCATTTTATTTTCCACATACTCGGAAAGCTCCGGATCCAGGAAATTGGGCAGTACATGGGGTGCAAAGTCAATTACATTGACACGAACGCCTTTTTCCGCCAGATTCTCGGCTACCTCAAGGCCGATAAATCCTCCGCCAGCAACAACCGCACGTTTAATCTTTCCGGCTTCTACTGCTTCCCGCAGGGCAATGGCGTCGTCCGGTGTACGCATAAAGAATACGTTTTCCAGATCAAGGCCCTCAATCTGGGGACGGAAAGGTGATGCCCCGGAAGCAATAATCAGCTTGTCATAGTTATAAGTATTCGTCTCGCCATTATGTAAGGCTGTCACTGTCTTTGCCGTCGTGTCCACAGCCGTTACCTCTGTCTCCGTGAGAACCTCCGCACCCGTAAGCTTGGAAAATGATTCCGGCGTATTTACAATGAGCTGCTCTCTTGTAGGAATCACACCTCCCACATAATAGGGAAGTCCGCAGCCTGCATAGGAAATGTCTTTTCCCTTGGTGAGAATGGTCACCTCTAAGCTTCGGTCTTCCCTCTTGATTTTCGCTGCCGCCTTTGTACCGGCCGCAACGCCCCCGATAATCAGTACTTTCATCGGTAGAAATCCCCTTTCTTTTTCGTGATTTTTTTAACAATCTTGTGTCAAATATACCCAGGTGCTTCATTTATGTCTATTATAGCACCTGGGTATTAATAATTAAAATGATATTATTTTATGAATAACATAGGTAAATCCTATTAATTTTCTTTTATTCGGCTTACTAAAATGTTTCCTCCAGCCACCATTTGAGCACCACCGGCGTGCCGTCTTCCTCCCAGGTAATGAGAAATTGTGCGATAGCTGCACAGTCCGCAACTCCACCCTCCCCGTAAAGATACTCCGAAGCCTGGAGTGCGTTTTTGCCCTCATATTTTACCATAGACAGGTTGTAAAAGCCCCGTGCATTGCCGCCCACAGCCTGGGCCACATCCGGCGGCTGGCATTCATTTTCTCTGTGAAACGGAAGTATTTCGTCCAGATAAGGACAGTACGCACTGTAGCTGCCCGGGACCTGCTCCTGTATGACATCTACCGTAAGCCCACAATCATAATCCACCTCCAAGTCAGAGGGAAGTTCCATTTGCTCCAGGGTGTGATCCATGTATTTAAAAATGGCTTTGTAAGAATCCCCTACCGCACCGCAGCCGGAGCCCTGTGTACTCAATACGATCTCCACATTTTCGTCATTGTCCACGTCACCCCAGAACACGTCGAAAACGCCGTAATAGGAGCAATCCTCTTCCTCAAAGCAATAGGGCTTGTCCTCATTCATGTAGAACCATAAGCCGCCCGATCCATAAAAGACAATCTGCTCTGCGTCCTGGACCATCACAAGCATGTCAATCTGCCCGTTTCCATCAATGTCAGCCAACTGTATCCCAGTCATCCACATGGCACCATTTTGGAAAATATTGTCTTCCAACAGCCGTCCGAAAAGGCTCTCCGCCTGTTTCGTCCCGATTCCCTGTCGCTCTGCTTCTGCAAAGAATATCTTCTGGTTCTCCTCCATCTGCTTTTCCAGGGAAAACTTTTTGTCCTCCGTTTCCGTCTCCGCCTTATCCTCACCAGTTTTTATAAAGCGTTCCACTGATTTCGGTTCTTCCTGAGATGCCTGTGCCTTTTTGCCGGATGCGGAAAGAGAAGTGATTCCGATACATAATAAAAGGAAAAAAATTTTCTTGATCTTTTTCGTCCGTTTTTTCATAGTCCGCCGCCCTCTGTCTTCCTTATCTGACGTTTATTTTAACGGAAGACTACATCATAACCGAATCAAATTTACATCATAGTTGCATCATTTTTACTTCTTTTGTACTGTCTGGATTATATTTAGCAAGCTTACTTGTCTATTTGTCCAGTGACGTTTTGTAAAGAACTTTTTAATCATATTCACAGAAAATTTACATTTCAGGGCAAAAAATAAGGCCAGGAACCTGTTTTTAGATTCCTGGCCTACGGTTTTACTATGCCGTCCTCTCTGCTTTCAGTTTTTTTACTTCGTCAAGTGGAAGTCCTGCGTATTCCGCAATTTTTTCAAGTGTCAACATTCCATCTGCTAACATTCTTTTAGCAACCTCTTTCAAAGATTCTTTTCTCATATCCTCCATCATTTTACACATTTCCTGGACTCCTTTCGGGTTTTCTTTCAAATATCTTGTTCGTTCTGCCATCAGTTCAAAATTCATATCAGCTGCTTGGGTACAGTTAAAATCGTGCATAAGTTTTCCTATATCGGATTGTCCACGATATTCACCATTCACATACAGGTTTTCCAACTGAATCTGTTCCATATGCGTCCAGACAGATAGAACGTGCTCCAGCCAGTCTTTTCATATCTTTCTGTATTTCGCAATCAGTAATAATCAAATCCGGTTTATCTGTGATAATTCGCAACACAAATTCAGCCAGTGGAATATTGTCTTTAAAAAGACAACGCATGAAATCATCATCGATTGGTCGTAAACCTCTTAAACGCTGTAAATCTTCCTGATATTGCTGTTCCGTCACTGCCAATCTTTCCACCTGCTTTTCTTTCCGTTTTCGCATCTTCATACTACCATAAACCTCCTGGTTTTACAAACCGGGAGCCAACGCAAAATGCTGGTATTACGCTTGTCAATCCAGTTCTGAAATGGTACTATTGAATAAAAATGCAACTTATTATGGAAAATTCAATGAGTACCTGTACGCAAAGGGGGGATACGTTACAATGGATATCATGCTGACTGTCAGCTATTCACTTAAGATTCCAAGAGATCATTTTTTCAATTCTGAAAATGGATATGTAAAAGCCAAGATGCGAAAACAATTAGAAAAACTATTTCCTAAAGAAATTTCGTTGATGAAGGATGTTGTTGCTCAAAGAGAGCATTTAATACATATGCCCTTATATGAAAATATAAATTCTCTGAGGTGTGCTTCCTGCGGCAAATGGTTATACATGCCGGGGAAAGAACTTTCGCAAGTTTGCCTTGAAGACTGTAAGATAGTAAAGGAAATCCCCTTATGTCCCAGTTGTGCATGGGAGTTGGAAGCTGATTTTAAAAATGAGGAGTTTGTTCGAAAATTGAGGGAAAAGAGTGCCAAAAGCAATAGAGATACTTTTGCCGAAAAAGATTCGATTCTTTAAAAATGCTGCTTTCTGAAATTACCAAGCCATACAAATTTTCTATTACAGAACCAAAACAGGAGACCCGATTATGACCATCCGTCATTTAAAAATATTTATTGCAGTAGCAGAGACCGGGAAGATGAGCCTTGCGGCAAAGAAGCTGTATCTGGCCCAGCCCACCATCAGCCAGGCCATTCACGAGCTGGAAGAGCACTACCACACGAAGCTGTTTGACCGGCTGTCCAAGCGTCTCTATATTACGGAGACCGGACGTGAGCTTCTGGAAATGGCCCGAAACACTGTCCGGGCCTTTGACGATCTGGAGCTTCGCATGGAAAACTGCACCCGAACGGAGCATTTTCGGATCGGGGCTACGGTTACGGTGGGGTCCTGCCTGCTTCCCTCTCTTTTGGAGGACTTCCGGCAGGGGCGGCCATTGGTGGATACGTTCTCTTTCATTGCAAATACGGCTGTGATCGAGGAAAAGCTGCTGAGATCGGAATTGGATGCGGGGATTGTAGAGGGTGTGATCAAAAGCCCGGATCTCATCAGTATCCCCATGGTGGAGGATTATCTGGTTCTGGCCTGCAGCAAGGACCATCCCTTTGCTTCCCTTACCTCCTTTCAGCCTTCGGATCTGGAGGGGCTGGACTTTGTCATGCGTGAAAAGGGAAGCGGTACACGGGCCCTTTTTGAAGATTATCTCCAGGCCAATCACATTCAGATTCGCTGCCGGATCGAAGCACCCTTTCCGGAAGCCATGAAGCATGCCATTCTCTCCAATCACTGTATGGCTGTGATTTCCGTGCGGCTCATTGAGGAAGAACTGCAAAAAGGCACGATCCACATGCTGCCCCATCCGGAGCATGCGTGGAACCGCACCTTTAACCTGGTTTATCATAAGGATAAGATCCTTACGGATTCTATGCTTCATCTGAAAAATCTGCTGCTGCAGTATCGGCGGCCGGAGGTTTGGTGATCAGGAAAATTCATTCCACCTTTTTGCCATCAGAAGATATGTGATTGTCATTGGCACCACTCCTATTGCTCGCCCGAGTGCAATCAGCGAGTGCTCTCCCATACATAATGCAATTACAAACGCTAATGCGGATGATGCAAGCATTAAGTAAAAGCCTATTTTCTTATGCTTTGCAAAGAGTACCGCCATTCCAATTATATCTAACACATAGACAATAGCTATGACTATATTGAACGGTGATGTCCAAAAAATACGCAGAACTATCGCCTTACTGACCATATCATAAAGATAATTACATGTTACGTATAACCGAAATCCTAACCAAACCTGCAAGAGTCTTGTCATCTTCCGTTCTCCCTGCTGCCTAGTATAACGAATATTAAGTTATACTAGAAATATACCATCTCTTCCTCTGGCTTCTCCACGGACTTTAAAGCCCTGGTGTAAAGCACCGGCCCCTCCTCGCCGGAATATTCTTTCCGGGTCTCCACTTTTACCTTGGCGGTGACCGTGAGCCACTGGCGGTTGCGGAGCTTATCTACATTCTGGGACTTGCACAGGAAGCCTAAAAACACGGTATCGTCCGCACAGCAGGTCATGGCACGGCGGCCCGGTACAAAGTATCCTGCCTCCAATTCCTTTGGCCGCATGACCATGGCTTTAAAGCGAACAGTCTTACCTGCGTAATGCTCCGGATGATCCATGGCATCCAGATACCAGATGCCGTAGTCAATATCCCCGATGTCGATGATATCCGCATTCAGATCAAAGGGAAGCTCTTCCTCGTATTCAAAGAGTTCTCCGCCCTCCTGCTCAAATTCCACCTGGGCCCTGGGATTGGCCGCCCGGATGTTCCGCTTATAGGATGCCGCCTTGGTTCCCTCCTTGCAGCGGTTGAAAATGACCAGATCGGAATCCTGCACCATATCCATGAAAAGGGACTTCATATTCTGCATGTACAGATCAAAGGTTGTGGCATCCACCAGGGTAATGCCCTGGGCCAGAAACCATCCTCTGGGGAGCTGCATTTCCCGAAGATGCTGCATGCCCCACATGCCGTTGTACTCGATCATAACCTGGGTTGGCTTGTATTCTTTCCGACAGTCCTCCAGGACTTCCGGGGTGAATTCCGCCTTTCCCTCCACAACTGTCATAACCGTGTCGTAGGATTCCAGAATATGGCTGTCGTACTCTTCTTCCCCCTCCTCGCAGACGATGAGGAGCGTCTTGCCGCCGTCGGAAAAATAAGGATCTGACAGGGTTTCCTGGACAAAAGAAGTCTTGCCGCTTTCCAAAAATCCGTTTACCACATAAACAGGTACTTTATTTAAAAAACTCATAATTGCTCCTATTCCAGTTCCGTAATATCCCTCAAAGTACACCCGTATGAAGTCAATTCCCAGTCACAAATACATGTGCCTGTAAATTGACTTGTGCACTTTGAGGGATATTACTGATTCCAGTTCCGCAGGACACAGGCAGCACATCTTTGAGAGAAGAATTTCCGGCCGCCAAAAGATGCGTCCGTAAATTCTTCTATGCACTGCCTATGTCCTGCTGTTTCCAGTTTATTATACTACATGAAACAATTCTTTTAAGGCTTCTTCGTTAAGCCCGGATCCAATAACACAAAGCCGTCCCGTATAATCGGGGCTTCCTCCACGTACCTCATACTCCTCGGGCACAAAGTCAAACTGCATCCAGCCGCCGTCCGTACCGGGAATGATACCCTTGGCACGGAGAATGACACCGTATTTTTCAGAACCGCCCAATTCCTCCAGGATCTGCTGCAGTTCTTCTGCCGTATATTTGTGAGCCGTCTCTACGCCCCAACTGGTAAATACCTCGTCCGCATGATGATGGCCCTCGTGATCATGATGGTGATGATGGTCGTGATCATGGCAGCCGCAGGTACAGTGCTCGTCATGTTCGTGATGGTGGTCATGTCCGCATTCTTCTTCATGGTGGTGGTGCTCATGCCCGCATTCTTCATGGTGGTGATGCTCATGCTCCTCCATCTTAAGCTCCGCATGGTGCATGGCCGCCAGAATCTGCTTTCCGTCCAATTCATCCCAGGGTGTAGTGATCATGGTGGCATGTGCATTGTGCTCCCGAAGCAGTGCCGCACACTCCTCCAGCTTCTCATCCGTCATGCTCTGGGTTCTGCTTATGACTATGGTTCCCGCATGCTCCACCTGGTTATTGAAGAATTCGCCGAAGTTCTTCATATACATCTTGCACTTCTTTCCATCCACCACAACAATAGAGCTGTCAATGTGGACATCCATGGAGCCTGCCACATTTTCCACAGCCTTTACCACGTCGGACAGCTTGCCTACGCCTGACGGCTCAATGAGAATCCGATCCGGTGCATAGGTATCCAGCACCTCCCTTAAGGCAGTACCGAAATCTCCCACCAGAGAGCAGCAGATGCAGCCGGAATTCATCTCGTTTACCTGGATTCCTGCATCTTTCAGAAAACCGCCGTCAATTCCAATCTCACCGAATTCATTTTCAATCAATACAATCTTCTCCCCCTGAAAAGCTTCCTCCAGAAGCTTCTTGATAAGGGTTGTCTTTCCGGCTCCCAGAAAACCGGAGATAATGGTAATCTCTGTCATGTTCTATTCCCTCTTTCTTAATATGAAGTTTCGCAATATCCGCTCTGCCCCTTTTTCCAGAAACAATTAGTCATCAACTGGATATTACTGTTTTCATTAGCACTCTCCTTGATACACTGCTAATTATAGCACTCTTCTTTTATTTGTCAAATAAAAAGGCCACTGCCCACAGGCGATCTCTCCCCTGTTTCGCAATGGCTCTTTCTCTTGCTCTAATATTCTCCCTTACGCCAGCTTGCCCTTTGCCAGCTCTACTAAGGATGCAAAGCCTGCTGCGTCGTTCACTGCCATGTCAGCCAGAATCTTACGATCCAGCTGAACCTCTGCCAGCTTCAGTCCGTGCATGAACTTGCTGTAGGATAAGCCGTTCATTCTGGCCGCCGCATTGATACGTGCGATCCAGAGCTGTCTGAACTGACGCTTCTTCTGCTTTCTTCCTGCATAAGAACTGGTCAGTGCTCTCATAACTGACTGCTTTGCTACTCTGTACTGCTTACTTCTGGCTCCTCTGTAACCCTTTGCCAGCTTTAATACTCTGTTATGTCTTTTCTTGGCACCTAAGCCGCCTTTAATTCTTGCCATTTTTTCTCTCCTCCTTGAAATTTCCTGCTCTTACAGATATGGTAAGATCTTCTTCATGTTCTTAACATTGGTTGCATCTGTAATGGTTGCTTTCCTCAGATTTCTCTTTCTCTTCTGAGATTTCTTGGTTAAGATATGGCTCTTATACGCTTTCATTCTCTTTAACTTGCCGGTTCCTGTCTTGTGGAAACGCTTTGCAGCAGCTCTGCTTGTCTTCATTTTTGGCATTTTATATACTCCTCCTGTCATAGTTTCTTTTCATACTCTATAAAATCATTCCTGCATGCAGGTGATTCCCAAAATCTACTGACGCTTTTCTGTTAAAAACATCAACATCTGACGTCCCTCCATCTTCGGTGCTTTTTCCACAACCGCAATGTCGGACATCTTCTCCGCAAATGCATCCAAAATACGTCTTCCGTTCTGAATATGGGCCATCTCACGGCCACGGAACCGCAAAGACACTTTCACCTTGTTGCCTTTCTGGATAAACTTGCGTGCTGCACCTATCTTTGTGTTCAGATCATTGTCATCAATATTGGGTGACAGACGAACCTCTTTGATCTCAATGATCTTCTGTCTCTTCTTGGCTTCCTTTTCCTTGCGTGCCATCTCATACTTGTACTTGCCGTAATCAATAATCTTACATACCGGCGGCTTCGCAGTCGGTGCAACCTTTACCAGATCAAGCTCTGCTTCTCTGGCAATCTTCATAGCATCCCTCGCGGACATGATCCCAAGCTGCTCTCCATTGGCCCCAATTAAGCGGACCTCCTTGTCACGGATCTGTTCGTTAATCATTAAATCGCTAATAGTAATACCCTCCTTAAAAGAAATATCCAAAAAAAGTGGATAGTCAGACTATCCACTTAATATACCGAATCTTAAAGCACGCAAAATGCCTTATCTTAATCAGATATAAACCCGAGTCGCTTATCTACGCTAAGGTGAGAGTGGATACTCTGCTTGCTGTCACCCAAATATATTAACACAACCCGCAAGTGGTGTCAACTGGTTTTTGCATTTTCGGAACTTTCATTTTTATTCAAAATACTTCCGTTATTGTACGGACTCAGGCCAAGACACAGGCCGAAATTTCTGCTCCCTATACTATACTTTTTTTGCTTTTTATGATAAATTGAATGAGGGATATTACGGAACTTTAAACAGGAGGCTACAAAGCATGAAAAATAAAACGACCCGATTTTTAACCACCAGTCTCATCCTGGTATCTATTTTCTGTGTTTTCGTCTTCACTTCCCTGGCCGCCCGCATGAACGGCAGAAGTGCCCGGACCATCCAGGAAATCGGCGAAATCTATATGGCCGGCATGAGCAAGCAGGTGGAGACACACTTCAAAACCATTATTGAACTCCGTCTCTCGCAGGTAGGGGCCCTGGTAGATTCCGTGCCCCCGGCCAGCTCAGAGGTTGACACCTCCGCCCTGGTATCCCTAACCTACAATGCCAGATCCAGAGGTTTTAATTATCTGGCTTTCTACACCAAAGAGGGTCTCTTTGACATGATATACGGCTCCCAGGTGGCTCTGGCCGATCCGAAAGCTTTCCAAAAATCCTTAAGCAACGGAGAGGGAAAGGTGGCCGTGGGAACCGATGCTCTCGGAAATGACATTATCCTCATGGGAATTCCCGCCGCCTATTCTCTGGGTGATGGTCAAAGCTGTCTTGCCCTGGTAGCCGGCCTGCCCAGCAGCTACATAGGAGAGACACTCTCCCTCACCATGGACGATCCCATGATCAACTACTCGGTTATCCGCCGGGACGGAAGCTTCATCATCCACGGAAGCGGCGTGGAGGGGGAAAATTATTTTGACCGTATAAAAGAACTCTACGACAACACTCCCGAAAAAAACGTATCACAATATCTGGATGAGATAAAGACCGCCATGGAGCAGAATCAGGAGTACGCCAGCACCATCTCCATTGAGGGCGAGCGTCGGAATCTCTACTGCTCCAGGCTGCCGGATTCCGAATGGTATCTGATTCTCTCCATGCCCTACGGTGCACTGGACCGATCCATCGACAAGCTGGGCAATGAATGGAACGTATCCGCCCTTGCAAGCTGTCTCCTGGTCCTGGGATCGCTGCTTCTGGTATTCGCAGGCTATTTCCGGCTGACCAAAAAACAGCTTCGTGCCCTGGACGACGCCCGTCTGACTGCCGAACAGGCAAACAAAGCCAAGAGCGAGTTTCTCTCCAATATGAGCCATGACATCCGCACGCCCATGAACGGCATCGTGGGGATGACAGCTATCGCATCGGCCAACATTGACAATACTCAGCAGGTACAGCACTGCCTGAAGCAGATCACCGTCTCCAGCAGACATCTTCTGGGCCTTATCAATGATGTTCTGGACATGTCCAAGATCGAAAGCGGTAAAATGACTCTGAACATTGAACAGATCTCCCTTAAGGACATCATGCAGGGGATTGTCAATATCATGCAGCCCCAGATTCGGGAAAAGCAGCAGTATTTCAATGTGTACATTCAGGACATTTCCGTAGAAAATGTCTGCAGTGACAGCCTGAGACTGAACCAGATTCTCCTGAATCTTCTGGGAAATGCCGTGAAGTTCACCCCGGAGGGCGGAAGCATTCAGGTGGTGCTCTATGAGGAGCCATCTCCTTTAGGCAGCCACTATATCCGCACTCACCTGCGGGTGAAAGACAACGGCATCGGTATGACAAAGGAATTTCAGAGTAAAATCTTTGAATCCTTTATCCGGGAGGACAATGCCCGGGTGCAGAAGACCGAGGGTGCCGGACTTGGCATGTCCATCACCAAATACATCGTAGATGCCATGGGCGGTACCATCGCCGTGGACAGTGCCCCCGGAAAGGGCACGGAATTCCACATTACCCTGGATATGGAAAAGGCCATTGACCAGGACGGGGACATGGTTCTTCCCGACTGGAATCTTCTCATCATAGATGACGATGAGATGGTCTGCGAAAGTGCCGTAACCTCTTTAAAATCCCTGGGTGTCAAGGCAGACTGGGCATCCGACGGCGACACTGCCCTTAAGATGGTAGAAAAACGCCAGGCCCAGCACCAGGAGTACCATATCATTCTTCTGGATCGGACACTGCTTCAGACAGACAGCCTGGAGACGGCCAGACGGCTTCGGGAACGGTGCGGCAGCGAGGTTCCCATTCTCCTTATTTCTGCCGGCGACCGCAGCGAGCTCACCTTTGAAGCCATGGAAGCAGGAATCAGCGGTTTCATTGCCAAGCCGCTGTTCCGTTCCACTCTCTTCTTCGGTCTCCGCCAGTTTGCCGGAGACGAAGTGCACATGGGGGCGGAGGAACCCCCTGCTCCAGTGGACTTTACGGGAAAACGGGTTCTCCTGGCAGAGGATAATGATCTGAACTGGGAGATTGCCAATGAGCTGCTCTCGGAGCTGGGTCTTACCCTGGACTGGGCGGAAAATGGCAAGATCTGTCTGGAAAAGTTTGAGAGTTCCCCCGAGGGCTGGTATGATGCGATTCTCATGGATCTTCGGATGCCCCTGATGACCGGCTTTGAAGCTACCGAGACCATCCGTTCCCTTGATCGGGCGGATGCAGCCGACATTCCCATCCTTGCCATGAGTGCCGATGTGTTTGCCGACGACATCCGGCACTGTCTGGACAGCGGCATGAACGCCCACATGGCAAAGCCCATTGATGTGGAGGAGGTCACACGTCTCCTTGAACAGTATCTGAAATAATCACTAACTCTGTAAGAAAGGAAAGATGTCCTATGAAAAATTCTTTCGGTCCGGCATACAAGCTGGTATCCCTGATCCTGGCTGCCATTCTCTGTCTAAGCTTTACGGCCTGCGGGAGTGCCGATATGAAGCAAGGCGACAGTCCGGCAAAAAGCCGGGAGGATGCCGCAGCCGATCTTTCCCCGCAGGAGCCTGATCCGGTAGAAATCTCACTGTGGACCTATCCCATCGGCAACTGGTCCAACTCCACCGTGATCGCAAGCCTGCTGGCCGATTTCAATAAACAGTATCCTCATATCCGTGTCTCCGTGAAATACCTGGATTACAACACCGGAGACAGCCTTGTGGAAGAAGCCATTGCCGACGGCCAGTCTCCGGACATTATTTTTGAGGGTCCAGAACGGCTGTGCACCAATTGGGGTGCCCGGGGGCTAATGGTGGATCTGTCCGATCTCTGGGAGTCAAAAGCCGCCAGTCAAATCTATGACATTGTGCAGGATGCCTGCCGTTCAGAAGAGGGTGCCTGCTACATTTTACCCGTCTGCGAAAGCACCCACTGTATGGCCATTCACTACGACTTGTTCAAGGCTGCCGGAGCACTCAAATATCTGGATGAGGAAACCCACACCTGGACCACGGAGGGCTTTATAAAGGCTGTGGAAGCACTGAAAGAATACGGTGTGGAGCAGGCCGGACTTGTATACTGCGGCGGTCAGGCCGGAGATCAGGGCACCCGGGCACTGGTGAACAACCTCTATGGTGGTTCCTTTACGGACCCGGCTCACAGCCGTTACACCATCAGCACGCCGGAAAACATTCAGGCCCTGGAGCTTTTATATAACTTGGAGGGAATTGATTTTGCCCCGAATCTGACAGGGGCGGATGAGGTGAAGCTCTTTTCAAGCGGAGATCTGGCTATGACGTTCTGTTGGAATGTGGCAAGGGAGATCAATGAGACTCTGGTGAATCCCGAGCTTAATTTTGACATATTTCCCATGGCCTTTCCCTCACCTGACGGCGTTCCCGTCTTAGAGGGCGGCATCTGGGGCTTTGGAATCTTTGACAATGGAGATGCTGCCCGAATTAAGGCTTCCAAGTGCTTTGTGGAATTTATGACCGAAACGGACAGCCAATATGCCAAGACAGTCCTCGCCACCACCTACTGGCCCGTTCGCCCCATGGAGGATCTTTATGTCAATGACAAGCTTATGACAGAATACGGCATGTTCACCCAGTATATGAATGACTACCATCAAATCACCCCCGGCTGGACCAATGCCCGCACCGCCTGGTGGAAGATGCTCCAGGAGATCGGATCCGGCGAAGACATTGAAGCTGCCGCAACAGCCTTTGATAAGGCTGCCAACGAGACTGCCGGGAATGCAAAGGCTGAATGAATTTCTTAACAAAATGAGGTTGCTGTAAAATGTAATATTCCTTTTTTACCCTCGACAAACAAGGACACCGGGGGTATATATCACAACACGAGGGGGTGTCGCAAAATAAGACAGAAGACTTTTCCGATATCCAGTGTCCGGCTGTTCACGAACATTTTGTCTGATATGTACGGATATTGCTTTGGCAATGTCCGTGCAGAGCAGACGAAGTGTACGTGAACCGTCCGAACATAGGATATGGAAATGGCTGATGTCTTATTTTGCAACACCCCCAGGAATGTCATTTACAACAACCTCTAAAATATAAGAGCGAATTTATTTGTCAGATGCTCTGCTAATTTCTCCGCAAAGCCTCAATGGGGCTTAGCTTCGCCGCTTTCCTGGCCGGATAGATTCCGAAGAAAATTCCCACACAAGAGGAAAATAAGGTTGCCAGAATAATCGTTGAAATACTGATTCTGGCCGGGAAGCCCAGCATGGGCAGGGAGCAGATGGCCTTGGCTCCCAAAATTCCCAGTACAATGCCGATCATACCTCCCATCGCCGTGATGATGGCGGATTCTGAGAGAAACTGCATCATAATGGATCGGGTTCTGGCTCCCAGAGCCTTGCGGATTCCGATCTCCCGGGTCCTCTCGGTTACGGATACCAGCATAATGTTCATAACGCCGATTCCGCCTACCAGCAGGGCAATGGCCGCCACAAAGGCGATAAAGGCAGTCAGCATATCCAGCACATCCGTGATCATCTTGATCTGGCTTTCCGCATCCTCCACGTAGAATTTATCCTCCCCCTGGACCTGATACCTACGTTCCAGGAGACTTACAATCTCGCTGCTCACCGCCACACTGCTGTAGCCGCTGTCCGCAATCACAAAAATACCGTAAAATTCATCCAGGATATATCCAAAGGCAAAATTAGCCGTATAAGGCATGTAGAGGGATACCCGGTTGGAGTTGTACATCATGCTGCTCACAAGTCCGCTGTCATCCGTCTGCTCTTCTTTGATAACGCCTATCATGGTAATCTCCTGAGTGGTGTCATAGATGGTGGCTTCCACGCTCATTCCCACTACGTCATCCGTACCAAAGAGCTTTCTGGCATCGCTTTCACCGATCACCGCCACCAGGTTCATGGCCTCCACGTCGGAATCCGTAAAGTAGCGTCCATACTTCATCTCCGGATTGTGGGTGTATTTCAAATCCTCCGTGCCGGTGGTGATTCCCACATCAAATTCAATATCTCTGGGGGAAATCAGCTTTCCGGACATACTGTCATTGGGAGTCACACCCTTGACACCCTCCACCTCCTTGATGGCTTCCAGGTCCTCCGGGGTCAGATAAATCTGATCACTGTCTACATAAGCACCGCTGATGAAAATCTGTCCTCCCGCAACAGCATTCAGCTGATCCCCTATCTCGCCCTTGGCCCCCTGACCAATGGACATGATCATAATCACAGAGGAAATACCGATGATAATTCCAAGCATGGTCAGAATGGAGCGACCCTTGTTGGCCCGGATGTTATCCACGGCCATTTTCAAATATTCCAGTAATTGTGCCATCCCTATTCCTCCGTAGCCGTAACTCGCATACCCTCTTCCACCAGCATGCCGGTTGTATTGCGGATTACCTTATCTCCCGCATTCAGACCCGATTGAATCTCGATTTCCATGGAGGAAGCAAGGCCGGTTACTACTTCTCGTTTGGAAACAACACCGTTCTCGTCCACTACATAGCAGAAGCTCCCGTCCATGCCTGTGTTGACCGCTTCCACCGGAACTACAATTACATTCTCCGCCTTGCGGCCGCTTACCGTCACCTTGGCTTCCAGTCCCAGATAAATGTTCTCGTCCGGATTTTCAATATGTATCTCGGCACTGACCACCGGTGTTCCCTTGCTGTTATCCGCTGCCAGACGGCTCAGCTTACTTACTTTACCGGTATAGGTCTTTCCCGCCAGATTGATCTCGGCACTCTGGCCCACCTCCAGCTTTTCCAGGTCAAACCGAGTTACGGACATGTCTACGACAACCTCTTCATTACTTGCTATGGTAAAGAGACTTCCGCCCTTGGCTGCGGGACCGCCGGATACGGCTGTCACCTCCATCACAACGCCGGAGAACTCCGCCTGGATTCCGGCCTTGCCCTCATTAATATCGTCTTTCGTCATCTGGGCATTGAGATTGCTCAGATTGTTGTTGGCGGAAAGCTCGCTTCTTGCTGCCGAGGTCAGCCTGGAGTTTTCTGTGGAATCCTTGATTCCCTCTTCCTTGGCCTTGTTGGTTTGAAGCTTCTCCAAATCTTCCGAAGAATCCTTTAAGCGATCCTGGTATTTGTTCAGCTTTTCATTGATCTCGTTGAGGTTGTTCTGTTCTTCCTCGATTCGCTTCTGGGCTGCTGCTATTTTATTTTGGGCCGCTGCGATTGTAGTTTTAAGTGCCTGCTCATTCCCTGCATTGGACGCTGTGCTTTTCTTTAACTGTTCCAATTCTGCCTGTGCCGTCCGCAGTTCAATTGTTGCACTTTCCAGCTCTATCTGCCGGTTATTCAGCTCCATAGAGGAAGCCGCCTGCTTCTCCGTATACTCTACGATCCGATCCTGCACATGCTCATTTTCATTTTTCTCATCCTCCACCTGCTTTTCCAGGGTGCCCAAAGCCGCTGAGGAACGGTTATATTCCGATACATTCTTATTATCTTTGGTAATGGCATCCTGATAGCCATAGCCTGCGGCACTTCCCGTCAGCTCCGCCTGCTGATAAAGTTCATCAAGTTCCGCCCCGTTGTAGGTCAGCAGCGTAGCTCCTGCATCCACCGTATCCCCCACCTTAAGATCAAAGTCCTCAACCGTAGCCGACACAGGTGAAAAATACGTCTTCACATGCTCTGATTTTACGTCGCCGCTGCCCTCAATAGTCTGCTCCACCGTTCCCTGGTAAGCTTCCGACACGCTCACGACTGGCAAAACCTCCGGTGCAAACATCTTCGGGATAATGTTCAAAGCCAGGATCACCACCACAATGCCGCCGATGATGAGACGCTTTTTCCGCTTTTTCTTCTGCTCCGGCGTCAAAGGCTCCTTTTCCGGCTTTTCACCCTTTTCTTTAAAAAAGAAGAAACGCTTCTTCGGCTTCTCCCCCAGGTCATCCTGGAGGGAATCGTCCCACTCATCCAGAGGGCTTTTCTCCTCCACTGCCGCCTGTTCTGCTTCCACTATTTCCTGCCCGTTCTTTTTCCTCTTAAACATCATCGATTCTCCTCATTTTCCTACAGACTGTAATTGTTCTGCTCTATCACAGCTTCATGCGAAAATCCATACAAAATTACGATTGATGATGGATTTCGGCACTTCTGAATCATTTTTATACGGATTGTGCAGTACATGCATAGTCCTGCTCCAGCGTCTCGTCTGACTCTATCTTTCCGTCCATAATGCGGATCACCCGTTTTGCCTGGGCCGCTATTCCGTTGTCGTGGGTAATCAGGATCACCGTCCTGCCGCCCACGTACAGCTCTTTCAAAATCTGCAAAATCTCCTTGCTGGATGCCGAATCGAGATTACCCGTAGGCTCGTCAGCCAGGATCACCGGGGGCTTCGCCGCAATCGCCCTGGCAATAGCCACCCTCTGCTGCTGTCCGCCGGACATTTCGTTGGGCCTGTGGTTCAGCCGATGGGAAAGGCCAACGATCTTCAAGGCATCTATAGCCAGCCTGTGCCGTTCCCGTTTGCCGACGCCCCGGTAAATCAGAGGAAGCTCCACATTTTCAATGGCCGTCAGATTACTAATCAGATTAAAGCCCTGAAAAATAAAACCAATCTCCAGGTTGCGGATATCCGACTGCTCATCATCGCTGAGCTTTGACACATCCTTTCCATTTAAGTAGTATTTCCCGGAGGTTGGAACGTCCAGGCAACCCAGCATATTCATCAGCGTAGACTTGCCGGAGCCGGACTGACCGATGATGGCCACAAATTCTCCTTTGTTAATGGTAAGGCTCACATGGTCCAGTGCCCGGACTTCGTTTTCGCCGGGATTGTAGACCTTGCAGATGTCTTTCACCTCCACCAGTGCACTCATATATACCTCCTTATTTTAAGTTCTGTAATATCTTTCCAGTACACCCTTATCTAGATCAATTTCCCGCCACAAAAAGATGTGCCTGTAAATCGATCTGTGCACTGACAGGATATTACTGTTTTTAGTCCCATAATATTCTTTCCTAATTTCAATTATTTCTTTTTGTGTATTACTTGAATAATACAGTAACACATTCAGCCGTAAGATCAATAGACTTCATAAAATCTTAAGTTTTCTTTTTTTATTTCTTCATTTCCGGACGACATCTTTTTCGGTTCATTTTCCCTTTCTATAAAACATTACAATAGTATAACGAAAACAGCTCGTCTTTTTCTTCATACTTTTTCATATATTTTATTAAAACCTGTTTTACCATCTTCCCATATCCTCAGTGTACAAAGAAAGGCAAGGGCAAGCCCCTTGGCCGCCTGGGACGTTTTCGTTGAATCCATATAAGGAGACTCTGCCATGAAAAAACTGTTGATCGCCGGATACGTCGATTCCACCGTCAATTATCAAAATGCCTTTGCAAGACTGGGCGTTTCCTTTGATACCCTGCCGCCCAGAACTCCCAGGCCCATGCCTTTTCCGGATCATTCAGTTCCTCCCGTCTCCCTGCCCCGGCTTTCTTACTGTCCCTGGGATTACGACGGCCTTGTTCTTCCGGGTGGCGGCGACATTGCCCCGGCCCTCTTCGGTGCCGTAAACCAGGGTTCCCGTGACATTGACGAACAGTTGGACTGTCTGCAGCTTCGAACCCTGGCCGCTTTCATACAGGCAGAAAAACCCGTCCTCGGCATCTGCAAGGGCTTACAGATCATTAACGTCCATTTCGGCGGAACCATCCTCCAGGACCTGCCGGAGCATTCACAGCTTGTCCATGCGTATGTCTCCCCAAAGGAAAGCACACTCTCCCGAAAGGATATGCAACAGGAAGCACCCACACCTTGCGGAATCCCCATCATCCGCAAAAACGGCGATAAAATACATCCAACAAAAGCCGCCGGAGGAACTTTCCCCGAACGGCTCTACGGCAATGCACCCATCACCAACAGTGCCCACCACCAGGGCGTAGGCACTGTCGGTGACGGGCTTCTGGTGGCACAATACAGCCACGATTTTGTTATAGAAGCCATGTACCACGAGCAGCTCCCCATCCTGGGCGTCCAGTGGCACCCGGAACGAATGTGCTTTGAGTTTGCCGACCCACGCATGGAGGACGGAGCCAAGCTGCTTCGATATTTCCTCTCACTTTTATAACCCATACATTTATCAAAAGGCTATTGAGAAAGGCTTATGAATTAAAACAATTCCACACGACCCAGAAGCAGATCGATTAGATTGCAATGGAAAATTCCATTGTCATCATAGAAGTTACGCGGAATATCCATGCGGACAATGATTTTTTTGAAAAAGTCCTTTGTCAGCATCAAAGACGCAAGCTCAGAGGATTCTTTTTTATCCGTATCCATCCGGAAAGCCGACTGGATGTAGATTTTTTTATCTGCATCATTCACGACAAAATCAATTTCCTTTTGCACATTTGCACCGCCGGTACGGTCAGTCACGACACCTACGTCAACAGAATACCCTCGACGCAGAAGCTCATTATAAATGATGTTTTCCATAATATGTCCGGGATCATACTGGCGGTAATTCAGTCTTGCATTTCGCAGGCCAATATCCGTGTAGTAGTATTTATTAGGATACTTAAAATAGGTCTTTCCTTTCACATCATAACGCTTTGCCATAGAAACAAGGAACGAATCCATAATGTGCCGTACATAGTTTGAAACCAATGTGGAATTGATCTTTTCATTCTTAATGCTGGTTAATGCATTGGCGATATTCGTAGGATTGGTGAGAGAACTGATCTGTGAAGCAAGGAAATCCAGAATATCATTCAGAACATCTTCACGTTCAATAGCACTACGTTCCACAATATCCTTTACATACAATTCACTGTGCAGAGAGGTCAGATAATCTTTTTTATCCTTTTCATCTTTTAAGGCCAGCAGGCGTGGCATACCGCCGTAAAGCATATAGGTATCGAGAGCTTTTCGCTCATCACCCCCCACATGGGAATAAAACTCTTCAAAGGACAGCGGAAACACATGAATCTGGGTAGCACGGCCACGGAATTCTGTGGCGACATCCTTTGACAGTCCCTTAGAGTTGCTGCCCGTTACATATACATCCAAATTTTTATATGCCTTGAGTTCATTCAGCATATCATAGATGGAAACCGTGGTCCCACCGTTTTCTTTGTCAATAACCTTTGTGGTAAGCTGAACCTCATCAATGAAAAGATAAAACTTCTCATCATTCTCTTTGGCAACCAGGGATTCGACGTATTCACAGAGCGTTATCGGATTCCGGAACTTATAATAACGTCTCTGATCCAATTCGATTTTTATGATGCGGTCTTCCGAAACTCCCTGTGAGAGAAGATACTCATAAAACAGATCAAACAGCAGTACCGATTTTCCGCAGCGGCGAATGCCGGTGATTACCTTGACCTCTTTGTTCCACATATGATGAATCATACGATTCAAATAAAAATCTCGTTTAATCATTATAGTCACCTCTTACTTGCGACGATTACGTCGCTACTTTCATGTATAGTATGCCACAAATTTGCCATATTAACAATAGCAGTGCTGGAAATTCTCAGTCAAATGGACATGCCAGCGTGCCCGCTTGGTTCATTACCCGTAAGAATAAAGTTCCAACATTTGCGTCGCAAGTTTCATGTGTCTTAAGCTATTTCATTCACCCAAGCACCGTCCGAAAATACCGCAGAAAATTCCCGCCAATCAATCCGGCCAGCGTCTCTTCTTTCATTCCCCGCCCCAACAGTGCGGCACTAAGCAGAAGCGTCTCCCCATGGTGGAGCAGCAGATCATCCTCCTCGGTCTCAAAGGAAAGCCTGGGCATAGAAGCCGAAAGCCCATTGCACAAGTCAAATCCAAAGCCCACATGCTCCTGCCCGGCCACAGCCATCAGATGCTCCGCATGTCGGCAGAGACACTCTATCGCCTGCTCCCTGGGCTGCGGTGCCGCACCGGCAATCGTCCCGCAGGCATTCAGCCCAATCACACCTCCGCAGGAAGCCAGGACCGCAATCTGATCATCCCTCAGATTCCGATAATTCTCATGGACGCTCCAGGCATTGGAATGGCTGGCAACAAAGGGTTTTCTTGCACACTCCACCACATCCGCAAACCCATCATTATTCAAATGGCTCACATCCAGATACATCCCCAGCTCCTCCATCTTCGCCACAACCTCCCGTCCAAGGTCCGTCAGCCCGCCAGAGATCTCTTTCCTCTCCCCTGCCAAACAGCACCCCCTGGCAAACGCATTGGGCCGGCTCCAGGTAAGCCCCGCCCCCCTCACGCCGAGATCATAAAAAGCCCGCAGCAGATACAGATCCGTCCCTACAGGGTCAAGCCCCTCCAAAGACAAAAGAACACCAATCCTCCCGTCCCGAAGCACACGCTCCAGCTCCCCCCGGTTCGTCACAACACAAATCACATCCCGAAGCGGTTCCAAATCCTCCCGCAGAGCACCAATCTGTGCCATAGCCACATGAAGTCCTTTCTCCGGCAGATCCCTCCCGGACACAAACACCGAAGAAACGAGAAGATTCAATCCACCCTCAAAAAAATGCGGCAGATACAACCGTTCCACCACGTCCCGTTCCCCATAAAGTCTTCGGTTATACACCTCCGCCGCCAGATCCAAATGTACATCTACCACCGGATTTTCCTTATGTATGGCTTTCGCCCATTCCAGCAAAACTTCTTCCATTTTCCTCTTCCTTTTAACAGGGGGTGTCGCAAAATGAGACAGAAGACTTTTCCAATATCCAGTGTCCGGCTATTTACGTACAGGCTGTTTGATATGGACGGATATTGCTTTAGCGATGTCCGTCCAGAGCAGACAGAATGTACGTAAATCGTCCGAACACAGGATATGGAAACGTCTGATGCCTTATTTTGCGACACCCCCTGTAACTCATTTTTCTATATCTTATGCAAAAGCTTTAAAACCCGCTAAGAAACTTTTGGAAACTCCACCGTCACTGTAAACAGATCCGCATTCAGCTCTACTTTGAAAGTCCCCCCGCAAGCCTCCGTAAAGCTCCTTGCAATGGACAGCCCAAGTCCACTGCCCCCATCTGTCCGGCTCTCATCACCTCTGACAAACCGTTCCGTAAAGTCCACACTATCGTCAAGCTCCACCCCGGAAGTATTCTTAATATTCGCCACAGCCACACTCCCGTCATCCGTCAACGTCAGGAAAATCCGTGACCCACTTAAAGAATACTTAAGTGCATTCTGAATCAAATTCTGGAACACCCGGTAAAGTCTCTGCCCATCCGCCAAAATCATCACCGGTGTCTCCGGAATCGTCATCCGCATAGCCAGCCCGCTTTCCTCAATCTGCACATTCATATCCGCCAGCGTCTGCCGCAGAAGCTTCCCCAAGTCAAGCCGTTCCAGATTCACCGGCAGCTGATTGGAAGCCGCCTTGCTCACCTCAAACACATCCTGCACCATGGTTCTAAGCCGTTCCGACTTTTCCCCAAGAATCTGCACATACTCCTTTACATGCTCCGGCAGATTCTCTTCTCGCCCCAGAAGTTCCACATAGCTCACAATCGAAGTAAGCGGCGTCTTAATATCATGGGACACATTGGCCACCAGTTCCACTTTCATACGCTCACTCTTCGTCTGCTCCTTAAGAGCCGTCTCCATTCCCTGCTGAATCTCATTGAGATTCTCCGCCGCCATTTTCAGATCCGCATCCTCCGGCAGGGTAAGACGCTCGGTCAAATTTCCCTCCCGAATAGCCGCAATCTGCTCCGACAAGGCCCCAAGATCCTGTGCCAGCTCCTTATTCCTGCACAAATTCCAGATTCCAAATCCAAAGAACTGCACACCTGAAAGCACCGCCAAAACCAACAGAACAATCCCGCCAGGTTCATCCCAATAGAAGTCATGGTACTGATAATACAAAACCGTTGTAATGGAAAATACAATAACCAGCACAGCAGGCACAAACACCTGGCAGTAACGCTCCACCATCCGCTTCTGCACGGGAAGCTTAAGTTCCCTTGTTCGCAGACTCCCAATCACCGGCCCCAACAGAGATTTGCGGTTCCCCTTATTGGCCTTAAGATCCAGGACACCCAGATAAACCATCCAGAATGCCGCCGTCAAAAACGCTCCGTTATTCATAAGCCTGCCAAAGTAATAGCCCAATTCCTCCGTGCCCATGTAAATGCCATCCTCATAGATCCAGATCAGCTCCCGAAGAGTCTCTCTTCCCCAGGTAGCCAAAAATACCAGAGGAATTCCCACAAACAAAAGGACTTTCGGTTCCAGCCAGATATGCCCCAGAAAGCTGCCTATGGCCTTATCCGCACGCCGCTTATCTTTCCATAATGCCACTGTCAGGATCAGCAAAAAGAGGGCAATGCCAAATTTCCATTTGAACGCCTGATACCTTTCATAGCGGCTCTCCTGGCGCCTTAGCATCTGATAAAGCCCTCCCCAGTTCGTCACGGCTCCGTACTCGGAATAATTGCCGGCAATGTAAAGCTTCGGATGCTTTGCCGCCGCCATAAAGATCACGGCATCCCCGGCAGATTCGTCCACATTAAAATTCGTATAGCCGGGCACATACCAGAGACTGTCCTCCGTGTACACACCGTCCCCGTAGACATCCAATTCCTGTCCGTCCTTGCTGATGCGTACCTTTCCGTCCCCTTTCTCATTGTACCAGAGACAGAAGTTGTACTCTTCCTCCCCGGGAAGATACCCCTGGAAATCAGGATCCTTAAGCTCCTGGCCTATCCGGGACTCCAACTGCTCCATATTAGTATAGAGAAGCTTTCCCTGGTAAATAACCGCATAACGCAGGTTCTTATCCCTGGCATAGTCTTTCATATAGTCTTCCAGAACTTCTTCCTGACTTTTGGGTTCTCCCCCGCCCGTTCCGCCGTACTCCCTGCGTATGGCATCTAACGTATCACCCGCTATGCCGTACTCTCTTTGTATCTCATACCAGGCTTCTTCTGGAATCTCAGCCTCCCCCTCTACAGCTTCGGCCGATAAGTCATCACTATACACCCGTTCCGCTTCCTGAACCACGGTTGCTTCCGACCAGGGATAGCCCATCCATCCATTGTTATATCCGTCATAATAATCTTGATAATAATAAGTCTGGCCGTCGCTGTAGGCCACCCCATAATGATTCCAGCCTTTTCCGCCGGTTGCCACCGCAAGAAGCTCTTCTAATCGACTGGAAATATAATAGCGGAAATCCGACTGCTCCTGGTAATCGGTTCCTATGCGGCTTTTGAGACTCTCCGGGCTGCTGCCAATGAGACTGAGCATAGCCAGAAAATTTCCAAGCAACAGGGTCATTCCCAAAAAGAATGCCGTAAAACTAACAATGATTCTCAATTTTCTCCATTTTGTATCCAATTCCCCACACCACCTTTAAATATTCTGGCTCCTTAGGATTGAGTTCGATCTTTTCCCGAATACGCCGGATGTGCACCATCACCGTATTTTCCGGGGCAAAGGCATCCTCCTCCCAGACCCTCTGGTAGATTTCCTCCGCCGGAAAGATCCGGCCCCGGTTCCGCATAAGCAAGTCCACAATCTTCGTCTCCGTGGCGGTGAGCTTCACCGGCTCCCCGTCCGCATAGAGGGTACGCTCCTCCATCCGGTAGCAGAGACGGCCGTTGTGAATCACGTCTGCCTGCTGCTGCGTGTGGATATCGCCCAGAGAGGTGTAACGCCTGAGATGGCTCTTCACCCGGGCCACCAGCTCCTGGGGATTGAAAGGCTTGGACACATAGTCATCCGCCCCCATGGAAAGCCCCAGAACCTTGTCGGTGTCCTCGCTCTTGGCACTCAGGACGATGATGGGCAGATTCTTCCGTTCCCGAATCTTCATGACTGCCGACAGGCCGTCCAGCTTCGGCATCATCACATCCATAATGATAAGCCTTACCGGATGCTCTGCCACCAGCTTCAGGGCTTCCATTCCGTCATAGGCTTTCAGCACCTGATAGCCCTCCTTTTCCAGCAAAAGCCCAATGGCCTTTACAATCTCCCGGTCATCATCCACCACCAGCACGCATTCGTTCATTGTCGTTCTCCTCCTTATGCCTGCGGCTGCTGCAAAATAAGGCGGCAGCCACATTCTTCAAGCCTGTATTTATGGTAGGAAATATTTCTTACAAAAGGATCGTGATATTTCTTACAGATTTCTTACAATCACATCTTCTCATGAAAATGCCCTGTGTGCAAGTGATCAAAATACCAGACGCACGTCATCCTTATTGGCAGGGTTGACTGTAACTGTGACTTCCTCAACTCCCAGCGTATCAAAAGATATAAGCCGGCCGGCTTTCAGATTCTTAAGGAACAGATCCTTGGCTTGCATCATCAGTTCCATATCATCCTCCTCAGAAACCCAGCGTTCTAGAAGGACGACCTGGTTATACTCTTTCTCCCATACAGGACAAGGAGCTATCCTCTCTTTGTTGTAGGTTACACAGAAGCGGACCGTATTTTCCGGAATGCCTGCATCCGTCAAAACCTCATCCTGTTTCCACTGATACCACCCTGTGATAAAAGTTCTCTCCTCTCCCGGCTCGAACTCCACATCAAAATTCTCGGTCCGCATATCGGTATTTCCCAGAATCTCTTTTCCTCCATAGGCAAGGGCTGAAAATTCCGTCAGCACAACACCTACACCGATTCCCGTCAGCAGAATGCCGACGCAGAAAATGGCAAGTAATATTTTATGCATTCTTTTCATAATCTTCCTCCGTTTCATCATGCAATTCCTGTTCCGTAATATTTCCGGCTGCATCCTCTGTTTCCTCTTCAAAAGCATCCTGCCCCTCTTTTTTCCCATGCAGGATCAGACTGTAGGAACCACAGGACAGGGCACCCATACACAACATTCCGCCCAGGCAGATAAGGAGCGTTCCCGCCAGGGGGTAGCCCTGGGGAAGAAGAACCAGTATGGTTCCCACACCTGCCAGTGTTATCAATGTCATCCCTCCAAAAAGCAGGGCCATAAACAGCCAGAGCAGATTCCAGAACAGGCGTACCCACCAGATGCAGAACCTCACAAACAGATTCCATATTTTTATCAGGCCCCGAATAAACGCCGAAACCAAACTACTTTTTTGTCTTTGCTCTATGTTCACGGTTTTCACTATCTTCAAGTCTCCCTCCCCAAGGAGAATCTGCCCGCCGTAAGCACCATTTGCAAGGAACTCCTGATTATCTGCTTCTGGCTGGCCAACTTCCTGCATATTGATAACTGCTTTCTCTGCCTGAGTCCCTTTTTCTTTGTACTTAGCTTTGAAAAAGGCTTCCACATCCAGGCGGCCAGGGCACGGCATTTTCTGCCGCACCACTGAAAGCCATGGCGGATTCCGTGGATACAGGCTATGCACTTTTCTTTCAGGAAACTTCCGGTTTTATGTAAGCTCTCCCCGGCATTTGTTATTCCCCTGCTCTCTTTGAGCTTTGGTAGGCGGGAAGACGGCTTCTCGTCAAACTCCGGCTTTACGTGATAGGCTTCCAGTATCTCCGCCGCCAGCTCACGCATGGGTCCGAAGTCCCGGATGGCTTCCTCCTCGGTTAATCCCTTTTGAAGCTTCATATCTATGTGCTGTGCATATTCCGCAAGAATATCCTCCTGCTCCTGGTCCTCCAGAATCCGGAGGTATCCCCGCAGCTCTTCCAAAAATGTCTCTTTATTCATGTCCTTTTCCCTCCTTTAAAAACCGGCTGACCCTCATCTGAAATTCATCCCACTCTGCTTCCAGGGAATCCCGGTACAGAATTCCCGCTGCGGTTAGATGGTAATATTTCCGGGGAGGGCCCTCCGAGGATTCACGCAGATATGTTTCAAAATAACGTTCGTTGGTGAGCCGTTTCAGCAGTGGGTAGATGGTTCCCTCGTTTACGTCAATCACCTGGGACACCTCTTCCACCAGCTCGTATCCGTACATGTCCTTTTTCCGTACGGATTCCAGAACAATCAGCTCTAATACCCCTTTTTTAAATTGTGGATTCATGTGTTCTCCATTCCAGTTCCGCATACCTTATCCAGTACCCGGTTATTTAGAAGAAATTCCGGCCGCAAGAACATGCGTCCGTAATTTCTTCTGGGCACTGGCCAAGATATGCTGTTTAAGGCTTTCCAGTTCCGCATACCTTATCCAGTACCCGATATGTCTGTTCTTGTTTATGCTATTATATTACGCCTACTACTATGTATTGTCAAGTACTAATATTTTAAAAATAGCTGGCATGAAAATAACCACTATTTTTGAAATTGCACGCACGCTAAAAACGGACTATAATACTATTTATAATTCGGGAAATAGCTATTGGAGGAACGGAATGAAAAAATATTTTTTTCCACTTTTTATGCTAACACTGTTCGAAACAGTTGCAATCACATTATGGCTGACGAAGAGCAACCTATTTTATTTATTCAACTTTAGCTATATAGGAATATCGCTTTCTCTCGGGATATTTCTTTACCTTAAAGAGTACAAATACGCCCGCAGAATTGCACAGCTTTTAGTGGGACTTTATATGTTGATTTATTTGGGTTTTATTTGCGGCGAAAATATGCAGATTGAGGGATTTTGGTATTATCTTTTTACGGGCGTGTTTGAAGCCGCAACCATTCATTATGCGGTTGCAAAAATCTTCGGGCCATTGGTTTTTGGCAGAGGTTGGTGCGGGTATGCCTGTTGGACGGCAATGGTGCTTGATTTTCTCCCCTACAAGGTTCCGAAAGTACCCAGAAAAAGGATTGGATGGATAAGATATATTACATTTGCAGTTTCTCTGATATTTGTTTCGGCACTGTTTCTTGCTCATGTTGGCAATATTGAGAAAATCATGTTTTGGGCGTTTATTATAGGAAATGTTATCTACTATGCCGTGGGGATCCTATTGGCTTTTGCCTTTCAGGACAATCGTGCATTTTGCAAATACATATGCCCTATCACAATATTTTTGAAGCCTATGAGTTATTTCTCCCTGCTCCGGGTGAAATGTGATAAAAGCAAATGTATATCCTGCGGCAAATGCAAGCGTGTCTGTCCAATGAATGTGGATGTTACAGATAATTCCCGAAAACGAAAAAACGGCACGGAATGTATTCTCTGCTATGAGTGTGTGAAAAATTGTCCAAAGGATGCACTCTCCTGAATGTTAACCTGCGTTGCTTGCCGCAACGGCCCGGTTTCCCATACAATAGCGGTAACGACGAAAAGAAAAGAGGTTATGCCAAATGTTAAACGAAAACTTAAAAGCAATCAGAAAATCAAAAGGACTCTCCCAGGAAGAACTTGCCGTCAAGCTGAATGTGGTACGGCAGACGATCTCCAAGTGGGAGCAGGGCCTGTCGGTTCCCGATTCCGACATGCTAATCTCCATATCGGAAGCACTTGAAACACCTGTAAGCACCTTGCTTGGGGAAACGGTTGTTGAAGAAAAAGCGGACGATTTAAAAGTGATTTCCGAAAAACTGGAGGTTATAAACTTACAGCTTGCACAGAGAAAGATTGCGAGAAGAAATATGCTTCATTGGCTGTTTCTCTCTCTATGTATATTCACCGTAACCATTTGTGCGATCCTGATTGTGTTAAACAGTCCTTACCTGGGCTGGGATTTCAACGACCCCGAAACCGCCGTCGCCGGAACAGTTTTTCACGCATTTGAATGGCTGTTTGTCCGGTTCGCACCCTTTATTCTTGCGGGGGCAGCCGCCGGATTTTTCCTGACACGGAAGAACGTATAGGGTTACAATTTGCACCAGTTTTTGCAAAGTTTTTATTTGTTAAGGGTGCTAATAAAGTCGCCTGCAGTGAGTGGCGGTCCCTTTGACCCCATAACGTCATTGGCTCCACGCCAATCAGTGGAGTGATTGGCGTGGGTGTGAAAAGCAAACGTATAAGTACCAATCTCCTGCAGGCAATCCTTGTAATCTGCTCATTTCCCAGAAGCGAAAGTTCAACCACCTCAAAGTATTTCCTCAGATAAATAACCTTTTCCTTAGCACCCCTAGTCTCCGGAACCCATCCGAATTTTGCCATTTCACTATAAGGAAATTGTTTCGCCATCTCAACATCAGCGTCCATCGCATTTTCAGGTGTAAGCTGCACATCGCCACTGCAAAACCAACAGTAAAATGCTATGATCCTATTACCTTGATTTTCCAAATGAAAGAGTGCTTATATGATTGCTGAAATAAAAGGAAAAATAAACAGTCAGAATACAACTCTTACAGAGTTGAGGGAAGATGAACTTACCAGAAATTTTTTTGGAAATATGCGTTATATCCCCTTTGCCAAGGGTTTGAAAAAAGTTTTTAAAAATGCCATCCGGCCAGTAGATCTGCAAAACTTGATAGATGAAACAGATGCATATTATTGGAACGATAATCTTTTTCTCTGGGACAAGGTCCGGGAGAATGGAACCATCACAGAACTGGATGTACGGATGGAATTTTCATCAATTGTGATTGGTATAGAGGTAAAATATCGAAGCGGTCTTTCCTCGGAGGATACGGAAGCTGACGAGAACATATCACCGGAAAATTCTTTCAATCAGTTAAGCAGGGAAGCCAGAGTTCTTCGTTTAATGGGAGCGAACAAAAAAAGCTGCTTTGTCTGCTGGCTGACGATTTGGTATGTGCTGAAACAATTCAGGATGTAAAGATCATTGGCGGGGTTCAATTAGGCTATCTTTCGTGGCAGGAAGTATTGATCCAATTAAAGAATCTGACAGAGTTAAATGATTTTGAGCAATTGATCGTAAACGATGTTATTGAATTGTTGGAGAAAAAAGGATTTTTAAGATTTTCCGGTTTTGAGATGAATGTATCCCCCTTTTCCATAAACGATTTTTGGGATTTCAAGCTGCCAAAGGCAAGGAAGAAGTTTTCTTTTGAGATTGATCAAATCGTGGAGGATACCTATTATGAATTTGGGTGAAAACATATTTAATGCTTTTGATGTCGTTAATAAGACACACGAAAATGTTGAAAAACTGATTGAATTTTGCAGAATAATGGCAACGGAAAAGAAAGAGTTTGATTTGATGTCGCCTAAATTTTTGCGATATAAATCGGATTCTGATTATTGGGGCTGGAATATAAGGCAGATGTATCTTCTTTTCCAGGACACCCAGGACGAACTGCTTGAAAATGAATGGAGGGACGGACCGATTTACGTCCTTGAAATTATGCTGTATGATCCGGATGGGTATTTTGAAACCAATGAACCGAGACTGGAAATGGCAAAGTTTGAATATGAAGATATCAAGAACTTTTCGCCGGGAATATCTCCGGCAAGTTATTATTATTTTGCAGATCCATTGTATGATGCGGATTATGAAGAACTAGAAGATGGGATATTGGTGGCAGAAATGCCGGAGGAGATGACACGGAAATACCGGGGTGTGAAACGAGTGGTCAGCAAGGATTCATTATTAGTTGATGTAAATTATGAAAATGCATATGATATAATTTTTGGAACATTTAAAATTTTTATTTAAAATGGTTGATTATCTCAAAAAAGCCTTGATTTACGGGCATACAAGCAGG
>CAOJBY010000025.1 GCA_948330435.1 uncultured Lachnoclostridium sp. | reverse complement strand
TGACCATAAAAAAAACATCGGGCCGAATGGCGAAAGTTAAAAAGAGAAGCAGCCAGATAAAAATCCCCTCCAGAATACGCTGCCCCCCATCCAGTTCCTGTCCTGTGGCATAAAGATACAGGCCGGAAGCCCCCAGCATAGCCGCACTGATTGTCCACTCAAACTGTGCAGCATGAAATACCATCACCGTCAGAAAGAGAGAAATAGTAAGACCTGCATATGCTCCTTTCCAGAGAAAGCCCCTTTTTGCCGACAATCCTCTGTATAAAATTGCAGCCAGAGCCAGAAACAATGTTCCTGCTATAAAAAAACCGTACCAGTCCACTTGATTGTTTAACAGGTAAAAGCGGCTGAGGGTAAAACCCAGGACATATTTCATAAAAATCACATGTCCGTCCGGTCGGCCAGTAAATGCTCCGCTTACAATATCACGCATAATCACATCATCGCCAATGGCATACACGAAGCCCATAGACTTATAGACAGCAAGACCGCACAGCATAGAAAGAACAAGAGAAACAATAAGGCTTATGCCAGACCCATATCTGCCTTTTTTCATATCCTTTCTCCCTTATTTGATCGTATAATCGGAATAATCTAGCGAGAAGTTCGGATTAAAATAGGGATCTCCCGCATCCAGCTCTGCCTTCCATTTCTCACGGAAGAGTGCAACCTCATTCTGGAAACGCTTCAGCTTCTCTCCCTCCTCCATGCCTCTGGTCTTAGATTCATAGTGGAACAACTCACAGAAAGGTGTAAACACGTTCAGATAGCCGGCTTTACGAAGTTTCAGACAGAAATCCACATCATTGAATGCCACACTGAAAGTCTCGTCCAGGCCCCCTACCTCCTCATACTGCTCTTTTCCTACCAGAAGGCAGGCTCCTGTCACTGCCGTTACATCCTGGGCATAGCAGAGACGTCCCATATATCCCAAATGCATCTTGTCATCTTTGTAATGGGTATGCCCTGCTGCCCGATGAGCACCCAGTCCAATGACAATCCCCGCATGCTGAATGGAATTGTCCGCATAATAGAGCTTTCCGCCCACTGCCGCCACATCTGGCCGCTGGGCATACATGAGAAGCTCCTCCATCCATTCCCGGGTGATCACTTTCATATCATTGTTCAGCAACAGAACATATTTTCCACTCGCAAAAGATACTCCAAAATTATTGATCCGGGAATAATTGAAATCCCCCTCATACTTTACAATGCGGATCCGATCATTGTGTTCCAAAGCCTTGTAATAGTCAAAGATCTCCTTTGTCTCACTGTTATTTTCTACCACAATAATCTCATAGTTAGAATAAGTGGACTTATTTACAATGGATTCCACACAGCGAGACAAGTCCTCCATGTGATCCTTATTGGGAATCACAATGGAAATCAAAGGCTTTTCAAGAAGAGGATACCGAATCCTGAAAATCGTCGGAAATGCCCGGGTGCTCTCCACCTTGGCATCCATCCCATAGACATCCAGGATGTGATCGTGAACAGCCCTCTTGGCTGCATCCACCGCATAGGTCTTGGCATTGATATCCTGTGCCACGGAAGCCTTGTGGGAACGCCAGTAATACAGAGCCTTTGGCACATGATACACCTTCTGAGCCTTAGTCGTAAGCCGAAGAATCATATCATGGTCCTGGCTTCCGTCATATGCACTTCGAAATACTCCCGCTTCATCCAGAAGCTCCCTGGAAAATGCAGAAAAATGGCAGATATAATTATTTCCCCTTAAGTTATCAATGGCAAAATCCGGCTTGAAGTGAAGCACAATCATGTGATCGATGCTATCCCCCTCAAAGGTAATCTCATCACAGTAGACGTAATCTGCCCCTGTTTCATTGATGGCTTTTGCATACTCATAGAGAGCCGCCGGGTGCAAAATATCGTCATGGTCAAAGAGACCAATGTAATCTCCTGTGGCCAGCTTTAAACACTCATTGGTATTGCCAGAGATTCCGTAGTTATGATCGAGAACATGATAAGCGATACGCTTGTCGCCCTCCGCATACTTTTTGCAGATCTCCCCCACATAAGCATGTTCGTGGTCACTGCCATCCGCCAGGCACAGCTCCCAGTTCTCATAGGTCTGCTCCCGAACGGAGTCCAGCATATCTGTCAGGAACTTTTCCGGTGTATTGTAAAGGGGCACCAGAATACTGAACTTTACCTTATTCTCAAAAACCGTCTCCCTCTGAGCCTTTGCCTCCTCCGGAGTGGGAAAGCTGGCCGTTCCGTGACGCTTCATATTTTTTCGTTCCTGAAGCTTACTGCGAACCTTTCGCATCAGTCCCGGAATAGAGCCGTAACGTGTAAGGCGGTCTCTCGTTTTTTCATAGAAATGAAGACCTTTTCGCAAGGGTGAGGACAGCTTCCATGCAAAGCTGTTTTTAATCCGATCCAGTTTAAAGTGAAGCTCCTCAATCTCTTTTTCCGATTCCTCGATCTTGGCTAAAAGAACTTCTGTCTTCTCCCGTTCGGCCTCATACAATTTTTTATAATCATTCTGCAATTCCTGGTTATCCATCTTTTACCTCTTATACAGCCTTTCTCTGACTCCATCACAATACATGGAGGTAATGTTGTCTCTTACATTTTTTCATTCGGATCCTCATAAGCGTCACAGACCTCCTCTGCCTCGCCCATCATCCGAACGTGTCCATGATCGATCCAAATTGCCTTATTGCAGATCTCTTTCACCTGCTCAATACTGTGGGATACAAAGAGTACTGTAGTGTTTTTCTCCATCATTTCCCGAATACGTTTCTTACATTTGTTTTGGAATTGATAGTCCCCTACTGCCAAAATCTCATCCACAATTAAAATATCCGCATCCACAATGGTTGCAATGGAAAATCCAAGGCGAGCCAGCATACCTGAGGAAAAATTCTTAATGGGTACATCTACAAAACGTTCCAGCCCTGCAAAGGCAATGATGTCATGAAAACGTTCCTCCAGCATCTCTTTCGGATAGCCAATCAACGCCCCATTCAAAAAGATATTTTCCCGGGCTGTCAAATCATGGTCGAAGCCTGCCCCCAATTCAATCATAGGGGCTATAGTCCCTGTAGTCTCCACTGTACCCCTGGTAGGCCGGAGCACGCCGGCAATAATCTTTAACATGGTACTTTTTCCGGATCCATTCATTCCTACTAAGCCTACGGAATCTCCTTTGCGAATCTCAAAACTTACATTATTTAAGGCCCAGAATTCCTCGTAAAAGAGCTGCCGTTTTAAGGCCTTAATGATATATTCCTTGATGCTGTCTACCTTTTCCCGTGAGAGGTTGAAGCACATAGACACATCCTTTACCTCTATGGCATTTTCTATCTTCATTGCTTCTTACATTCCTCTCTTAAATCTTTAAAATAAAGCTATCCTGGGCCTTTCTAAATACTGTGGAACCAATCATAAGTGCCACCGCACACCAAAAAAGGCTCTGTACATGGAGAACGGCCGGAGCCGTCACACCATCCAGAACTACACTGCGGAATATCTTAATAAATCCCGTCAACGGATTGATATTCACAATCACCCTTACCCAAGCAGGAGCACCCTCCAAAATCGCTATAGGGTAAATCACCGGAGTGAGGTACATCCAAGCTGTAGTAATAACTCCATAGAGATGCATCAGATCCCGAAAGCTTACTGCCGCCGCCGCCAGAAACAAACTGACCCCTGTAGAAAACAACAGTACATATAGCAAAGGAAAAACTGCCAAAAGAACTGTAGGTGTCACCTTAGCCCTTGTCACAAGCATCACAATAATGAGTGCAATCATAGAAGCCAGCAGATTAACACCGCTGGACATAACTTTCGAAATAGGAAACAGATATTTCGGCACATAGACTTTCTTAATCAATTCCCCGCTGTGTACAATAGACCCCATAGCAATACTGGTGGACTCATTGAAAAAGTTGAAGATAAGCTGACCGCACAGCAAGTACACCGGGAAATTATCAATCTCTCCATATCTGGAAAAGAAATAAGAAAACACAATAGAAAGCACAGTCATCATCAGCAGCGGATTCAGCACAGTCCACAGTAATCCCAGAATTGAACGCCTATATTTTGTTTTAATATCTCTCATCACCAATTGGTTAATGAGATCTCTGTATTTTACAAAAACACTAAGCAAGCTCACGGCGATACCCTTTCTGAATCAGTCCATTGATAATGGCAATCAGCACAAAAGCCCCCAGCCATACCATTCCAAAGCGCAGGAAGCTAAAGGTCAAAACCTGACTATTAGGGCGGGGGGTAGAATAATAGGCGTTATTAAAAATAAACAATTCAGAGCAAAGGGCCAGATATACTGCTGCCAGAAAGGTCAGGATATTGCCCTTTCCCAAAATGACTTTCATAGGACCTTTTGCATCATGCTGAAGCTTCCAGAGCCCTGTAGCATAGATATCAGCTTCCTCGATCTTTAATCTGCGGTTTTCCTGCTCCAGATCCCGGTTTTGGTTCGTGGCCAGCTCTAACTTGCCAAGAAGCTGCTCTTTTTCTTTCTCTGATACGCTGTGCTTTTTGATCTCCTGCCAGTATTCCTTTTCTCCCACTCCCAGTTCCAGAATCTGAAAGCTTACCTTTGCATTCGCAAGCTTTAAGCAAAGAGCTTCATCCACAAAAAACTTAGGATCCTTATGGAGATATACAAAAACAGGATCAAAATCCACATCACTGTTTGTTTTGATGCGATTTTGTTCTATGGTCTTAGATTCGCCATCCTCATAAATTAAGGTGATGTCCAAAAGTTTTACCATACTGCTGTCTTCCAGCAGAGGATCAAAGCGAAAACCACAGGTATGCTCAAAGACGTTCAGGTCAAATTCCAGGGTAATGGTTTCACCCATGACGCAAGTATATTCCACCTGCAGGGAATCCTCCGGGCGAAAATCTTTTCCTGTGTCTATAAATACCTCAGCCGTAAGCTTTTTGCTTTCTTCCATGATGCTTCTTCCTCTTTTCTAACACATTTGCCCCATAAAGCAGACAGATATAAAGCTTTTATTTAAAAACTTTTATATCCTTAATACCGCCCCACTTCTGATCTTTCTCAGAGATGGTAAGCTCCATTCCATCAGGTATGGGCCACTGTACTCCAATGTCCGGATCATTCCATGCAAGGCCGCCCTCATCATTTGCATGATAGAAATCCGTGCATTTATATGCAAATTCTGCGTAATCGGATAATACCAGGAAGCCGTGGGCAAAATTCTTCGGAATGAAGAATTGCTTTTTGTTCTCTGCTGACAGGATAACGCCATGCCACCGTCCATAGGTAGCCGATCCCTCCCTGAGATCTACGGCTACGTCAAAGACTTCTCCGCTGATCACGCGGACAATTTTGTCCTGGGGATGATTGATTTGGAAATGCAGGCCCCGAAGTACCCCCTTTTTGGAGGCAGACTGGTTGTCCTGGACAAACTCCATATCAATGCCGACTTCTTTAAAGTCATTATAGTTGTAGGTTTCCATGAAATACCCTCGCTCATCACCGAAGACGGACGGAGTTATGATTTTCAGGCCCTTGATAGGGCAGGTTTCTACTGTTATTTTAGACATTTGTACGTTCTCCCTTATCTTTTACAGGCCGTTGGCTACATCCGTCAGGTACTGGCCATAGGCTGTTTTCATAAGTGGTGCTGCCAGCTTTAATAACTGGTCCTTGTTTATAAAGCCCTGTTTATAAGCAATCTCTTCAATACAGGAGATATAAAGGCCCTGACGCTTCTGAAAAGCAGCCACAAAGTCTGCTGCATCCAAAAGAGCATCATGATTGCCGGTATCCAGCCATGCGAACCCCCGGCCCAGGGTTTCTACATGAAGCGTTCCTCTGCGGAGATATTCATTGTTGACACTGGTAATTTCGATCTCTCCTCTTGTAGAGGGCTTTACATTTTTGGCTATCTCTACTACATTATTGTCATAAAAGTAGAGGCCCGGCACCGCATAATTCGATTTGGGCTTTACCGGCTTCTCCTCAATAGAAAGGGCCTTTCCCTCTTTGTCAAAGGCCACTACGCCGTATTCTCTCGGATCTTTCACATAATATCCGAAAATGGTTGCTCCCTCTTCCCTGGCTGCCGCATTTCTTAAGACTCTGGAAAAACTTTGCCCATAGAAGATATTATCCCCCAAAACCAGCGCCACATGATCGGTTCCGATGAATTTTTCTCCGATAATGAAAGCATCAGCCAGACCTCTGGGGTATTCCTGCACGGCATAATGCATCTCCATGCCAAGCTGGGAACCGTCTCCTAAAAGTTCTTCAAAGACAGGCAGATCCCGTGGGGTAGAGATAATCAATACCTCACGGATTCCTGCCAGCATCAGAGTTGACAGTGGATAGTAGATCATGGGCTTATCATATACGGGCATGATCTGTTTTGATATTGCTTTTGTCAGCGGATAAAGCCTGGTTCCGGCTCCGCCTGCCAGAATAATTCCTTTCATTAAAACCTCCCATTTTTACCATGCATGAGGGACAGGCACCTTCTCCATGTCTGTCCCCGCAAACTTTTTACTTTACTTGATACATTTCTTCATAATACTTTTGATAATCGCCACTGGTTACATTCTTCATCCAGTCTTCATGTTCGAAAAACCACTGGATGGTAAGGCGGATACCGTCTTTGAACATGGTCTCCGGATACCAGCCAATCTCTTCTTTGATCTTATCCGGAGCAATGGCATACCGGCGATCATGGCCTTTCCGATCTTCCACATAGGTAATTAAATCTTTGCTGACCAGAGCCTTTCTTGGATCATCCTCAGAAAGCATCTCTTTCAGCGTCTCCAGAATAATGTTGACAATCTCTATATTCTGCTTTTCATTGTGACCGCCGATATTGTAACGTTCCCCCAGACGTCCCTTTTCCTGTACCATGTCAATGGCTTTGGCATGATCATCTACATAGAGCCAGTCCCGGACGTTCTTGCCATCGCCATAAACCGGAAGTTTCTTCCCTTGCAGTGCATTGTTAATAATCAGGGGAATCAGCTTTTCCGGAAATTGATAAGGTCCATAATTATTGCTGCAGCTTGTGATATTGATGGGGAACCTGTAGGTGTCCCAATAAGCCTTAGTCAGCATATCCCCGGAAGCCTTGCTGGCGGAATATGGGCTGTGAGGTGCAAAAGGTGTGGTCTCATAGAAATAGGTATCTCCTTCTTCCAGAGATCCATACACTTCATCGGTGGATACGTACAGAAAACGCTTGTTCTCCTGATAAGTTCCATCTGGCAGCTCCCAGGCGTTTTTTGCCGCATTCAGCATTACCAGCGTACCAAGAACGTTCGTCTCCACAAAAATCTCCGGGTTACGAATGCTGCGATCCACATGACTCTCTGCCGCAAAATGAACCACCCGATCAATCTCGTTTTCCTCAAAAATCTTGTCAATAGCTTCCCTGTTGCGAATATCCGCCCGGACAAACATATAATTCTCCCGGCCTTCTACATCTTTCAGATTCTCCAGATTGCCTGCGTAGGTGAGTGCATCCACATTGATAATGCGGATGCTGTCGCCATACTTGCGAAACATATAGTGAATATAATTAGATCCTATAAATCCGGCTCCTCCGGTAACGAGATAGGTTCTCATGAAATAATTTCCTCCAGTCTCATAGATATGGGTATTATAGCATTAAATGGAAAGGACAGCAACCAAAAAATCCCCTTGTGGTTTGGTTTCCAAAATCATCTGCACAATATCTTCTTTTCTATACCATTTAGAATTCCGGCAATCCATGCTGTAGCCAAAAAACAAACAATACCTATTACAATAACATTATCCCAAAGTATACGGGCTGCACTTAATACAATTCCATGCCATAAATATAGCTTATATGAATGATCACCCAGCCAAGTTAAATATTTACATTCTGCTTGTATTTTGAAACATATTAAAACAAGCACCAATGGTGTAAAAATCGCATTCCCAAATGCACCAAGGGTACCCGACAATGGAAATCGGAACAAATGAAAAGTCATCATATTTGTGACCGCCAGACAACAAACGCATGTCGTGAGTGCTATACCACAATACCGATCAAAGAAATTTATAAGCCTTTCCTCACAACAGGCAACAATCATCCCCAGAATAAAGGCGGGTAAATCGCCATACCAAACAGAGGAATAACCGCCTGCCAAACAACCCGTTATAAATGCAACAGAAAAAACAATCCCTGCTGCTATTCTTTGTTTCCTTTTCTTGATATAGCGGTATATTAAATAATATATTAAATAAATAATGATTGTTAAATCTATATACCAAGCATTTGGTAAAAATGTATATCCCCTATTTACACGAAAAACATTTAAGTCTCCTGCTACTGCGATTTTTAAAACCGCAAATGTAAGGCAAGCAAATACATAGGGGAATAGCAGTTTCTTTACTATCTTATTTATCAAAAAACCATTTAAATAATTTTCCCCCTCTTTTAAATATTGTTTTATGAAACCATATCCTGTTGAATAAAGAAAAAAGGCAACCCCTGAAGGCATAATTACACGCAACAATGTGCTGATACTTTTAAACTTTCCGTCTATTACATGAGAAAGCATTATAATTACAATCAGATATCCTCTTACTTTTCTTGACTTTTGTAATGTTATCATTTCAATACAGCCTTTATTATCTTTTGTCTGTTCCTCTTTAAGTTTTGCAATTTTCACATCAACATGCAAAAGAAATATGACATTAGCCTGCCTTTTATTCCACAGATATCTAAATCTGATATTACTAATTTAAGTTCATCTCTGTATTCCATTTTCAAGCAGCCACTCCTTTCCCATATTAGTTATCAGACAATCCCAGATAATGTCATATCTCTCGGAAAAAAATGTTTTCATATCATTTACATTTTTATCAAATTCATCAGATTTTGAATCCGTGTAAAACCGCATGTTACTGTAAAGAAGAGGCCCTTTTAGCGTTCGTGCATAATCATCTAAAAACTGGTTACATTTTTGAGGATTATAAACTTCCCTGCCAATATACAGAAGCCGGCTGGCAAACTTAATACGAAATTCCTCGTTCTTATACAAGGAAGAAAAAGTAGAATCTGATAATAAAACATTAGAGAGTGTGTCGACAGATAGCTGGTCAATACTTAAGCCACCGGAATTTACATCAAACAGCATCCACCGCCATTTACAGTCGCCGTAAAGAGAACCATCATTTTCACGTGTTCTCCAGAGAGCAAAGTTACTAAAGGGCCAATCATTGTATCGCCCAATATATATTTGTGCGGCATAATAGTCTATATAACTGTCTATATCAATCAAGTCACAGGCATGGTTATAGTTTTCAGTATTGGACATATCATGATTATTTATGAAAGTTCTCATTTCTTCATATTTTAAGATATCTTCTTCATTTCCTTCGGATATACTGTCATTTTTAACCATAATAATATTGTTATTGGCAACCTGATAATGACTATGGATATATTCGGCATTATAATCTTCCATAATATAATACATCCCCCAATATTCACCATCAAGGAACATGGCACAGGGAATGAAATCCATGGTTGCAAAATGTAAGTCCTGTTCCATAGTATTCGCCAGATAATCTTTTAGTTTAAAAACAATGTCATCTCCGCCTGAAAAGAAAACAATTTTATGGGGATGAATATTAGTATGAAAAATATCAGATTGAAAATTGTCGCTTCCATTATAAATATCTCTGGCGTAACAGCTGATACTTTTTGGCAGGAGTCCACGGCTCCCGCCACCCTTGATACGAATACCGCAGTTTTCAGACAGGACCGTATGTTTATGATTGTCAAAGATAGTAATGGAAGCTTTTCTTTCCCAGTCAAATCCTCTATTGGAGTAATTTGACGTCCACCAATGCCAATAGGGATTGGACCAGTTACCTTCTTGACCCAACGTGTTTTCTAAAAACTGACTAAATGTTTTACCAGTGACATAAATACCTGTTTCCTCATCAAAAAGATTTTCGGGAGATGTTACTATGGATGCAGTATAGATATCCTGATATATCTCTCTACTTTGAAATCCAACAAAATAGGAACCTGTAATAGAATCGAGGCAGTTCCCATAAGAATCAAATACAGAAGCACGTATGACAGTGCATTTATCTATAGCATAATTCGGCACGGTATAATTGTGATCGGGCAGGGCATAATCAGGAATACCTTCTGTATATTGCCTTATTAGGTCTGTCAAAAACCCGGTCGATGTATCTATTCGTTCGGAATAAATATTGGGATGATTTGTTGCGTCATCTATATAAAGAGGGCTTTTATCGTCAAATACAGGGTCATTTATTGTTGGTTCACTGCCATCTGTTGTGTAATGTATTGTGTAACCGCCGCCTCCTAAAATGGAAAGATAAAATTCTTGGTCATAGTAACCAGAGTCATGTGAAAAAAATATTTCTTTGCTGAATTGTAATTTAAGATACGGGTATATAATTAAAAAGAAAAATGAGGCGGCAACAACCAAAGATTTTTTTGTATAAGCGTTCATTATAACCGCTTCCTTTAGATTGAAATATTAAATGATGAGTAATACTTTTACATTTTTTTATAATATCATATTTATTCCGCCAAATCAACAAATTGATCCTAGAGTTTCCCCAATTCTATCCCCATAACTATAAATGGAACATATTGATTTTATATCATTTACTTACCAATTGAAAAAAGCTCAAGGCTTTGCCAATGTGCCAGAACCGTAAGTCTCAAGAATCCGGAAATAAGTTATGGTTATAGACCATGATGGTATGATTTTCTGTTTGATAGATCTCATCTGCTGTTTGAACAAGAAAGTGGTCCGCTGAAGTCATCTGTTCATAGCGTTGATTGCTAATGGCAACAAAATATTGTTCTACATCTTTCTGATCTTTATACCAGTTTCTGTTGGTCTGATAGAAATAAATACCATAAAAATCATCATTAATCAAGATATTACGTGCCTGAATTTCCGAATTGCTGATGACTGTTAAAGCAGCAGCATCCCAAAATTCAGCATAGCCGTAGGTTAGGTTTTCGTATTTTAGAAAAGCAGCAAGTCCATAATTGGGATTTGCAGTCTGATAATCGGATGGAAGAGACAGAACCTCCGAAAAAATTATCAGGCCGGCGGCAAAGCTGGAAAGGATAGATGTATAGCCAAAGCGCTTTATGATTAGGCCGGACTGTTCTTTGAATACCCAATGGAAGAAAAAAGCGGTCATAATCACAGAGGAATAGACAAGGGGCGAAAGCCTCCAGGCAGAATTTGATAATTCTCCGAAGGTCCATCCAAAGAGGATAACAGCAGTCAGGCTCCAATGAATCAGTATATATATGCGAATGGCATAAGATTCTATTTTTGAATAGGAAATCAACATAAATACAGGTATCAAAATAAGAAAAATGCTGATACACATTTTGATCAGGATGGAAAGGCCCGAAAAGGAAACAATAGCTTCGCCCACAGCAGGAGCCGCACCCAAAAGGGACAGCCAGCTTGTAAATAACCGCAGAAAATTGTCGGGCCAATTGTTGATATCTGAGTAGATTAAGTAACCATCTGCATATTCAGACGGATAGGAAGATGCCAGTCTGGTACCCCAAATATATCCAATGGCAGAAACAAAAAATAAAATTATAGCAGGTTTCCATATGTTATGCGATTGTTTCAGAGAAAGCGGCTCTTTACGCAGAAACAGTTCACCTATAATCCCGGCAAAAAGCGGGATAATGGTGATAGGTACCACGCTATTGCCGTTAGAAGCACAGATAAATAACCAAATACACAGAAGAATAAATCCCAGCCATTTTTTCCAGTTGTTTTCAATGGAAAGCCTTTTATAATAAAAAAGGAACAGCAAAAGGCCAATTTGAATGCCTAAAACCCCACAACTATAATAAAGGATATGGCACCAGAAGATTTCCCGTAGTTTAGCACTAGAACTTAAAACAAGCAATGTAAATGCACAATAAAGGCAACTTTCATTTGTTGAAAAATGAATAATTTTAAAAAAAGAAAAAGGGTCAGAGTAAATACAAATAAAAACAAACCCATTCCCAAGACTTGTGTTTTCATAGACACACCAAATATTCCAATAAAAGGAAAGAAAAACCATTGCCCTCCAAAAGGTAGTGTGCAGGCATAAATAAAGTCCGGATTAAAAAAACTTTTGGAATCATAGGAAGCTTGAGCCCAATAAAGAGAATCGGCACAATCCGAGTTAAAACTGCCCCTGCTTAAATAAAATACAAAATATATAGTTAAACCAAATGTAATACCAAGGATACTGAGTGAAAGAATTCTTTTTAATCTGCTGTTTAAAAGATGCATAGCTATAAACCTTTCTTTTATAATATAATTAATCCTGAATTATTCATCCGGTTCATCAAAATTGAGCCTTTCCTCCTCCACAACAAGAGGCTTATGCATCACGCGTGTATTAATATTCATAATGTATTCTCCCAGCAGTCCGATAAAAAAGAGCTGCATAGAGCCAATCACAAAAATCCCAAGTAACACCGGTATCATCCCCGCCGGAAACCGGTCCCACCAGATAAGCTTCATCACCAGGTAAACAAAGGCTACCAGAATACTGAAAGCCGAACCAAGAAATCCCACAAAGGTAGCCAGACGCAAACCAATCTTTGTGTAAGAGGTAAAGCTCAGCATAGCCGCATCATAAAGACTGTACCAGTTATTATGAGTCTTTCCGGCCCTCCGTTTGGGCTGCTCATACTCCACATCCTTGCGCTTATAACCGTACTCTGCCACCACGCCCCGGATAAACGGAATGGGATCATCCAATTGCTGCAATAGCTTTACAAAAGTTTTGTCATAAAGCCCAAAGCCTGTAAAGTGCTCAATCATCTCCACGGAGGACATATTTTTAATCACTTTATAGTACATGCTGCGCAGAAAATAGATGAATCCATTCTCCTTACTGGAACTTTTAATTCCACTGACAATCTTATACCCATTCTCCCATTCATGAACAAACACAGGAATCAACTCCACCGGATCCTGAAAATCGCAGGACATGGCAATGGTACAGTCTCCTGTAGTCTGACAGATTCCATAGTAGGGCGAATTAAACTGGCCAAAATTCGTCACATTGAAAATAGCTTTAATCTTCGGGTTCTGACTACAGATCATTCGGAGCAGGTCTCTTGTCCCATCTGTAGAATAGTTATCAATAAAAACCAGTTCATAATCATACTCCGGCAGTTCTCTGTTCAAAATACCCGTCACCGCTTTGCTGATGGGAACTACATTTTCTTTCTCATTGTAACAGGGAATCAAAACACTGATTTTTTTCATTTTCCCATTTCCTCCTGATACCAGGCAATTGTCTCCCTAATTCCCTGTTCAAAGGAATACTCAGGCTCAAAGCCTGTATCTTCTCTCAAAGTATTGATGTCCGCACAAAGATACATTACCTGCCTGGGGCTATAGGGAATGGCTCCAAGTTCCATCTTAAGACCAGGATCAATAGAATCCCTCAAAATCGTAATATATTCCGCCAATGGCCTGGCATGACCGCTTCCCAGACAATAGGCATTTCCATTTTTCCCCTTTTCCCCCAAAAGATACATAGCCCGAGCTGCATCCTTAGAGTAAAGGTAATCCCACAACTGTTCTCCCTTTGTAAACTTCGGACATTCATTTCGCAGAAAGCTGTCAATGGCAGACAGGATCATAGTCTTCGCCCCGTCCCGGGGACCATAAACACTTAGAATCCTTCCCCAGACATGTTCCATTCCAAGCTGCTCACAGAGAAGCCGACTCATCTGCCCGGCACAGAGCTTTGCCATTCCATAGCCGTTTTCCGGAAATGCCGGAGTATCCGGACTTAACAATCCCTCTGTGCATCCGTATTCCGCCTGGGAACCGGCTCCCACAAATCTTCTACAGCCAAGTTCTGCTGCGGCCCTGACCGCATCCAGTGTATATCTCACATTCTGATTCTGGAGAAAAACATCATTTCTCCCGTCACCAATCGTTCCGGCCCATGCAAAATGATAAAAGACATCGCATCTTACCGGAATCCGGCTTTTAAGTTCCGACAACTCATCCAATCCCAGAAGCACAGGTGTTACCAGCGGACTTTCCGGAAGCCGGTCAATACGGCAGGAATTCTTCCGTACTACTGCATATATGTGAATGCCTTTTTCTATGAGGTTTTCTGTCAATGCGGTTCCAATGGCACCTGTAGGGCCAGTAATAACAACTGTTTTCATAAAAACTCCTATGGGGTATAACGATTGGACTCATACTCCTCCCGTTCCAGGAAAGGATACATGTCGTCAATAGACGGTGAAACAATCTTTCCGTCCGGCAATACCTTTGAAGAAAGCTTTGGCTCAAAGTTCTGTCCCGGATCCAGAACAATCTCACAGAACACAGGACCATCCACAGCCAGTGCTTTACGCAATGTTTCCTCTGCCTCATTCAGTCTGTCTATGCGATAAAAAGGAATCCCATATGCCCCGGCTATCTTCTCCGCATCCGGAAAGCTAAGACCGTTTCCGTCACAGACACCCACCAAAGGCGGCTTGAACAGATTGGTCTGTGTCTGACGAATGGAATGATACCCGTTGTTATTCAGATAAAGCAGTTTCAGATTCAGCCGATTATATACCACCGTCTGAAGTTCCTGAAGATTCATCTGAAAACTTCCATCCCCGTCGATACAGATTACCCGCTTTCCGCCCCGTGCCACACAACCGCCGATAGCTGCCGGGAACCCATATCCCATAGCCGCACAGCCGGAATTGGTAAATAGCCGCTGTCCTTTCTTAATATTCATTGCCTGAAATGTGACCACACAGGCACTTCCATTTCCGGTGATTACTACATCTTCCTCCCGAAGAATCCCGGACAGCTTCTCCACAAAGGCATAAGGATTCACAGGGGACTGCTGCTCACGATACCGGGGCAGAACCACCGGATATTTTGCATCTGTCTCCTGGCACCATGCCAGCCATTTCTGATGTTCCTCATTTTTGCCCGGATAATCAGCCTTTAAAATGGCTTCCAAGACCGACTTTACATCTGCATGAACGGGAAGATCCGCTTTCACTGTAGGCTTTTTAAGTTCATTTTCATCAATATCTACAATAATCTTATAGGCATCTGGTGCAAATTCCTTATAATTATAGCTGATCTGCCGGATGTTCAGACGGCATCCCAGAACCAGGAGCAGATCGCTGTTCTGTACCACAAAATTTCCGCCTCTTGTTCCCAGAGTTCCCGGTCTTCCACAGTATAAGGGATGCTCATCCCAGAGATTGTCATGAGCATTCCAGGCTGTCACAACGGGAATATGAAGCTTCTCAATTACTGCCAGAAATTCGACATGGGCCTTGCCCAGACGAATTCCGGATCCGGCAAATACAACCGGCTTCTTTGCCTCTTTTATCTTACTTAAAATCTGCTCTGTAAGACGCTCATCATATACGGGTGCCTCTGGCTGTTCCAATTCAGACGGAGCAAAGCCCTTTAGTTCCTCTGTCTCTATGGGGGCCGCCTGCACATCCAGAGGAATGTCCAGCCATACCGGACCGCCCCTTCCGTTTTTGCACAGATACAAGGCTTTCTCCAGATGATAGCGAATCTCTGTTGGCTCTGTTACCATATGGGCATACTTGGTCATAGGCGTAACGGAAGCAACAATATTATACTCCTGATCTCCAAGCTGACGCAAAGGAACCGGGGTAGACCAGGTGGTCGTCTCCCTCTTTACCTGCCCGGAGATCACAAACATGGGAATGGAATCCAGCCATCCTCCCAAAACGCCTGTTATGGCATTGGTCCCTCCGGGACCACTTGTCACGCAGACAGCAGCCAGCTTTCCGGTCAGTCTGGTATATGCCTCTGCTCCAATGGCACATGCCTGCTCATGGTGATTGTAGATACAGGCAAGTTCTTTCTTATGTCCAAAGGAGTCATTCAGATGCATGGCTCCTCCCCCTGTGAGGGTAAATACATGCTCTATCTCATTCTTTACCAGAAAATCCGCCACATACTCCGACAACTTTACTTTCACTTTGTGCTCTCCTCTCACTCTGTACCCAGTAGCTTAAGCATCTCTCCCACTGCTTTCTCTACCTCTTCCCGTTTCAGATCATGTACCACCTTAAGCTTCATATCCTCTTCCAGAAGTACGCAGGTCAACACATTATCTATCTGTTTCTTATCCTTTCGAATAGCTTTTATCACTTCATCCATGTCCCAGTCAATTTCGTTAAGATTTACATGAATAATTTTTTTCAAAAGCTGCTCTGCCCTGGCACAGATGGTTTCCTCCATGCAACCCCGGTGAAAGGATACCCGATCTGCCACAATCATTCCCATGGCAACAGCCGTCCCGTGGGGAATCTCATACTTGCTCATGGTTTCAAAAGCATGTCCGAACGTGTGGGCAAAGTTCAGATGAATCCGAACGCCCCGGTCAAACTCATCCTCCTCAATAAAGTCCTTTTTAAAAGCAAGGGAGGTTCGCAGGAATTCTTCTACCACCTCGGGCTTTCTCTCTAAAAGACCTGGTATCTGGGATTCTATCCGCTTAAGGCCTTCCTCCCCTGACATAATATTAAACTTCACAACCTCTCCCAGTCCGCTTTCGAAGTCTTTCTGGGACAAAGTGAAAAAGAACTTCGGGCAGATATAGATCTCCTCCGGCGGATAAAAGGTCCCCAGCAAATTTTTAAAAGACTTATAATTGAGGGATGTCTTTCCCCCGATACAGCTGTCACAGGCCGCCAACAGGGTAGTGGGAATAAAAGTCCAGTGAATCCCCCGATAGAGAATATTCGCCGCAAAGCCTGTGATATCCTGAATAATTCCCCCTCCAAAGGAAACCAGTCGGGCATTACGCTTTCCCGGAATCTCCGTCATCTTTTCACAAACGCCAAGGGCCGTCTCAATGGTTTTATTCTCCTCCAGTGCCTCTATCAGATACAGCTTGTCCTCTGGAATTCTGCCAAACAACTCTTTCTCATACAAATCATACAGCTTTTTGTCTACCACAAACAAAGTATTATCTGTCTGAAGCAGTGGATCAAAAAAGGAAAAGCCGTCTTCAATCTGAACTTTATAATCCTTTGTGCTTGATTTAATGATCATTTCTCCGAAAACCCTCCGTCCACCGTAATCTTCTGACCTGTCAGATAAGTATTCTGCTCACTGCAGAGGAAATAAATCACCTCAGCCATCTCGCAGGGCTTAGCCATTCTCTGCATAGGAATGTCCCTGGAAATCTCGGCTATCTGCTCCGGTGTGTTATTCTTCTTGGTCAGTTCCGTCATAGTAAATCCCGGACAGACAGTGTTTACTAAAATATTATAGGGGGCAAGTTCTACAGCCATGGTGTTGGTCACCCCATGGATACCGTTTTTTGTTGCACTGTAAACACAGCGGCCCGGCTTTGAGACAACAGCCCAGATAGAACCGATATTCACGATTCTTCCATACTGGTTTTCTTTCATCTTGCCTGCAAATCCCCGAATCAGCTTGATGGGAGCCACCAGGTTCAGAGCCATCATCTGGTCGATTTCTTCATCCGTAATGTCCTCAATCTCATGGATGTCATTGCATCCCGCATTATTTACAATCACATCAAAATAAACATCCTTATTTTTCTCAATATAAGCGGCAATAGATGCCCCGTCTGTCAGATTCAGTTCCTGTCTGGTAGGAGTAACCACTTCATAACCACAGTTTCTGAACTTTTCCGCCGTGGCTTTCCCGATTCCTCTGGATCCTCCTGTTATCAATGCTCTCCGCATATTTATTTATCCCCCTTTTTCCTCAAACTTTATAATATGAATCCGTTACAAATACCACAGAAATCTCAAGTTCAAGCTTCTTTATACTTTTGATTACGTCCTGGTTAATACTCCGAGCTTTCTCTACGCTGTAAAAATATTCCATATTAGGATTAATGTAATTAAGCTCCTCCTCTTCAGAATAGCCATCGAAGCCTGCCAGGTAAATCTCCTCTGCCTTATATTCTTTTAAAAGCTTTAAAAGCATCAGCATGGGATTATCCGCAATCAAGGCTTCCTCATCCAGCAAGTCCTGATACCGCAGCACATAATCGAAAGTCCTGGTAGAGGTCACATTAGATGTGGCAATCGTCTTAATATGGGAAGCCCGATTGCTGAGCATGGTAGACATCTGCACATATCGTTTGGCATTGCTCATAAATACATAATCACAGCAGAAGTCATCCGGTATAAAATTAGTGGAAATTACCAAAGGCTGCTTTTCCTGAATGCACTTTTTGATTTTGTCCTTTTGCGGTTGAATACTCTTACCCGGACCAATCAGAAGAACTTTGCGGTTTTTAAACCGTTCCCCCAGCTCTTCCCTGGCTTGTTCATCATCACAATCCTTTTTCTGGTATTCCCGGTACAGATCTTCAATATACCCGCCGTCATACATAAGCTTCTTTTCTTTCGTAATACTGCTTAGTATCTCATTGATAGACTTTATTGACAGCTTCTTTTTATTCTGTAGGTATGTGACATAATTGGGATGGCATGCATTGGAGGCTGACAGGAAAAAAGTAAAGGAATATCCCCAATGCATCTTCTTATAAATATCCAGAATCGTTACATCAATAGCCTCCAGCATCTGGCTAATATCATAATTTTTCCTGAAATTTTCATTGAGATAAGTGGCCAAAAGTTCCAGAGGGGCATTGCCCGCACTCTTTCCCATCCCATAAAGAGTTCCATCTACAATCACCTTGCGGTTTGTCTCCTGTGCCAGCACAGAGATACAATTGGCATAGCCAAGCTGAAAATTATTATGGGCATGATATCCCAGGCCGATCCTTTCCTTTAACATCTTATCCGCCTGTTTAAAAAAATGAAGAAGTCCTTTCTCATACAAAAGTCCATAGGTATCCACCAGGGACATGGCAAAGGGCTCCAAATCATTTACCAGATTTAATAAATCCTCAAATTCCTCGTCCGTATAGCTTGTAATGGAAACCGCCTGGGAAAAAACCTGATATCCCAGGCCTTTCAATTCTTTGCAAAAAGCAATGGCCTCCCGACGGAGATGCTTCTTAAAAATCACCCGAATTCCGTCCAGGAAGCTTTCCCGGCAGGGCTGAATATGTGAAAGCCCGCAGGTTCCATAGTCGATCATTCCCACAACCATGGAATCGCCCCGTTCAAGCCCCCCATAAATCTTTTCCACAGAGGCCGTATCCGGCATAATACTCCGATTGGGATCAAAGTCTCTTCTCTCATCTAAAAATCCAACCTCGATAATATCTGCTTTGGCACTGACCAGACGCTCGAAAATATTTACCAGATTGTCGCAGCCGAATTCCCAGTCATTTAGATATCCTCCATCCCTGAGGGTGCAGTCCAACAATTCTATATCTCTCATCTTTGCCTCCCGCGAAAAGCCCAGAGTTTATTAATCACAAAATTCAAAGGCACCGTAATGACCAGATTAATAATCGGCCCCAGATATTCCGATATGCCCAGCACATCCACCCAGATATACAACAGGATATTTGCCAGAACCAGACCCGTGGATGCATAAGCCATAAACGTCTTTACCAGCGTCAGCCAAAGATTTCTTTCCTCATCGCCCTGCTGAAAGACATATTTATTATTCCAGTAAAAGGAATTCAATACACTGATTACAAAACCCAAAACACTTGCAAGGAGGTAATGCATTCCAAACCGCACCCCAACAAGATATACCACATAGGAAATTAAGGTATTGGATAATCCCACAATACCGAATTTAATAAACTGAACCAGTGACCGAAACCACGCTTTCTTCTTATCATTCATCTGACACTGCTTCCCTGATGGTCTTTGCCATATAGTCAATCATCTCATCCGTCATTCCCGGGTAAACACCAACCCAGAACGTATCCCGCATAATCCGATCTGTGTTTGCAAGGTCTCCCACTATCCGATAACCGCTGCCCACCGAACGCATCTGGTCAAAGCAGGGATGCTTAATGATATTTCCCGCAAAAAGCATCCGGGTCTGAATGCCCTTACTCTCAATGTAGGGAACTACAAGCTCCCGATTCACGCCTTCCTTACAGGTAAGAAGGAAGCCAAACCAGCTTGGTCTGCTGTTTTCACATGGTTTTGGCATAATCAGCTTATCCTCCATACCCCTAAGGCCTTTTTTCAGACGTTCAAAGTTCTCCCGCCTGCGTTCTACAAAGGACGAAAATTTATCAAGCTGGGCACAGCCCACAGCCGCCTGCATGTCCGTTGCTTTCAGATTATATCCAAAATGAGAATATACATATTTGTGATCATATCCCAGTGGCAGTTCCCCATACTGACGGTCAAACCGATGACTACACAGATTATCATGGCCAGAGGGACACACACAGTCCCGCCCCCAGTCACGGAAAGATTTGATAATCTTATAAAGCAGAGGATTATCCGTATAAACGGCTCCACCCTCTCCCATGGTCATATGGTGGGGCGGATAAAAGCTGGAGGTTCCAATATCACCAATGGTCCCTGTATACTTCTCCTCTCCATCTATGGTATACCTGGAGCCCAGAGCATCGCAGTTATCCTCAATCAACCACAGATTATGGCAATCACAGAAGTCCTTTACCACTTTCAAGTCAAAGGGATTGCCCAGCGTGTGGGCCAGCATCACCGCCTTTGTTTTTTCAGAATAAGCCTCCTCTAGCTTTGTCACATCAATATTATACTGTGGAATTGTAACATCTACAAAGACAGGCACAGCTCCATATTGAATCATCGGTGCGATCGTAGTTGGGAAACCTGCTGCTACGGTGATAATCTCATCTTCCCGTTTTACCTGACGCTCTTTCAGCAGGGGGGAAGTAAGAGCCATAAAAGCATTTAAGTTAGCCGATGACCCGGAATTTACCAGGCAGCAATGACGCACTCCAAGATATTCGCCTAATTTCTTCTCAAATTCCTCAGTATAGCGTCCGGAGGTCAGCCAGAATTCCAACGCACTGTCTACCAGATTCGTCATTTCCCTGTTGTCATATACCCGGGAAGCATAAGGAATCCGCTGTCCCTCTTTAAATGGCTCTTTTTTATTATGAAACGTATCGCAATAGGCTTTTACTGCTGTGAGAATTTCTTTCCGGGCCTGCTGCTCTGTTTTATTCTCAAACATCTCTAGTACTCCTTTTCCCTCTGTTCTCCATATTCTAAAATCTGCTTTTCCATTAAATGCTCCATATTTTCACCATTCATCCAGGCTTTTGACCATTCTACCGTCTTTTCTATGGCTGTCCTTACATCCCACACGGGCTTCCAACCAAAAACAGACTTCAATTTGGAGCAATCCAATTTTAGAAAATTAGCCTCATGAGGACCGCCGTCATATTGATTCACCCAGCTCATGCCATCCCCCCAGCTCTTGCAGAACAGTTCCACCAGTTCCCCGGTGGAAACACAGTCCCGATCATCTGGTCCCACATTGTAATATCCCGCATAGTTTTTATCTTCCATTTGCATGGCCCCGATGGTCAAATATACAAACAGAGGCTCCAGCACATGCTGATAGGGCCTGGTAGAATGGGGATTTCGAATTATAACCGGTTCCTTTTTTCCCGCCGCCCTGACACAGTCGGGAATAATCCGATTGTCAGCAAAGTCTCCGCCGCCAATCACATTTCCGGCCCGTGCGGTGGAAACAGCCGTATCCATATCCCTGAAAAAAGAATTAATATAGCTGTGAGTCACCAGTTCGGAACAGGATTTACTGTTGGAATAGGGATCGTATCCATCCAAAGGCTCATTCTCCCGGTATCCCCACGCCCACTCTTTATTCTCATAGACCTTATCCGTTGTCACATTTAAAAAAGACTTTACACAGGGAAAAAGCCGTACACATTCACAGACATGTACGGTTCCCATTACGTTTGTCTCATAAGTGTCTACAGGTTCCTTGTAGGAACGCCTTACCAGGGGCTGTGCCGCCAGATGAAACACGATCTCTGGCTGGATCTGCTCAAACACTTCTTTCAGATGGGAGAAGTCCCTTACATCCCCCTCTATGGAATTTATCTTGTCTGACACTTTTGAAATCTCAAAGAGGGATGGTATTGTAGGCGGCTTTAAGGCATAGCCTGTCACCTCTGCACCCAGATGTAAAAGGATTTTGCATAGCCAGGTGCCTTTAAAGCCCGTATGGCCAGTCACCAGCACTCGTCTCCCTTTATAAAAATCTGGTTCCATCATTTTATTCCTCCCACACTTTCCATGGTGCATTTCCGGAAGCCCACAGCTTTTCAAGCTTCTCTTTCTCTCTCGCCGTATCCATGCATTGCCAGAAACCATTGTGGCGGTAAGCCATAAGCTGCCCCTCCTCCACTAAAGTCTGCAAAGGCTTCTGTTCAAACACCGTCTCATCACCCTCCAGATAGTCAAAAATCGCAGGCTCCAGCACCATAAAGCCGCCGTTAATCCGTCCGCTGTCCTGCTCTGCCTTTTCCCGGAAAGCTCCGATTCTCCCATCCTCCTCTACCTCTAAGACTCCGAATCTCTGATCCAGGGTCACAGTAGTAAGGGTTGCTATCTTCCCATGGCCTTGATGAAATGCAAGGAGTTTGGGAATATATACATCTGATACTCCATCTCCATAAGTTAAAAAGAACGTTTCGTCTCCTATATAAGGCTGCACACGCCTGACTCTTCCACCTGTCATTGTATTTAACCCGGTATCCACAAGAGTTACCCTCCAGGGTTCTGCTACATTATTATGTACCGTCATTTCATTTTCTTGTGTAAAATCAAAGGTAACATCACTGTTATGCAGGTAATAATCTGCAAACCATTCTTTTATCACATGCTGCTTGTAACCACAGCAAATGATAAAATCATGAAATCCATAATGAGAATAGCCTTTCATAATGTGCCACAGGATCGGCTTTCCTCCAATCTCTATCATCGGCTTTGGCTTTAAATGGCTCTCCTCACTGATTCGCGTGCCAAATCCCCCTGCCAGTATTACTACCTTCATTTGTATTCCTCACTTCCCCCATTTTATCATACGTCATTTCGTTCATATATTACACAGCCGCCGTATTCCACCATCTTTCTTGCACCAATCTTCTCAAGATGTCTCTCCGTCCGACCGCCTGGGACAGTAAATATATATTTGGACTGAATATTGCTGAAATCTCTTTCAATCTTATCAAAGAGACACATATTGATACCCATTCCTGGGGGCAGTGCGTAGAGCATTTCCCATCTACTGTAAACATATTCCTCATCTACCACATCGTCAAACACCCATATGACTGTATTTTTATAAGAGGGTCCCCCTTTTTCAATCTGTATCTCCTTATGGAGCACTTCCTCCCCGGCCTTTAGTTCCGCTGCCACCGTTCCATCCGGATCATAGGGAATATCCCAGGAAGTAGAGTCCAAAGTCATCATAACAAACAAATAACTATATAAGAGTGCAATCAGCCACATCTTTCCCTCAGAAAGGCCGTCCATAGCTAACAGAAGAATTCCAATCACTGTAAATCCCAGCAAATGCTTCTGTCCGCTTGATATCCGGAAAATGTAAATAATGGCCAAAAACATAATGACAAAAAAGCCTGTCCAATATCCATAGCGAAGTGTAGTTTCCTTATCTTTCTCTCTGATTGCAATTACAAGCTTATATACAAAGCCCACAAATACAACCGCAAAGGAAATCCCCGCATTTTCACCCATAGAATGACCTGTGGAAATAGCACTTCCAAGATATTTCATAAATGTATCGCAGCCTTCCAGGAAGAGATAAAGAATGTTCTTTGCACCGGAAAGGAAGCCATGTGTGAAAAACCTGGTAATAAAGTCTGTGTCAAACAAATCTCCACCATCCAGATAAGCCGCACAGAGATATTTGGAAATCCAGAAATAAACTCCCATGGTTACCAGGGTAAGCAATGCCATCCACCAGCCATGCTTCCGGTTCTTTTTCACAAGGTAATAGCTTGGAACCGCCATGAAAATAATATAATAAGGCCGCATCCAGGTAAGAATCATGGTGAACACAATCATGGCAATCAGAGCTGGTCTCTGCCTTGCATCCTTTCTTCTGAGGTAAAACACAAGAGCCATCAACAGCATTACCATAAAATACACGGTTGACTCCACATGGGCACTTAAGGCGTACCGGGTGAGACGGATAAACAGTGCATAAAACATGGAGAGCCAGAATACCTGCTTTTTATTGGGCTTTGCAAGGAACGCAAAAAAGCCCATACCCAGCATCATCATAACGATGTTGCACCAGATGGGCGACATATAATTCCATCCAAAAAGCAATCCCCATATGCTCCATGGCAGCAGCAGTACCGGGCTCCAGACAGAAAAAGAGCCTATCAGGGCATGGGTATCACTATAACCGAAATATCCCTGAGGGATTCCATAGTGAACAATCCCCTCTACTTCCTTGTAATAGATAATATCATCATTCCAGAGTCCCGCAGGCAGATAAAGATCGCTGATCAGGTTGTCCGTCTTCAGGCAATAGGCGGCACAGCATAGAAAAGGAAATATGGCCAGCCATATGACCGCAAACCATCTCCAGGCCTTTTCCCTGTCAATCCTATCCATCCGCCCTTTTATTTTTCTTATGAATTCCTTCATTGACTGTATATACCTTCATCTCAAATATTCTTCTTTGAACTATAACACATTTACCCCTGTTGTGCAAGACGATTGACCGTCTCAACTGCTGGTCCGTGAAAGCACCTTTCCCGCTTTTTCCGTCACATCCTGCAATGCTCCCCGAATATTTCCCCTCTTAAGCTGATAGAAAGAGGTTTCAAGTAATCGGTAAAGCTTCACAAAAGGATGACCCCACCCATAGATCCGGTAGGCATGCTCTCGATAGCCTGTAAAATCGCTCTTCTGCCTTGGATGTTTTAATTCTCCACCGGGAAGTTCATAAAACGGCATGGTAAAAATACGCCGCAGCCCCCTGGCCAGCAATTCCATATCATCAGCATAATGAGCCGAATCGGACGTTACACCTATATTGATTACCATATTCTTTGTGGGTACAATCGTAAGGCCCCGATGCAGATACTGATTTGCAATAAGAAGAGTCTCAAAGTGTTCGATACCAGAATCCAGATGCTGTTCAAATACATGAAGCATATTTTTTACCAGCTTTTTTTCTTTGATATATGCCTGCACCTCTGCTCTCTTCCTGGCATCCTGCAAAAATTCATATGCCGGATCCCAATTTCGAACTACTCTGGACCAGGAAGCCCATCCCCAGGTAAAGGTAGTTGAAGAAAAAAAGTAATCCGCCCGGACCCCTTCCGTCTTTTCCTCCACATTAAATCCCGAAATCAACATAACCTCATCATCATGTTCGTATCGGTCCAGAAGTTCCTTGCAAAAGGGAAAAAACGAGACTGCAGGTACCACGTCATCCTCCAGAACAATACATTTATCCGTCTGGGAAAACGCCCACGCATCCGCCAGATAACCAGAGGGATCTACTCCCATATTTTTTTCCTGATACAGACGGTGAACCTCGCATTCCCAGTCTATATCCTCCGCAATCTCCCGGCATCTTGCAATCTTCTCCCCATCCTCAGGATGATCTGCCCTGGGACCGTCCTGATAGAGGAACAATTCCCTTGGCCGGGCTTTTTTTACCTGCTCAAACACTTGCCGGAATTGCTCATATCTCGTAAAAAATATGAGCAGCACCGAAACATCTACCAATGCCTTTTTCATGTCAGCCCTTTCACACTTTAATCATCAAAAACAGAAAGCCATTCTTCCTCTTCCTGCCCCATATCATGTGCCAGCATCTCCCGATACATTTCACGCCTGTCCGGTTCCCTTATCAATCGATGCAGCCTCTTTGTTATACAATCCACATCAACGGGAACCACCTCACCGTTCGCTTCATCCTCAATCTGTTCTATGGACCCGGACACATCTGTACACAGGATGGGAAGACGAAAAAGTTTTGCCTCCGTGATCGTAATGCCCCATCCCTCATGGCGGGAAGTCTGCACATAAATATCACAATCTTTAAAATAAGGATATGGATTTTCTCGAATCCCCAGAAAGCACATCTCCTGTTTAAGCCCCAATTTCCTGCATTGCCGTTCCAATTGTTTTCTCTGGGTACCATCCCCCAGCACAAACCACCGGAAGTTATCCCCCACATCCTTTAGCTTCCTGCACACCCGAAGTGCAATATCATATCCCTTTTGTTCCTCCAAGCGTCCTACTGTAAGAAGCTTCAGGCATCCCCTTGGCACATTCATATACTCCTTTGCTTTCAACGTATTTGCCTTTTGGTAAATTTCGGATGTCGGGATAAGGTTATGTGCCAAAAATATCCTTTCTTGATACTCCGGAAAAATTTCTGCAAATTCTTCGACAATTTTTCGTGATACACCAAAAAATCTTTCACAGCATTCCAGTTCCGGTTTCAAAGCCTGGATATGATAACCTGTAGCAACAAAATCATTGTGAATCCAGGACAGTTTTCGTTCAGCCTGCACTTTCTCTGACAAATAACGTACCAGAAACGGCGAATGCATTTGATAATTAACCCCTATATCATACTTCTCCTTCAGCACGGGAATCTTGCCAAAGTCCACTTGTAATTCCGCAAACTCACCCCTTTTTAAAACACGTCTCACCAAAAAGAAAATTGCATTTTTGTATTGACGTTCCTGAAAGCTGTTCTGAACCGCAAACCTGGTCCCTCCCACCGGAAGTTTACATTCTATCTCCTTTGGCAGAGGAATCTTTTTTAAGTGTACATCTTTTGGAATCTGAGCCAGAAAATCCCCTCTCTCTGCAATCACGTACACGGTCACATCATACCCTTTCTCCACCAGTCTTCTGGTCAGAGTTATCAAAGCATTCTCAATGCCTCCGCAGAGCATATGCTGTACAAAAAAAGCAATCTTTTTCATATGCGATCTCCTGTTTTTGTCACTTAGCACTGGGATCTTTTATTTTGCACGCAGCTTATAATAGTTCACGCATCCCAGGATTGAAGTGTAGGTATGTTTTTCTCCTATCTCAAATAAAGGCTCAAGCTGTCTTAGACACTCCGCTTCATCATGCTCAAACTGTGGCAGGAATATCAGCACCGCCTCCTCCAGTTCTTCTACTTTCCCCTTTTCAAGCCAGCCCGTCAGCCATTCTTCCCCAAAGACATTGATACGTACTGTGTCATCACTTTCATAATGAACACGTTTATTTTCTTTTTTATCCCAACGCAGTTTGTAGGGTACCCAATCCTGCCACCAGTTTCCATTAAACTGAGAGCCGTCTCCATACGTATCTCCAAAATGAATTACATTCACCCTGTCTCCCGCCAGGCCCTCCGTAAAACTCTCATCCAGAGCTCTGTCAATAAATGTATACTGATAATTATATACCACTGTATCCGCATAAAATTGCTCCTGGGAGGGCATCTGCATATAAAGAAGACTTATGGGGCCTCCTGTTTCCACATGAGGGAATACGGTCCTGCTCATCGGATCTATTGTCAGAAAACTCTGTGTGAGCATTAGCAAAATGCAGGGTATTGTGATTCTGTATCTAGATTTTCCCGAAAAAATTATTTCTATGGCAGCAACACCTGTAATCGCCAGGGCCAAATCACAGAAAAGATTATACCTGGCCAGGGCACCTGTAATGTACAGGCTCAAAAACAAAAGCAAACTGCCACTTACAGACCACAAAAGAATAAGCCCCTGAGGAATCTTCCTGACATATTTCTTGCCCAAAACCACCAGGACAATACCAAGCATAATGATTACTACATAAATCCAATTAAAATTCAAAACAAAGAACTGTTTCCATTTGGTCCATATAAATTCGCCCCGAAACCCAAAGCAGTTCATCCCATTATTATCCCATAGAAACTGCTGCTGTTCCGGAGAAGCCCAATTGGTAAGGCCCCCTATAAGCTTCATATAGCCAAGCTGCAGCAATACGCTTACCCCCACAATCCAGGTACAGAGATTTTTCCATACCGCATTTATTCTTTGTCTTAAAATTCTTTTTTCAGAAAAAAAATCATACAGGGCCAGACCCAGTACTAGCCCGGCCTGCATCACAATTCCCGTCTCTTTCGTTTGGACTACAACACAACTCCAGAAAAACAGCAGAAAGTGCTGCCTGTAAATGCAGCTACAGAGCACAAAGATTCCGAACAAAGCAATTCCTGTATCCGGATTAAAGTTCTGAAAGGTTCCAAGAAACAAAGGGCCGACAGAAACCAGCAAAGTATAAAGTCCCAGACGTTTTCCTGAAGCCTCCGGCAAAATCTTCTCCAGAATCCGGTAGATACAGCCGATAGCTGCCAGAGTCAGTGCCAGGTTCATCAGTTCCATGCCCCAGATTCTTCTTGGAGCCAGATAATCTCCTATGGCATAAATCGGTGCAAACCCAAGGGTCGGATGGCCGCACAGACTGAACTGATCCAAAAATGACTTCCATGTAAAGTCAAAATTCTCACAGGCTGTCCCCAGCTTATAATAGTATTCTCCTGAATCCCAGCGCTGCATAACATTCAGACTGAAGCTTCTTAAGATACCCGATATAAGCAGTACTCCATAAAAATATACATCCTTGCTAATGTTTTTTCTCTGGTTTCCTATGGCTTTTTTATCTTTAACAAACAAAAATAGCCAAAGAAGTGTCAAAAAAACAACACTTGCCGAAAGAAGTACAGCCACAATCAAATGTCTCATTCCATGAGTCCTTGGTCCCATTCCCGACATAAAAGCCTGTAAAAGAAATGCTGCTGGGAAAAAAAGAATAACGGCCCACTGTCCAGCCAGATTTCTCAAAGGTCCCTGTTGTTTTTTCATACTTTTCCTCCTGATGTTTCCCTCTCTCGCAAAACTCCCGGGAAAACGCAAACCAGATATACACAGAACAATACCATTGCCATTTCATAACTCAGCAGGGAATAATCCATACTAAACAACATCAAAAGTGCAGCCCACATTCCAAGGGACAGCCAGGTTTTACTTTTGCAGACACAGTAAACTGCTATGATTACAATTAATATTGTGAAAACAATGCCTACAGGAACTGAAAATCGCAGCATCTGGTTCAGAAAAACATTGTGGGCGTTGGTCACAGCCCAAGTTTCCCTGATCTGGATTGGATATTCGCCAAACCAGAATCCCAATCCCTGTGGGCGTTCTTTCAGCGTTTCCAAAACAGCTTTCCAGATAGGCAGCCTGTCCCCCATAGTAAAAATATTTCTCTGACTTAACAGTATTGCACCTATGAATATTCCAATCAGGCCTGTTAACGCAGCCGCCGTTTTTCCCTGCCAGCTTTTTAAAAATCTTTTAACATCCATCAGATCCAATATGGCACACGCCGCCAGCACCATTCCCCCCAGATACCCCGTCCAGGAATGAGTCGTAATAAGTGCCGCACCTAAAACAAGCACTGACAGCCAAAAACCATATCTCTTTTTAAACCGTTTTCTATAGCACAGGCAGACGGCCAGAAAACAGAGCAGCATGACAGAATAATCACTTTTATGACTATAAAGCCAGTAATGGCGAAACTCATGATAAAACTCTTCCTCACCATAACGGTAAAATGTCAGGTGGTTATTGCAAATAATAAAGCTGGTGTAACCGGCAATAAAATATAAAATGCTGAGAACATTAGAAATAATTACTGCTTTTATAAAAAAAGAAAGTATTTTATCCAGTTCTTCCTGAATTCTGTCGCCAAAACCCACCAGAAAAGCAAAAAGCAAAAAACCTATGGTATTATTTATCTGCTCCCAATACCAGTGAAGCTCTTTAACATTGAAATAAAGAGATAATACATTGTAGATTATAGTAAAAACAAAAAACATCCAGAATGTCCGCTCTTTCGGCAATGCTTTCAACCTGATTATCTGAATCATCAAATAAAGAGCCAAAAATAAATAAGCCACCAAAAACCCAGCAAAATACTCCCCCAGATAATCTGCTTCAAAAGGACTGTAAAATGCCGGAAAAAACAGCGAAGTTATCAGGAAAAGCTTTAAAAATATATTCTGTATTTTTACCTCACGATCTTTTCTCATGCTGCACCTCATTTGTTATTATATCCTTGCGTCTCTAAGTAGTATATAACAAACCCTTTTTATTTGACAAGAAGTTCTCTACTAGAATTTGACAAAGAAAGCACCAGAATGTTACAATAAATCAAATTATAGCATTTCAGGAGTGTTTGATTATGATAAAGACCATGTTCAAAGGTAAACAATGGATTTTCTATTTTATTTTATTTAGTTCCGGATGTATCATGCTTATATTTAATTTTCTCACTCCTATGCTGGCCGATGACTATTCTTATACCTTTAGCTGGTATGATCGCAACACCATTACCAACCTTTCCGAGGCATTTTTATCCATTTATGCCCATTATTTTTCATGGGGCGGACGGGTAATCACTCATTTTATCGCCACTGTATTTCTCCTTATCGGAAAACCCGTTTTCAATGTTTTTAACACGGTGGTTTACTGTTGGCTGGCCTATATAGTATATCGTTATGCTGCCATTCACACGAAGAAAGGCCACTGTTTGATTTATCTGGCTGTACATCTGTGTCTCTGGTTTGTTGTTCCCGCCTTTGGACAGGATTTTCTGTGGCTGATTGGGGCCTGTAACTATTTATGGCCATCTGCCTTTATTTTTACTTTCATCTGGCCATACTATCAATATGCCATGACAGGAAAACTGCCGGGAAGCAAGGTTCTCATCTGGTTCATGCCCGTTCTTGGCCTTCTGGCCGGATGGGGCAACGAAAACACTTCCGGGGCCGGCATATTTTTTGTTATTATACTGTTATTCCTTATCAAAAAACAGGAACATAAAATTCCTCTGTGGATGTTTATCAGTCTTGGAACACAGATAATTGGTTTTATTCTTATGGTCATTGCTCCTGGTAACTATATTCGACTGGAACGGGGCACCGAAGATATTGGATTTCTGCTCACCTATGGAGGTCGTCTTAGTGTTTGTAATCAAATGATTTATGATTACATGCTTCCTTTCCTCCTGGCATACATCTTCCTTTTGGTGCTTCTGTGCTATCAGAAGATAGATGTCTATAAAAAATGGATTGCCGGCTTATTCGGTATCACTGCTCTGGCAAATAACTATGTAATGCTGATCGTCACAGAGTACCCTGAACGGGCTGCCCTGGGTACCGTACTTTTTCTGACCATCGGCTTTCTCTACTGTGTTTCTATGCTTCTAAATCAGGATACGCTAAAATGGGCATCTGCCATTACCTGTTGTCTTCTTGCCGTATTCTCTATTCAGTATACCTATGCCCTTATGGACATTGGCTATACCTACCGTGTCTATAACAGAAGAATTGCCTCTATCATAGAACAGCGGGATGCCGGTATCATGGATATCGTAACTTATCGCATCGAGCCTAAGACAAAGTTCAATGGCCTTTATGGTTTGGAGGATTTGCAGGGTTACACTGCTCACTGGCTGAATGGAAATACAAGCAACTACTTTGGTATCAATTCCATTGTGGCATTTCCCGAAGAGAAACCGAAAGAATAACTTGAAATCAGGGGGCAAATATGTCTAACTTGAATCAAAAACAGCGTATCATACAAAATTATACCATTTTAGGCGTTGAATGCCTGTGTATCACCATCTCCTTTGTGTTGGCCGTCCTTACAAGGGGTGTTTCCGCCAGTTACCGCCTTTATTCTGAGACTTATATTTCTACCATTATATGCATCCTTTTCTTTCATCTGCTGTCCTCCTATCTGTTTGATTGGAATACAGCCTTTTTTCAGCGAGGGTATTTTGTAGAATTTGTCGCCACATTAAAGTATAATGGGGTTCTAATTCTATTCTTAAGTCTGTTTCTGTTTATTGCCAAATTCGCCGAGGACTTTTCCCGGCTTATCTTTTTCTATTTCTTTATCTACAATACCCTGTTGACTTATATCTGCCATCTGCTTATCAAGCAATACTTTATTCGAGTCTACCGTAATAGCAGCAGCAGCAATAAGTTAATCGTTATCACAACAAATGCTTATGGCGAAAAGATTCTGGAGAAGCTTCTCACCGCCCGGGAATGGAGTTTTGAAATCTCAGGGCTTGTTATACTGGATCAGGAACTAACCGGTTCCTCTGTTCAAAATGTGCCCATAATTGCCTCACTCTCCAATCTTTACGAGGTCTTTACAACCATAGTTGTTGACGAGGTTTTTCTGCATCTGCCCGACTATTCGAAACAAGAACTGGAAAAATTAATTCAGCAATTTGAAAGTATGGGGATCACGGTACATGTAAATATTGATTATTTCGATAATGTAGTAGCCCACAAGACCACAGAGATTTTTGCCGGATTTACCGTTCTGTCCTATGAGGCCAACTCTTTCGATTACCGCCGCCTTTTTATCAAGCGGGGGATTGATATAGCAGGGTCTCTGGTTGGTTGTATCTTGACTCTCCTTATTAGTCCTTTTATCGCCTGTGCAATCAAATTAGATTCTCCTGGCCCCATATTTTTCTCACAGCTTCGTGTAGGAAAAAACGGACGCAGTTTTAAGATCTATAAGTTTCGTTCCATGTATTCAGATGCAGAACAGAGAAAAAAAGAATTAATGGAAGATAATGAAATGACAGGGCCCCTGTTTAAAATGGAACATGACCCCCGAATCACCAGAGTGGGTGCATTTTTACGGAAAACCAGTTTGGACGAGCTTCCCCAATTTTTCAACATTCTATTGGGACAAATGAGTTTGGTCGGAACCCGCCCACCTACTGTAGATGAGTTTCGCCAATATGAATTATATTTCAGGCGAAGGCTCAGCATCAAGCCTGGTCTTACCGGGTTATGGCAGGTCAGCGGTCGAAATGAGATTACTGATTTTCAGGAAATTCTGAAATTGGATTTGGAATATATTGATAATTGGTCCTTATCTGCTGATATCCGCATTTTGCTTATGACTGTGTGGGTTGTTCTTATGGGAAAGGGTGCACGATAAGCACAGACATACTGCAAGTGTTACCACAACTTGAGCAATGCCGTATAACCAATACGCATTCTGAAAAAGCCCCAAACGCTCTGCAAATTTATCCCACACCAGAAAAATAAAGTTATGAAATCCCAGAAGCACAAGGGTTTTCTTTCCTATATAGGATAGTCCCAAGGAAATCCCTGGAAGTCTGCACAGCAATTTTGCTCCAAACATATAAAGCAGGCTTCCAAGATATCCGATTACTATAAAAAGCAGAACACTCCATATTCCATAGGGACCATATTTTCTAAGAGACATTCCAATCCCCGGATTTACTGAGCAGCATAAAAAGTATAAAATAATGATACCACCCACATAATACCATTTTTCTAATTTCTTAAGCAGTTCCCCTTTCCTTGCCGAACACCCCAGAAGCATAAACACAGTTCCCGCAAATGCCGTATCTATACTCCATGGAAGTCTGATTGGTATGCTCTTCAATCCAATTGTTATAAAAGTCAATATTACGATACTTAGCAGATATCTCTTCTTATTTGTTATTTTGTCTATTATGAAGTAAAAAATGGTACTTGCCACCAAAAAACAAGTTAAATACCAAAGGGCCGCATTTTGAATATTAAAAAAAGAAATATTGGGTACAACCGAATCCGGATAATACAAATGACTGCTGGAATAGAAAATTCCGCTCACCGCTATGAGCCAAAAATTTCCCGCCACCTCTTTGTGTAACACCCGATAAGCTCCAATGGATAAAAATAATAATATTACATTATAAATAAAATATGGAATTCCAACTGCTTTAAACCTGTGCTTCATATTTTCTGTTACAGTGCGCCCACTTTTATACGTATACCCGGAGAGAAAGAAAAACATCTGCATAAAGCTTGCTGTAAAGAAATATCCCATATTCCCCGGAAATCCACACCCATGTGCAAACATTACTGCAATGATTCCCAGAGCCTTAGCCACATCCACATAAGCAAGGCGTACTACTTTTCCATCTTCTGTCTGTTTTTTCATAATAACACCCATTTCATTCAACGTTTGATAGGAAGCTTCTCCCACTCCTTGGGATAAAAATCCCCTGACCACATTCCCCATTCCGGACAAATCACAAACTTATTTGGATACTGATTCAGCCATGCGGCCCACCAACTATATGTGCTGTTGGCAATAATCATGGATTTACATTTACTCATAATAAGCAAATCATCCAATGTGGTATTATCGGATTCATACTGAACATAGGTAATATTCAAAGTATTTTCATGCCGTTTAAAATAATCTCTGCAATAATCCAAATCATCAGAAAAGATGTAAAATGATAAATCTTCTCCCATTTTATCACATATCAACTTAAATGCCCTCTCATAATAATCCATTGGCAGGGCACCATTAATCTGAAGATAATCTCCTCTTCGGATATGAACCGCCACACTTTTTTCCCTTGTGACCTGATTTAATATGTTTTTCACACTTTTGGTCCTCTCCTTCACAGGAGTCAGTAAAGGCAGAAGTTCTTCCCGATATTTCACAAAATACTTTTCTGTCTGCCAGTTTCCCTTAAAATATGTGTCCTTGTCAACACCAAAAACCTCTGGCTCATATCTGGTTGCAGCCCTTTCTCTGTAAAACTTTGTCCTCCATCCGATTGCGTTTCTTTTTATTACTTTATTAATTACCGCTCTGCTTATTATGTTCCTGTCATACCGATAGGATATTCGTTTATCATAAATTACACCAAGATTTAAAAGTTCTAATTCCCGGGCAATCCCGTTATCCTGCATACTGGTATCAATTATAAATTCCCCGTTCTTTTCCTTTGACAGGGCATATCCAAAACAATAACAAAAGAGTTGGTTTCCAAATCCTCCTGCCAAATCAACAATAATCTTCATGCTTCTTTTGAATCTCCTATATTTTCCAACAACATCAGCACAGAGGAAAATACTTCCTCCTGAATATGCTCTTCATCCACAACGATCCAGCGTTCCAGCTTTGGGTAACCATGCCAAAAATTCTTTGGTGCTATAATAATCCCTGACGATAGTAGTGCCGGTTTGTAGGAGAAAGAACTCTTACTGATAATCAATATATCTGCCTGTGTCAAATGCCAAAAAGTATTCTGTGCCGTCATATCCAGACAATAGTGTACATTTGGGAAGGGAAAATCTTTCTGAAACTCCTCTCTGGTCCCCTGGGAAAAGATATATATTTGAAATTTTCTCCCTTCTAGCTTTTTCAAAAGCAACTTCAGTACCCTGGCATAGTAGCCCGTATCTAACCATCGCATTTGGATATTGGGATTTGAAGAATTCTCTGTCACATCTCCTCTTCGGATATGGACTGCTATATGAATTCCATCTTCCTCTTCATATAACAATTTTTCCCGTTCCACAGATGCATTCTGAAACTTTTTTTGTATTACCTCCATAACACCATACTGATCACTGTAGAACTGGTCCTGCTCTGCCAGAAAAACCACCCTCTGATTGGTGTAGGAGCGAATAATACTGCGAATCATCCCCATATCCTGCTCTTTGCTTTCTCCAAACATAGGAATGCGAACAATCCGGTAGTTTTTCTCTTTTATCAATTCCTCCATCCGAACCTCTCCCCGTCCAAAGCCAAGGAAGTCTTCCCAGGAAGATTTTGTGTAAGGAATCCTGGAATCCGAAAAGCAAATGTGGGCAAATAAAAGGCCAAACTGTTTTGCAAACCAATAGCCTGCAATCCAGTTTGCCAGTTGATGTCCAATTCCTGCCCCTGGATTAGGCCTGGCTGCAAAATAGTTCTGGTATCTTTTTTCCGGCAATTTGTGTTGCAGCCTCATATGCCAGTAGGATCCATACAAAAAAGGATACCATTTCTTACGGTAATTTCGATTATAAACCATAGATCGAATTTTGGCTTTTCCTTTATAATAAAATTCTCTAATATGCATCATTTCCTCTTACTTCTATTGCATTACAGCTTTCTTATCTTTTATCTCATATACCATATCGCAGCTTTCAATGGTAGACAGACGATGGGCAATAATCAGAATCGTCATCTTCCCTTTCAGATGCTCGATAGACTCCATAACAGCCGCCTCTGTATCTGTATCCAGTGCGGATGTAGCCTCATCCAGCACCAGAACCGCAGGACGGCGGTACAGTGCTCTTGCAATCCCGATTCTCTGACGTTGCCCTCCTGAGATTCTGGTCCCGGCCTCCCCTATAATTGTGTCCAGACCATGCTCCAATCCCTCTACAAATTCTTTCAGCTGAGCCTCTCCAAGGGCCCGCCAGATCTCATCATCTGAAACTGCTTCTTTTGACAATTCAAACCGCACATTATTACGTATGGTATCGTCTAACATATAAATATTTTGTGGAATATATCCAATCTGTCTGTGCCATTGCCTTATCTTATCTCCAAGTTCCTCATCGTCAATTCGAATGCATCCCTTTGTAGGCTTCATCACTCCCAGAATCAAATCTACCATTGTTGTTTTTCCCGCCCCGGAAGGCCCGATAAAGGCCACAGATTTATTCTTGGGAATCGTCAGAGTCACATCCTCCAGCACATCCTCTTCCGTATCCGGATATCGAAAGCTTACCTGATTCAGACTAATGGCTCTTTCAAAGGCAACCTCCGCCTGTCCCTCTGCTGCTTCCTTGTCAATGTTCTGTTCCAAGATGCGAATATGCTGCAGTTCCTGAGCAATGATATCCACCACAATCCCATTGTGGATAATCGTGCTTAAGTATCCCGAAATCTTATTTACAGAGGGCAGCAGCTTAAATGCGGCTACTGCAAAAACTCCTAATGTTACAATAAAATTTCCCGTGTTACTGCTAGTGCAGAACTTCACTGCAATAACCGCCATCAGACTGGTGATACAAATCATTTCCATCACAGGCTTTGGAATAGCATTCAGCAAAAGGTTTTTGCGCATAGCCTCTGTAAATTGCAGATTGTTTTTTTCATAATCCCTGCAGAACACCTCTTCCTTATTTGATACTTTAATCTCTTTAATTCCCCCAAATCCCTGCTGCATGCATTTTGTCATAGCGGAGGTAAATTTTCTTCTCTGATGCCCCAGCATGGAAAGAGATTTCTTAAATTTCGTCAAAAATATAAATACCAGAACTCCCATGCTGAGTGCTACACATATTGTAATTACTGGTTCCTTTATCAGAAGGTATCCCACAAGCACAACACAAATGCATGATTCGGAGGCCAATTGAAGCATATTTAATACAGTCTCATAAAACATATCTGTATCGCCATTGATATTACGCATCAGATCCGCACTGCTGTTTTCCTGGTGAAATGCATACTCCTGCATCATATAGCAGCACATCATGCGATTCTTTAGATTCCGTCTTCCATAATAAGAAAACTTATACTGCTGATCCGCTAAAATCAAAGCCAAAATGTTCTTCACGATATATACCAGACTCAGCAGGGCCGCAATCCCCACGATTAACTGTTCAATTTGAGAAATCCCAAAAAAATTGCAAATATTCCGTATATAGGGCTCTCTCATCAATTGTTCCGGCTCCATAATTGCATTAATAAAAGGTACAATCACGGACACTCCTATCAATTCTGAAAACGCTCCTATTAAAATCAAAAACATAAGCTTCAGAATTTCCCATTTCTGTTTCCTGTCAAATATGTTCTGCATTTTCTTCAGCATGGCATGTCTCTCCAATCTCCTACCAGTAACATCCGTCCTCTACCTTTTTAAATCCTTTTGGCGTTTCACTCTCTGAAGGATATGTCCAATACTCATTTTTTATTTTCATTACATAGGGGTTACTTTCCCATCTGCTTCCCATAATTCCAAAAAGTATCTGCAATTCTCCGCCCACATGAACGGCACTCCTTCCATTCTTTTTCAGATATGCAGCCAGGGGCAAACCATATGCACCACAACCAATCAGTGCAATATCAAATTCTATCTTCATGGCCTCATGGCACATGTATTGAAGAGCCTCAAACCAGTCGGAAAATCTTTCATCCTCCTCTTCCCCTATGGTTTGCACTGCCCGCAAAACTTTCAGTTCAAATTCAGGCAATATTTCCGGATTGTCAAAAAGCAGTTCTCTTTTCTGATATTGCTTTTGTATGGAGTCTGTAAAAGGATGAATAACCAGAACTCTTCTTCCCTTTAACTGAACTGTCCAGGGCTTTTCCTGTGCAGCCCAGCCTCCCAGACTCCTGCACACTCCTTTCAAATCGTCAGCATATTTTTTAATAAAATAACTTTCAAAAGGCTGATACCAGCGAATCAGAACATCTGTATGCTGTAATGCATCTTTCATTATGTCACTAAATCTCGTAAGTAATTCTTCGGAATCAGGAAAAAAGCCCGACCACTCACACAACTGCCGACATGCGACCTCTCTCTTTTTTGTCTCACCTAACTCTACCGTTCTCCAGGCGAACAGTTCACTTCCTCCCATTTTCCCCATCATAATTGGGATATGATTTTTGAAACTATTTGCAACATACTCTTCCAAACTAACCTCGTCCAAATAGTTCGACTCTTTGGTTACATCCCTGTTTTTTAAAAAAGGAAAGATTTTCTCTTTAGCTATCCAATAAACCTTTTCAATTATGTTCACAATGTTCCTCCATTTTTTTCTTCCATAATAAAAAACAAGCCACTGCCTCCTGATGGGCCTTTCTGATTTTAGCAGGGAGCTCCTCCTGAATCTTCCCCAGATTTTTCATAAAATTCGTAAATGCTATTTCAGCATATCCGATCTCTTCATTGTAGTCAATGCTATACTGCTCCATTTCCAGATAGCGAAAACACTCTTTCCCCTTTTCTTCATAGGAAATATTGAAAGCCGGTGTCCCTGACAGCATTCCCAGAATACACATATGAAGCCTGGTTCCGATAATAAATTCATAATCCCTTAGTTTTTCCCTTAAAACATTTAATGGATACGTATTCTTATCCATTCGGATTTGCTTTTGTTCTTCTATGGAAAACCGTTTTTTAATTTCCTGTGCCACCAGATGATCCGAGTGTCCTTCTCCCTGGCAGGTAGATATAAATTCTATTTCGTATCCCTGTTCCATGCATTTGCGGACAAGAACTTCCACTAATTGTGAATACCAATCTGAATTCCTTCCGTCAGCACTCCAGCTTCGTACAGATACAGCTACAATCTTTTTATTTGCCTTTCCATTCATTGGATCCAGCAAAAATGCCGAGTCATTGGTCATTATAACATTCGAATAATTTTTACACCTTTCGTAGGAAATCCTGTCCCTTACCATAAATAATTCATACGAGCCAATATAATGTTCCAAATCTCTTCTATCTTTCTGAGACAGCGGCCCTACTGACTGTGAATACATAAACAAAGGGCAATGATTCAGACATCGAAGCGTCTCCGCTGCAAAAAGCTTTGCTTCAACTCCGTAATAGGAATTTATATACCCGCCCCCTACAGAAATCACCCCATCTAAATGATGAAGCCTTTTCTCCAGCATTAAATGCCACTTTATAAACAGTTTCTCAAAATCTATGGACAGCTTTAACTTATTCCTGACACGCATACAAAAATGTTCCAATGCACTATATTCGTAAGGTGCCTTTACAAAAGGCACCTGGGGATAAATTTCACACACCCTTTTATAATTCGTTGTGGAAATGACTACTTCATACCCCTCTGTACACAATCGTTCATATAAAGCAAAAGAAAGGGCGGCATCACCATTATTCAGGACATATGCATTTATAATTGCAATTTTCACAGCTCCACCCCGTCTCACCTTTTTTTTATAACCAGCCTGTAAATGTCATAAACAATCTGCCAGGGTCTGACCCGAATCCAATTCAGCACTTTCCATTTTCGATATTCTCGTTCCCAACCACATTTTCTTGCATACTGCCACCAGACCTCTCCTTTCACTGCACTGGCATAATGCTTACGAAATTCATAATTCCAGGGTCGTTGCCCTTTTCCGGCAAAATGAATAATACAGGCCTGTTCCATAATGTTTCGTTCTTCTTTATAATAGTGGGCATTTACCAGACAATTATATTTTAATTCATCCTCCAGCTTAATCTTACCCTGAAAAAATTTATTTAAAAAGGACTGATCGTTATATTTCATCTTATCTAAATTCTCATAGATATAATTGATAAATTGTTCTGTCGTATAGCTTTTTCGAAGTCCTTCTAAGTTCATCAACAGCACTCCGGCATTCACATACACCTGATCCCTGGAAAATCCCAGACGTTCATACTCTCCAGCATTCAATCCGCCGGAAAATCCTTTATCTTCACATGCAATAAAATATGCTTCTCCAAAATCACTGTTATAAAAATCTTCAATGGCTTTGTTAACGATCACATCTCCATCCAACCATAAAATACGTTTCACCGCTTCTGGCAATTCCAGGGCCAAAACCCGATAATAGGTTTCAATAGACCATCGGTCCATTTTTATGTCTTTAAAACAATCCACGTATATAAAATGGAACTGAATAGAGTAATATTTTTCTAATGTCTTTAATTCGTCCATTCCCGCCTGTGACAGTCCCTGAGAATAAAAAACATAGATGTGGACCCTTACCTGTGGATTGTTCACACACAACGAAGTAAGAGCAACTCTATAATATTTTACATAATTATCATCCGTTGCAATTAAAATATTCATACCCTTTTTCTCACCTCGCTATCTTTTGATAACTCTCTTTCAAATCTTCCATATTTTTGTGAGGATCATGGGTTTTCTTTGCATGCATCCTGCCTGCCCCGGAAAATCGACAGGCCAGACTGTCATCCTCAAAAATACGGCCGATATAATAGGTAATCATATAGTACTCATCATAAGGATACAGAAAGCCTTCCTCTCCATGAACCAGCATATTTCTCACACCACCCACATCTGAGGCCACACAGGGAACGCCCAGTATCATAGCCTCCCCCAAAGAATTAGGAGAATTTTCAATGGAAGAAGGAGATAAAAATACATGGGCATGCAGAAATGCTTTACACATGGACTGCTCATCCAGTTCCCCTCCCAAAAATATAATGTGTTCTTTCAAATGATACATTTCTATTGACTTCTTAATATATACCAGATAGGAACTTTCTTTCAGACGCTCCTTAAATCCAACTCGCTCAAAAGGACTTTTTCCCGTTGTATACACCTTTAAATCCGGATATTTCCTTACCAACTCCGGCATAGCCCGCAACAGCAGATGAAAACCTTTGATGGGATATTCCCACTGACTGACAAAAACAGAATGGCGTTCACAGCTTTCCAGGCTCCATTGATTCTCATAAAAAGATTTTCGCAGTGTCTCATTGCAAAAATGATAGATCGCCCGGGAATTTATCTTTGCTGTGCAGGCCCGATCCCAGTCTGTACGGCCAATTACATGAGACACTTTCCCAAGAGCCTCCAGCTCCAGCTTTCCTCTGGAGAGATATTTTTTCTGAGCCTTAAGAACATTATCTCTTTTAACAAAATCCCGAAATGTATAGGCATGGGACACTCGCTCCGGCAGAGCCGCCAGAAAGTGTTCCGCATAGACAGACACCAGCCCCTGAATACTTATCACCGTATGAGAAAGCAAATCTGTTCGTTCACATGCTCTTACCATCGCAAGTGTGTGGGGGAACTCTGTTCCAAAAATATGAACCAGATCCGGCTCTGTTTCCTTAAGTACGGAATAAAAATAATCCTCCGTCACCTGGCAATAGCGAAAATCTTTCCCGTTCCAGGGAAAGCCATAATACTCCATTCCATCCACTGCCCCTTCTAGGGGGACTGCCTGTGTTAAAACCGGGAAAGAGACTATAAGCTCCACCTCTCTCTCTTTCCGCAATTCCTCTGACAGGCCAGTGAGCCATCCACTGGTACTGCGAAAAGGCATAGAAAGGCTTCTGGCAATCCTTGGAAGCATAATATTACACAGCCATAATACTTTCATCTCTAGATCCTTTCACACTCCCAGGTAATTTGTTTTTTTATCACCTTTGCCGGGTTTCCTGCTGCCACAGTCTTTTCCGGCACTGGCTTTGTAACTACGGCTCCCGTTCCGATCACTGCATCTTCTCCCACAGAAACCCCTTTTAAGATATAAACGCCCTGTCCAATCCAAACATGATTGCCAATAAAAACATCTTCCGCCTGGTTACACCGTTTTCCATCCTGATCCAATATGGTATGACTGTCTCCGGTCCGCATGGTAATGTGGCTGGCCAACAGGCATCTGTCCCCCATTCGGAATGCTTTTCCCTCTGTTACAGCCAAATGGGTCTGCCCTATTATGTGCGTATTGTGTCCGATGCCTACCTGGTTGGCATCATCCTCCACCCAGATCTCTAATTTCGTACACCTGCACTCTTTTTTAATCTGAATTCGGTTGTGGTTTCCCCGAATATAAATGTGACAGTTTTCAAACACACATCGCTCGCCAATCTCTATCCAATTATCCTGGCCGTATATCTCAATTTTACACTTTTTCAAAAAACTGCCCTGCAAGTGTACCTGATTCCCCGTCCCCTTTATCCTCTTTTTTGTACCATAAAGGAAACGATAGAAAGCGGCTAAACCGTTCTGTATCCGTCTGTGACGTTCAAAAAATTCTTTCATGTAGGCCTCCCAAGTAAGATCTTCACATATGGCAACACAGTGAAAATACACGCACTGGTCACTCCAAAATAACTTTTTATAAAATAGAACCATTCCTTTGCAGGAAGCCCCTTTGGCGATTCTTTCATTTGAATCCTTTTTTTTCTGGAAACCTTAGGATCCCGCCAGGTTCCATCTACCGGATTATCATCACATACTCCCACAAAAAAATCAACCGTTTCCATCTCATACCCCAGTCTTCCCAGGGTTAAGCCGTAAGCAAAATCCCCCAGGGAATGACGATAATGAGCATCCATAACCGGAACTTTATAAAAAATCTCCCAGGGAATCAAAACACAATTGGCATTAAACGTGTCACAGAATACTTTCGTATCCTTTGACATTACGATTTCGAAAGAAGGCCGAAAATGTGACTTCTTTTTTGCCCCACCATAAGACAGTTTTCCGTCACTTCCACAAGTTGCACCAACCAGCACCTGATTTTTCCCGTAAGAAATTCTATCTGCCATTTTCTCAATTACTTCTGGGTAAAATTCTACATCATCATTAAAAAGAAGCACATAATCATATGAAAGTTCTTGCCGCTTTGCGTACTTCATTCCCTCACGCATTCCGCCCGTATAATACAATTCCCCCGCCCCGTGGAGCACCGTCACAGATTCTATTTGTTCCAATGCTTCAGCTGTTCCATCTGTACTTCCGTCATCCACTGCAATAAAGTACAAATCCACCCCGGAATTTCCCTTTATCAGGCCTGTGACACAGGAAAGAGTTTTTTCTTTTCGATTAAAGCATGTAAAAACTGCCAGAATTTTTTTTTTCATTATATGTTTACCTATTCTCGATACTTCGTTCATAGATTTCTATCAGTTTCTCGTAATTCTCTTCACTTCCATATTTCTCATCAAAATGCTTTCGAATGGCAGCAGCTTCAAACTCCGGAAAGTGTTCAATGATATGGCGGAGTTCTTCTGGCTCATTATGGGTAAAAGTACATCCGGTCACTCCCTCCACAATCATATCTTTCACATTCCCCAGGCTGCTTCCAATAACGGGCGTTCCCACAGAATAACTTTCCAAAATCACCATTGGCTGTCCTTCATACCACTGTGTAGGCATAATCAGAGCTTTTGACTCTCGCAAAATCTCTAATACTTTCTCATGAGTGACTTGTCCAAAAAGCCCAACTTTATCGAACCCTTTCTTCTTCAAAAAGCTACTTACCTGAGCCTCTTCCGGGCCTCCGCCACAGAGCATCAGCTGGCAGTCATTTATTTTTTCCCATGCTTCCAGAAGTACCCAGATTCCTTTTAACGTATCCAGCCTTCCTGCATACAGGTACTGGTTTTTACGCTTTGACATGGGCAAAATCTCGCTTTTAGACCATACAAAATTAGGTTTAACAAAGATGTGGTCTGGTTCTATTAACTGTTTTCCTCTATTATTCAGCTGCAAAAGCTTCTTTTTATTAAACTCTGTCAGACAAATGTAATATATTCTCCCATAAGTCCCCATAATACGATGCAGCTTCAATGTAAATGCACTCACAAATGTCTGTAGGCGAGAATTCCGATAACACTTTCCTTTTACCGAACAAAACAGCCCTTTTTCCACGCAATCCTCACAGATCATACCATTTCTCACAAAGGTAGCCCCCGGACACAACAGACGAAAGTTATGAACGGTCTGTATCACCGGAACCTTACACTTAAAGGCTGCATAATACACGGAAGGGCTGATAAGACTTAGGGTATTGTGTACATGGATCAGATCAATATGCTTATCCCTTATAATCTTTTTAATCTCACGATAAGTTCTATGTGAAAACACCGTTTGAAAAGGAAAGCTCAGCTTTTGAAACAGTGAGAATCCGTTGATCTCCTGATTCTTACGCATATAAAAAAAAGCGGCATGGCCGTGCTGTTCCAGCAGCCGCTTTTCATTGCTCACAACGGTATCCTCTCCACCCGGAATCTGATAATAATTATGAATAATTAATACTCGATATGATTCTTGTTTTTTCATCTGGCATCCTCAACGATTCACTATGGCTATCATAACATAAAGTATAAACACATGTAAATAAAGAATTCATGCCGTCTAAAGCAAAATGCAGTTGACATGTTTTTGAAAATACTGTAATATCAAAAAAATTAAACATAATCGGAGAAAAAATGAAGCAAGAAGAATTGCAGAAAACCCAGGCACTTCAATTAAAAATCGCCAAAGAATTTAAAAGAATCTGTGACAAGCACAATATCCAATACAGTATGTCCGGCGGAACCTTACTTGGAGCCATCCGGCATTCCGGGTTTATTCCCTGGGACGATGATTTTGATGTGGAGATGCTCAGAGATGAGTATGAACGTTTTATACAAATAGCTCCTCAGGAGTTAAATGATAGTTTTTTTCTTGAAACTTGGAATACAGATCCCCATTTTGCATTCCCTTATGCTAAAATTATGTTAAAAGGAACAACCTATGCGGAACAAAACACCATCAAAGCTAACGTAAATAAAAATATTTTTATAGATGTCTTTGTAAGTGATCATGTATCAGATATAGCAAGAAAAAGAAATCTTCAATGTCGCCTATGCGATTATCTGGAAGGCATATTATATGAAAAAAATGGTTATCTTTCAAGTTGTAATGAAAATAAACTGAAAAAGATCCTTTTTCAAATCGCCGGGATAGTTCCTTTAAAATTACTTCAAAAAATCTATTATCATTTTATGCTAGGTTACAACAGACAACTCACGACATATACGACTATTTTTGGCAGTTGTTATGGTTCTACAGTGGAAATCAAGCCCCGAAGCTTTTATGATGAATTAATGGAATATCCTTTCGCTGACACACAGTTTAAAGGATTTAAAAGATATGATGAATATTTACACTCTTTATATGGAGATTACATGCAGTTTCCACCAGAAGATGAACGTTATGACAGGCACAAAGTTTTAAAAATAGACTTTGGAAACCACCTGGAAAAATAGAAAGGAAAGAAAGCCAATGACGTATCACACAAAAAACCCGGTTGCTATCATTATTTTTAATCGCAAGGATAAGGCAAAGCGATTGTACGAAATATTAAAAAATGTACAGCCCGAAAAATTGTTTATTATAGCAGACGGCCCCAGAAATGAAGCCGAGTCTGAAAAGTGCGAACAGACACGAAAGATATTTGAATATGTTGATTGGCCCTGTACCATAGAGCGAAATTATTCCGAAGCCAATCTGGGATGTGGCAGACGAATTTCAAGCGGTATTGGCTGGGTGTTTCAAAATGTAAAACAGGCAATTATATTAGAAGATGACTGTGTTCCCGAGACAGATTTCTTCCGATTCTGCGATGAAATGTTAGAACGTTATAAAAATGATACTCGTATTATGCAGGTAAGCGGGACAAATCTGATGAAACAATGGGATGCCGATGGGGATAGTTATTTCTTTGCACAGTGGGCCAGCTGCTGGGGATGGGCAACCTGGGCCAGAGCCTGGAAACTTTTTGATTTTGACATGAAAAGATGGAAAAGCAGGCGTGTAAAAAAACTCACAAAACAAAAATTTGGAAATCTCGTTTACAATAGCCGAAAGAAAGATTTTGATGCTTATTCTTATAAAATGGTACCAGTAACAACATGGGCCCGCCAGTGGGCATTCGCCCGCTCTATTCACGGCGGCCTGTCTGTAACTCCTGCGGTAAATCTAATAACAAATATAGGCGATGGGGCTGATGCAACCCATACAAGCAACATGGGAGAATTATCGGTAGAGACAATGCCCATGCAATTTCCCCTTCGTCATCCCATATACATGATGCCGGATTGTGAGTTTGATTTGAAAATGGTTGAGATGGTATATGGTATCAGACCTCTGTATAAAAAGGTCATGGGAAAAGCAAAGAGGATGCTGCTTCAAAAGTTTCCTGCAAAAAACTAGCTATTTTTCATTCAAATATTCTTTCATATCCTTAAAAAGGCTTGCCACAATCAGTATAATCACAAGGCCTATGGGAAATGCGGCGATAATTGAAACAGACTGCAAGCTGTACATGGAATTTCCGGCAAAAATAAGTGCTATGGGAAAAAGAATAAACATAATGGCCCAGAAAACTCTTATTCTTTTATCGGGTTCTTTTTCTATCGAAAGTCTTTTATAGGAGTAGGAGGATACTACCAGAGTTAATGCATCAAATGTAGTTGAATAAAAAGCAATCATAGTAACCGAAAGAAGAAGCAAGCCTAAACCCGGAAAGGGAAGGGTATCAAAAATCTTCAAAATTGCTTCAGCGTAGTCTCCTCCTGCCCCAATAAATCCCGAAATATCAATCCCATATTTTAACTGTTGTGCCATTCCGTAATTCCCCAGTATGATAAAAGAGGTGAATGTTCCGGCCAGGCCCCAACTATATCCACCCAGAATTGTATTCTTAATTGTACGTCCCTTACTGATGGAACCTATAAAAAAGGGGGTTGCCACACACCATACCATCCAGTATGCCCAGTAGTAGACGGTCCAGTTTTGCGGAAAAGATGTTTCTCTCTGTGGATCTAGCCATGTAGACATCACAATAAAATTCTGTACCAAATTTCCCAATGCAGAAAATCCCGTTTCTAATATATAGACCGCTTCTCCTCCAAAAATTAAAAAATAAGCCAGCAGTGCAAAGAATAAATAGGAACAAACCGAAGCCAGTCTGGAAATACCCCTGATGCCAAACAGCACAGTTAAGGTATAGATCCCCGCAATCAGCAAAAGCACAGCAATCGTCAGCCACTTCCCGGAAGGCATGCCAAACACTTTACTTAATGCTGCTGACAAAAGGGGGGTTGCAAGGGAAAATGTAGTTGCAGTTCCTGCAATCAAAGCAAAAACAGCTATTAAATCTATTACTTTTCCGGAAATGCCATCCACCCTTTTGCCAAGTATCGGCCGGCAAGCCTCCGAAAATTTTTGCTTATCACGCCCTCTCACATGCAACATAAATCCGAATGCCACTGCCAGGATAATATAAAAGCTCCAGGCAATTGGTCCCCAATGAAACAATGGATAGGTAGAAGCCCACCGCTGAATCCCGCCCATTTCCTGAATGTATGGTTCGTTGGCATATAAAGCCCATTCACACAAAGAGTAAAACAAAATATCTGCCGCCATGGTTGAAGTAAAAATCATTACCCCCCAACTAAAAGAAGAATGCAGGGGTTTGTCAATTTTACCCAGCTTTACCTTGCCATATCTGGAAAATGCCAGATATAAGGTGCATACGAAAATACCTGTTCCAAGTAATGCATAATAGATACTGCCCTCATCACCAAAGAAACTGCGAATTGTTCCTAATAACATTGCAGATTGTTCCGGAAGAATCATAAAAATAATTCCCAAAATAACGACCCCTGCCAAGGGTATAAGCATGGATATCCAGTCTATTTGGTCTGACAAATTTTCTTTTCTCTTCACTTTTAAATTCTCCTCTGCTTTCCCTTTAAACTTTTACAAATCTGCCATAGCTTTTGTCTAATGAAATAAGTTCCTGTAAGTTATCAATTTCCGCCACATCCCCAAATTGCATTTTTGTGATACCCAGCTGATACTCATTTGGATAGCAAAAGAGGGCAACGTCATCCCAATAGATCTGTCTGTTCTTTTTTTCCTCAAACTCAATCTCTATATGACTTTTTAGTCTTTTTCCATCCTCTGTGTTCCAACGGGAAATGCTAAATAACTGCCAGCCCTTTTCTCCACCATTTCTGCTGCAGCCTGTTACAATTCCCTCTTCTACTGTCAAAAGCCATTCGTCCGTCCTGGTCTCGGTCCACACACAGTTATAACCGGAACGTTCAAAATCTCTTCCCAAAACATCAGAATTGTAAATAATCTGATCTCCATCCAGAATGAATGCATTTTCTATATAACTGCGGGCCATATAAAGAGAAGAAATATTGTTGCAGGTATCATAATAAGGATTTTCAATCAATACTACACCAGGGTATTTCCTTTCCAGATAATAGAATTTTTCTTTCCGATACCCTACTACAATATAGATTTCAAATATATGATTTGCCCTTAATCCCTGAATCACCGTATCAATCATACAGATTCCATTTACACTCACAAGGGGCTTCGGCGTCTCGCAAGTTACCGGCCGCATACGCTTACCGGTTCCGGCCGCCATAATAATTGCCCGTTCCACCTGATTTGTCAAATCTTTTATCTCCCTTTTCAAATTCCCACTGAACAATCTGGTAATATTCCTTTGCATAACGATATTGACGTATGGAATATTCCCCAAATTCTACTCCAAGCTGCCTCTTATATTCACACCAGTTACTCCATAGTAATCCGCATGTAGCAATATAACAATAAATCTTTTTTCTCACAGCATAACTGCACCCCTCCGGAAAGTATGCATCAATTAAAGCATCAACCTGATTTCTGTTATACATTGCATAAATTGCAAACATAGCTATATCCACATGGGGATCCTGCATTCCTGCATATTCCCAGTCAAGCAAACGGATCTCTTCTTCTCCATATCCCTTATCAACAAAAAGAAAATTATCCGGCACTGCATCTATATGAGTCAATGTCCGTTCTTTCGGCTGACAATCAATATATTCTTTTAATCTATAAACCTTTTCTTTTGTTTCCTGGTAATCACGAAAGCAGGAATCTTTTCCTTCCCAAAGGCTTTCATAAAATTCTATCTTCCTATATATGTCAAAGACATGCTTTACCTGCAATTTCATTTCATGAAAATTCCGGAGACACTTCATACATTTTCGTACATCTTCTGGATTTTGGGAATCACAGGTTCTGGCTCTTTCCAGATAAGCCGTCATCTTATATCCATTTTCAGGATTGATATAAAAAATATCGTCACAGATCCCCAATCCTTTTATTACTTGATAGACTTCATATTCCTGCCTGCGATCGATTAGCTTCTCTGTTCCCTCGCCAGGAATACGCATGATATATGGCATACCTTTACAGGTAAATAAAAAAGAACGGTTTGTCATCCCCTTTTTCAAAACAGTAATATGTTTAATATTATTTTCCGCAACCTGCAAAGTACTTGCTATTAGTCGAATTACTTGAGAGTGCAGCTGTTTTGACGAGGCATCCAATTCCCGCAACTGTTCATAGGTATTAATTTCATATGCAGCGTGTAAATCGACGGTACGTGCGGATACGATCATTTTATTTTGAAAAAAAAGTGCATCCTCCCAGAAACAATGCTGATAGCTGGAATCGGAATCCATTTCCGCCATGCGTTTTCTCAACGCTTCTGCCTCTGTTCCGGTAACGTATGCGATTCCTATCATCCGATTGCCGCCATGGTCTGTTTTTACAAGTTCTTGCTTTCGATTAACTCTTACGTTGCTTTCACTGTCTATCAAATGGCTGACCATATACCAGGAGTATAATTCATCACCTTTGTAAGGATTCTCTTCACACCAGACATCACAGGGGATTATATAAGCATTGTCTATTTTGTCTTGAGCCATATTCAGGGAATGAAGATTGTTCTTCTTAGAGTACTCCATATTGATAAGAAGCTTAATGTCATATTTATCAATCAGATATTCATAAGCTTCTTTCATAAATCCAACAACAATTGTGATATCCTGTATTCCTGCTTCCCGTAATTGACAAATAGCACGTTCAATCAAAGGTTCTCCATTTACCTGAAGCAATCCCTTAGGTGTTTCTGCATTAATTGGAATCATCCGCATTCCATAACCGGCAGCCAGAATAATCCCTCTCTTGGGACGATGGATCTCAAACAACTCCAGTGCCTTTACTGTCAGGGTCATCTCTGAACTCAAATACCCCTGTTGCTGTAGTGCCTGCAGAGATTGATTAACTTTCCCTAAAGAGTATTTGACTTTCTCGGATAAACTTCTCTGATTTATAAATATATTATTTTTTAAAAACTGCAAGATATTTTTTTCTATTATGTTCACAATTCTTCTCCTCTTTATTTTCGTGAACATATTAGCACAATCCGACCTTACTGTCCAGTAAATATTTTATATTCACAAAATTCGATTGACTGTGCCGGAAAGCTTTGCACCAATCCATTCACTAACCGTGCCAATCCTCAGAAGCTGGAATAGCTTGACACGCCCAAAATCTATGAACGAACAGATTAGATAGACACTCTCTGTAAGCAATATAATTAAGCCTGCAAAGACAAGTGGATTCGCTGTAAAAAATGGCTCTACAAATTCATATAAAATCGGGTATCCCCTTCTAACAAAAACATTCGTATGAATAATGTACACACTAAACGTTAATGGCCCAAAAAACCGAATGGCTTTTTGTAATTTTTCTGCTTTCAACTGGGAAAATATAATTAGCAGTGCTATTGCCGCAAAAAGCATTGTCGGAGATGTATAAATCATAAATCGTCCGCCATTATTGGCATTTCCAAGTATATTGACCGTCACAAACTGAATTAGCCATCTACTTGCAGCTGTTAATATTACACATGTCACATATACCCGTATATATTTCTTCCTGTTCCATAAAATATGTTCCGGATTCCTCTTAATATATCCTCCAATCAAATAGAGAACAGCAAGCCAGATTGCACTGAATCCGTCATCAACATTAAACAAATTTGTATATACAAGTACATTTACACATGAAAACAAAACAAAAACTGCAAGAAAAAATCTTTTGAATTGTCCTGGATTCCAGGTTTTCAAAATAATATTCAACACCGGAATAAAGAAAAACATACAAACATACTGAGTAAAATACCAGTAATGCTCTGTCAGCATAGGAAACAGCGACGTCAGTAAAGTCTTCCTGTTTATCATTTCCGGTGCGAATACAGCAAATAGAATCAAAAAGCCAACTGTATAGAATAGCACCTGAAGCCACATTTTTATAATACTGGATATTTTATAGTTCGAATCTGCATACACATAACCACTGACTAGGGCATAAGTATTTACCGCACAATGATTTATGCCATGCATCAAGCATACAATCGTATAATTTACTGAAAACAGTTCTACACCTGCACTAAATCCGCAATTGTCCAATATATGATGCAATACAATCATATGCATGCAAAAGATCCTTAACAGATCGATTCCCAAATTGCGTTCTTTCTTCATATCTATTTCCCCCTCAGAACAAGCCAGACAAATTTGAAATTTGTTTTCAGATACCGTTTGAACAGCCTTACCGGATCCTGAAGCAGGCGATACAGCCATTCCAGGCTACATTTCTGCATCCATTTTGGTGCTCTTCTAATATTCCCGGAAAAATAATCAAAGGCCGCTCCGACACCAACCATCAAGCCTTTTACTTTCCCTTTATGTTCTGCCATCCATACTTCCTGCTTCGGGGCACCAAGACCTACCCATATAAAGTCCGGATTTGCCTTATTTATCTTGTCTATTACTTTTTTATCTTCTTCCTCTGTAAGCTGACGAAAAGGAGGAGCATACATTCCGGCAACAATCACATCGGGAAACTCTGTCCTTAACCGCTTGCTCATAGCCTCCAGGGTTTCCCGGGTGCTTCCATAAAAGTAATGACGATATCCTTCCATCTTAGATATGCGAAGCATTTCCAGCATAAAATCCGGTCCCGTCACTCTCTCCGTCTTCTGAAAGCCTCTTTTCTTACACAAGACTGATAAAGGTTTACCATCCGGAAGAGCCAGTACCGCCTGATTCTGTATTCGACCATATTCCGGATCCTCATAACTCATAACCGTTGTATGAACATTCGAAACACAAATATAGGAGCCTGACCATTTTTCATATTGCTTCTTAACAATGTGCAAAACCTGCTCCATATTTATAGCCGCTATCTGAACACCAAGGATCTGGCATTTGGGGATCTGAAACACTTCCTCTTTATGATTGTTCATATTAATGGCTCTCCTCAAAATCAAATAACTCCCATTCATTTTAATAATGCTCTGAGATATTTCCCTATATCCATCACATTTGCAATATTTACAGCAAACATGGAAATCAAAAGGGACAAATAGGCAATATTCTCTTTCCAATGGAATTTTTCAATAATAAATTGAAATCCTTTTTGAGCCATAGGAATAAATGCCCAGGCAAAATAGATACTAAACAGAGGACTTTCGTGTACACTCCATTGAATCACACAAAACAGAATGACCGCAGCAACAAACCATACCGAACAGAGCTTCACAAAGGGCTCCCTCAAGTTTACCAGGATACCAAGTAGAATAACCGTCAAGAAAACCAGACCAACAATGGAAGGCTTAATTAAAATATCTTCCCACATATAGTCCCCTTTTGCCTCTGATGTCAAACCAAGGAATGCACCATGAACCAGTTTTGTCAATGAAAAAAAGCAGTTTTTTACAGGATAAGTCTCCTCTCCAAACTTATTTGTCATATCATACATTTCATTAAGGAGTATAGCCGGATTCAGCAAATGAATACGCCCAGTGCAGATTAACAATGCGATTCCCTGAATAAATATTTTAATAAACCTTTTTATCTTGCAGACTACAGCCTCTTCACGAAACAGTTCACAAACATACAGGAATCCACTTGTGGGCATAGTTCCTGCCGCAAGAATCATCTCACCCTCCACACTTTCCTTTCCTCTGCACGTTTGATATGCATATAAAACCAGGAAAAACACAGTAAGCTGATATTTCTCCAAAAATATTGTAAACAGCATCACAGGCGAAGATACAAGGTAAAGCATAAGTGTCCATCTGCTTCCTGATAATCTTTTTATCATAAAACCTATAGCGAAAAGAAGATGCAGGTTCATAATTTGAATGCATACAGCACAAAGGGTTGCCAGAAGCTGAGTTGGCACAAAACACCGCAATGCCATATGAATCACTGCCCATATGGGGAAAGTAACAATATTCATAACAGGATGTCGAACATCATAATAGGTAACTCGGAAGATACTCTCATAACAATAACCGGAGTCTATAGAATAAATCAGGTCATCCTGCGAAAACCACAACGTATTTGTTGTATACGCAATCAGAATCACAAAGGACAGAACAGATGTCAGTCCCAGGTACAATTTCCGATCTGTCTCATCCAACTCACTCCAAAAGTCAGAACAAAAGTTTACAACCTTTCTCCAAATCCAGATAAGCAGATAAAAAAGGGCCGGAGTCGTTAACGCAAACCAGCGAAGTCTGAAAATATGAACTCCAAGAAATGGCAAAGGATAACATATTGTATTCATATCAGGATATCCTCTGTCTATATACATTTCCACAACAATAGCCAATGCAGCACAAAAATATACAATCAGCAATGAAAAATGCTTCTGAACATATGCCGCAAACCCATCCCACGTTTTTTTTATAAAGATAAATTCAATGGGTCCTGACAGAATAACCGTAACAATAATAAAGTTTTTCTCAAAACGAGTTATAAGATAAAAGGAAAGCAGCATAAAAGATACTGTAAGCAAAACCCACACAACCCATTTAAGCAATCTTAACTTTTCAAACAATCTTTTCTCCGGCATTTTTCCACCTCTGAAAATATCCCTCATTTAAAATAGAGAATCATAAACATTACAAAAAAATAAAGCAGGCATAGTGCCAAAAGTCCCCGATCATGCAATAAAACCTCTACCGGATCTCCATCGGAATCTCCCTCTACATGCATACTGTACTTCATCATAATCAAAAGGACAATGGGAACCGTAAAAACCAGGCTGGTGCCATAACGCAGGGAAGTATCCGTATCCATGCACCAAAGTGCATAAAAAACATTTGCCAGGGTCAAACACATATACATATTTTTGTCAAGGAAATCCACCGAATAATATTGCAGCACTTTCCGTGTACTGCCCCTTTGATTCCCTTGTTTCAATTCATTTCTGCGTTTGCCCAGGGAAAAATAGAAAGCCAATGCGATAACCGTAAGCTGAAGCCAGTTTGAAACAGGAATCTCCGTGACAATGGCACCAAATATTACACGAATCAGAAACCCGGCAACCAAAATGCTTACATCAACCAACGGAATATTCTTTAAGCCGAAGCTATATGCCAGATTCAAAACCAGATACAAGGCCAAGAGCATGCTCGAAGTGGCGTGAAATACCAAACCATCACACAAGGCAGCAGCCAGAAGCAGCACTGCCGTCAAAATCCATGCACTTCGTTCCGAAACTCTGCCGGATGCAATGGGCCGGTTACATTTTGTTGAATGAAGACGATCCTTTTCCCGATCACAAATATCATTGATGATATAAATAACAGAAGAAATCATACAAAAGGCGGCAAAACCAATTAAGGCTGCCGTGAATCTCTCAGTGCAAAACAACTGGCCACTGCAGGCCAATGCCGCAAATATCAGAAAGTTTTTTATGTAGTGGTGTACCCGCATAAGTCTGATGTACTCTTTTATGTTTGCCACTATTCTCACCATGTACTTTTACTTTTCAGCTTTTATCATCGCAGTAAAATAGCAACCCTACTTTACCATAAAATAACAGGCTTTTCAACACTTCAAGTCAGTTCTGGTATCCTTTGTAATACTCTTTATACCACCTGGCAAAACGCCTCAGTCCCTCCTTAAGGGAAGTCTGAGGCTTAAAGCCTGTATCCTCCTCAAGTTCGGTCACATCCGCATAAGTTACTTCCACATCTCCCGGCTGCATGCCCACCAGTTCCTTATGGGCATCAAAATCATAATCTTCCGGCAAAATATCCGCCCTTTTCAATTCCGTCTGCAAGACTTCCACAAAATCCAGAAGATTTTCCGGTTGTTGATTGCCTATATTATAAACCTTATATCTTACTCCATCCTTATTTGGTAAAGGGCTGCGTCCCATTACCTCTATTACACCTGTAACAATATCATCTATATAAGTAAAGTCCCGCTTACAATTTCCATAATTGAAAATCTGAATTTTCTCCCCTGCCAGCAACTTGTTTGTAAAACTAAAATACGCCATATCCGGTCGTCCTGCCGGGCCATAGACTGTAAAAAAACGCAATCCCGTGGAGGGAATTCCATAAAGCTTTGCATATGCATGGGCAAACAGTTCATTGGACTTCTTTGTAGCTGCATAGAGGGATACCGGATTGTCCACCTTATCCTCTGTAGAATATGGAATCTTTTGATTATTACCATAGACAGAGGACGAACTTGCATAAACCAGATGTTCAACCCCTGCCATTCCATTGTCATAGCTGTGGCGGCAAGCCTCCAGAACATGGTAAAATCCTATCATATTTGACTGAATATATGCATCCGGGTTGGTGATGCTGTACCTGACTCCCGCCCGTGCTGCCAGATTTACTACAATATTGGGACGATATTTATAAAAAATCTCATCAACCAACATTTTATCTGCAAGATCACCCTTAACAAAGATAAAGCTTCCTGTACTCTTCTCATCCACAGCCTGAATTTGCCTGAGACGAAACTCTTTCAAAGAAACATCATAATAATCATTCAGGTTATCCAATCCGACAATCTTGATATCTCTCTCTGATTGCAACAAAGCCATCGCCAGGTTTGCACCAATAAAACCAGCCACACCTGTGATTAATACTGTTTTACCTGATAATTCTATATTCTTCTCCAACATATATTTTCCTATCTTCCTACTCCATAATATTCTACGCCAGCTTTTTCCATTGCAGACTTATCATACATATTTCTTCCATCATACAGGAGTGCAGTCCTCATATGCTCCTTAAACTGTTGGGGTGTTATGTTCCGAATCTCTTCCCATTCTGTAAAGGCAAAACAGACATTTGCTCCCTGTAATGCTTCCTCAATGGTCTCTGTATACTGGATTCCCTCAGGAAATCTTTTTCGGAAACGCTCTGCTCCTATGGGATCGTAAGCATAGATCTCCGCTCCCGCCTCCAGCAACAGTGGTACATTGTCCAGAGACGGTGCTTCTCTTAAGTCATCTGTTCCCGGCTTAAAGGTAAGTCCAAGTATGGCAACCTTTAAATCACAGAAAGTAATCAAACGCTGTGATGCTTTTCTGAATAATAACGTCTTCTGCTCCCTGTTCACTTCAATGGCTGCTTTAACTGTCTTCAACTCATAATGATTCTGTTTTGCCAGGTAATCCAATGCCTTTGTATCCTTGGGGAAGCAGCTTCCGCCATAACCAATTCCCGCATTCAAAAACCGTTTTCCGATTCGTTCATCATAGGACATACCCTCTGCCACATCTTTAATATCTGCCCCCACCAGTTCACAGAGGTTGGCAATGTCATTCATATAAGAGATTTTCAGTGCCAGAAAATCATTGCAGGCATACTTAATCATCTCCGCACTCCTGCGCTTCACCGATACAATAGGCAAGTGGAAAGGTTCATAGATCTCTCTTAACTTTGCCTCTGCCTCCTGGCTTTCCGTTCCAATAATAATTCTCGCTGCATGCAGCGTATCATGGACTGCTGTTCCCTGGGCCAGGAATTCCGGATTGCTGGCCACCTCTATCTTTACATCATTGACCAGAAAATCATTGATAAACTGTTCTACTTTATCGTTTGTCCCTACCGGGACTGTAGATTTTACAACCACAAGACAGTCATGTATTACATTTTCCGCTATCTGACGGGCAACTGTTGCAATATAAGACAGTTCTGCCGAACCGTCCGGTCGTTCTGGCGTTCCCACTCCTATAAAGATCGCATCGGCATCTTTATAGGCGGCAGCATAGTCCGTCGTGTACTCCAACCGTCTTGCCGCATAATTTTTCTGCATCAGTTCTTCCAGATCCTGTTCATAGATAGGACTTACACCTGATTTCATAAGTTTCACTTTAGCCTCATCTACATCTACACAGGTTACCTGATGCCCTACCTCCGCAAAACAAACGCCTGCAACCAGACCTACATATCCCGTTCCTGCTACTGCTATTTTCATGACTTTTCACCCTTTATTCTGTTGAGTTTTTAGAGAGATATTAAGTATTGATTTAGTATAGCATAAAATAATCAGGAAAGAAAGGAGATTCAAAATCTTTCCCTTGACCCAATCCCTGGATAATTTGTAGTTATCCGTTGAAGTT
>CAOJBY010000024.1 GCA_948330435.1 uncultured Lachnoclostridium sp. | reverse complement strand
TTACACTGTTTAGTTATCAAGGTTCGCTTGCTGCTGTCTCTTGCGACAGCTTTTAAATAATATCACAGCATTTTCCACTTGTCAACACTTTTTTTAATTTTTTTATCCACAAATTTTGATGACTTTCTGGTGGATTTTTATTATAGCATTCCGCAATTTTCATGTCAACGGGTATTTCTATTTCACAAAAGCAACAGGAGCAGATTCTTACGATAAATCCAAGAAAGAAAATTGCTGTCAGCAATCATCCACAATAGTCTTCCTCCGGTCCTGGTTCCCACACATACAGTAACCAGAAAAAAGAAAATCCATACAAATAAGATTCCCTCTGCCAACCCCAAAACCAGGCCCGCTGTCTTATTCAACCCATGCAAAACCGGAAGTCTTGCCACTATCCCCAGTGAAAACACAACTCCCTGTATAAAAACACTTATCAAGAGAAATGTAATGAGAAATGCAACCACCTGTAAAATCGTATCAGCAAGATATTCACTCACCATGCTATCCAGTCCAATTAATTCCAGTGTTTCAAATATATCAATCTCGCTGGATGCAATTCCATGCTGAAGCACCCTGTATGCTGCTGTTTTCTCTTTTAAGAACACCATTATATGGGAAGATACCATAGATGTAAGAAAAATGGTAAAAGCCATACTGATAATTCCTACTGACTTCTTGATAAATCCTTTCCGGTGGCCATCCCAGGCAGACAATATCAGAAACCCAGCCACAGCAAATACCAGCCAATTCATACTCTTTTGTTCTCCTCTATTTCAGTTTTACCTCTTCTGTACGATCAGAAAAGACAAATATGTATTTCCGCAGTCCAGAACTTTTATAAATATCCATAATTGTTCCATCAAAACTTCCGGCATATCTTAGGACTCCCTGTTCACTATAAATTTCGCATTCGTTTTCATTAAACAAGATCAAATCCCCACCGGATATTTTTGCCTGATTGTAAGATAAGTTTGTCCCCTGATTTAACACCTGATTGCCTAAAGCATTATATAGGCACACTGAATACCTGGCCCCCTCTTCCCCTTCAGCCTCTTCCCTTCCCTCTGTTACCAAACCTACGGTGTCAGAGCCAAAAAAGATGCTTTGAATCTCCTTTACTTCCTCCACTGTAACTATTTCCTCCGGTATCTCTTTTCCTTCATAATAAATAATCCCTCGATCGGAAACTGCTGCACAGATGCTATCGCCCAGATACTTGATCTTGGGAATCAACGTATCTTCATATATTTTGGAAGCAACAATTTTATCAACAAAGTTACCACCTACGGGTCCAAAATTGTAAAACACAATACAGCTATTGGCAGTCCCATCCTGAATTTGCAAATAAGATACCGCCAGTTTCGCTCCATCTGAGGAGATTCCAATGGAAAGAGGCTGCCCTGTTTCGTTCAGTCTGCATTGGGACTCTGTCAGATTATTCCCCTCCCGATCATAGAGGTAAATCCAGGATGTTGAACTATCACTCAGCAATAATGCAGTTACTCCCTGGGATGAAATGCTAACCTGCTGAATAGGAAGCAATGTGGTAATCTGTGTTTGGAGACCTTCCTCATTAAAAATATAAACCTCATTTCCCTGCATATCTGCTACAACAACAGAGTTCTGACATACATCCAAAATGGGTGTCTGCATATTGTAGGTCTGGCTCCATACAGCCTCATTTTTCAGATTCACACAGGAAATACCATCACGACTATACTTGAGAAGCTTTCCATTATACTCTGCATACTGAGTATTTAATGTATCCGTCCGCTGGGTAGAAGCCAGGATCTCATAAGTAGTATAAGTTTTATACCGACTCCATGACCACATTCCAAGCACTAGTGCTGCCACAAGAGCCATACACAACAACCCTCTGATACCAATTCCCGCTCGGTGGCGAAACAGTTTCTCTTTATAGCTTTTCATATCCTCCGCCACTTCCGGAGTCTTGTACAGTTGTGTAATCTTTGCCATACCTTTACCCTTTGGTTATTACTCTGATCTTCGCTTCGGGTACTATGATAGCACAATTTCTCTAGGGAAGCAAAAGTTTTTGCCCCACCAGGATATGATTAATGTCTTTGATTCCATTTAAACTGCAAATTTCATCAATTTTATTATCTTTCCCATATATTTTTCTGCTGATTTTGAGAAGCGTATCGCCTTTCTGTACAGTATAGCTTTCTGGTACGGACACAACATTCTGACTAATAGCCACTTCTGCTGATTCTGGCTCCATTTCCTGTTCTTTTGGTTCCTCAACCTGTTCTTCCTGACTAACCATCTCTTCCTGTTTCTCTGTTTCTACTGGCTCCTCTGGTTCTTCTGGCTCCTCTGATTCTTCCGGCCTCTCTGGTTCTTCTGGCTCCTCTATTATTTCCTCTTGTGCCTCTATATTTTCTTTCTCCATAGCTGCCACAAGCTGCTGATTCTGGTCACCCTCCTGATTCTCCGTGTCAGGTTCAACTTGTCCCTCCTGATTCTCCAAAGACTGAGAAATCTCGGTGAGTGTCATCTCCAGGCCCTCCATTTTTTCATAATTATTAATTAAAGTGATCCCTATGACCAAGACCACCATCACCAAAAAGGTGCTTGCCGTATAGAGGAATGTCATGACTCTTTTCTGGCCAGACAAATCCTTTTTTTCCCGTACCAATGTCCGAAAGTTTCTTGCCGCCCGATCCTCAAACTCCTCTTTCACCTCAATGCTTTCACCATCACCCGTTTCCACCATGTATCGTTGCATGGATTCATTTCGCTCATAGAAAATATAATAGCCTCTTTGACGGGCCAATCTTCCATTTTCATAAGCGAAAAAGTCTTCTTCTCCGTCCATTGGCTCTGCCACCATCAACACCTTGTCCACTCCTCCAAAATGATTGATGTGGGTTTTTACCAACCCCGGATCCAGATCCATGGGATATCCGGGTATGGATAAAAACCATCCCAGAACATCTTGCTCCGCAAAATACTCTTTGATGGCTCCATACACCTCCGCCCAAGCCTCATCCGTAAAAGGAATTCCATCTCCATAATCCTCCAGATTTTTTAAAGCTACCGCACTTTTAATAAAAAGATAGGGAATTCCGTCCATCCACTCCGAATTGCCAAGAAGCACTGCTACCCTGCTATTTAGAGCCGCTTCTTTTGCTATTTTTTTCAAATAGGTGACTACATAATCCTCTATATAGATCTTTCTGTTTTCTTCTGGCTCTCCAATCTGCCGAATATTTTTTGGCAGTTCAAGCCTCTTTCCCACCCCTGCTTCTTTCCCATTCTCTTTATAAATCATTTCGATCATATCTTTTCACCTCATTACCCCCATTCATCTTTTCAATCCGAAACTTTTGGACACGCTCTGGGTTCTTAACCGAATGGTATCACAGGTTTTTTGCATGATTTATCGTTTTCTGTCGAAGCAGCCGGAAATTTTTTCGACAAAAAGGATCCAACCACTTACCAGTGATTGGATCCTTCTCAAACTTTAATCTTAGATAAATTCTTTTACCTGCTCATATACGCCAACACCATCAAGTCGATATTTTGTAATCAACTGAGCAGCTGGGCCAGACTCGCAATAGGTATCATTTACACCAAGCTTCTTTACCGGTGTAGGAAGTTTCTCACTCAAAGCATCACAGACCGCACTTCCAAGGCCGCCGATCACGGAATGTTCCTCTACAGTTACAACCTTGCCCGTTTTCTTTGCAGATGTGAGAATCAGTTCTTCATCCAAGGGCTTAATGGTATGGATATTGATCACTTCTGCCGAAACGCCGTCTGCCGCCAGCTTCTCTGCTGCCTCTAATGCACTGTTTACACAGAGGCCTGTTGCAACAATAGTCACATCTGTTCCCTCTCTCAGCACAATTCCCTTACCAATCTCAAACTTGTAGGTTGCTTCATCATTAAATACCGGAACTGCCATTCTGCCGAATCGCAAATATACAGGACCTACATATTCTGCCGCTGCCTTTACAGCTGCCCTTGCTTCTACATCATCAGCCGGGTTAATAATTACCATGCCCGGAATGGTGCGCATCAAAGCAATGTCCTCATTGCACTGGTGGGTCGCTCCGTCTTCGCCTACCGAAATCCCTGCATGAGTTGCTCCTATCTTCACATTCAAATGGGGATACCCCACCGCATTACGAACCTGCTCAAAGGCACGTCCCGCCGCAAACATGGCGAAAGAACTACAGAAAGGAATCTTGCCGGTAGTAGCTATTCCTGCTGCAATACTTACCATGTTGCACTCTGCAATTCCGCAGTCAAAGAAACGATCCGGAAAAGCTTTCTTAAACACGCCTGTCTTGGTTGCTCCTGCCAGATCTGCATCCAATACCAGAACATTGGGATTCTCCTCACCAAGAGCCTTTAATGCATTACCATAGCTTTCTCTCGTTGCAATCTTCTTTACATCTGACATAATTCTTCACCTGCCTTCTCTAAATCTGCCATCGCAATCGCATACTGCTCATCATTGGGAGCCGTACCATGCCATGACGCATTGTTCTCCATAAAGGAAACGCCCTTGCCCTTTACTGTCTTCATAATGATAGCGGTAGGCTGTCCCTTAACAGTCTTCGCTTCATCAAAAGCCGCCTTCAGCTGATCGAAATCATGTCCATCCACGCTGATTACATGGAAGCCAAATGCCTCAAACTTCTCCGGAATGGGATAAGGAGAATTTACCTCCTCGATGGTTCCGTCAATCTGAAGATTATTATTATCTACAATGACGCACAGGTTATCTAACTTCTTTGCACTTGCAAACATAGAAGCCTCCCATACCTGCCCCTCCTGAAGTTCTCCATCTCCCAGAAGGGTGTATACACGATAATTCTCGCCAAAAGTCTTTGCCGAAAGAGCCATACCTACAGCCGCAGAAATTCCCTGTCCCAAAGATCCGCTGGACATGTCCAATCCCGGTGTATGCTGCATACAGGGATGTCCCTGCAAATGAGAGCCAACGTGGCGAAGAGTGGTCAGTTCTTCTTTCGGGAAGAACCCTCTCTCTGCCAGAACTGCGTAAAGTCCGGGAGCTGTATGGCCCTTGGAAAGTACGAAACGGTCTCTGTCCGCCTTTTTCGGGTCTTTCGGATCAATATTCAGTTCTTCAAAATACAGATATGTGAAAACATCTGCTGCTGATAAAGAGCCGCCCGGATGTCCGGACTTTGCACTGTGAACGGCTGTAACGATACTCTTGCGGACTTCGTTCGCCGTCTTTTGAAGTTCTAACTTTGTCATGTTTGTCCCACCTTTTTCATTTTTTTAAGAATCCTGTCTGTATCATAGAGTGTACTTATATCCTCCAAAATGATACCAAAATCTCTTCTTATAGTATACCTACAGAAGCAGTACTGGTCAAGGTAATTCTTAAAGTTCTGTGCGTCCTTCCAGAGCCCGCAAAAGGGTCACTTCATCTATATACTCCAAGTCGCCGCCTACCGGCACACCGCTGGCTATTCGAGTGACCAATATCCCCGTAGGTTTGATAAGCTTACTAATGTACATGGCTGTTGTTTCCCCCTCCAGGCTGGAATTGGTGGCAATGATAACCTCCTCTACATCTTCCTGGAGCCGGGTCATCAGTTCCTTTAAGCGGATATCATTAGGTCCGATTCCAAGCATAGGGGAAATGGCTCCATGAAGTACATGATAAACCCCTTCAAATCGCCCCGTTTTCTCGTAAGCCGCCAGATCTCTGGTGTTCTCCACCACCATAATCTGCTTCCTGTTCCTCCTGGGATTGCTGCAGATAGGGCAAAGCTCCTGATCCGTCATAGTAAAGCACTGCTTGCAATACCGAACATTTTTCTTTGCATCCACAATGGAATCCGACAGAGACTGCACCTTTTCCATTGGCATATTTACAATATGAAAGGCCAGACGCTGAGCCGTCTTGCTTCCGATTCCGGGCAGACCGGAAAGCTGTTCTATTAATCTGCTGATTTGACTACCGTAATAATCCATCAGAAAGGAAATCCTCCACCCAAGCCCCCTGTCAGCTTAGACATCACAGCCGCAGAGTCCTCTTCCATCTGGCGAAATGCCTGATTAGCGGCTGCCATAATCAGATCTTCCAGCATCTCAATATCATCCGGATCTACTACTTCTTCAGCCAACTTCACTTTTACAATCTCTTTCTTTCCAGACACAGTTATCTCAACTGCACCGCCGCCCGCTGCCGCAGTATATTCCTTTTCTGCCAGTTCTTTCTGGCTTTCCTCCATCTGACGCTGCATCTTCTGGGCTTGCTTCATTAAGTTATTCATATTCCCCGGCATTCCCATTCCGCCTCCGGGAAATCCACCTCTTTTTGCCACTTTTATATCCTCCTATTCCAATTCTTTTTTACTCTTCTTCTATCTCAATCTCCATATGGATTTGATTCATATCAATTTCGCCAATATCCGTGTGGGGGTCGTTCTCAAATGATGCAATTTCCAGAGTCATCTCTTTTCCTGTTCCCCTTTGAATTACCGCCTGAATCTCCGCTAAATGTTCAGGTGTTTTTAGCGAATCCGCCTTTGTGGAAGATGCCGCAATAATTCCCAGCCTGTCACCTCCCAATGCTTTCAGTCTGGCATCCTTCAGATAGGTGCGTAATAATGGATGCAGCTGATTCACTACATTATACCAATTATTTACCACCTCCTGCACGTCCTCAGGTAAAGCCTTTGGTGCAACGGGTACTACTGCCTGCTTTTTCTCCATAGTAACTTCCGAAGCATATGCCGATGCTCCCGCGGGTACCGTTACGATGCCCTCTTCCATCTGTTTCTCAAGGACCCGAATTCGATCCAACAGCCCATCAGCGTTTATCTCCATAGAGGGCTTGCAAAGCTTAATAAACGCCACTTCCACCAGAACCCGTTTCTGCGTTGCATAGCGTATCTGTCCACTTAGTTCCGAAAAAATACGAATATAACGCATCAGGGTATCTGTCTCAATCATCTCCGCTTCTTCCTTAAGCCACATCAGATTTTCAGTTGATACATCCAGCACATCCTCCATGTGATCCGAACTTTTTAGCAAAAGCAGATTTCGCAGATACCAGGTAAAATCTATTACAAACTGTCCCAGTTCTTTCCCCTGAACAACCAGTTCTTCTATCTGTCCCATCACTGCAACCAAATCCTGATTAATGGTGCATCGCAAAAGGGCACTATAGATCTCTGTATCAACAGCACCAAGAACCTCCAATACATGATCATAAGTCAGCTCCTGGTTAAGATAAAAAGCAATACACTGATCCAGAAGACTTAACGCATCTCGCATAGAGCCATCTGCTGCTTTGGCAATATAGCGTAGGGCTTTTTCCTCCGCCACCACTCCCTCTACTTTTGTTAACTCTTTCATACGAGCCGTAATAGTGTCCGCCGTGATTCGCCGAAAATCATATCTCTGGCAGCGGGAAAGGATTGTAGTTGGTATCTTATGTGCCTCTGTAGTTGCCAGAATAAAAATCACATAGGATGGTGGCTCCTCCAGGGTCTTCAAAAGTGCATTAAATGCCCCGATAGAAAGCATATGCACCTCATCAATAATATATACTTTATAACGTCCTTCGGTGGGCGAATAAGCCACCTCATCCCGAATCTCGCGAATGTTATCTACACCCGTATTGGAGGCCGCATCGATCTCTATCACATTCATGGAAGTGCCTGCCGTTATGGAACGGCAGGCCGCACATTCTCCACAGGGATTTCCGTCTATTGGATGTTCACAATTGACTGCCTTTGCAAAAATCTTGGCAACCGTAGTCTTTCCAGTACCCCTGGTGCCACAGAACAGATAGGCGTGGCCTATCCGTTCCGCAGTTATCTGATTTTTCAATGTAGTCACTATATGTTCCTGCCCCTTTACATCGCCAAACTCTGCAGGACGAAACTTTCGGTAGAGTGCCATATAAGACATGGGTCAATCTCTCCTAACTAATCACCAAAGCTGATCCCTATCATCTTCGCTTCCGCAATGATAGAAGAATTGGGATCTACAAACTTCAACTTTCCGGCAGATTCCTGAAGGGGAATTCTCTTGGTCTCATCTCCTACAATTCCAATCATATAACCGTAGTCATCATCTACAATCGCCTGTGCCGCAGCCGCTCCAAGTCTTGTAGAAAGAACTCGATCATAGGGGCAGGGGCTTCCACCTCTCTGTGTATGTCCGGGAACGGTTACACGCACCTCACTTCCCAGTCTCTTGGTGAGTTGATCCGCAATCTCATAGGAAACGGTAGGATAGGTATAAGTCTCCATAAACTTCTTTAGTTCCTTCTTGGACATTGCCGCACGCTCTTTGGGAATAGCCCCCTCTGCTACCGCAAGAATGGTAAAGCCCTTCTTCTGCTTATTCCGGGCATCAATGGCATCACAGATGCTGTCAATGCTGTAGGGAATCTCCGGAATCAAAATAATATCTGCTCCACCTGCAATTCCTGCATGAAGAGTCAGCTGACCAACCTTATGGCCCATAACCTCTACAATAAAAACTCTCCCGTGAGACGCTGCAGTCGTATGAATACAGTCAATGCAGTCTGTGGCAATATTAACCGCACTCTGGAAACCGAAAGTCATATCTGTTGCCCAAATATCATTATCAATGGTCTTAGGCATATGAAGGACATTTAAACCTTCCTCTCTCAGGAGATTGGCTGTCTTCTGAGTTCCATTTCCCCCCAAAATTACCAGGCAATCCAAACGCAGCTTATAATATGTCTGCTTCATGGCTTCTACCTTATCCAGACCTTTCTCGTCCGGTACCCGCATCTGCTTAAATGCCTGTCTGGAACTTCCCAGAATAGTTCCGCCCTTGGTAAGAATTCCGGAAAAATCTCTTGGAGTCAGCATCCGATAATTTCCATAGATTAATCCTTTATACCCCTCCTCAAAGCCATACAGTTCTACCTCGTCCAGTGCGTTGCAGACACCTTTTACTATTCCTCTCATTGTTGCATTAAGGGCCTGGCAGTCTCCTCCACTGGTCAGCATTCCGATTCGTTTCATAAAGCACGCCTCCATCCTTTTTCGCTCAGATTTTCCGGGCTCTCGTACTCGAAGCCCATATGATAGATAAATTTTAACATAAATATGAATTTCTCACAAGGGAATAACTTGAAAAAACTTGCAGGCCGTATTATAATCTACTTCATGGAGGAGTACCCAAGCGGCTGAAGGGTCTGGCTTCGAACACCAGTAGGTCGGTAGCACCGGCGCGGGGGTTCAAATCCCCCCTCCTCCGTTACAATTTTTGCTTTGGCATAATATAACAGAGAACGGGGATGTCTTATTTTTCGACATCCCCGTTCTTTATTAGTATAATCTGTTATTTTTCTATCGCTGCAGTTTTATAGATAAATCTTACGTTGCCCTGAACTCCGTCAGAGATACCAGAAAACGACTGATATCCTTTTGCTGCACTCTTGACCGCATCCATCCGGTCTGACAGTTCCTGTAAGTCTCCATTGAACATATCCAGAAGCTTTTGAATTCCTTCATCATTAAATTCCACGGTTCCATCTTTCAATTCCAAAGAACCATCTCTAAGCTCGCCTACCCCATCCTTAAGTTCCTGTCCACCATCACGCAGTTCGTGGGTTCCGTCTTTCAGCTCTCCGGTTCCGTCTTTCAGTTCACTTGCCCCATCCTTTAATTTTTTTGCACCGTCCTCAAGCGTAGTCACTCCGCCATCCAACTTCTGAACTCCTGCCAAAAGCTCCTTAGCACCCTGAGATGCCGTTGCAACCCCTTCTGTATAGGCTTTGAGTCCCTGGTAAAACTCATTATAGCTGTCAAGCTGTGCTTTTAACTTTATAAGAGCATCTGCCCCCGCATTTTGTGCCTGAGATGAATCTGCTCCTGTAGATGAGCCTACCAACGCAAAATCCTTTTCCTCTACGCATGCAGCCGGATCTTCTTCCGATTCATTTACTGATTCAGATGTATCTTCCGGCTGTATATCTATAGCATCCGGTGTCTCCGTATTCACATCAGAGGGTGCCGAGTCAACGGTATCCATCTCTTCTGGCTCCGTCTTAAGATTCTGATCGGTTTCTTCCAAGACCTTGTCTTCTTCCACTTGTTCCGCCTGTTTCTCGGAATCACCTGCGATTTCATTCGGATCATTTTGCAGAACTTCCTGTTCTTCTGCTTCCTGCTCCTCCATTGTTGGTGCCTGCAGGGCTATCGGGCTTCCTCCCAGCGTCTTTATGATTCCATTTATTACCTGGGAATAATTATCGATTGTCAAATCCGGTACTGGGATAGACCCCCCAGTCGCTGCCCTTATCTGCTGCGTTGCAGATGCCAGAAGAGTCTTAAATACATCTTCCGCACCTTTTACAAGTGCCTGATTACTGGCCGTTAACTGCTCCAAGCCTGCAGACAGTTTTACGATACCGGCCACAAGTTCTCCTACCCCGGACTTTAAAGTACCGGTGCCATCGTAAAGTTCTTTTGCACCATCTCTTAATTCCCGTGCTCCGTCATTCAGTTCTCCCGCTCCATCATCCAGTTCATTGATGCCATCCGTCAGTTCATCCGTACCATCGCTCAGCTCCAGTACGCCGTCATACAGCTCCGCCGTGCCGTCCATCAGCTCATTCATGGCCTCCTCGAGATCATCCATATCTCCGGACAATTCATCCATTTTTTCCTGGGTGTCAATATCCATATCCCCAAAAATCTCATTGGTTGCCACGGTCAGTGTTGTAGCCAGTTCAAAGTCGGTCACATCTGCACTCATTTCCACATACTCCGGAATATCCAGTTCTTCTACATCAAAGTCCTCACTGCCAATATCCAGATTGTCCTTAAGACCCGGCATTGCATATCCCATCACAATGGTACGTTCTCCATCATTGATGATCTTTCCATTGGAGACCTCAACATTCCGAAAGCTTTCATTGTCCAGAACCATACTGGTCAGAAGCACAAAAGGCACATACAGTTCCTCTTCTTTCTCTCCCACCATTACGGACTCTTTCTGCCGGTTGGTATAATCAAAACGAATCGTAACCTTTCCGCTCTGTCCGGCCAGTTCATCAGGAGAAATCTCTTTTCCATTCAGATGATAAGTAACTTTCATGTCTACCGGAAGCTCCTTTTGAATATTTCCCTGATAATAGATATCATTCCCGGCAGCATCCCATACGCCTAATGAGTTTTCTTTTTGCTTAAAGCTTTCGTCTCCCTTTACATTGACAATGTTCTTAAGCTCCGTGGCATCCTCAATTACTTCACTTCCCATGGCATTCTTCAGCCAGTCGCTGACAATCAGTTTCTCGGGTGAGCCGTCCGCATTGGCAATCACGTAGACCGTTTCTTCTTTTTCCAGTTGCTTTTTATCCTGATCGGAAAGCTTAACCTCTGTTGTTGTTATCTCAGGCTCCAGCCCCTGTACTGCTGACAGGCCGTTTTCCCGAATGAAGCCGCCTATTTCCTTTGCCTCTGCCGGAACACCCACACTGCCGCACACCAAAAGTGCCGTCATAACTACTGATACATCCTTTTTCCATTCCTTACGCAATCTTTTCATTTTTTCTTACCTCCTCAGTCGCCCTCTTGGGCAGAAAACCAACACTCGTTGCACAAATCACTTTATCAAACACCAGGAACATGGCCGGAAGAATAAATGCTACCGACATCAGGCTGATGATTGCCCCCCTTGCCATCAGTGCACACAGGGAACGAATCATATCCACGTCCGAGTAAACCGCCACGCCCAATGTGGCTGCAAAGAATCCCAGTGCACTCACCAGCACCGACGGAATGGAAGTAGACAATGCGGTAGAGATAGAGCCTACCTTATCCTGCCCCTTATGTCTCTCCAGCTTATACCTGGTTGTCATCAAAATCGCATAATCTACGGTGGCTCCCAGTTGAATCGTACTGATACAAATCGGTGCGATAAAGGGCAGAGAGGTTCCCGTAAAATGCGGAATCCCAAGATTGATAAATATTGCAAACTCGATAACCGCCACCAGAATCACCGGCAGGGAAATACTTTTTAATACCACCGCAATGATGACAAAGATAGCAATGATAGAAATGGTATTTACCACCTGGAAATCCCGGTCCGTAATCTCAATCAAATCTTTTGTACAGGGTGCCTCTCCAATGAGCATCCCTGTGGTGTCATATTTTTTCAGAATCGCTTTCAGTTCGCTGATCTGCTGATTTACCTCGTCCGTAGCCGTGGCATATTCTGACTGAACCAGAAGCAGCTTCCAGTTGTCGCTTTCCAGCTCATTCCTCGCCTTATCCGGTATCAGTTCCTCCGGAATTCTGGATCCTATGGCGGAATCAAGTCCCAGGGCAAACTGCACGCCCTCTACATTTTTCATTTCATCCACCATCCGCTTTGCGTCCTTGGCTGACACATCCTTATCCATCAATACCATATGGGTAGCCCCTGCGGAGAACTCCTCCTCCAGCTTGTTGGTGGCCTGCACATATCCCATATATTCCGGCAGGGACCCTCCCAGATTGTAGTAAACTTCTCCGCCCGCTTTGTCATAGCCATAGTAGGCAACCGGAAGTATCAGCAAAAACAAAAGCAAAAACACGGGATACCGCTTTACCACGAATCTTACCAGCTTTCCAAAGTCGGGCATCAGGGGCCGATGCTTTGTCCTGGCTATCAGCTTATCCAGAACCAGAATCATGGATGGCAGGATGGTTACACATCCAATCACGCCGAAGACGACTCCTTTTGCCATTACAAGCCCCAGGTCCAAACCAAGTGCATAACTCATAAAACACAGTGCAATGAAGCCTGCCACCGTAGTAATGGAACTGCCTACCACGGAAGTGATGGTTGCTTTAATGGCATGGGCCATGGCCCGTTTCTTGTCTCCCTCAAACCGTTCCTGCTGCTCCACATAGCTGTGCCACAGGAAAATGGAATAATCCATGGTAACCGCCAACTGAAGCACTGCTGCCAGAGCCTGTGTCAAAAAGGATATCTCTCCAAAGAAGACATTGGTTCCCATATTCAGCAGAATCGCCATGCCAATGCTGAGCAGGAAGATAACCGGAAGTGCCCAGCTGTCCAGGAATGCCACCATCACAATGCAGGAGAGCACCACTGCCAGAATGACATAGATAACTTCCTCCCGTTCACACAATTCTTTCAGATCCGCCACCATAGCCGTCATACCGGATACAAAGCACTGCTCTCCGGCAATCTGTTTAATCTCCGCCGCCGCATCCAGAGTTTCATCTGCAGAGGTTGAGGTGTCAAAGAAAACCGCCATCATGGTTGCATTTTCCGAATTGAACACATCGTAATATTCATCCGGAAGAAGTTCCATAGGTACGGACAGATCCGCCACGCTGTCATACCACAGTACTGTAGCCACGTGATCCACATTCTCGATCTTCTCCCGAAGTGCCGCTACCTCCTTTTCCTCCATGTCCTCAACAATCACAAAGGAAAAGGCTCCCTTTCCAAACTCATCCATCAAAATATCCTGGCCCACCATTGTCTCAATATCCCCGGGCAGATAGGTCAGCATATCGTAATTAATTCGTGTTGCCGCCATCCCTAAGGCTGATGGAATCATCAGAAGCAATGTCACAATCAAAATGGGGATTCGAAGCTTTACAACTCCTTTACCAAATTTAATCATAGTCTCCTCCTCTTTCCTTACCAAATCTCGTCTGTCTTTTTTCTTCTCTTTGCCACTTTTATGGTGTAGACCGCTACATACAGATTTAAAAGCCCCTCCATGAAAAGTGTAGCTCCGAGCAGCATCATGGCTCCTGCAATTCCGGTACCTCCAAACGGATCAATCATAATCAGGAATCCCAAGATACTGGCCAGCACTGCTGCCGTTCCAATCAGCCACCACCGTTCCAGACCAAAACGCCTTGCATCAAGTGCTGTCTGTATCTTCAAAAGTCCGTCTGTTAAAACCACAATACCAAGGACCAGATTCAAAAACCGCAGAACGCTGTCACTGCGTAAGAGCATCAGAATTCCCACTATCACTGCCAGAATTCCTCCTGCCAGGTCAAACTGAAAAGCCAGCCGATACAAATCCTCTGACAGATAACCACAGATTTTAAACACCCCGCATATTGCCAGCAGGATTCCCATCCCTTTGCAGATTACCGCTGCTGAGATCTCCGGATGAAGCAGTAATAAAAAACCCGCTGTACAAAATGCAATAGACGATACCACATAGCCTCCCTTTGCGATCCGAACTGTCGTCATCTTCATTCACTCCCTTCTCTCTTCTACAATTGCTATTTTAAACAAAAGGGCTTTTCTTTGAAACGGACAAAAAAAGAACGATGTACAAAATCCGTACATCGTTTCCAAATTAACTAAAATTCAGGCACAAAAGCTTATCTGCCTAAAAATCAGTCTTATCTCCTTATTCATTCCGCTGCCGTCCTTTCTCCATAGCAGCCGCCACGCTTCCCTCCAGGAGGTATCCCAGGCTTTGAATCATCTGCTCCGGATCTGCTTTCATTCCCTCCGCAATCCAGGCCAATACCATTCCGGACAGTCCGCATTTATAAAAATGGATGATCAATTCCTGATCAAGCTTTGACACACCCTCCGCTATATTCTGGCTCTCCACCATCCGCCGCACAACCTCCTCGGCAATGCTGTTCAGATAACGCTCCAGTTCCTCTCTGCTAACCGAATTGTAAATATGATAAACCGCCCGTTTATTGCTGAGTGCAAAATGGGCCGCCTCCACAAACCCCTTTTCCAGAGATTCCACATCCGCATGCTGTGCAATAACACGCTCTACCTCTCCATCAATAACAAAGACAAGCAATGCATGAATATCCTCAAAATGGTAGTAAAAGGTATTCCGATTGATTCCGCAGCTGTCCACAATCTCCTTTACCGTGATTTTATCCAGCGGTTTCTTGTTCAACAGATCAAGGAACGCCTCAACAATTGCCTTTTTTGTAAACTGGGCCATAGATAAAAACTCCTTTTCTTGCCCTCAGTGTACAAGGGGACACACGCCTCTTGTACACTGAGGGTACCATTGCCTTTGATTATAGCGGATTTTACCTTTCTTTTCAAGATATCACCCGGCCCCTGCCGGTCAAAGCGGGAATATTGTGGAACAAAATTCCTCGTTCCTGTAGTAATCCATCTCTTATCTCCGTTTATAATTATATAAAACCATTCACAAAGGAGGAATCACTCATGACCCATACATTTTTTCGCAAAGGAACCCTGTTCACCGTTCTCTCACTCCTGCTCACCGGTTCTCTGACCGCATGCTCTGCCACAGAACCCCAGGGGAATCACGCTCCCACCGTAAAGGTCCTTGCCCAGGCAGCCTATCCTCAGATGGCCCCCTATCCCAACGAAGACGCCTATACAGACTCATCCACCGGAGAAATCAGGGAAGAGTTCTATGATGCCTATGATGCCTGGAACGGGGATCGCAGGGCACAGCTTCAACAGGCGGCTGTCTATGAAAGTGCTCTTACCGGCTTTCTTGGCAAAAGCATCCCTCAGTTTCTCTCCGGTCAGGAGGGGGAAAATCGAATCTACTCGCCGCTGAATGTCTACCTGGCCCTGGGAATGCTGGCAGAACTGACCGACGGGAACAGCCGTCAGCAGATCCTGGATTTACTTGAAGCGGACAGTATACAAGAGCTTCGCTCTCAGGCAACCGCCCTATGGAACGCCAATTACTGCGATGACGGGGCTTCCACCAGTATTCTGGCAAGCTCTCTCTGGCTGAATCAGGATATAAGCTTTGTCCCCTCCACCATGAAGCAGCTGGCCACCACCTACTACGCCTCCTCCTATCAGGGAGAAATGGGAACGGAGGACATGAATGAAGCCCTCCATACCTGGCTGAATGAGCAGACTGGCGGGCTTCTTAAGGAGCAGGCTTCTGGCCTGAATCTTGACGCAGATACCATTCTTGCACTGGCTACGACGATTTATTATCGGGGAAAATGGAGTGGCGAATTCGCAGAGGGGCTCACCTCCCAGGAGATTTTCCACGGAACGGAGCAGGATCTTACCTGTGACTTTATGCATCAGAGCGACAGCCGGGAATATTATTGGGGAGATAAATTCTCCGCCGCAGCCAAGCCCTTTGAAAACGGGGGTGCTATGTGGCTCCTCTTGCCGGACGAGGGGATTTCACCGGAGGAGCTTCTTAAAGACAAAGAAGCCATGAACTTTTTGTTAGAGAGGGAGGATTGGGCGAATCATAAGTATCTGACGGTAAATCTGTCCGTGCCGAAGTTTGATGTGGCATCGGATCTGGATCTCATAGCCGGTCTTCAGGCTCTCGGTATAACGGATGTGTTTGACTCGGAAGTGTCTGATTTTTCTCCTGCCACCAGGGATGTGGATGGACTATTTGTTTCAAGAGCCGATCACGCCGCACGTGTGGCGATTGATGAGGAGGGATGTATTGCGGCCGCTTACACGGTGATGGCTGTGTGCGGAGCCGGTATGCCGCCTGCGGAGGAGGTAGACTTTGTGGTGAACCGGCCATTTTTATTCGCCATTACCGGGAATGACGGGCTGCCCCTGTTTGTGGGCATTGTAAATCAGCCGGGTTAATGTCCAAAAAGAAAAAGACGCTTATTTTTGGAACAGGCAGGGAATCCCTGCCTGTTCCTGAAGAAAATAATTTTTTAAATCCTTTTCCCTTTTCCCTCATGAGGATGCTTGTCGGCATATATCACAGCATCTTCACTCACCTGCTCCAAATCCATATTGTCAAAATATGCTCTCCGCCATATTGTATAATCGAAATTATCTCTTTTTACCATTGCTATAAAACGCTCCGCATCAACTACCCCAAGCCTTTCAACTAAATATGCAAAACCTGTATCCAAAATTTCCACCGCATTAGTCATTCATCCATTACCTCCAATCTTCTAATACACTCTCCTGGTGTCAATATCTGTATATCTTCTCTCTGATACTTTAACAGGCGATTATCTGTGGTAACAAAATAGTCAGCCCCTGCCAAAACAGCACATGCTACATGTAATGCATCTGCACTTTTAACACCGGTATCTGTAATCTGTTTTGCTATCTCTTTTGCTTCTTTAAGCCTTTCTATTCCTACATAATATGATTCATTATTATTCATAAAGTCAGTTATTGCCTGCCTTTTGTGAAAGAATCTGTTCTTCCCGTTTTCATACTCTAACATAAAAGATGTCACCAGATCCATCTCTCCGTTTTTCACCATATCTTGAATATGTAATTTAGCCTCTGTTTCCAAATGTATTCGAATTTGTGACTGATCATCATATGGACGGTTATAACAACAATTATCTAAATAAATTCTCACAACTATCCTTCCTCCTGTTTTTATTCTATCACAATTCTACTATACTATCCAACATCTTTTCTCTTTCAAGGCACAAAAAAAGCGGGTGATGGGAATCGAACCCACGTGTCCAGCTTGGAAGGCTGGTGTTCTACCATTGAACTACACCCGCATAATGCAATATTAAAATATAAATGCCCAGAACCGGAATCGAACCAGTGACACGAGGATTTTCAGTCCTCTGCTCTACCAACTGAGCTATCTGGGCAGATAACCTCTGTTGTGACTGTACTCACAACAGAGGTTATTGTACACGATTACTATATATTTGTCAACATTTTTTTCACTGTTTTATCGCTCGTTTTACCCTCTTATCGCATTCTTCATCTCTTTCACATACTCTTTCACATGCTCCACACAGTCCGTCCCATAGGTCCCGCATAGCTTCACAATAGCAGACCCCACAATCACCCCGTCTGCCAAGGCCGCCATAGCCTTTGCCTGCCCCGGCGTAGAGATTCCAAAACCGATAGCACAGGGTATCTCTCTTTCTTTTTTCACCAGTTCTACCATGGCACCAACATCCGTAGTGATTCGGGAACGCACCCCGGTCACTCCAAGAGAAGAGACACAGTACACAAATCCTGACGCTTCTCTGGCGATCCGGGCTATCCTCTCGTGAGAGGTGGGAGCAATCAGGGGGATAAGGTCCAGACCATACGCCTTGCAGACACCGTCAAACTCTTCCTTTTCCTCCAAAGGTACATCCGGCAAAATCAGCCCATCCATGCCAAGCTCTGCCGCCCTGCTCACAAAACGCTCAATCCCATAGGAAAACACCACATTGGCATAGGTCATAAACACCATCGGAATCCCCGTATTCTTTCGAATCCGTTCCACCATATGAAAGATTTTATCCATGGTCACGCCCCCTGCCAAGGCACGCACATTGGCCCCCTGAATCACCGGTCCCTCCGCTGTGGGATCGGAAAACGGAATGCCAAGTTCAATCAGGTCCGCCCCCGCCTCCTCACAGGCATATACGATCTTCTCTGTCACCTCCAAAGAGGGATCTCCGCAGGTGATAAATGGAATAAATGCTTTGCCGTTGGCAAATGCCTCCGAAATCCGTTTATTCATGAATATCCTCCCCTCTGTAACGGGCAATGGCCGCACAATCCTTGTCGCCCCGCCCGGATATTGTCACTACTACAATCTGCTCTTTCTTCATGGCAGGAACCAGCTTTTCGCATAGGCAACCGCATGGGCACTCTCAATGGCCGGAATAATCCCCTCCAGCTTTGCCAGGTACTCAAAGGCATCCACGGCCTCATCATCGGTCACTGCCACGTACTCCGCCCGGCCCGTGTCATACAGGTTCGCATGCTCCGGCCCGACCCCCGGATAATCAAGGCCTGCGGAAATGGAGTACACCGGGGCTATCTGTCCATATTCATCCTGACAGAAATACGACTTCATACCATGGAAGATTCCAAGCTTTCCGGTCGTAATGGTTGCCGCTGTCTCCGCCGTATTCACGCCCCGTCCTGCTGCCTCACAGCCAATCAGACGCACGCCCTCATCCCCAATAAAGTGATAAAAGCTCCCAATCGCATTGGAACCGCCGCCTACGCAGGCCAGAACCGCATCCGGCAAGCGTCCCTCCTTTTCCATCATCTGCGTCTTGATTTCTTTGGAAATGACCGCCTGAAAATCCCTTACAATGGTCGGAAAAGGGTGGGGCCCCATAACGGAACCCAGAACATAATGGGTATCCGCAATCCGGTTCGTCCATTCACGCATGGTTTCTGACACCGCATCCTTTAAGGTAGCCGTTCCTGATGTTACCGGGTGCACCTGTGCTCCCAAAAGTCTCATTCGATAGACATTCAGTGCCTGCCGCTGCGTATCCTCCTTTCCCATAAAGACTTCACATTCCATTCCCATCAGGGCCGCTGCCGTAGCTGTGGCTACCCCGTGCTGTCCGGCTCCGGTCTCGGCAATCACACGGGTCTTTCCCATCTTTTTAGCCAGCAGCACCTGCCCCAATACATTGTTTATCTTATGTGCCCCCGTATGGTTCAGATCCTCACGCTTTAAGTACACCTTTGCTCCGCCCAGATCCTCCGTCATACGAGCCGCATAGTAAAGTCTTGAGGGTCTTCCTGCATATTCATTTAATAATTCCGTCAGCTCCCGATTAAATTCCGGGTCATTTTTATAATAGTTATAGGCGTCCTCCAATTCCAGCACCGCATTCATCAGCGTTTCCGGAATATACTGTCCGCCATGAATTCCGAATCTTCCCTTTGACATATTCATTCTCCTTTCTTTCTATCACTTCTGTATTGTCATAAATGTTCCTGCAATCCCCTCAGTGCAGTCTTCTTACCAATTCTACCGCCTGCCGGATCTTCTCCGGATCCTTAAAGCCCTCCGTCTCCAGGCTGCTGCTTAGATCCACGGCCCAGGGCCTTACCTGCTCCACCGCCTGACGAAGATTCCCGATACCCAATCCCCCGGCCAGGAAGAAAGGACGGGAAATGGGAGGTATCAATGACCAGTCAAAGGTACGCCCGGTGCCTCCGTTCCCCTGATCCAGCAGAATGTAATCGGTCTCGCTCAAAAGGGCCCGCCTGATATCCTCCTCGCTCCTGACAGAAAACGCCTGTATCAAAGGCTTATCCGTGTACCTGCGAAGTTCTTCCATATAGGCCTGGTCCTCCTGTCCATGAAGCTGTACAAGTGCGATGGTATCCTCTCTGCAAAGCTGTGCCACAAGCTCTACGGGAGCATTTGCAAAGACACCCACAGGCAGAATTGTCTCTTTTAATCCGGCAGTCAACTCCCTCACCTGTTCACGGCTTACGCACCTGGAGCTTTTTGCAACCTCTATGACAAAGCCTGCGAAATCCGGCTCCGCCCTGTTTACCGCCATAATGTCCTCCGGTCTTTTTAAACCGCAGATTTTAATTTTGACATTCCTCATCTCCCTTTTATTGCTGCATTACAAACTTGATGCCCCATCAGCTTGCTGTAGGGTCTTTGACTTCTTAAGGAATCAGTGGCCCTCCATTCAATATCTCCAGGGCTTTTTTCTTATCCGGGTTCCGCATAAGCGTTTCCCCGATAAGGACCGCATCCACCCGGTTTTCACGCAAAAGCCGGATATCCTCCCATGTGCGGATTCCGCTTTCGGATACGAATATCACCTCCGGAGGGGCAAGCTTTCGCAGACGAATGCTATTATTCATATCCACCCGAAAGGTTCTTAAGTCCCTGTTATTAACTCCAACAATTCCGGCTCCGGCCCTCAGTGCACGTGCAAGCTCCTCTTCATCATGAGCTTCTACCAGGGCATCCATCCCAAGCTCCTCTGCCAGTTCCCGAAATGCCTTTAGCTGCACGTTATCCAGTATAGCACAAATCAGCAGAACCGCAGATGCCCCCAAAGCTTTGGCTTGATAAATCATATACTCATCCACCGTAAAATCCTTACGCAGAATCGGAGCCTTTACCGCCTGTACCAATTCCTCCAGATAGCAATCCTTTCCCTGAAAGTAGAACGGCTCCGTAAGACAGGAGATCGCAGCAGCTCCTGCCGCTTCATACGCTCTTCCAATCTCTAGATACGGAAAATCCGGAGCAATCAGTCCTTTGGACGGGGAGGCCTTTTTCGCCTCGCAGATATAAGACATGCCCTCTTGTTTCAGTGCTTCTCGAAAGCTCTTGCCCTCTTGACCGGATTCCTTTCCGGAGGACTTACCCGCACCTATGATGCCTTTGAGTTCTTCAAGGGAAACCTGACGCTTTTCCTCAGCAATCCGTTCTTTCGTTTTTCCTGCAATTTCTTCCAGAATATTCATATTTGGTCCTCTTTCTCAGCGAGTGCTCTCCTGTACAAACTCTTCTAACTTCCTCCCGGCCGCACCGCTGTCAATCAGCTCCTCTGCCATGTGCACGCCCTTTTCGATGGTATCTGCCTTTCCCGTAATATAAAGGGCCGCACCCGCATTTAAGCATACTGCCTGATGCCTGGCTCCTTTTTCCTTTCCGCTTAAAATATCCTTTGTAATCTCCGCATTTTCCTGCGGTGTACCTCCCAGAAGAGCGTCCTTATGGCATCGCTCATAGCCAAACTGCTCCGGTGTCAGTTCATAAGACTGGAACCATCCATCCCGAATCTCACACACGCTGGTAGGAGCACACATGGAGATCTCATCCAGCTTATCCTGTCCATAGACCACCATCCCCCGTGTAACCCCAAGCTTTGCCATAACCTGTGCCAATGGCTCTACCAATGCCCCGTCAAAGACTCCCATCAATTCCATATTTGCTCCTGCCGGATTACTTAAGGGTCCCAAAATATTGAATACGGTCCGGATTCCCAGCTCCTTGCGGGTAGGTGCCACATATTTCATGGCAATATGATAATTCTGTGCAAACAGAAAGCAAATCCGGATTTTTTTTAACAGCTCCGCACTGCGTTCCGGAGATATGGCAATATTTACCCCGAGAGCCTCCAATACATCGGCCGCACCGGATTTTGAGGATGCCGCCCTGTTTCCATGCTTTGCTACCGGAACTCCTCCCGCCGCAATTACCAGGGCTGCGGTAGTGGAGATATTAAAGGAATTCGATCCGTCTCCTCCGGTTCCCACGATCTCCAGTACATCCATTTCATGAAGCAGCTTAATACAATGTGCACGCATTCCCGCTGCGGAGGCTGTGATCTCGTCGATCGTTTCCCCTTTCATAGCTAAGGCAGTCAGATAGGAAGACATCTGAACAGGAGTGGCTTCTCCACCCATAATCTCATTCATGACCATCTCGGCCTCCTCATAGGTTAAATCCTCTTTTCTTGCCAGCTTCAAAATTGCTTCTTTAATCATTTTTACTCCTCCTATTAAACCATGCATTAACTCCCTCGCATAAGTTACGATTCTCCCGTATGTTCTGCTCGCAGCCACAAAAAAACATCCCTGACAGATATATCTTATCTGTCAGGGACGAGTATTTGTTCTTTCACCCGCGGTGCCACCCCGATTCACGGTCTCATGCCGTGCTCCTTGCGGAATACCATCATATTCCCGGCAACTGACGTATGCCCTCACGTCGCAGAATACTCGGCCCTCGATTCTCTTCGGCCTTTCACTACGCCCTCTGCGGTCCATTTGGCAATCTGCAATCCGACCCGGCTTCCACCATCCCAGGCTCTCTGTGCGTGCACAATTGCTTTGATCTCCGCTTCAACGGTTTACCTTAATAAATTTTTTATTAAATTACCACATTCTTGTGTCTTTGTCAAGTACGTTTTTCGTAAGATTCATTTCAAATCTTATTACACCATATTAAATCATCCACACAGGAACATACCAGTTTTTGTGATCCAAGGGCAGCAAATCCTGTGCCATGCAGATAACGCTCCCGGTTCCGATGTTCACTTTCAGCTGACTCATGCCCCCAAATCGTTCCGGCTCCTGTATCGGCTCCAATACTTTAAAATTCTTGATTGCCGCTTTTCCCGGCGAAGCAGCCTTTTTAATTTCGACAGGAAAAAGGGAGCCATTTTGATAGAGCAGTAAATCAATCTCCTTTTGATCCTTATCCCGATAATAAAAAATAGGCGGTTCTTTTCCTGCATTCAGATAGCTTTTGTATATCTCCGAAAAAACAAAGCTCTCAAAGAATGCTCCGGCCATAGCTCCTCTTTCCAGCGTGTCCGGACTGCTCCATTTCAACAGGTAAGCCGCAAGGCCCGTGTCTAAAAAATGCATCAGCGGCATCTTTACCACTCTCTTTAAGACATTGTTATAATAGGGCTGTACCAGTGCAATGATATGAGAAGATACGAGAATGGACAGCCATTTTTTTGCCGTAGGTGCGGAAATGCCTGCCGCATTTGCCAATTCTTCATAAACTACGGATTTTGATGTATGGGCGGCCGCAACCGTCATAAAATTGTAGAAGCTCATCTCATCCGCCACCTGAGCCAGATCCCGAATGTCCCTCTGCAAATAAGTATCCACATAGGAGCGGTAATAGGTTTCCCAATCCACATTTTCATCTGCATACAGCTCCGGCATGGAGCCCTTAAAGATCCTTGCGTAAATCTCATTTAGATTTCTCTGCTTTAAACCGGATATACGCTTCATCAGCCTTTCCGGTTCCGTAGAAAACGGCTCACTTTTGTAATTGTAAATCTCCGCATCGGACAGACCAAGAAGATTTACGATGCCAACACGCCCCGCAAGGCTCTCGCTTACGTCCCTCATCAGCCGGAAAACCTGTGAGCCGGTGATCCATATGGAGCCTTTCTGCTTCGTTGTATCCACATAGATTTTAATATAAGGCAGAAGCTCCGTAGCATATTGGATCTCATCAATCAGTACCGGAGGCGTATATCTCTGCATAAACAGTGCGGGATCCTGCTTTGCCAGATAGCGTACATCGGGATCGTCCAATGTAACATACTTTCTCTCCGGCTCTGACAGCTTTTGCAAAAGCGTTGTCTTTCCCACTTGTCTGGGACCCGTAACCAGCATCACCGGAAACATATTTGAAATTCTGACAATCGTTTCTTCCATAGCCCGTTTAATGTACATGATATTTCCTTTCTGTTTTACATAAGCCTTAAAAATCCGGCTAAACAAAATTGCAATTTTAGTATAGCCAGAAAACATGCGAGTTGTCAAGAAAATCCGGCCAAACTAAATTATCATTTTAGTTTAGCCGGATTTTTTCTTTTTATACTTACACAGTTACAATTCCATAAAATATTTTGCCGCAGATATCACAAAGGCCAGTCCCTCCTCTGCCAGTTCCTCGATGTTATCGGGAATTCCCGCCCGCTCCTCCGGGGACAGCGTATCCATGTACCACTCACGGAAAAACCAGTGCTCCAGGAATCCGTGACTGGCCGTGGGGAATTTTCGTACCAATACCGGAACTCCGGCATCCAGAAAGTGCTGCACCATGGTCTCCGATTCCATCCGCAGGGGATCCTGCCCGCAGATCACAATGGCCGCAGGTGCCACACCTTTCAGCTCCTCTGCCGTGGCATAAACCGGGGAAAGATATTTTCCATGGCGGGTTTCTTTGTCTGCATAAATATCATTCATAGCGTCCAGCACCTCCGCTGTCAGGCCTATGGACGCCGTCGTCTTCTCAATCCCCTCAATATAAGCATCCAGATAGGGATAGTCCAAAAGCTGTGCTTTCAGAGAGAAACGCCCTGTCTCCTTTGCCATCAACGCCAGAACGCAGGCAAAATTCCCTCCCGCACTGTGTCCCCAGGTTGCCATACGCTCCCTGTCAATTCCATATTCATCTGCATGATCATGAAAATAACATACGGCATCAAACACATCCTCCAGTCCGCAGGGATAGGGGTGATCCGGACTTTTCCGGTAGTCCAGGCCTATGACATTGTAGCCGGTACTCTCCCACATGCGGGTACGCATCCTGTCATTGTTTGCCACATAGCCCTGAGAAAAACATCCACCGTAAATCTCAAAGATGACGGGGGCCGGCTTTTTTCCCCCGGCCGGATAGAATATGGCTTCCTGCATTCCGCTCCGACAGGGTACCTGAATCTTTTTCCCATGCAGTTCCATATCTTCCGCAAACTTTATATTCGCATCTACTTTCTCTCGAGACAAAATCCCGAATTCCTTTGCTGCTTCACTTCTTGTCATATCATTCTCCTATTTAGAGTTCCGTAATATCCTGTCAGTACACCCTTATGTAGATCAATTTCCAGCCACAAAAAGATGTGTCTGTAAATCAATCTGTGCACTGACAGGATATTACTGATCTAAAGCTGCTGTGCAACAGCTTCTTTACGACTTTACCACCCAACAATGCGTCTTATGCCGCAAGCGTACGCTGAGCACTTCTGTTTTTAATAACATCCAAAACTACCGCCAGAACCAGAACAACGCCGCTGATTACCTGCTGCCAATAGGTATGAATGTTCAGCATTACCATACCATTGGAAAGGGTTCCAAGGAGCAGAGCACCAAACAAAGCCCCTACAATGGATCCTTTTCCTCCGGAAAGACTGGCACCGCCCAGGATAACGGCAGAAATAACATCAAACTCCATGCCGTTTGCATTGGACGGCATGGCGGAGCCAAGCTGTGAACAATAGATCACGGATGCCAGGCCGCACATGACTCCGTTCAGCACAAACAGCACGGTCAGATTTGTTTCCACATTAATGCCGGACAGGTAAGCCACCTGGCTGCTGCCCCCAATGACAAAGATTCGGCGTCCAAATACCGTATACTTGCTCACCAATGTAAAAATGATAATCACGGCAAGCATTATAAGCACGGCATTGGGAATCCCCAGTGTGTATCCACGTCCGATTGCTTTAATTACGTTGTTTGACAGCGTGATTGCCTTTCCGTTGGTAACCAGATAGGACATGCCCCGGAAGATCTCCATTCCTGCCAGGGTTGTAATAAATGCATTGATCTTAATCCGTGTAATCAGAATTCCATTGTACAATCCCGTCAACGCACCTGCCGCAATCGCTCCCAATATGGCAACTCCAATGGGCATTCCCTTATTCAGCAGGGTACCGAGGACAACACCTCCCAGGGCAATCACAGATCCGATAGACAAGTCAATATGGCCCGCCACAATAATCAAAGTCATGGTACAGGAGAGAATTCCTACATTTGCTGCATAAAGGGCAATATTCAGGAAATTGTTTACCGTAAAAAAATGATCGGATTTTATGGCAAAAAATATAATCAGGATGATATATCCAATCACCAGGGGCATAAATTCTATGGATGATACCTTTTTCAGGCTGTTCTTTATAGTCTGCATATCTCAACCTCCTATTGCCGCAGTCATAATATTTGTTTCCGTAAGCTGATCCTTGCTGAATGCAGCCTGTACCCGGTGCTCATGCATTACAATGACGTGATCCGACATGGCAAGCAGCTCCGGCATTTCCGAAGTAATCATAATAATGGACACTCCCTGACCGCACAGCTCATTCAGCAGCTTATAAATCTCGGATTTGCTGCCCACGTCGATGCCCCGGGTAGGCTCGTTCATAATAATGATCTCCGGAGAAATCTCCAGCCATTTTGCCAACACCACTTTCTGCTGATTTCCGCCGGAAAGCGTAGCCGCAGCCGCATAGGGCCCCGGGGTTTTAACCGAAAGGCTCCGTATCCATTTCTCTACGATACCGCTTTCTTTTTTCCGTCTCACCAGCCAGCCGTTCTTGCCGTTTTCATAATAGGCAGTCATTATATTTTCCCATACGGACTGAATCTGCACCAGTCCCTCTGCTTTCCTTTCACTGGGCACAAATGCAAAGCCATCCTTTAGACACTGTTTGGGACAGGACATCCGCACTTTCCGCCCGTTGAGCACCACGTCTCCCCGGGTGGCCGGATAGCATCCAAAAAGTGTCTTGCCCAATTCCAGATGCCCTGAGCCCATCAAACCGTAGACCCCCAGAATCTCTCCTTTTTTCAATTCAAAGGATACATCATGCACATGACGGTTATGCAGATTGCTTACCTTTAGAAGCACATCTCCCGGATGATTGTTCTTATCCGGATACATGTCCTTTATCTCCCGGCCCACCATCAGCCGGATCAGTTCCTGCTCCGTAATATCCTGAATCTCTTTCTGAGCCACAGAAACTCCGTCACGAAGAATCGTCACCCGATCCGAAACCGCAAATATCTCATCCATCTTATGTGTAATAAGAACAATGCCCACTCCACGGCTTTTTAATTTTTTAATATTTTCCAGAAGCTGATGAATCTCTTTATCATTCAGAGCAGACGTAGGCTCATCCAGAATCAGAACTCTGGCATTTTCATAAAGAGCTCTGGCAATCTCTATCTGCTGCTTCTCCGCCACCGTGCAAAGCCCCATCTGTTTGTGTACATCTATTTTTAAATCCACCTCGGCTACAATCTTTTCAGCTTCCGCATAGATCTGCTTCCAGTTCAAAGTATGATTTTTCTGTCCATAACCTTTAATAAACAGATTCTCCGCCACCGTAAGCTCGCTCACATTGGCCAGCTCCTGATAAACCACGGCAATCCCCGCATTCTGAGCCGCAACAGGAGTGGGAAAACGTACTTTTTCCCCATCTACATAAATATCTCCGGAGTTTGGCGGCTGTACGCCTGCCAGGATCTTGATGAGGGTGGATTTCCCCGCACCATTTTCTCCCAGCAGAGCCAGCACCTCGTGCTCCCGGACCTCCAGACTTACATCACTCAGTGCTTTCACCCCCGGAAACTGTTTTGTAATATGTTCCGCTTTTAGGATGACCTTACTTTCCATGCGATTCTCCTTTTCAAAAGACAGGGGCTGTCTTATCTTCCGACAGCCCCATACCCCGTAAGATACGAATGTCACTCTGTCATCTGTCAGGATGCCAGATAATCTGCGAACCACTCTTCTGCGTTATCTCTGGTAATTGTAAGATGATCTACATAAATCTTCTCATCTACTTCCTCGCCATTAATCATCTTGATTACTGCCGGTACCGTATACTCGCCATAGCGGTTAAAGAAAAATGCAACACCGCCTACCCATACTTCGTCTCCCGTGACATCCGGATTTGCTTTCAGATAATCCAGATAGCCGTACTCGTTCTCCGCTACCATGATACAGTCCGCTTCACGTCCCGCCGTCTCAATGGCCGCCAGTGTCGCCGTGGCAATTACATCGTTCAGTGTCCCGATAGCAATCTTATGGTAATCCGGATGTGCGGACAGGAAATCAGAAACCATGCTCTGCGTCTTTGCCGCATCCGTAGTCGGGTCTACTCTGAAAATCTGGTCTTCGGAGAAATCCGGAAATGTCTCTTTCAGGCCGTCATACATCTTCTCGGTGCGGGCCAGAACCGCTTCACCGGAAGTAGAATCCTCTACCAGCAGCAGACAGTCGGGAGCCTCGCCCCAACGCTCTTTTGCCACTTCGCCAAGTCTCTGCCCGCCAACCGTTCCTGCAGTCTCATTGTTTGCTCCAAAGAACACGGCTCCCTCAATGGGGATATCCACTGCAATCACGGGAATGCCTGCGGCTTCCATCTTCTCCATGATAACCGGTCCAACGCTCTCATCAATGTTGAACTCAATAAATCCGTCGATGCCCTGGCTTACCATATTGTCGGCAATCTCAACAGCCTTTGCACCATCGTACTCATTGTTTGCCAGAATCAGCTCAACACCCGCTTCCTCCGCTGCCTTTACCATGCTCTCCCGCACCTGAATCTGCAGTTCAACTTCCTCCGCAATATTTGCAAAGCCAATTACCAGCTTTTCTTTTTCTGCCGGTGTCTCTGCAGGTGCTTCCGCTTCCTCGCCGCCGCTTTCTGCAGGAGCTTCTGCCGGTGCCTGTTCCTCCTGCGTTCCTCCGCCGGAGCATGCTGTCAGGGACAGCGTCAGTGCAAGTGCAAGTGTTAATGCAATTCGTTTTTTCATGTTACATACCTCCCTTTCCCGAGAGCATTTTGAACTATTTTGGTTTGTTTTGCTCTCTTTTGGTTTATATTGTAACACCGTTTGGTCAAAATAGTCCAGTATTTTTTCTTTTTTAATCATTTTTATGCTATTTTGACAAAAATCCAGCGAATAACGCTCCAAAAAAGCCCATTTTCTGTCGAAAACGTCAAAAAAACAACCGGATACCTGGAAACCTCTCCAGACATCCGGCCATTCTTTTCCCAATATATGATTTCTCAATATGTATATTCCACCAAATCCTTTACATTACACTGTTTACTGTCAAAAACGGCTTTTGTCCGTCCCTGCTTTAATACCAGAATCCGATCGGAAAGCCCAATCAGTTCATCATAATTACTGGAGAACAGCAAGATCGAAGTTCCGGCAGCCACCAGTTGGCAGATGTAATTATACAAATCCACCCGATTTGCCGAATCAATCTCTTTAAAGGGTTCTTCCAAAATAAGAATGGAACAATCAGCCTGAAGCCATTTGGCAATATTAACCTTCTGCTGATTCCCCGCACTCAAAGCTTTCACTTTCTGACGTACGGATGCACAATCAATATGGAGCCTGCGGACGTAGTCATCTGCGATATTTTTGTGAGAATATCTTCCTCTCTGATAGAAAAACGCCCGCTTCATCAGCCTTGCCACTCCAATATTCTGTTCAATGGAAAAGCTGGGGATCAGCCCCTCCACGCATGTATCCTCCGGAAGATAACCGATGTGCCGCAAAATTGCCGCCCGGGGTGCCGTCGCCGTCAAAACTTCCTCATTGACAATGATCTCCCCTTTCGAATAAGGTTCCACCCCAAATAACGCCCTGGCCAGCTGATGTTTTCCACTGTCCAAAGCTCCGGCCACACCTAAGATTTCGCCTTTCTTCAGCTCAAAAGAAATATCGTGAAGTCCTGCTTTCTCGGCAGAAAGGTTCCGCACCCGAAGCACCTCCCGGCCCCGTTTACCCGGAAGCTTGGGATAAACCACCGTTTTCTGCTCCCTTAAGATCTCATCAAAGGCAGCTTCCTCGGAATATTCGCTTTTCTGAATCGTACCGGTAATGCGGCTGTCCTGGATAAACACAACCGCATCACACCGGCGAAACATAGGCTCCACCCGATGGGAGAAATATAAGATCGTAATTCCGTCTTTGTGAAGCTGCTGCACGATGCGTCCTGCCATCTCCAGCTCCTGGGGCGACAAGGCCCCAAAACAGTCATCAAGGATTGCAATTCGGGGGTGATGGGCATAAAGCTTGGCCAACTCCAAGAGCCGCTTTTGTCCCAGATTCAGGCTGCCCGCCAGTATTTTAGGAGAAAGGGGAATGGACAGCTCTTCCAAAAGCTCTTTCGCACTGTCATTCCATCTTTTCCAGGATACCAGACCACCCGGACTTTTGCTTTTCTGGTCAAAACATAAGTTTTCCGCCACCGTAAGCTTGTCTACCAATGTAGTTGTCTGATTTACTGCATAAATGCCAAGCTCCCTTGCCTGAGCCGGAGATAAAATGGAACAGTCTCTTCCCTCTATTTGGAGCGTACCGCTGTCAGCCCTGAGAACACCGGTCAAAATATTGGCCAGCACCGTTTTGCCGGCACCATTTGTACCAACAATCCCCAAAAAAGTTCCGGCTTCTACCTGCAGACTGACTCCATCCAGCACCGGAACTCCTCCAAGTCTTTTCGAAATATGCTCCAGCTTCAAAATCGGCTCTTTCATAGTCCCAGCTCCTTTTGTTTAGAACGCCAAATCCTCAAAGCTTGTAAAAATACGAATTCCATGGCTTAAGTAATAATCCTTATATCGCTCCGGAACCGTTACGTTCGTCATAACCGTGCGAATCTCGTCCAGCCCGCAGACAGGCTGAAATCCCGTGGTATCAAATCTGGAATAGTCCGCAACGGCAATGGGAATTGCCGTATGGGACAGTAATGTTTGAAAAACGGGAATTTCTGAACGGATATTATGCGTATAGCCAAATTCCATGCTAATCCCACTGAACGCAAGAAATGCTTTTCGAAAAAAGAACTGCGAAACCTGTTCCGCAACCAGACGCCCGGTAAAAATCACGCTGTCCTGGGTCGTTTCCACGTCACCGCCTGTGGCAAATACTTTAATCAGGGGCTGGCTGGATAGCTCATAGGCAGCTTTCAAATTATTCGTAACCACTTGCAGGTTCTTTTTATTCTTAAGCTCCCTGGCAATCAGATAGCTCACATGGCCGGAACCAAGAAACAGTACATCATTGTCCTCCACATATTTTGCCGCAAGGCGGGCAATCTGCTGCTGTTCCGTCTCATACGGGGTCTCCACAGTCTGCATGGGAGCGGAAAATTCGGAACTGTGCTTTAAAACAGCCCCTCCGTGAGCTTTCAAAAGAAAGCCCTCATTCTCCAGACGGTCCAGGTCCCTTCTAACTGTTGTAACCGATGCATTCAGCAAAGAAGTCAGAGTATTAATGTCCACATGCTCATATTCCAACAGAATCTCTTTAATTTTTCTTATGCGTTCTTCTGCAAACATAATTCACCATGCGAATTTACAGCTTTACCTTTCCAGCCAGGATAGCTTTGTAATCTTCATAGTTCTTTTTAAGCAGCGTTGGCGTATCCAATCCAAAGGGACACTTCTTCTTGCAAGCACCACAATTCTTACATTCCTCTACTTTTTTCATCTTCGCCTGAACCTCGGGGGTCAGTTGGAGTTCCGATGGCGAGCGGCGAATCAGCTGAGACATTCTGGCACAGGTATTGATCTCGATCCCCACCGGACAAGGCATACAGTAGCCGCAGGCCCGGCAGAAATCAGCCCCAAGCTCTTCCTTATCCCCGGCAATCACCGCCCGAATCTCCTCCGTCATAGTTGGCGGATTATCTATGTAAGAAAGGAATTCATCCAACTCCTCTTCTCTTTGAATTCCCCAGATAGGAAGCACATGCTCAAACTGGGCCAAAAAAGCATAGGCCGCTGCGGAATTGGTCAGCAGACCGCCGGATAAGCCTTTCATGGCAATAAAGCCCATATTGGCTTTCTTACACTTTTCAACCAGCTCCAGTTCGTGTTCCGTAGCCAGATAGCAGAAAGGAAACTGCAATGTCTCATAAAGGCCGCTGTCAATCGCCTCATGAGCCACCCCCAGACGGTGATTGGTAATTCCGATATGTCGGATCTTCCCCTGAGCTTTTGCCTCCAGCATCGCTTCATAAAGGCCGCTTCCATCTCCCGGCTTCGGACAGAACGGGGGGTTGTGGAACTGATACAAATCCACATGATCTGTTTTAAGTGCTTTCAGGGATGTCTCCAGGTGATCCCAAAAATCTTCTGCCGTCAGTGCCATGGTCTTAGTGGCAAGATAAATCTCATCCCGCATATCGCCAAAGGCTTCTCCCAGTTTTTTCTCGCTATCCGTATAGAATCTGGCCGTATCAAAAAAATTCATTCCGCCTTCATAGGCTCTCCTGAGAAGAACTACTGCCGCTTCCTTTGAAATTCTTTGGATAGGCAAAGCTCCAAAACCATTTTTATTTACTACGATTCCTGTGCTTCCAAGCGTTACATGCGTCATGCAGCCACCCCCTAGTTATCCGTTTTTTTTTGCGTCTCTCCACAACTTTCCCATGTTTCTTTGTATCCCGCCGGTTCCTCAGAATCGCCGCTGAAAGAGGCGGCAGGAAAATCTCAATCATCCCATCAGTCACAAGGTAACAGGCTCTCTCCAGCGTAAATCCATCCTCCACAGACAGAATCAGGCGTTCCATCAAAGCGCCATTCGGAACCTCTCCCAGCCAGACCGGAATTGACACTTTCTGCCCTTCCTCATTGTTATTTACCACTGCAAGAACCTGATTATCTCTGGTAAACCGAATCAAACCGATAATTCCATGAAGAGCCAGAATAATCTTTCCGGATCCGATCCGACAGGCCGGATTCTTCTTATGAATGCGAATCAGCTCTCTGTGAAATTCTATCAGCTCCTGATCCTCATGTCCCCATGGGTAGGTTCTTCGATTATCCGGATCCGTAAAACCGCACACCCCCGCTTCATCTCCATAATAGAGCGTCGGTGCTCCGGCCCAGGTCATCTGCAAAGCCACCGCCTCACGAAATACCGCCTTGGAGATTCCTGCAGACGCATCCTCGGAGCTTCGGCTTCCCAGTCGGCCCTCCATATGGCTGGTTCTAGTCAAAAAGCGGGAGTGATCATGGTTGGACAACTGATTCATGGCAATCAGGAAAGACGGCCCGTAAAAAGCCCATACATTTCCTTTTAAAGCATCCAGCAATGCCTGTTCGTTATTCAGCAAATCCTCCCGAAAATACTCACTGTGTTTTTCCATGCCTGTTAAGAACCAGGTAATTGGCTCCATAAAGGAGTCATAATTCATTACGGAATCCCATTCTTCTCCGTTCAGCCATGTGGAAGCATCTCCATAATGCTCCGCATATATTACCGCATCCGGATTTGCCTCTTTCACGCTGCTGCGAAACTCCTTCCAGAAATCATGGTTATATTCTGAAGTGAGTCCCAGATCTGCCGCCACATCCAAACGCCATCCATCTACGGAATAAGGGGGCGATACCCACTTTCTGCCGATGTTCATTATATACTCCCGAAGCTCCGGCGATGCCTCGTAAGCAAGCTTTGGAAGCGTCTTATGCCCCCACCAGCCGTCATAATATTCGTTATAGGGCCATTCATGCACATTATGGAAACGGAAGAAATCCCGATAGGGGCTTAATTCCGATACATAGGCACCCTCTTCGTAATCCCCGCTTCTCTCATACAGACGTTCCCGATCCAACCATTTATTGAAAGATCCGCAATGGTTAAACACACCATCCAGAAGAATCCGAATTCCCCGCTTGTGTACTTCCTCCACAAAATGAACAAAAAATTCATTGCTGGCCTGCAGGTTCTCCCTGTTCACCACACGCTGAATATACCGCTCCGCTTTCCGATTGTCCAACTCGCCCTCCGGCAGCAGCTCGCCTCCATCCTTTTTGATCACCGTAAAGTGCGGATCAATATAATCATAATCCTGGCAGTCGTACTTATGGTTGGAGGGCGATACAAATATGGGATTCATATAGATCACTTCCACACCCAGATCCACCAGATAATCCAGCTTATCCAAGATTCCCTGCAGATCTCCCCCATAAAAAGAGCGTACATCCATCTCTTTTGGACATTGCTCCCAGTTCTCTATCTTTTCTACCTGTTCACCAATATAGCTGTACTCTCCCGTCAACACATCATTGGATGGATCGCCGTTGCAAAACCGATCCACATAGATCTGATACATGACCGCACCCTTGGCCCAGTCTGGTGTGAAAAATCCTGGTATAATTCCAAAAGAATAGATCCTTTGCAAATCCTCCGTAACGCCCCGCTTATTGTAAAAAAGGCGTTCCTCTCCCGACCGAATCTCAAAAAAATAATGAATCGGATTCTTTCTTACCTGCATCTCCAATTGATAATAATCAAAGTTTTGATTTGTTTGAAACTTTTTCATAGGAAGGCGGTTTCCCTTGCTAATAAGATATACGCCGTCCGCATCATCCCTTGCTGTCCGAAAAACCACTGTCACCTTGTCCCCTGGATTGACTTCCATGGGAATGCGGTATTGATCTGTCTCATCCGAAAAAAGTGCATCTCTGTTAATCATGTTGTCTTCTTTCACTCCAAAACTAGTTATTATATCTTGTTCTAATATATTTTATAATATGCCGTCATAGATTACAAGACAGTTTTTTCCAAGCTATGTCTGTTAAAAATACAAAGTAAAAAAGACAGCCATTTTATCCTGCTGTCTTTTTTAGGAGAAGGTATTTCTTTTACTTATGGGGTGTAGCAAAAACTATATAATGTATTGGGGGTTTTACAAGTATTATTATAACACAGCATCAAAATAAGTGTGCACAAACTTCACAAAAATAGCATATTTTTTTTGTAAGGTTTTCACAAAAGAATTCCGTCATTATGACGGAATTCCAATTTCACAATTATTCCTACAGATTGAATGCCCACTCCTGTTCTTCTTTCTGAAAAAGTGCTTCAAATTCTTCCCGCGTGATCTTTTCTTTCTCCAGAAGCAGTTCTGCTGTCTCATCCAGCACTTTGCGATGCTCCAGAATAATCGCTTTTGCTTTCTGGTAACATTCATCCACAATACGTTTAATCTCCATATCAATCTTACTGGCAACGGCTTCTCCGTATCCCTTGGTATGTCCAAAGTCTCTTCCAATGAACACTTCTTCATCCGAGTCATAATTGACCATGCCAAGTTCCTCTGACATGCCGTACTTCGTTACCATGGCCCGTGCCACACCTGTGGCCTGCTTGATGTCCTGAGATGCCCCCGTGGTAATATCATCAAAGATAAGTTCCTCCGCAATTCTACCTCCTAAGGACACCTGAATATCCTGTAGCATCTTTCCTTTGGTATTGAACATCTCATCTTTCTCCGGCAGGGGCATGGTATAGCCTGCCGCCCCCATTCCAGTGGGAATAATGGACACCGTATAAACCGGCCCCACATCAGGAAGTACATGGAATAAAATTGCATGGCCCGCCTCATGGTAAGCAGTAATTCGTTTTTCCTTGTCAGATACCACCCGGCTTGTTTTCTCTGATCCAATTCCAACCTTCACGAAAGACTTACGAATATCCTCCTGAACAATATACTGTCGATCTGCTTTTGCTGCAAAAATAGCAGCTTCATTCATCAGATTCTCCAGATCTGCCCCGGTCATACCCGCAGTCGTCTGAGCAACCTGCTTTAAGTCCACATCCTCTGCCAAAGGCTTATCCTTGGCATGTACTTCCAGAATCTCCTCCCGGCCTTTTACATCCGGTCGGCCTACCATGATCTTCCGGTCAAAGCGGCCCGGGCGTAAAATTGCCGGATCTAAGATATCCACTCGATTGGTCGCCGCAAGCACAATAATGCCTTCATTTACACCAAAGCCGTCCATCTCAACCAGAAGCTGGTTTAATGTCTGCTCCCGCTCATCATGGCCGCCGCCCATGCCGCTGCCTCTTCGTCTGGCCACTGCATCGATCTCATCAATAAATACAATGCAGGGATGATTACGCTTTGCATCTGCGAACAGATCCCGAACTCTGGAAGCTCCCACTCCTACAAACATTTCTACAAAATCAGAACCGGAAATACTAAAAAACGGTACTCCTGCTTCGCCTGCCACCGCTTTTGCAAGAAGTGTCTTGCCAGTTCCCGGCGGCCCCTCCAGCAGCACACCTTTCGGTATTCTGGCCCCTACTTTGATATACTTTTGAGGCATCTTTAGAAAATCAACAATTTCTTTCAGATCCTCTTTTTCCTCCTGGAGTCCGGCAACATTCTTAAACGTAGTATGAATCTGCTCCTGAGTAGTCATCTTGGCCCGGCTTTTTCCAAAATCCATCATACGGCTATTACCACCGCCCGCCTGCCGGTTCATAAACATCATCATTACAAATACAACGACTACTGCCACCAGCAGGGGAATCCCCAAACTTTGAAGCCAGTTCTGGCTCCTGACATTATCATAAGCCACCGGAACATCTGCTTTTTGAAGCAGCTTGCCCGCTTCCACAGTGTCCGGAACATTTACCTTGACGACAGTTCCATCCTTTTTTACCAGTTCTATGATTCCGGTAGGTGCTGTCTGATTCTGGGTAATCACCGCCCGTTCTACATTGCCTGTCTCCACATCCTCCTGAAACTGGGTATAAGGGTAGAGATTCTGCATCTCCGTCCTCTTAGCGAATTCCGCAAGAAAGAACAGAAGCATAGCCAGGATAATCAGATAAAAAAGTGATACCCGGTATTGTCTGTTGTTCAATACGTTTCCTCCTATTCTAGTTTTGCAGCACCGACATGGTACTGCTTTTTCTACTTCTTAATCTACAAATTCTATAATACCAATATAGGGAAGATTCCGATATCGCTGGTCATAATCCAGGCCATATCCCACCACAAACTCATCCGGAATCTGAAAGCCCGTGTACTTAACCTCCACATCCACCACTCTTCTGGATGGCTTGTCAAGAAGCGTACAGATAGTCATACTCTTGGGATTTCTCTGGCCCAGCAGCTTTACCAAATGGTTTAAGGTTCTTCCGGAATCAATGATATCTTCCACAATAATTACATTCTTCCCCTGAAGAGGTTCATCCAAATCCTTGCTCAGACGAACCACTCCACTGGATTTCGTTTCTGCTCCATAACTGGAAACCTGCATAAAGTCTATGGTAACTGGTAGGGTAATCCTCTTTGCCAGTTCGCAGACAAAAAAGATACTTCCTTTCAAAATACAGATCAGATGGACCTCCTGTCCCGCAAAGTCCTCGCTAATCTTTTTGCCCAGTTCCTGAATCTTCGCATCCACTTCGTCCTCTGGAATCATTACCCGGATCTTCTCTGCCATCTTCCTCTCCTCCATATATTTGTACTTTCAAAATCTGCCTCGTATCTTTCGTCACTTTATAGCCTTCGCTTATGCGCATACCGGGAATCCAAATAATATGGCTGCCATCCGCCAACAAAAGAAGCCTTTCTCTCTCTCTTGATGGGACTTTCTGATTGATCAGATAGTCCTTGAGCTTCTTATGTCCATGCTCCCGGTTAATCTCCAGATAATCACCAGGCTTGCGTCTTCGGATCACCGGATAATTTTCTATTTTATCATAATCAAACCATTTCGTATACGTCTTTTCTGGAATTATTTGATTTTTTTGTGCATTTTCCAGGGAAAAACTCCAGGTTTTTCCCATTACCCGGCAGATTCCGGGGATCTCTACAGCCTGAATCTTTTCCAGTCTTCCTGTCACTTCTTCCTCTGATTCCTCTCCCAGATATACCCCACCATATTGCCGGATAGCCTTTTTTCCCCCCGGCAGACAAAGGCAGGTCCCTGTCTGCTTCCTAAAAAGCTCCTCCACCATTTTAATATGCTGGCGTTTTATGTCTTTAAGTCCCCCCTCTTCTTTTGACAGGCATAGGCGAATCAGCCTCCCTTTAAGTAAGGGCTGAAGCTTCTGAAAAGATTCTTCCACCAGGAAAATCCCTTCTTCTTCCCTCCGAGCACACAGGCGAAAGGCACAAGTGGTGGCCTCCTCCAAAAAATGCTCTATCTCACTTAACTCACTGGCCGTCTGAATCATATGGCGAACCGTACTCCCATTGATCTGTTCCTTTGCACAGGTCATAATCGTATGACGAATCCGGTTCCTGGTATAAGTCTCTTCCTGATTGCTGCTGTCTTCACACCAGGAAATCCCTTGTTCCTGAAGCCACTCCAGAATCTCTCGACGCTCCACACAAAGCAGCGGCCGGATAATCTCATCCCGCCTGGGTTCCATCCCCGCAAGTCCCTTTAGCCCCGTTCCCCGGAACAAGTGGAATAACATGGTCTCTGCCTGATCATCTCCATGATGTCCCACCGCAATTCGATTGCAGCCATATCGCTTTGCTTCTCTCTCAAATACCTCATATCGGCAAAGCCTTCCTGCCTCCTCCAAAGTAAGTTTTTCCTCTTTTGCTTTTTTGCGTACCTCCTGAAAGCAGCACAGCAATGGGATGCCATATTCTTCGCAAAGCTTTTCTACAAAGTTCTGATCTCGATCAGCCTCCCGCCCCCTCAGTCCATGGTTTACATGAACTGCAAAAAGTGCAAAATCCATTTCTTTCTGAAGCATATGCAATACGAAAAGAAGACATATGGAATCTGGTCCTCCCGATACCCCCACTAACACCCTGTCATTCGGCTTAATCATCTCATTTTCTCTGATAAATGCGTGAATGCGTGAAACCATAACCTTCCTAAGTCCCCTTTTATATACCGTAAATTATCTGATCACAGTATACAGGTGGTTAGCAGGAGAAGTCAATCTAAGTAAGCCTTTTTCTCAATACTTTACAAGAGACACTGCCAACACTGTCATATCATCCGTGGGTTCCCCATCCAGATACTGGCATACCCGGTTTAATATATAGGCTGCCAATTCCCCCGGATTGCCTGTATCATACTCCATAATAATATCTTTCATAAGCGTCTCTTGGTAAGCAACCGGAAGGGCATCCATTACACCATCTGTGACCATAATTACCATGTCCCCATCATAAAGTTTCTTGCTGGACGCATCCAGATCCAACTTGTGAAAGACACCTGCCGGAAGACTGGTAGACGCAATGGTTTCCACCCAATTTTCTCTTCGGATAAATGTAGTGGATGCCCCCACTTTCAGGAATTCGCACACACCCGTGTATAAATCCAGGGAACTAATATCAATCGTAGAAAACACCTGCTCATCTGAGCGCACAATAAGTGCCGAGTTAATCATACGCACGGCCGTTTCCTTTGAAAGCCCCGTCTCCAGGAACTGCTCTAGCAGATCTACTACTAATTCGCTTTCCTTATAGGCCTCCATCCCGGACCCCATTCCATCCGAAAGTGCAGCAATAAACTGCCCGTTCCGGCCATAATACAGGGAAAAATTATCCCCCGAGATCTGTTCCTTTCCCTTTACAGCTTTTTCCATTCCGTAAAGGACCTGAAAATTTGTCCGTTCTACAAACTGAATCGTCATTCGTTCACTTCCCACAAATGCCCGGCTGTCTTTCGCAGGCATCATGGACTTATTCATCAATCTGGACAGTACCGCCGCTATCTCTCTTGAAGCCACACAGCGTTTTCGCCGTGTATTTACCGTCAGATAAACCTCCTGACGTTTATTCTCCTGATAATATACAAGCACACCATGAACGGAGAGCCCCATAGCCCGCAGCTTTTTCTTCAGATGAAGTTCCAAATCCTCATCTGTTCGTGTATCCCATGCATACTCTACTGTATCCGTCATAATCTGTGCCATTTCATTAAGCTGCACTGCCACCGCCGCCCGGTTTTCGTTAAGTCTGGTATTCCATAGCAGATCCATTTTGGAGGGCATGTCCAGTACTGCCGCCCCCTCTTCTGTCGGATTAATCTCCAGGGCAGACGGACTCAAAAAGCTATCTGCCAGACTCCGAAAGGCCGTCCCGTATTCCCGAATACGTTCTCTGCCCGGATGAAGCGGCTTGTCCTCATCCTCTATAGGAAGCGGTGTCAGCAGCCATTCCATCATACTACCGCAAATTACAGTCAGAGAACATACCAGAAGCCCCTGGGCCGCCCCCATTATAATGGCGAATTCCCCTTCTACCTGCAAAAGTCCTACCCCAATCTGCATAGCGGCCACACATCCGCCTGCGATCACTCCATAAAGCCAACTGTAGTGGCCCACCTTACGTTCTTCTCCTTGTTTCATATCCTCACTCCTCCATTTTCTTCTGTGTGTGTCTGTGTAGTTGTGGATTATAAAGTAAGGAAATTGATTTTTTTGTCGAATATGAGAAGCAGTTTTGAAAAATTTCAGACAAATTTGGACATAGAATTCTTATTATTAAGATGTTGATTTTACTTAAAAAATTCACAGTTTATGTAAATACACATCCAGCTTCAAAATCTTCCCCATGAAAAAGGCAGTTATCCTTGTGACAACTGCCTTTTTACTCAACTGCTTTAAATAAAATCTCATCTTCATAAACCAAACCGAGCCGTTCTTTTGCAATCTCCTCTGCATACTTCTTAGTCTGGACATATTTCTTCAGTTCCTCGATCTCTTCCGTCCGCTTTTCTTCCTGTTCAATCAAGGCCATGAGTTCTTCCTCTCGCTGCTGATATGCTGTGTTCTTTTGTCTTAGTTGTATCTTTCCAAAGGAAACCACAACCAACAGACACAGAATCGTAAAAGCAATCACATGAACTCCAAATCGCTTGCTTCGCCGCAAAGCACGTCTTGTCTTTGTCATGATCTCCCTCCATTCCTGTTCTGCCCAGGCAGTATACCCGGATACAATTTTAGTCTATTATACCTCTTTTTACCCAACTATGCAATTTTTTTACTGCTTTTTTTATAATTTTGGAAAGCTGCAGGTACACCAGCATTCCAAGCACCACGGCCGCAATGGCAAACCCCCGAATTGCACCACTGTTTTTCACATACAGCATACGGAAAATGCAAACACCACAAGTTAGCCAATACGCCAGATCCTCTATAGCCACTATTACTCCCCCATGAGGAAAAATTCTCCGAAAAATCCGAATTCCATCATAGGCAATCGTCATCATCACACCCAGTAAAAAGGAACTGAAAAAAAACTGTAGTTCAAAAATAATTCCTTCACTCATAGGCATTACTTAAACAGGCGGCCAAGAAGAGATGTCCCCGCCTTCTGGAAATCTGTCACTTCCGAGTAAGCCATACTGTCAATCCGTCCCTCAATGTCTACCTCTCCTTTTTCCAGCGTCAAACGATTCACATGCAAATCCGATCCCTTGATTGTCAGCATCCCCTGTTCTGTCTCCAACAAAATCTCTGCAATATCAAAAGAAATCACATCCGTTACACCGCTGACAGTACCTGTCCGTCTATTATTAAATAAGAGCCTGTGGGATCTTGCAAGCTGCTTTTCTTCCACAAAAAAACCTCCTAACATATTCAACCTATTGTTAAATATATTAGGAGGTTATTTCTTTTATTCTTGATTTAAAGATATTTGTACAATTCTTTTGCTTCGTCTTTCTTCACGGTCTCCTGGACATCCAGAACTTCCACCTTTACAGACTTTGTCCCAAACTGTATCTCTATGACATCTCCCGCCTTCACATTCACAGATGCTTTGGCAGTCTTACCGTTGACCAGAACCCGTCCTGCATCACAGGCTTCATTTGCCACAGTCCGCCGCTTGATGAGACGGGAAATCTTTAAATATTTATCTAAGCGCATACGTTAGTTCAAAGCGTCTTTCAATGCTTTTCCCGCTTTAAACTTCGGTGCCTTGGAAGCAGCAATCGTCATAGTCTTGCCAGTCTGAGGATTTCTTCCCTCTCTTGCTGCTCTCTCGGAAACCTCAAATGTTCCAAAGCCTACCAACTGGATCTTGCCGCCTTTCTTCAGCTCCTCTGTAACAACATCCGTAAATGCTTTCAAAGCCTTTTCTGCGTCTTTCTTAGATAATTCGGTCTGTTCTGCAATTGCAGCTACTAACTCCACTCTGTTCATCGGTATCTCCTCCTAATAAATAAAATCTAGTTGTTTTGAAGGATATGTCTGTGTGTGTGTTCCATATCTTCTTTCCTATTTATACTCGCTTCTAATCTGTTTGTCAAGGATTTTCCCGCATTTTCTTATGTTTCAGGGCTTTCTCCTGCTCTTTTACTGCATTCCAGCTTGCCAGACCTTCCTCCGCAGTCAATGCCTTTTGATCCCCAAACACGTGGGGATGGCGACGCACCAGCTTCCTGGCCAGCATGTCTACAACATCTTCTATAGTGAATCGATTCTCCTCTGCAGCAATCTGGCTGTGCATCAATACCTGCAGCATTACATCACCCAATTCTTCGCAGAGGTTCTCATCATCCCGGTTCTCAATGGCCGCTATAACTTCTTCGCTCTCTTCCCGCAGACATTTAATCATACTCTCATGAGTCTGCTTCCTATCCCACGGGCAGCCGTGTTTGCTCCGAAGTTCAGCTACTATCTGCAGAAGCTCTTCATAGGTATATTTTTTATCCATACCCGTTTCACCTTAAGAGAAGATAGGCTTCAGTGCTGCAGCCAGTTGGTCTTTTTGTGCCTGTGCTTCTGCCAGATCCTTTCCCAATGTTGTAAAGTATGTCTTGATCTTCGGCTCCGTACCGGAGGGACGAACGATAACCTCCGCTCCGCCTTCCAGCTTGTAGATTAAGACATTTGCTGCAGGGAGCCCAGTCTCTTCTGGCTTCTTGAAGTCTGTTACCTTTACTACAGAATATCCGCCAATCTCTGCCGGAGGATTCTTGCGCAGCTCGTCCATAATGCCCGCCATTTTGTCCATACCGGACAATCCCGGGAATTCAAAGCTGTCTACCTTATTCAGATAGCGTCCGTATTTGTTATAGATCTCTTCCATTCTCTGCTTTAGTGAAGAGCCAATGCTTCTATAATATGCCGCCATCTCACAGATCAACATGGATCCAATGATGGCATCCTTGTCCCGCACATAGGGGCCTGCCAGATAGCCATAGCTTTCCTCAAAGCCAAAGATAAACCGATCCACTTCTCCTGCTGCCTCAAGCTGTGCAATCTGGTCCCCAATCCACTTGAAACCGGTCAATACGCTTCGAAGTTCTACACCGTAATTCTCCGCAACCGCATCTGCCAGAGGTGTGGAAACAATGGATTTTACTGCTACTGCTTTTTCCGGCATAGTGCCTTTCTCAATACGGCCTGCACAGATATAATCCAGCAGGAGAACACCTACCTCGTTGCCGGATACCAGTTCGTAAGTTCCATCCGGACATTTCATAGCAATACCTACACGGTCTGCATCCGGGTCAGTGGCCAGCATCAGATCCGCACCGGATTTCTCTGCCAGTTCAAGCCCCAGGCGAAGTGCCTCAAATATCTCCGGATTGGGATAGGGACAGGTCGGGAAATTGCCATCAGGGTACTGCTGCTCCGGTACGATGGTAATGTCTGTAATGCCGATGTCTTTTAAGATTCGGGTTACGGGCACAAGACCGGAACCGTTAAGAGGAGAATAAACCAGCTTAAGTCCCGCCGTCTCACAGATCCCCGGGCGTACACTGCGGGCCTTAATGGCATCATAAAGGGCTTCCTTGCAGTCGTCACCTACATATGCAATCATACCTGCCGCCATGCCTTCTTCAAAATCCATCATTTTGGCACCGGTTAAGATGTCGGTCTTTTGTATCTCTGCATATACAATATCCGCCGCCTCGTCTGTCATCTGGCAGCCATCCGGTCCATAGGCTTTGTAACCGTTATATTTTGCCGGGTTATGGGAGGCAGTTACCATGATACCTGCATTCGCCTCATAGTAGCGGGTAGCAAAGCTTAGGGCCGGTACTGGCATCAGTGCGTCATAGATGCGGACTTTGATTCCGTTAGCCGCCAATACACAGGCTGCTGTTTTTGCAAATACATCGCTGTTAATACGGCTGTCGTAGCTGATGGCCACCAGCTGCTTTCCACCCTGGGTCTTTACCCAGTTTGCCAGTCCCTGAGTAGCCTGGCGAACCACATAAATGTTCATACGATTGGAGCCGGCACCCAACACACCGCGAAGTCCGGCCGTGCCGAACTTTAAGGCCACTGCAAAGCGATCTTTGATCTCTTCATCATTTCCTTTGACAGTCTCCAGTTCTTCCTTTAAAGCAGGATCCTCTAAGTCCGCTTCTGACCAACGTTTGTAATCTTCTAGATACATAGTTTTACACCCCATTCTTGAATTGTTAAGGCTTCTTTGCCCTGTTGATGTATATAATTTTAATAAATTTGGCAATAAAAGTCAACGCAATGTTACGGGGCAAACTGGAGAAGGTTTTTTATCATTTGCTTTCTCTGAGACTCCTGATTCAGGAAGACTTCCAATTTTTCCGTGTTTTTTTCCGGAATCCAGGCCTTGTTTGCATTATAGTAGTGGTGAGCCAGCTTCCAGACTTTTTCCGGGTAATAGAGACTAACGGCCAGGTAGAGGTGTTCTTCCCCCGATAGCGGACGTTCCTTTTCGTAAGCTTCCAGCATTCGACCTGCTAAGGCTTCGTTCCAGTTTTGCTTTTCCATAATTTTACGCAGAAACAGACACAGGTCATTGATCTGCAGGTTGATCTCGCAGCGCCCAAAGTTGACTACAGCAGTCTCCTGACGATTCAGGAAAATATTGTGATGTATGTATTCTCCATGGCATATATGCCCCTGCATTTTCGCCTTTTGCAAGAGTTCCTCGTACCCGGAGTTTTCCAGCCGTTGCTGGGCATAAAGGCTTTCTTCCATGATTTCCTGTACATATTTTAGAAAAAGCAGTTCGAAGCTTCCCTTTTTACGTTTATTCCGAATAAAGTTCTGGACTCGCTTTAACTCCCGGTTGTGTTTTTCCAGTTCATTTCTTCGATCACATCCCATAAGACGTTTTGTTGTCTCTTCATTTTCCATCTGCCAGATGTTTCTGGCACTCTTATGGAGACGGGCTAATATTTCCATACTTTTTAGCAAGTCATCTTCACTGTGTGTATCGCACTCTTTTCCGATTGGCCAGTTTTTGATAATCCAGGTGGTGTCATATTCACCTGTGGAGAGGAGTTCCCCACTTATATTTGCTATGGCCCGATCAACTTTGCAGACACCCTCCTCTTCCAGTCTTGCAAGCAGCATCTGCTCATAGGGAAGTTTTGTCTTGGATCCTGCAAATTCTTTTAATATTTTTAGTCCCTGTTCCGTCTCCAGCATGACTGCACCACGACCGCCGAAGCTCCGAAGTAATTTGATGTTATACTGCCCTAAAATTTGCAGTGCCTTTTCGTTCACAAAAATCCCCCCGTTCCTTTCAAATCTATGAAAGAACGAGGGGATTTATGCACTTTAAAATGGTTGCTGATTATCAACACCTGTTATACTTTACAGCTTTGGCAGATGGGACAGTAGATATTCTTTTGTATTATACTCCGGATGCTCAATCACTAATTCTAAAAGTTTTTTCAAAATCTCCCCAAGCTTTGGTCCTGGCTCTAAGCCGCCCTCTATCAAGTCACTTCCCGTTACTGCCAGTTCTTTCAGGGAAAGGCAGTTTCTTTCTTTAAGAATTTGCTCATACAAGCCTTTCAGTGTTGCCAACGCTTCCAGCTTTTCCTTCTGCATGGAAGGATTTTGAGCCATAATATCTGCCTGTCGCAGTTTTAAATAGTCCGAAAAATGTTCTCTTCCAATCCGGACCACTGCCCGGCGAACCCCTCTCAGGGTAAGAGGAATCTGTAAATAATCGTGGACCAACACCAAATGTTTTACCCGATAAATCGTATCATTATCAAACTTCAGGCGGCGTAAAATGCACCCTGCCATCTCCGCACCCACGTCACTGTGTCCATGAAAATGATCCACTCCCTGCTCATCCCGAATATGTGTTGTCGGCTTTCCAATGTCATGAAGAAGAGCTGATAACCGTAGCACCTTATCTGCTTCTATGGACTGCAGGGCAAGCAGAAGATGCTCTCCTACACAGCAGCAATGATGGGGATGATTTTGAGGCGTCTTCATACAGGCATCAAATTCCGGAAGAATTGCAGCCGTAATTCCCGTCTCATAAAGAGTTCGGAAAACCTCCGGATGCTCTGAAGTCAAAAGCTTTACCAGTTCTGTCTGAATACGCTCCGCACTGATCCGTGTAAGGCTGGAGGCAAAGCTTGTCAGAGCCTGTCTGGTATTCTCTTCAATTCCAAAATTCAACTGAGCAGAAAAGCGCACTGCCCTCAAGATTCGCAAAGCATCCTCCGTAAATCGTTCCCGGGGATCTCCCACACAGCGTACACTGCCTCTCTTCAGATCACCCATGCCATCAAAGGCATCTATTAATCCTTCTGTCTCATTATATGCCATCGCATTGATGGTAAAGTCCCTTCTCTTTAAATCCTCCAAAAGACTGGGAGTAAAGATAACTTCGGCAGGATGTCTGCCATCCCGATATTCGCCGTCTATCCGATAGGTAGTTACCTCAAAGCCTTCTCTCCCCAAAAGTACAGTTACTGTCCCATGCTGGATTCCAGTGTCCACAGTTCTTGAGAACAAGGCTTTCACCTGTTCTGGCCTGGCATTGGTGGTGATGTCCCAGTCTGCCGCACTGCGGCCCAAAATGGCATCACGAACACAGCCTCCCACTACATAAGCTTCATAACCTGCTTTTGTGAGACAATTAATAATTTGATTTGCTTTTGCCGGTATCTCTATCCTCATATATTCCACATTAATATGCCTTGCCCCAGTACACCATGGTCTTTGCAGGTTTTCCACAGCAGATACAGGTGTCAGAGAGCTTTTCCTGTTCGAAAGGCATACACCGGGAGGTTGCCGTGGTATCCTCTTTAATCTTGTCCTCACAAGCCTGATCGCCACACCACATAGCTCTTACAAAGCCAGGCTTCTCCTCCAGTGTATTTACAAATTCTTCGTAGTTAGTTACATCGTAAGTATGAGCCTCACGATGTGCTCTTGCCCTCTTTAGCATCTCTTTTTGCATGGTATCCAGTACCTCTTCCAGCTTTCGGGCAAGTTCATCCAGAGAGATAATGGTTTTCTCACGATTGTCCCGCCGCACAATTACGGCCTGGTTGGCCTCTATATCCTTTGGGCCAATCTCGATTCTTACCGGAATTCCTTTCATCTCCTGTTCAGAGAACTTCCAACCCGGACTCTTGTCGGAATTGTCCACTTTCACTTTGAAGCCCGCCTCTATAAGCTCATCCCGAATGGCAAATGCTTTATCCAGTACTCCCTCTTTATGCTGCGCGATGGCAATCACCATCACCTGTACAGGTGCAATCCGGGGAGGAAGCACCAGTCCGCTGTCATCCCCATGTACCATGATAATGGCACCAATCATACGAGTGGTCATGCCCCAGGATGTCTGATGGACATATTGAAGCTGATTATCACGATCTGTATATTGAATCTCGAAAGCCTTTGCAAATCCGTCTCCAAAGTTATGACTGGTTCCGGATTGAAGTGCTTTCCCGTCATGCATCAGGGACTCGATGGTATAGGTTGCCTCGGCTCCTGCAAACTTCTCCTTATCCGTCTTCTGGCCCTTGATAACGGGAATTGCCAGGACCTCCTCACAGAAATCCGCATATACGTTCAGCATCTGAATGGTACGTTCTTCTGCCTCCTTTGCCGTTGCATGGGCCGTATGGCCTTCCTGCCATAAAAACTCTCTGGAACGGAGGAAAGGGCGAGTTGTCTTTTCCCACCGCACCACTGAGCACCACTGATTATATACTTTTGGCAGATCTCTGTAGGACTGGACTTCTTTTGCATAGAAATCACAGAACAGCGTCTCCGAGGTAGGCCTTACACACATACGCTCCTGCAAAGGTTCTAAACCTCCATGGGTTACCCAGGCAACCTCCGGGGCAAATCCCTCTACGTGATCTTTTTCTTTCTGAAGGAGACTCTCCGGAATAAACATTGGAAGATATACATTCTCCACACCTGTTGCCTTAAATCTCGCATCCAGTTCCTTCTGAATATTTTCCCAGATAGCATAACCTGCCGGCTTAATCACCATACAGCCCTTTACACTTGTATAATCTATTAACTCTGCTTTTTTTACCACATCCGTATACCACTGAGCAAAATCTGTGTCCATGGATGTAATCGCTTCTACCAGCTTCTTATCCTTTGCCATGCCTTTTCTCCTCTCAGCCTTTCAGCCTCTGTTTTTCGAACTGTTACCATTTTATTACCCTCCAACAGGCTTTGTCAAGGAAAACAGGCTCTTCATTCGGTATCTATTTGTTTCCAAAGTTCCCGGACCAGCAAAACCGACAGCGGACCTAAAAGAATCCCCCCAAATCCATAAAGCTTCACCCCCACATAAACACTCATAAGAATAACTATCGGAAGAATCCCCAGACGGTTCCCGATAAGCTTTGGCTCCAAAAATTCCCGTGTTAACATGCAAACTCCATAAGTAACTGCAAGAATCAGGGCCGAAGTATATTTTCTCTGAAGAAAGCAAATGAAAAGCCAGGGGATAAATACCGTCCCCGTTCCAAATACGGGAAGTGCATCCAAAAGTCCTATTCCAATTCCCACTGCTATAGGCATTCTTGTACTTCCGGAAATCCATACACCTAAAATGCATAAAAGCGTGACAATTCCCATAATGATAAATTGTGCCCTGAGATATCCGCCTACTGCATGGAGCATTCCACGAATGGAGCTTACGGCTTTTTCATACAGAGAATACCTCTTTCCCATCTCTTTTATCTCTTCAAAATCCGCTGAAAGAAGAAGTAATGATATCCCCGTTACTACAATTGCAGCTATCCAGGAGCCGGCACCTTTAAGCAACTGCCAGGAGCCTCCAAAAGCTCCCGGCAGGATATTCTGCCGGGCCTGATCCCGAAATACATTGAGCTGATCTGTTACAAAGATTCGCAGATCTGAGGATTCCACATGAAAGAGCTGGCCGATACTGTCACAGCAATTATATAGAAGTTCTTCGATCTGTCCCCTTTTCTCCAGCATAGTCCTGAGGTATATGGCCAGGTTTCCAAGTTCTCTGCCAGCCATATAAATTCCAATCCCCAAGATTGCCACTACAATCAGCACAAGCCCTCCCATCACATAAGGAGGACGAATATGCAAATGTCTCCTTGTCCATTTCAAAAACGGCCAAAGCCAACAGACCAATGTGGCTGCAATTAAAAACGGAATCACAAGGGGTACCAGGTATTTCATTCCCAAATACACACCGGCTATGATTCCGATCTTTTTGCAGAGTATTTTATTTTCCTTTATCCACTCCATAGGGTCGGCCTCCTTATTGCTTATACCCATAGTTTTTCTTTACATAGTATAAGCCTAAAAAGGTTTTTTACCCTGTTACATTCATCCAAATACAGGTGTATCATTAACTTTTTATAAATGAAGCAAAAACCGGATTGTTCGGTTCGACCTGAAAGGCAAGAGGCTTTCCGGTTTTTGGATGTAGAAATTCCAGGCGGTAAGCACAGAGTGCCGGATAAGACTTATCCACAATATCCACATCCGAAAAATCTGTCCCGTATTTTCGATCGCCCACAAGGGGTGTCCCAAGACCTGCCATCTGTAATCGAATCTGATGATGGCGTCCTGTAAGAAGCCGAATTTCCACCAATTCCCGCCCTGCCAGGACCTGCAAAACCCGATACAAAAGAACTGCCTTTTTCGCCCCGGCTGTTCCAGGTTTTACAATCTCAGAACGGTTTTCATGTCCGTTTTTTTTCAAATAATCGGTGATTTCTGTCCAGTTTTCCACCGGATTTTCCACATTATTAAATGTTTTTCCACCATCTTTCCTGTTTTCAGAGCCGGTTACTGATGATTTATCCACTGCCTTTCGAATAGCCAGGTAGCTTTTTTTCATTGTTTTATCCTGAAGCTGGCGGCTTAAATTGGCAGCAGCTTCTGCTGTTTTGGCAAATACCAGAAGCCCTTCCACCGGTTGATCAAGTCGATGAACAATCCCCAGATAAGGCTCTCCCTTTTTCGGACTTTTTTTATATAAATAATTCTTCAGCATACTCTCACAGTCCCTGGTTCCCACCCTGGCACTCTGAACAGGAATACCTGCCGGTTTATAACAAACCAGCAGGCTTCCATCTTCAAACAAAACTTTCATTTCTTTAAATGTCCAGCAGTTCACTGTACATCTTTAATGCTCCGTCTGTCTCATGAGCAAGCACACGCTTTGCCAATACTTTGCCCAGCTGCACACCTTCCTGATCGAAGCTGTTCACATTCCAGACAAAGCCCTGGAACATTACTTTATTTTCAAAATGTGACAAAAGGGCTCCCAATGATACTGGTGTCAACTGTTCACCAATAATAATGCTGGAGGGGCGTCCACCTTCAAAGCGTTTATTGGGATTCTCGTCTTCCTTTCCACAGGCAAATGCTACAATCTGAGCCGCCACGTTCGCACAAAGCTTCTGTTGGCTTGTACTGTCCTGAATCACCACATCCACGCCCATCTGATTGTTTTTAAAGCCCACGAACTGAAGTGGTACAATATTCGTTCCCTGATGAAGCAACTGGTAGAAAGAGTGCTGCCCGTTGGTTCCCGGTTCTCCGAAAATAACAGGACCTGTGGGATAGTCTACCGAATCTCCGAAGCGATTGACTGACTTTCCGTTGGATTCCATATCCAGCTGCTGCAGATGTGCCGGAAAACGGCTCAAAGCCTGGGAATAGGGAAGTACAGCCGTACTTGGATAGCCCAAAACATTACGCTCATATACACCAATCAAAGCATCCAGCATAGCAGGATTCTCCAAGAGATTTCTCTCTTTGGAAAGGGCATCTTCTGCCGCTGCACCAGCCAGGAAATCTTCAAATACCTTGGGCCCAAATGCCAGAGATAAAATAACGCCGCCCACTGCAGAGGTGGAGGAATAGCGGCCGCCAATGTAATCGTCCATAAAGAAAGCCGCCAGATAGTTATCACTCTTGGCAAGGGGTGAAGTCTCGCTGGTTACGGCAACCATATGCTTGGAGGGGTCAAGGCCCGCCTTTGTAAGAGCATCCTTTACAAAGGATTCATTGGTCAGGGTTTCCAGAGTTGTTCCTGATTTGGAAACAAGTACAAAAATAGAATGTGCCACGTCGATAGAATCCAAAACAGCCGCCGCATCATCCGGGTCTACATTGCTGATGAATCTTGCCTCCATTTTCAAAGTATTATTTTTCTTCGCCCAATTCTCCAGAGCCAGATACATAGCCCGGGGTCCCAGATCGCTTCCGCCAATTCCGATCTGTACCACAGTGGTAAACTTCTCCCCTGCTGCATTTGTTACTTCTCCCCCATGGACCCTATTCGCCAGTTCTGTATACTTTCTCTGCTGTTCCGTATAGAAGTTACGCTTGTCCACACCGTCAACTACCACAGCCTCTCCCAGCTGTCCCCGGGTGAGATGATGCAGAACCCGGCGCTTCTCGCCGGTGTTGATTACTTCCCCGCTGTAGAGAGCCTGAAACTTCTCCACAAGCTGTGCCTCATCAGCCAGCTTTGCAAGGACTTTCAGTATCTCATCATCCACCTGCTTTGCAGCATAATTGTAAGTAAGTCCACCCGCCATGGAAGCACTGTACTTCTTCACACGCTCCGCACCATTCTCTCCGCACATGGCTTCCACGAGATCTACATGCTCTGCTTTCTCAAGTTCCTCATACGCATTCAGGGTGTCCAGATTTTTCCAGCTTATCATAAATCGAATCCTCCTTCATTTCCTGTGCCTTTCAGCTTTTTATCACTGGTATTGTAACATATTTATCCAAATTAATCCACTGGTGAAGCTCTTATTAGCCCAAAAATTCTGTCAAAACTTCTTTCAGAAGCTGTTCTTCCGATTTATTTAATGAGCTTACCTGTTTTGGCTCTTCTTTTTTCTCCCGAGTTTTTTCCTGGCGAACCGTATCCTGAAAGTTTGGATAGCTTTCATTTGCCCTTCCTCCAACGCTGCTTCTGAGAAGTTCTCTTCGATTTTCCCTCATAAGGGCCGAAAGCTCCCGGATATCCGCTCGGATACACAAGAGCAGAATCATAAGTGCTGCCCAGCCTATTGTTAAACCTATTTCAAACATTCGGTTCCCTCCTGCCTGTCCTGTCTTTACACCTGCACTACGATCATTTTCAAAGGATATGTATGATAGTATCTGGGGTATAAAAACATTATACATAGCAGGATTTTTACTGAAAAGAATGAATTAACGCCAGGCTTCGACATTAGTCTTTGCCTGGCGCTTTTTTTCGGCACTTTCTATTATCCCCGGATTTAATAAGCATCCTCCGGTATCCGGGCTACAAACTCTTCAACAAGTCTCACCGAATGCTCAATGGCATCTCGTTCAAAGGTTGGATAATCCATGGTTGCACTGTCATCTGCTTTATCAGAAATAGCTCTTACAATGACAAATGGAACTCGATTCAAATAGGCCGCCTGAGCAATGGCCGCCCCCTCCATCTCCGTGCAATACCCCTCCGTCCAGGAAGCTATTTCGTTTTTGACTGAACGCTCTGCAATGAATTGGTCACCCGTCACAATCCGGCCTACAAATACGTCTATCTCAGGGTTCACTTCCTCGCAGGCAGCCTTGGCTATGGTGATAAGTTCCGGATCCGCCGGGAAGCTGATGGTATTCATTCGGGGGATCTCCCCTCTGGCATAGCCAAAGTTCCTGGCATCCATATCATGGTGAAGAGCATCGGAAGAGATAACGATGTCCCCAATGTTGATCTCTGCTTTCAGGGATCCGGCAATACCTGTGTTGATCAAGCGGCTCACGTTGAACACGTCTACTAATATCTGTGCACATAGCCCGGCATTTACTTTTCCGATCCCGCTGCGGACTACTACAATCTCACGGCCATTTAAAGTTCCCTGATAGAATTCCATAGAAGCCTTTTTTACTATAACTTCTATCTCCATTTTTTCTTTTAAAAGAGCAATCTCCTCTTCCATTGCCCCGATGATTCCTGTTCTTCCCATATGCATGCACTCTTCTTTCTTTTTCTTTTGGGTAGCTGTCTCATAACCTGATGGTGTCTATTTTAACAGTTATAAAGGCGGATTGCAACCTTTAGGATTGACGGAATTATTGCATGCTGTTATAATTGGCTATGTTTTATTCTTTGAAAGGAGAATTCTTTTATGACATATCGCACGAAAGGAACCTGTTCTATGGCAATTCAGGTGGAATTGGCCCCAGATCATACCATTGAGCAGGTTGAATTTGTAGGCGGATGCTCGGGCAATACTCAGGGTGTCGCCATTCTGGTTAAAGGGATGAAAGCAGAGGATGCCATTGAGAAGATCGAGGGGATTCGCTGTGGTGCAAAGCCCACCTCTTGCCCCGACCAATTAGCCAAGGCTTTGCGAGAAGCTTTGAAAGAAGAAAAACGGTAAGGTCTGGCAGACCTTACCGCTTTTACATTTAGGATGCCCTTAAAACTCCTGTATGGGTTGTTGTTGTTTCTGTTGTGGATCCTTTTGTAACACTGTGCCCTCCCCGGGCCATATAGCACCATCCACTTTTAACAGAAATACCTATTTTACTTCCATGACAGGAGGTTGTATTATTTTCTGAAAAATAATAGCTTCCAATCTGTCCGAACGTCTTTCCTCCGTCCGAACTCTCATCCAGATAGACTCCTACCTTTACTGTGTCACACACCTTATATGCCGACGTTGTCCCCGAAACGCTGACCTTTCCCGTTCCCGCATCTTTAATTCCACAAATTCCTTCCATTAAGTAAGTTCCTCTTGCAATACCATACCAATGAGCAATGGATTCCTGTTCCGTTTCCGTATATTCGCAATATCCCGGAACTTCTATTTCTTCTGCATGAACCGTCAAACTCAAGCTTCCAATAATTGCCAAACTTAATAAACCTAACAAAATCTTTTTCATAAAATCTCCGCCTTTCTCATAATATCAAACATAAATCTCCAGCAAAACTCATTATCATTACATTAATCATTCTTAAATATGAGTCCATACAAAATATTTTCAAATTCTACCTGTTCCATATCGCTTATCAAGCGATAAAAAGCATTCCCATATTTCATTTGGACCTGATATGCCATATCTCCATCCGACTTATCAACCTTTAAAATTTCCAACTCTTTTCCCAGATAAAAAGTTTCTATTTTCCCAATAACTTCTCCATCTGCTCTTGCTTGAAAAGATGCATTTGTGCTCTGCTTATTTTCATAAACATTTAAAATGCAATCATTATAATAAAATTCCATGATTGCCTCACCCATCTCTGCATCAATATAGACTTTTTTTAATTCCATCTCTTTTGGCTTTTCTGTAAATCTCAATGCCGGAATCCCTATCTCTTCCTCTATCTTTGCATAGGCCTCTTCTTCCGTTAATTCAACGTAAAAAATATCCTCTGTATTCATCGCAATGTCAACTCTGTTATTCTGTTCCCGATTACTAACATTCAGAATATACAACCTGGCTCCATGCACTCCCAGTCCTGCCCCAGCCACCAACACTACTACCAGAGCAACCGTTACCAATGCTTTCCGACCGGTACAGAAAGGGATTATCTTATTCGTGGACTTCTTTTCTGGTTCTATCCCCTGTTCTTTCTTCTCCCGAATTCTCTCCATTAATTCATCATAGGAGTCCTCAGGCATTTCCAGAGATGCGAGACTTTTTTTTGTATTCACCCTCCTTTCCCAAGCAGATGCTTCTGACTCAATTTCCTGCTTCAATATTCCTTTTAACTCTTTTTTCTTCATTTTGTTTCCTTTAATACCTGTTACCATAACTTTCACTTACTGTAGCGTCTCTGTTTTTTGCAGATTATGAATTGACAGATGGATGTGAACCTATCATAATAACCATAGATTGTTATCCCCATGGAGGTTTAATCATGAAACGAATTCTCTTGACCGGCGGCGGTACCGCCGGACACGTAACCCCTAATATTGCACTTCTGCCAAGGCTTCGGGAACTTGGATATGAGATCTCCTATATAGGCTCCTATAACGGGATTGAGAAGAAGCTAATGGAAGACTTTCAAGTCCCTTACTACGGAATCTCCTCCGGAAAACTCCGACGCTATTTTGATCCCAAAAATTTTACTGATCCTTTTAAAGTCATAAAAGGATATGGTGAAGCTTGCCGAATTATCAAGAAGCTGTCACCGGATGTTCTTTTTTCCAAAGGCGGATTTGTATCTGTCCCGGTGGTTCTGGCCGCTAATCGCTACCATGTCCCTGCAATTATCCATGAGTCTGATATGACACCCGGACTTGCCAATAAGTTGTGCATTCCTTCTGCCAAAAAGGTTTGCTGCAATTTTCCCGAAACCATACAATACCTGCCTGCCAATAAGGCTGTTCTCACTGGCTCTCCCATTCGCCAGGAACTTCTTAAAGGAGATCGTCTGCATGCCCTTCGCTTTACCGGGCTCTCCGCCAATAAACCAGTCATTCTGGTTATGGGGGGCAGTATGGGTGCAGTTGCTGTCAATGAAGCTCTTCGCCGGATCCTGCCCACACTTCTGAAAGAGTTTCAGGTTATCCACCTATGTGGAGCCGGTAAGCTGGATCACTCCTTAGGGCATTTGGCTGGTTATGTACAATATGAATATATCAAAGACGAACTAAAGGATCTGTTCGCCCTTGCAGATATCGTCATCTCCCGGGCTGGTGCCAATGCCATCTGTGAACTTCTGGCCCTGAAAAAACCAAGTCTTCTGATTCCCCTGTCGGCCGCCGCCAGCCGGGGTGATCAGCTTTTAAATGCTCACTCTTTCGAAAAACAAGGGTTCAGCATGGTTCTGGAGGAGGCAAAAATCACCAACGATGCGTTGCTTCAGGCTATTCATACACTTTACCAAAACCGCACCACTTTCTCCTCTGCCATGGAAAGCAGCAGTCAAGCAGACTCGATTGAAACAATTATCCGCCTGATTGATGAGGCTGTCTTGCGTACTTAAAATCCATAATCTTTCCCTGGGAGTCCCAAGTCAGGCTTGGGACTCCTGGGAATATGATGAACATTTGCCTCTATAACTCATCATATTCCTTTTGATAGTGGCTTGTCAGCCATTTCTTTGTCTTTCTCAAATATGAATCTACGGTACTCAGCGAAATTCCCCGGCGTTTTGCAATTACTTTTCTTGGAACTTCCAGATACTCCGCCAGCATAAAGACTTCATACCAGTTGACATTCTTTTTACGCAAGCCTTCCAGCATCTGATCCAGGAATTCTTTTCTTACCTTGCACTCCAAGTGTCGCTCAATACAATTTTCATATTCCATCAGGTATGACAGTTCTGCCGTACCGCTTAGCAAAACAGCATACTGACCACCCTTTCTGCAATAATCACGAGCCTCATTGGCCGCAACTACTACAAGCCAGGACTTTACTTTCTCTTCATCTACATGTTCCTGATAACCATACAATTTTTCAAAAACTTTCTGGCAGATATCCTGTGCCGTATGATAATCTTTTGTCAAATCATAGGCAACTTTTAATATCAGATTCTTATACTGCTCATAAATTTCTTGAAACTTCTCTTCTGTATTTAACATTCTATACTCTGATTTCCTCCCCCTTATGATTTTGCAAGCAGATTTACCAATTCCTCAAGTTCTTCCGGAGAAGCTTTCCCTGGATTCCAGGTGATTCCTGCCCCATCCTTTTCATACCTTGGTATCAGATGCAGATGAAAATGAAATACGGTCTGTCCGGCAGCCTTTCCATTGTTCTGCACCAGATTGAAGCCGGCACAGCCCAACACCTGCTTCATATGACCAGCCAGCTTTTTTGCTAAAATAATAGCCTTTTTGCAAAGCTCATCATCCAGTTCAAACAAATCTGAAAAATGCTCCTTTGGAACAATCAACGCATGCCCTCTGGTAGCAGGACTCAGATCCAGAAATACCCTGAAATCCTCGTCCTCGTAAATCGTGGATGAGGGTATTTCACCATTTGCAATTTTGCAGAAAATACAGTTTTCCTTTCTCATAATTCGCCCTCTTTCTATAAATTCAGCCAGGATAGCTCCCAGGCTTTGTCGAATTTTGCCGACTTCTTCTATATTGTCAAGCTCCTGTCGGCATGTTACACTTATTTGCAGGAGTGATATTAATTATGGAAGATACAAACTTTACTGTTGCAAAAATAACACATGAGATCCGTAATCCACTTACACTGATCAACAGTTCTCTTCAACTCATTGAGTCTATACACCCTGAAGTAAAAGAGTTCCAGTTCTGGTCCCAGACCTTGGAAGATGTTGCTTATGTCAATCAGCTTTTGGAAGATTTGGCTGCCTACAGTGATAAACGACGTTTCTTTATGTGTGAGGTGGATTTAAAAGAAGTTATACGATCTTTAGAAGAAAGCCTGATGCCTTATGCTGTGATAAATCAGAAACATTTTTCTGTACATATGCCAGCACAGCTGCCCTCTGTCTTTGGTAATCCCCTGAAGCTAAAACAGGCATTTCTAAATCTTCTCAAAAACGCCTTTGAATCCACGGGGGAGAACGGCTGCGTCTCCATGTCAATCAGAAAGTATCTTGATCAGATCATTATTCGAATTTCCGATGATGGCTGTGGTATGAACAAGGAAGCCATCCAAACACTTTTTAAACCTTTCTCAACTAATAAATCATATGGTACCGGGTTAGGTCTTGCAATCACACAAAAAATTATACAAGCACACTATGGAAAAATAGAAGTCTCTTCTGTCCTTGGACGGGGAACTACTTTTACTATAACCCTCCCCCATATATAACCATATTTTAGTATATTTTCCTTGATTTTACAAGTAGTTTTTCAAAATAACAATTTATTTCAATTTTTCAAAATATTTTGACCTTTTCTTCCATATAAAAAAGCACCGACCCCGCGGCTAATCCGCAAAACCAGTGCCCTGCATGCGCGATCAGGGGTTCGAACCCTGGACACCCTGATTAAGAGTCAGGTGCTCTGCCAGCTGAGCTAATCGCGCTTATCTGCTATTCTTTTTGGTCTTTCATTTTCGACGCAAGAATTATTATAATTGATTGTTTTATAAAATGCAAGCGTTTTTTTTATATTTCTTGATCTTTTTTCTATTTTTGTATAAAATGATTACAATTCATATGACTTCCACAGGAAAATATTGCAAAGAGCCAAACATTCCAATAAGATCTATTATTGCAAAAAGGAGAAACAATATGCGACTTCGTAAAATAAAAGGTGCTGATGAGTCCGTAGCCGCCAGCCCCTATGTAGTATGGGAAAGGCCGAATAATGCCGGCTGCTGGAGAGAGTTTTTCGGCAATGAATATCCCATTCACATTGAAATTGGCATGGGAAAAGGGCGTTTCCTTATGAATATGGCAAAGACCTATCCTGAAATCAACTACATAGGCATTGAACGGTATACAAGCATTCTGATTAAGGCCATCAAAAAGATGGAAGCTGAACCTTTGTCAAATCTTTACTTTATGTGTATGGATGCAGCGAATCTTGAACAGACTTTTACCCCCGGTGAGGTAGATCGTATTTATCTGAACTTTTCCGATCCCTGGCCCAAGGAACGCCATGCCAGACGACGTTTGACCTCTGTAGAATATCTAAGGCGTTATAATACCGTTCTTTCTCCTGATGGTCTGCTGGAATTTAAAACGGACAATGAATATCTTTTTGATTTTTCGTTAGAAAGTATAAAAGAAGCCGGATGGGAACTCCTTGGCTGTACTCGCAATCTTCATCAGGATATTCATATGAATCAAGGGAACATTATGACAGAGTACGAAGAGAAGTTTTCTGCTCAGGGCAATCCTATTTATAAGCTGATCGCCTGTAGATGATTTTCAGATTTATCAGATAATTCTGTTTATATTTTGACATTAGCAATGTCAAGGGAAATTTCATTTTTTTCTTTGATAAAAACATTTTATCTGATTTGTACAGAACGTACGTTTCAACTTTTACTATGTAAACCCACCTAATTGGACACAAAAAATGTGGATAATGTGGATAACTCCGTTGATAACTTGCTTTTCCGCCTTTTTTAACTTTTTTCAGTGTGGAAAACTTTTATCATTTTTCCAGAACTTTAGTTAATTTTTTACGGTTCTGTAAAAAGTTTGTGCAAATTGTAGATTTAGAGCTTTTTCCCAATATTTTCTATAAAGAAAGCGTCTGAAAATATTATAACATTGCTTTTATAAAAAGTTATTTTATAATAAATTGTTAGGAAATTAAAGCTGCCACAGTTTCTTACTCACCGTGGCAGCTTTCCTATTTCGTTTTTTAATATATTCTTCTTTTATCTACTTTTTACGTTCTCATCCTTCAATGGCAATGAATTTATTTTCTTCTACTGGCTTACGTTCCTCTGCTTTGGGAACCAGAAGCTTCAAAATGCCATTTTCAAACTTTGCATGGATATCTTCCTGCTTTACTCCTTCTCCTACGTAAAAGCTTCTGGAGCATTGTCCTGTATAGCGTTCACGGCGAATGTAATTTCCCCGTTCATCCTTTTCATCACTGGAAGCACTCCTGGATGCCTGAACTGTTAAATAGCCATCTTTCAACTGTGCTGTTACATCTTCTTTCTGATATCCCGGAAGTTCCATCTCCAGTTCGTAGACACCATCTTTCTCTTTCACGTCTGTTCTCATCAAACTGGTATCTCTCTTCGCTCCTTTTGTAAATCCACTTTCAAAAGGAAAATCCATCCACTCATCAAACAAACTGTTTCCAAAAAGACTCGGCATCATCATCATAAATCATTCCTCCTAACATTATTATCAACTTATCTTTCCACTTTTCTTATGAGTTGATACCTTTTTGAACCCTTTTCTTTGTTACATCTATAATATAGTCCTTATTATTAGCACTGTCAATAGGTGAGTGCTAATAATTCTGTGAACTTTCTGTGAAATCCAATTAAATGTGACAATTATAAAATAAAAAAATACTATAGTTCCCTCAAGAACTACAGTATCCAAATTCTATAAAATATGTAAGCATCAAAAATGCCCAGAACCGGAATCGAACCAGTGACACGAGGATTTTCAGTCCTCTGCTCTACCAACTGAGCTATCTGGGCATAAAGACTTATAAAGGATTCTCCTTTATAAGCCCCTAGTAGCGGGGACAGGATTTGAACCTGTGACCTTCGGGTTATGAGCCCGACGAGCTTCCAGACTGCTCCACCTCGCGATATATAAAATTTATTACAACAGTATCTTTCTGTTGTGAGTGGGGGAAAGTGGATTCGAACCACTGAAAGCACAGCTAACAGATTTACAGTCTGCCCCCTTTGGCCACTCGGGAATTCCCCCATAGGTTTTAACTTAAGCCGATGATCGGACTCGAACCGATAACCTGCTGATTACAAATCAGCTGCTC
>CAOJBY010000023.1 GCA_948330435.1 uncultured Lachnoclostridium sp. | reverse complement strand
GTGCATTTAGGGGTGCATCGTTGAATTGTATCAATTTCGTTGTACCGATGAATCCCTGTGCCTGTGGTTATTATCCGGATCGAAAACGTTGCATATGCACGGAGCAGGAGGTGAGCCGTTATCTGGGGAAAATCAGCCGTCCGCTCTTGGAACGGATTGATATATGCACGGAGGTTTCGGCTGTTTCCTATGAAGAGTTAACGGAAAAGCAGCAGAATGAAAGTTCTCTTAAGATCCGGAAAAGGGTGGAGGCTGCTCATCAGATGCAACAGGAACGATATCGGGAACTTTCCATTCATTTTAATGGGCATCTTAACGGAGAACAGGTGGAATTTTACTGTCCTTTAGGGAAAAAGGAGCAGAAACTTTTAAAAAACGCATTTGGAAAACTAAACTTAAGTGCCCGGGCATATTATAAGATTATCAAGATAGCACGTACCATTGCTGATCTGGAACAGGAAGAGAAAATTTTGGAGCAGCACATACTGGAGGCAATCCATTACCGGCTGCCGGATGGGAGTTATTGGGGGAAAGGGTTATGAGAACATCCATGGAGGCCTATTGGCATTGGTATACCGGAAACCTTATTGGAGAACCGGGGCTGTTTTGGAGGCTTCTGGGGCAATATGGGACACCGGAACGAATTTTTAAGGCGAAAGAGGAGGAACTTTTAAAAAAGTTTCCCAAGAACTACTGTGTGATTACCAGGCTTTGCAAAAAGAGAAGTGAGTGGGATTTTGAAAGGGAGGCGGAAAAGCTAAAACGTAAGGAAATCACCTTTGTTAGTTGTGAACATCCGGGTTATCCTGCCCGTTTACGCATGCTTTCTCAAAAACCAGGGGGATTGTTTATTCGGGGAGAATTACCAAAGGATGGTTGCCCCTCGGTGGCAATCGTAGGAGCCAGGACTTGCAGCCCCTATGGGAGAAGCATAGCTCTGTGGTTTGGCAGGGAACTTGCAGGGGCAGGGGTACAGATTATCAGCGGAATGGCTGCGGGGATTGACGGATATGGTCATCAGGGAGCCTTAGAAGGAGGCGGGAAGACTTTCGGTGTTCTGGGGGGAGGTGTGGATATCTGTTATCCGGAGCTTCAGCGTGAATTGTATATGCAATTAGAACGAGAGGGAGGATTGCTGTCAGAAAGCCCACCGGGAATACGTCCTATGCGTCATTTGTTTCCCTTACGCAATCGAATTATCAGCGGTTTGGCTGATCTGGTACTTATAATAGAAGCAAAAGCAAAAAGCGGTTCTCTGATTACGGCGGATCTGGCCCTGGAACAGGGCAGAGACGTGTATGCAGTTCCGGGACGGCTGGGGGACCCTTTAAGTGCTGGCTGTAATAATCTGATTTGCCAGGGGGCCGGAATTGCCCTTTCGCCGGAACAAATCCTGGATGAAATAGGAATTAATAGAAAATTAAAGAATTCAAATAAAAAGGGGAGTGAAGAACATGAAAAAAATGATCTTGAAAAGGCGGAAAATATGGTGTATAGTTGTTTAGGTTTACAACCCCAAAATCCGGAGGAACTGTGTATAGCAACAACGTTTCCCCTGGTAGAGGTTCTGCGTATTCTTACGGTTCTGGAATTGAAAGGATATGCAAAAGAGATTTATAAAAATAATTACATTCGGGTATTGTAAAGATAGCTGTGATTTATAAAAGCTTATAAACGTAAATGTAATAGAAGGAAGAGGAAGTATACATGGCAAAGAATCTGGTTATTGTGGAGTCACCGGCCAAGGTAAAGACGATTAAAAAATTTTTGGGAAGTAATTATGAAGTGCTGGCTTCCCAGGGACATGTGCGGGATCTGCCGAAAAGTCAACTTGGAATTGATGTGGAGCATGACTATGAACCCAAGTATATAACCATTCGGGGAAAAGGTGATATTCTGGCAAAACTTCGCAAGGAAGTGAAAAAAGCAGACCGTGTTTATCTGGCAACTGACCCGGACCGGGAGGGAGAAGCAATATCCTGGCACTTGTCCAAGGCCTTGAATCTGGACGAAAAGAAGACGTATCGAATTACATTCAATGAGATTACAAAGGGGGCAGTAAAGGATGCTTTGAAAAGCACCAGAGAAATTGACATGGATCTGGTAAATGCCCAGCAGGCCCGCCGGATGCTGGATCGCATGGTGGGTTACCGTATCAGCCCCATCCTCTGGGCAAAGGTAAAGCGGGGATTAAGTGCAGGCAGGGTGCAGTCTGTGGCATTGCGTCTGATTGCGGATCGGGAGGAGGAGATCAATGCCTTTATTCCGGAGGAATACTGGACGCTGGAGGCTGATCTGAAAGCAGAAGGAAGTAAGAAGCCTTATCGGGCGAAGTTTTACGGAACCAAATCAAAGAAAATGTCCATTGCATCCAAAGAGGAGATGGAGAAGGTCCTGTCAGCCCTTAAGGGTGTCTCTTTTCATGTGACAGAGGTAAAGACGGGAGAACGTATAAAGAAAGCCCCCCAGCCTTTTACAACCAGTACACTGCAGCAGGAAGCCTCCAAGATACTGAATTTTTCCACTCAGAAGACTATGAGCCTGGCACAGCAGCTATATGAGGGGATTGACATCAAGGGAAACGGAACCGTGGGTGTGATTTCTTATCTGCGTACAGATTCCACGCGAATTTCCGAGGAAGCCCAGAAAAATGCCCGGGCTTATATTATGGAGCAATATGGGGAGAATTATGTTTCTAAGGGTGGTGTGCAGAAAAAGAGTGGTAAGAAGATTCAGGATGCCCATGAGGCAATAAGGCCCACGGATATTACCAGGACACCTGCGATTTTAAAGGAGTCCCTTACCCGTGATCAATTTCGTCTCTACCAGTTAATCTGGAAGCGGTTTGCGGCCAGCCAGATGGCAGATGCTGTATACGAGACTTCCTCCGCAAAGATTGACGGGGGGGAATACCGTTTTACCCTGTCAGCTTCCCGTCTTTCCTTTGACGGATTTATGTCTGTATATGTGCAGGAGGATGAGAAAGAAGAAAATGGACATCTTTTAAAAGGGCTATCTGAAGATATGACATTGGAACTTGAGTCTCTGGACAGCCAGCAGCACTTCACGCAGCCGCCTGCTCATTATACGGAGGCTGCACTGGTAAAGACCCTGGAGGAGTGTGGTATTGGCCGTCCCAGTACTTATGCACCTACCATAACGACCATTATTGCCCGCCGTTATGTGTCCAAGGAGAATCGGAATCTCTATCTTACTGAACTTGGTGAGGTGGTGAATACTATGATGAAATCCGCATTTCCCACAATTGTGGAATCGGATTTTACCGCAAATATGGAGGGGCTGTTGGACCGTGTAGAGGAAGGAACTGTTAATTGGAAGACGGTGGTGGAAAACTTTTATCCGGATTTGGATGAGGCAGTAAAAAAAGCGGAGAAAGAACTGGAGGAAGTTAAGATCGAGGATGAGGTTACCGATGTGGTTTGCGATCTCTGTGGCCGCAATATGGTAATTAAATATGGCCCCCATGGCCGTTTCCTGGCCTGTCCCGGATTTCCGGAGTGCCGAAACACAAAGCCTTATCTGGAGAAAATCGGAGTTTCCTGTCCGAAATGTGGAGCAGAGGTAGTATTACGCAAGACGAAAAAGGGTCGGAAGTACTATGGCTGTGAAAATAATCCGGACTGTGACTTTATGTCCTGGCAAAAGCCCTCGATGAAAAAATGCCCCAACTGTGGCAGCTATATGATAGAAAAGGGAAATAATCTGGTGTGTGCCGGTGAAGCCTGCGGATATCGGGAAACAAAAGAAAAGAGCAATGAGGAATAAAGTGTAAAGAATTTTCAAATATTTGCAGAAAAAGATTGAAAAGTTTGACAACTTGTGCTAGTATCACAACATAATGTTTGGTGAGGTTTCTACTAAAGGAGGGGTGCAAGTGAGCGTACAATTATTAGATAAGACGAGAAAGATTAACAAACTGCTTCACAATAATAGTTCCAGTAAGGTTGTATTTAACGATATCTGTCAGGTGCTCACGGATATTTTAAATTCCAATATCCTTGTGATAAGCAAAAAGGGAAAGGTTCTTGGAGTCAGTCACTGTGATGGTGTGGAAGAGATTCAGGAACTGATTTCAGGTCAGGTAGGAGCTCACATTGACGGTGCTCTGAATGAACGGCTTCTGGGGATTTTGTCCACAAAGGAGAATGTGAATCTGCAAACGCTGGGGTTTGTGTCTGATCATGTACAGGACTATCAGGCTATCATCACACCCATAGATATTGCAGGAGAACGTTTGGGAACGCTTTTCTTGTATAAGTATAGAGAGCAGTATGATATAGATGATATTATACTGAGTGAGTATGGCACTACAGTAGTGGGCCTTGAGATGATGCGTTCTGTGAATGAGGAGACAGAAGAGGAGAAGCGTAAGGTTCAGATTGTGAAGTCAGCCATTAGTACTTTGTCTTTCTCTGAGTTGGAGGCCATTACACATATTTTTGCGGAGCTTAAGGGAAATGAAGGGATACTGGTTGCAAGCAGGATTGCAGACAGTGTAGGGATTACCCGATCTGTGATTGTGAATGCACTCAGAAAGTTTGAGAGTGCCGGGGTGATAGAGTCCCGATCTTCGGGGATGAAAGGCACCTATATTAAAGTGGTGAATGATGTGGTGTTTGAGGAGCTGGAGAAGCTTAAGAAAGGTTAAAAGAGATACGAAAGCTGAATGGGATGATTTCTGTTCAGCTTTTTTGTGTGGGTGGACGGGTGTGCCGCAGGCTTTTTGCTATGGGCAGTCGCCGGACAGGCTCAGAAAACCTTGCGGTTTTCTTCACTATGCGGCAGTCGCCGCATAGTCAAAAAAGTATGAGCTCTGTCTGGAGTGCAAGCACTCCATTCATAACTCACACTTTTTTGCTGCCCGGCTCGTTGCAAAAATAAAATATAAAAAAAGAATAAATTTTTGAAAATGTGTTGACAAATAAAAATGAAAGCATTAATATAATATCCGTAAGTTAGCACTCGATGTTGGTGAGTGCTAATAATAGAATAGCATAGTATAAAGCTTAAGGAGGAATAGAAATGAAATTAGTACCATTGGGTGACAGAGTTGTACTGAAACAGTTTGAAGCGGAAGAGACTACGGCATCTGGAATTATTTTGGCCAGCAAGTCTCAGGAGAAGCCACAGCAGGCGGAAGTTATCGCAGTAGGACCTGGCGGAATGGTTGATGGAAAAGAAGTGACCATGCATGTGAAGGAAGGCGATAAGGTTATCTATTCCAAGTATGCAGGCAATGAGGTTAAGCTTGGTGATGAGGAGTATATCATTGTAAAGCAGAATGATATCCTTGCTATTGTTGAATAATCAGGATATTTTAAAATGCGGAAAGACCCGCAGATATTATGGGGCAGAGGTTTTGCCCTGACATGATAATTATGAGAGATCAAAAAGACTGGAGGAGTTAAAAATGGCAAAGGAAATTAAATACGGTGTGGAGGCAAGAACCGCACTGGAGGCAGGCGTTGATAAGCTGGCGAATACAGTAAGAGTTACATTGGGACCTAAGGGAAGAAATGTAGTGCTTGACAAGCAGTATGGTGCTCCCCTGATTACCAATGACGGTGTTACCATTGCAAAGGAGATCGAACTTGAGGACGCATTTGAGAACATGGGTGCTCAGCTTGTAAAAGAGGTTGCTACCAAGACCAATGATGTTGCTGGTGACGGAACTACAACCGCAACTGTACTGGCACAGGCTATGATTCATGAGGGCATGAAGAACCTGGCAGCAGGTGCGAATCCCATTGTTTTGAGAAAGGGTATGAAGAAAGCAACTGACGCTGCTGTTGAGGCCATTGCCAGCATGAGCAGCAAGGTAAACGGCAAGCATCAGATTGCAAGAGTTGCAGCGGTTTCTTCCGGAGATGACGAAGTAGGAAATATGGTAGCAGACGCTATGGAGAAGGTTTCCAAGGATGGTGTTATCACCATTGAGGAATCCAAGACCATGAAGACGGAACTGGACCTGGTAGAAGGTATGCAGTTTGACCGTGGATATATTTCTGCTTATATGGCAACGGATATGGAGAAGATGGAAGCAGTTCTGGATGATCCTTATATTCTGATTACTGACAAGAAGATTGCAAATATTCAGGAGATTCTTCCTCTTCTGGAGCAGATTGTGCAGACTGGCCGCAAGCTTCTGATTATTGCAGAGGATATTGAGGGTGAGGCTCTGACCACCCTGGTTATGAATAAGCTGCGTGGTACCTTTACCGTAGTTGGTGTTAAGGCTCCTGGATATGGCGACAGAAGAAAAGAGATGCTTCGTGACATCGCAATTCTGACCGGCGGCCAGGTGATTTCTGAGGAATTGGGCCTTGAGCTTAAGGAAGCAACTCTGGATATGCTGGGAACTGCAAAGTCCGTCAAGGTACAGAAAGAGAATACCATCATTGCAGACGGTGCCGGAGATAAGGCTGAGATCGATCAGAGAATCGGACAGATTCGTGCACAGATTGAGGAGACGACCTCTGACTTTGACCGTGAGAAGCTGCAGGAGAGACTTGCTAAGCTGGCCGGCGGTGTGGCAGTGATTCGTGTGGGTGCTGCAACCGAGACTGAGATGAAAGAGGCAAAGCTTCGTATGGAGGATGCTCTGGCAGCTACAAGAGCTGCTGTAGAGGAAGGCATTATCGCAGGCGGCGGTTCTGCATATATCCATGCTACCAAGGAGGTTGCAAAGCTGCTTGACTCTACTGAGGGCGATGAGAAGACTGGCGTAAAGGTTATCCTGAAGGCTCTGGAATCTCCGCTGTTCCATATCACTGCAAATGCAGGACTGGAAGGTGCGGTTATCATCAACAAGGTGAAAGAGTGCGAGCCGGGCGTAGGCTTTGACGTGCTTCGTGAGGATTATGTGGATATGGTAAAGGAAGGCATCCTGGATCCGGCCAAGGTTACCAGAAGTGCTCTGCAGAATGCTACCAGCGTAGCTTCTACTTTCCTGACCACAGAGAGCTGTGTGGCAAACATTAAGGAAGAGACCCCTGCAATGCCTGCAGGCGGCGGAATGGGCGGTATGATGTAATAAACAGCCTGTGCTATAAGGACAAATGTCCGTGTAATAAGAACAAGTCAAAAAAGTGGCCTTCGGGTCACTTTTTTGTTAGAATTTTGTAAGAAATTGTATTGACATTAACCTCCCTTTTCGCTAATATAGAAAATTAATATAAAGAAAATGAAAACTGATAAACAGTAACAGATTCGTTCTTTGGGCTGTTACAATAGACACGAGAGGAGAGAATGAGATGGGTAAAATTATTGGTGAGAGCATTACTTTTGACGATGTGCTGTTGGTGCCGTCCTATTCGGAAGTGATTCCCAATGAGGTTGATTTGTCAACCAACTTAACAAAGACCGTACGACTGAACATTCCGATGATGAGTGCCAGCATGGATACGGTTACGGAGCACCGCATGGCCATTGCCATGGCACGGCAGGGTGGTATTGGCATTATTCATAAAAATATGTCTATTGAGGCACAGGCCGAAGAGGTTGATCAAGTAAAACGTTCTGAAAATGGCGTGATCACAGACCCATTCTATCTTTCTCCTGAACATACCTTAGCGGAAGCCAATGAGCTGATGGGAAAGTTCCGCATTTCCGGTGTTCCCATTACCGAGGGCAAAAAGCTGGTTGGAATCATTACCAATCGAGATTTGAAATTCGAGACAGATTTCACTAAGAAAATCAAAGAATCTATGACCTCCGAGGATCTGATTACAGCAAAGGAGGGAATTACTTTAGAAGAAGCCAAAAAGGTTCTGGCAAAGGCAAGAAAAGAAAAGCTTCCGATAGTAGATGATGAGGGGAACCTAAAAGGCCTGATTACCATCAAGGATATCGAGAAACAGATCAAGTATCCCATGTCCGCCAAGGACGAGAAAGGCCGCCTGCTTTGCGGAGCCGGTGTAGGTATTACCAGCAATGTGTTGGAGCGTGTAGAGGCTCTTGTGAAAGTACAGGTGGATGTGATTGTACTGGATTCCTCTCACGGCCATTCGGCAAATGTTATCCGCTGTCTGAAGATGATTAAAGAAGCATATCCGGATCTTCCGGTGATTGCAGGAAACATTGCTACGGGGCAGGCTGCAAGGGATTTGATTGAGGCGGGAGCCGATGCGGTAAAGGTTGGTATCGGGCCGGGATCTATCTGTACCACCCGTGTGGTATCAGGAATCGGTGTTCCCCAGGTGTCTGCGATTATGGACTGCTATGAGGTGGCAAAGGAATACGGCATTCCGGTAATTGCAGACGGCGGTATTAAATACTCCGGTGATATTACCAAGTCTATTGCGGCAGGAGCCAATGTCTGCATGATGGGAAGCATCTTTGCGGGCTGTGACGAGGCCCCCGGCGAGTTTGAGCTGTTCCAGGGCAGAAAGTACAAGGTTTACCGCGGTATGGGTTCCATCTCTGCTATGGAGAACGGAAGCAAGGATCGTTACTTCCAGGAGGGGGCTAAGAAACTGGTTCCGGAAGGCGTGGAAGGCCGTGTGGCTTACAAGGGTACCGTAGAGGATACCGTCTTCCAGCTTCTTGGCGGTTTGCGTTCCGGTATGGGACTATGCGGAACACCAAATATTGAGTCGCTGAAGGAGAACGGGAAGTTTATCAAGATCTCCGCCGCATCCCTGAAAGAAAGCCATCCTCACGATATTCATATTACCAAAGAGGCTCCTAACTACAGTACGGATGCATTATAGGAGACAAATCCATCCGATGGAGTATATCAGATAAAAAATCAACATAGAAATAAGAAAAAACACTTTGAAATGACTTTTTTGCAAGAAAAATCATTTTAAAGTGATTTTTTCTTGGAAATAAATCTTTCTTCCATTATAATAGGTTGAGAGAATTTTTAAAAAAATTTTAATGATTTCTGTAGTAAAATATAATCCAGGTACGTTATTATATATGTAAAAGACAAGCAAAAGACGCGTATTTTGCAGGGGAGGGGGACCCTTAAGATGCTTTTATATTTATCCATGCTGGACACCCAGGAGGAAAAAGACAAGTTTACGGAAGTGTATGAGCAGTATCGGCAGTTCTGCTGGTATGTGGCATATCAGCTTCTTTTAGATGCCCATTTGGCAGAGGATGCAGTACAGGAAGCGTTTCTGGCACTGACCCGGCATTTGGATAAAATTGAGAACGTGGACAGTTCAAAGACGAAGAAGTTTTTGATGACAATTGTGAAGAGTAAGGCGATTGATATCTTAAGAAAGAACAGGGTAGAAACCTGCTCTTCTGAGGATTATGGGCAGGAACTTGCAGATCCTTCTTCAGATCTTTTGGACCAGTATATTACAAAAGAAAATTATGATTACCTGATATCCTGTATTCTGGAGCTGGATGAAGCTTATCGAGTGGTATTCGAGTATAAGTATCTTCATCAGATGTCGGATGCGGAGATTGCCGAGCTTTTAGACATAACCCCCAAGCTGGCTAATGTGAGATTTTACCGTGCAAGAAAGAAGCTTCAGGAAATGCTGGAAAAGGAGGTGGCAGGCCGTGCCGGGAAACGATAAGAAAGACAAAGCCCTGGATGAAAGGGAAGAACTTTTAAAAGAGGCACTGGATGCCTGTATGGAGGAACAGTTGAGCTTCATTCCCCCGGAGTGTGAGATTGTTCGCATGCATACGTTTTCCGAAGAATTTCAGGAATACATGGAGAAGCTTTTAAAGACCAAGGGCCGTCCGGAGCGGAGGACGTTGGCCAGACATGAATTTGTCTATAGCTTTAATAAAGTTGCGGCAAGCCTCCTTGTTATACTGGTGGTAGGTGGTCTTCTGGCAGGTGGGACCATGCTGTTGTCAAGAAACGCCAAAAGCAGTACCACGGATATGGCGGCATCCTCAGAGACGAGCGAGGCACCGGCGGAGGAAGCTGCGGCGACCGCCCCACAGGAAGCAGAATTCGGGGGGGATGATGAGATGGCCGCAGGAGCAGAAGAACCTGAGGAAGCGCCGGCGGGAGATACGGGAGAAACCGGAGTGACAAGTGGGCCAGAAAGCGTGGAATTCATGGGTGGCCGGATTTCTCTGGCGGATAATCAGCGGCTTTGGGAAAAGACTGAGACAGTCAAAACGCTTGTTAACAGTCCAGTCATAGCACGAGATGCAAAGAGCATAAAGGTAACGATTGGCAATATGGATGAGCATCCCATTTATTATTACAGCACTATGGATCTGGAGGTTTTGATTGACGGTGCATGGTATCTTGTACCGCCTAAGGAGAAATTGACCGAAGAGGAGAACAACCGTATGGTTCGTCTGGAACCGGGAATGGCTCAGGATGAGGAGATTTTTCTGGAAAACTATGAATTGGATTATGATGCCAAGATGTATCGTGCAGTTACCTATCTGGACGGCATGATACTCTGCTCTAAGTTCCGATTTGAGAATCCGGAAGAGGATCTGGAAGAAGCCCTGGAGCAGACCTGGGAGTAGCAACTGGAATCGGAGGAATGAATATGAAAAAGAATATAAGAAGAATTGCTTTAATAACGGCCGGCATATTGGTTTTAAGCGGCTGTGGTGCAAAGAAGTATGACACATCAGCAGAAACAGCGGCCAGTGCTCCGGCCATGGCACAGGAAAGCTACGGCTATGACGGAGGATACTATAATGATACGGCTATGGACGACGTGGAGGCTGCAGAGGCACCGGCAGGGGAATATATGGAGACGGAGGAGGGAAAAGGCGTAGCTTCCACTGACGGAATCGAAAGCGTAGCAACCACCTCTCAGAAGCTTATTAAAACCGTATCCATGACCATGGAGACAAAGGAATTTGATCCCCTTTTGGAGAACATCCGCAGCAAGGTAGATGAACTGGGCGGGTACATAGAAAGTTCTGAGATTTCCGGCAGCAGCTATTACAGTGTTTATGAGAGCCGCTATGCCTGGATGAAGCTTCGAGTACCATCTGACAAGCTGGATGGCTTTGTAACCATTGTCAGTGAACTTGGCAATGTTACGAACAAAAATGAATCCGTTCAGGACATTACCCTCCAGTATGTGGATGTGGAAAGCCATAAGAAAGCCCTGGAAACCGAGCAGGATCGTCTTCTGGAGCTTTTGGAGAAAGCGGAAACCATGGAGGATATCATCGCCATCGAGAGCCGCCTTTCCGAAGTGCGTTATGAACTCCAGTCCTATGGTTCCACCCTTCGGACCTTTGACAACCAGGTCAGCTACAGCACCGTAGATCTCAGCATCCATGAAGTAGAACGGGTGGCACCGGTGGTGGAAAAACTGACCTTTGCCCAGGAGATTCAATACCGCCTGTCCGATAACTTCTACGATATTGGTCAGGGCATCCGTAACTTTGCCATCTGGTTCATCAGCTCCCTGCCCTATCTGTTTATGTGGGCGGTTGTTATCCTTGTTCTTGTACGGCTGGTGAGAAAGCTTATCTGGAAGAAGCCTTTCTTTGGAAGAAAGAAGAAAAAGGGACAGGAGGAAGAAAAGACAGAAGTATAATTTGTAACAGAGCAGGCGGGGGCAGACGGTCCCCGCCTGCTCTGTTACCAGCCCCTGCATTGTTACAGTTCAGACGTGCATTTCCGTGCAAAATCATAAGTGGATGCTTTGCTTGAAAAATCGGGTGGTCTATGATAGGATGGAGATATGATTAGAGTGTTTTATGCCTTGGAATGATTTTTATCATTTATCAAGGCATATGAGGTGAAGACATGAGTGGAATAAAGGATGTGGCGAAGAGAGCTGGTGTTTCCATTTCAACAGTTTCCAATGTATTAAATCAATCAAAATATGTCAGCCCTGAACTGGTTAAACGCGTGGAGGATGCGGTACGGGAACTTTCCTATGAGGTCGATCCCATTGCCCGAAGCATGAAAAGTAATAAATCAGGAACAATTGGTGTGATTGTAGAGGATATGTGCGGAGTATTCTATCCCTATATTGTGAAAGGAATCAATTCCGTAGTGATGGAAAAAGGGTATCAACTTATTATCTGTGATGCCCAGAGTGTATATGGAGATGTGAACGCTGTAAGACGGGAGAGGGAGTTATTCAAAAAACTTTTTGCCAGCAGGGTAGATGGCGTTCTTTTTGTAACAATGGTCCATCAGGATTTAATTGAAAGGCATTTTAATGAGATTCTGAATCGCACAAGCCAGTCTAAGAAGATTCCGTTGGTAAGTCTGGAACGTGATTTGACTAATATTGGAATCGACTCCGTTTATTTTGACGGTTATAATAATGCCAAAATGGCGGTACAGCATTTGGTGGACTGTGGCTGTAGAAAGATTGCTCATATTACGGGACCTACTGTGATGCAGGTTGCCCAGGAACGTATTCAGGGTTATAAAGATTGTATTTTGAAAAATAAGCTTTTGGCAAACTGGAGCAGGCAGATCGAGTATGGGGATTATTCCCATCAAAGTGGGTATCTGGCCATGAAAAAGCTTTTGGAGAACATGCCAGATTTGGACGGAGTGTTCTGCAGCAATGATCAGATGGCGGTTGGGGCCTTGAAGCTTTTGAAAGAATATGGAAAAAGTGTTCCGGAAGATATCAAGGTAATTGGTTATGATGATGTTTTTTTGTCCAGTATCATAGATCCATCTCTTTCCACCATACATATTCAGAAAACTCACACAGGTATGAAAGCGGCACAAATGTTGTTTCAGAGAATTGAAAATCCCGATGCAAATATGGAACCAATAGCAGTAAAAATGGGAGCCAGATTAGTTGTGAGACGTTCGACTGTGGCGGATATGGATGAAGAATGGATTTTTGTAGACTGGTAAAAATCCAGGAAAGAAAATTTGTGTAAAGAGTAAAACGTAGTTTGAAACGAAACGTTTTACTCTTTTTTGTATTACAAGAAAGCCTGGAATTCAAAGAAAAGGCAAAAATGAAGTCGAAAAAAACGTTAAAATGAAGAAGAATGACATGAAGAAAACGTTTTGCCGAATAAAAAATTAAAAAATAAATAATTCTTAGTAAAAAACGCTTGACAAAAACGTTTTTCTGATATAATATCTTATTAACAATTAACAAACAGTAAAAAGTAATTATAATTTTTAACTGCTTTTTATTTTTGTCAATTAAAAAAACGTTTTTCTAGAGAAATATAGTAAAAGGAGGGGAAAATCTTGGAAAGCACAAAGTATATTCTGGAAGCAAGAGGAATTGACAAGTCTTTCTCTGGAGTAACCGTCTTAAAAGGTGCTGAACTTTGTATCGAACCAGGTGAACTTCATGCTCTCATGGGAGAGAATGGTGCAGGCAAGTCTACATTGATGAAGATTATCATGGGTATCTACACAAAGGATGCGGGTACAGTTGTCCTGGATGGCAAAGAGACAGATTTCAAATCCGCCAGGGATGCATTGGATGCGGGTATTTCGATGATACATCAGGAATTGAGCCCGATTCCGGAAATGACCGTAGCAGAGAATGTCTTTCTGGGAAGAGAACAGAAAAAGTTTAAGGGTCTGCCTTTTGTAGACAAAAAAGAGTTGAACCAAATGACGCAGAATCTGCTGGAGGAGTTTGAACTTTCTGAATTCATCAGGCCGGATATGAAGATGAAAGACTTGAATATCGCACAGATTCAGATGATGGAGATTATAAAAGCTATCTCCTATAACTCAAAAGTGGTTATCATGGATGAGCCGACCTCTTCTCTTTCAGAAAAAGAGACAGAGACGCTGTTTCAAATCATTGATAATTTAAAAGAAAAGAAAATCGGCATTATTTACATATCTCATCGTATGGAAGAGGTCTTCGAGCTTTCCGACAGGGTTTCCGTACTTCGCGACGGACAGTTTATTGGCTGCGTAAATACAAAGGAAGCCTCCAGAGAAGAATTGATTAACATGATGGTTGGGCGTGAGTTGGAGGGAGGCTATCCCCATAATACGGCCCAAAAGGGCGATGTGGTTCTGGAACTTAAGAATTTTACCCGCAAAGGTGTGTTTGAAAATGTGAACCTGACCGTACATGCTGGTGAGATTCTCGGCATGGCCGGGCTGGTAGGTGCAGGGCGAAGTGAGGTAATGCGTGCCCTCGTTGGATATGACCATCTGGATTCCGGGGAGATTATCCTGGAGGGTAAGAATATTACTATTAAGCACCCCAAGGATGCGGTAAGGAACCATATCATTATGGCTTCCGAGGACCGAAAAGAGCTGGGACTGGTTCTCTGCCGCAGCATTAAGGAAAATGTTTCCCTGCAGAACTTTGACAAGTTGGCAAATGCTTCCTTTATCAATAAAGGAACGGAGCGGAAGCTGGCAGATGATTACACTCGTCAGATGGCTACCAAGATGAACGGCATTGAAGACATGGTATCCAGCCTGTCGGGAGGAAACCAGCAGAAAGTGGTACTGGCAAAGTGTCTGCTGTCCGACCCCAAAGTTCTGATTATGGATGAACCTACCAGAGGTATTGATGTAGGTGCCAAAGCAGCTATCTACAATATAATGATTGAACTGGCAAAGCAGGGAATCGCAATCATTATGATATCCTCGGAGTTGCCCGAGTTAATCGGTATGAGTGATCGAGTGATGGTTATGTCCGGTGGAAAAGTAACAGGTGTGCTGGAGGGCGATGAAGCAGCTTCTCAGCAGAGAATCATGAATTTAGCGTTTGGAGGAAAGTAAAATGACACAGAAAAAAGATATGGGAAAAATACTTAGACAATTTGGCCTAATATTTGTAGCCCTCTTTATTAGCATTGTGATGAGTTTTCTGTCCCCGGTGTTTTTGACAAGCCAGAACATTACCAATATTTTAAGACAGATTTCTCTGAATGGTATCCTTTCTATAGGAATGACGTTTGTAATTTTAACTGGTGGTATTGACCTGTCCGTAGGTTCTGTAATTGCCATTACCGGTGTTATCAGTGGCTCCCTGCTGGCAAATGGACAAAACTGGTTCGTGGCTTGTATTGCGGCTTTGATATGTGCCTTGGTTTGTGGTTTTATCAATGGATGGTTAATTTCTTATGTGGAATTCCAGCCCTTCATTGCTACATTGTCTACCATGACCATCGGAAGCGGTATTGCTCTTGCATATTCGGATGGTAAACCTTATACAGTTTCTGACCCTGCTTTTATTAAGATAGGTCAGGGCTATGTGGCAGGGATTCCGATTCCGATTATTCTGTTGGTGATATTCTGTGCGGCGGGCCTCATAATTTTGAATATGACAACCTTTGGCCGTTATGTATTTGCTATTGGTGGCAATAAAAATGCAGCCAAGCTCTCTGGTGTACGGACAAGAAGAATTCAGTTATCTGTATATGTTATTTCCTCCATCTGTGCATGGATGGTGGGCCTGATATTGGCGGCACGTATCAGTTCCGGACAGCCGACGGCAGGTGAAGGCTATGAGATGGATGCCATTGCGGCAACAGCAATTGGTGGAACCAGTATGAGTGGCGGTATCGGCTCCCTTACAGGAACTATCTGTGGCTTTATCCTTTTGGGACTTTTGAGTAACTCTATGAACCTGATGAATATCAACTCTTTCTATCAGAAGATGGTAAAAGGACTTTTGATTATCCTGGCAGTATTCCTGGATATGAAGTCTAAGGGCAAGAAAGACTGATAGAACGATATTCCCGTAATTCAACGTATAAAAACTGCTTTCAGCCGGGACTGAGGCTGATAAAAGACAGTTTTTTATAAAAACATACATAATAAAAGGAGGAACAAACATGAAGAAGAAAACAATTGCACTCTTACTGGTGGCAGCGATGACACTGGCAGGCTGCGGAGGAAAGGCAGAGGCTCCCGCAAGTACAGGTGGAGACGATACAGGAACTGAGGCTCCCGCAGCAGATAGCGGAGATGATACTGAGGCTCCTGCAGGAGAGGCAAAAGACAACGCAGACATTACCATCGGATTCTCCTCGAAGGATAACTCCGATACTTTTGTAGCAGCAATTGCTGACGCAGCACAGGCACGTGCAGATGAGCTGGGTGTAAACCTGGTAATGTATGATGCAGGCGGCGATGTAAACAAGCAGATCAGTGACGTTGAAACCATGATTGCACAAAAGGTAGATGCAGTCATCGTAATTCCTCAGAGTGTAGAGGGAAGTGCACCGGTTGTAGGTATGTGTAATGATGCAGGTATCCCCATTGTTGTTGACAACGGCGATATCGCAGATACTAATTTCACGGCATTCGTAGGATGTACCGACCAGGAATCCGGTGAAATCCTTGGACAGTGGTTCATTGATAACGTAGAGAAAGGCTCCAAAGTATGTATCATTGAGGGACCCATGGGACAGTCCGGACAGGTTGGACGTATGGCTGGATTCGAGGCGGTAGGAATGCTGGAGCATTTTGAGGTTCTGTCTACTCAGACAGCAAACTGGAAGCGTGACGAGGCCATGGCCCTTGCTGAGGACTGGATTACTCAGTACGGCGATGAACTGAAGGCTATCATTTGCGAGAATGATGATATGGGACTTGGCGCTCTTTCCGCTTGTAAGGCTGCCGGAAGAAGCGACATTATTGTAGGCGGTGTAGATGGTCTGGATGACGCAGTCGCAGCAGTTAAGGCTGGTGAGTACGGAATCAGTGTTCTTCAGGATTCCAAGGGTCAGGGCTCTGTAGGTGTTGACGTAGCCCTTCAGATTATCAAGGGTGAGGAGTTCGAGAAAGATACAAGAATTCCTTTCCGTGCAATCACAACAGAGAACGTGGACGCTTACCTTGAGGGCGGCGTAGACGCTATCTCCGAATAAAATACATTTGCGGTAAAACAAAAAGGCACCGCTGGTAAAGCAATGAATCAGAGGGCTTTGCAGCGGTGCCCTTTTTCTACTCTAATATCTATAAAAAGGAGTTAACGATATGTTAAGAAATATACCTAAGGTCCTTCCGCCGGAACTGGTAAAATGCATGATGGAAATGGGACATTCCGATGTATTGATTCTGGCAGATGCCAATTTCCCGGGAACAGCACATGCAAAGCGGATGATTCGCATGGACGGCATCCTGATTCCGGAACTTCTGGAGGCGGTGCTTCAGCTGTATCCCCTGGATAACTTTATTCCCAATCCAGTCCGTTTGATGAGAAATCTTCCCACGGAACCAGTCCCTGAGATTTGGGAAACATATCGGGAATTATTGAAAAAATATGACAAAGACGATGCATTCCATGAATTTGATTTTATTGATCGGCTGCCTTTCTATGAGGATGCAGAGAAGGCATATGTGATTGTTCAGACGGGAGACGAATCCCGATATGCCAATATTATACTTCAAAAAGGGATTTGCTAGAGGCGGCAATGTGAAGTATCAGGTAGAAAAAAGAATTAAAAGGAGTTGGATGATATGACAGAAAAAGAATTAACCATCAAAGCGGGTGAAGAGCTGGACGCACGTCTGGCCGAAGCTAAGAAATCCGGAAATCTAGTTGTAAAGAATGCCACCGAAGATGAAAGTGTTATTCGGGAAACTTTTAAGAAAGGTGAGGGGATCCTCCGCCTGTTCCCTGCGTTTGTTCCGAGAAGATTCGGAAAAGCGGGCCGCAGACTGAAACTACATCCCGACGACTACTTTGCATTTGGCATGGCGAGAGGTTCCATCACAGAGAGGTGGTTCGCTTCCACTATCGCAGCACAGAACGGTGAGTTGGCGAAAGCGGACGAGGGTATGGCTTACGTATGTGTGGACTATGACAGCGACGAGAAGTTCTCTCTGCGTACAGCCGTAAAGGTTCTGGGCGAGGAGATTGTGGGAAAGGAACTGATGGAAAAATACAATGGCTGGCCCATGTATTCCAAGTTCTTTGATAATGAGAATCCTCTGTTCCATCATCTGCATCTGGGATTCGAGGATGCGGCACGGGTGGGCAAGCTTGGCAAGCCGGAGTGCTATTACTTCCCGAAGCAGCTGAACAACTATTTTGGTGAGGCTAATTATACATACTTCGGATTTGATCCGGATATGGATCCCGAAGAGGTAAAAGAGAGAATCCGACATTTTGCAGATGACGATACAAGAATTACGGATCTGTCCAGAGCCTATCGGATCGAACTTGGAACGGGTTGGTATACACCGGCAGGTGTTATCCATGCACCGGCTTCTGTATTGACCTATGAGCCTCAGTGGAATTCGGATGTAAACTCTGTATATGAAAATATTGTATCCGGAGAGGTTTACCCACCGGAGATGCTGGACGAGGAACTTCCGGAAGGACAGAAAGATGTAGAAGATGTATTCAAGCTTCTTGACTGGGAGAAGAATGTGGATCCCCACTACAGAAAGCATTACTTCCGCAGGCCTATTGTAGAGACTGAGACGGAGCAGTATGTACAGAAATGGATTACCTATGCGAATCCTTATATTGCTGCAAAGGAGTTGACTGTAAATCCGGGACAGACTGTAACCATCAAGGATGGAGCAGCTTATGGCTGTATCTTTGTTCAGGGTCATGGTAAGTTTGGTGTTTATGACTGTGAGGCCCCCACTTTGCTTCATTTTGGACAGCAGAGTTCTGACGAGTTCTTTGTATCCGAGAAAGCGGCCACAGATGGTGTAACCATTACAAATACAAGTAAGGTAGAACCCCTTGTAGTTTTGAAGCATTTTGGACCGAATTGCCCGGGTGTTCCACAAGCTGTAGAGGACTAAAACTGAGTATCCATATTAAAAATGTGATAGAAGAAAATCCAGGAAAGAGAGGTTCGGGGTATTGGTAAAAAGCATGATATCCCGAACTTTTTCTTTCACAGGTAGTGAAGGAGAAACTTATGAAGTATTTATTGGGAATTGATAATGGTGGAACATTCTCAAAGGCGGCCATTTTTGACGAGGATGGAAAGCAGATTTCCGTGGCAAGTGTTCCTACGGTTACATTGACCCCCAAGCCGGGATACACAGAAAAGGATCTGGATGAACTTTGGGAAGTGAATGCCAGGTCTGTCCGCACAGCCATTGAAAAAAGTGGCATAGATCCGAAAAACATTGCGGGTGTATCTTTCTCGGGAGCGGGCAAGGGTCTGTATATGATCGGCTATGATGGAAAGCCTTCCTACAACGGTATTATGTCAACTGATACGAGGGCATGGGCCCAGGTAGAGCGTTGGTATAAAGATGGCACCAGTAAAAAGGTGTATGAGAAAACTTATCAGGAGATCCTGGCAGTACAGCCAGTGAGCCTGCTGGCCTGGTTTAAGGAGAATCAGCCGGAAGTTCTTGAAAAGACGAAATATATTTTTGCAGTAAAGGATTATATTCGTTATATGCTTACGGGAGAAGCCTACAGCGAGTATACAGACTGCTCCGGCGGCAATCTGGTGAATATGGTAACCGGACAGCACGACAGGGAACTGATGGCTCTCTACGATCTGGAAGAATGCTATGAAAAGCTTCCGCCTCTGCGTTATTCTGCGGATCTCTGTGGTCGTGTGACAAAAGAAGCCAGCGAAAAGACGCTGCTTTTGGAGGGAACACCTGTAGCGGCCGGCATGTTTGATGTCAATGCCTGCGGTATTGCTTCCGGTCTCTCAGATGAGGAACAGATGTGTATGATTGCGGGAACCTGGAGCATCAATGAATTTATTGGGAAGGCACCTGTTACAAACGGAACAGTAGCCCTGAACTCTATGTTCTGTATACCGGGATATTATCTCATTGAGGAGAGCAGCCCTACTTCTGCCGGAAATATGGAGTGGTTTATCAGAAACCTGATGAATTATGAAAAGGAAGAGGCAAAGAAAGATGGCGGTTCCATATATGGCATTACCAACGAGTGGGTATCATCTATTGAGCCTCAGGACAATAATATTATTTTCCTGCCTTTCTTAAATGGTTCCAATGAGGATGCCCTGGCCAAAGGAACATTTGTGGGGCTGACTGCCTACCATAGCAAAAAGCATATGCTTCGTGCGGTCTATGAGGGAATTGTATTTTCCCATTTAACCCATGTGAAAAAGCTTCTTCGAAATCGGGAAGCACCGAAGAGCATTCGGCTTTCCGGTGGTGCAGCCAACTCCGATGTATGGGTACAGATTTTTGCGGATGCTCTGCAGATTCCCATTGATGTAATTGCGGACAAAGAACTGGGAGCCCAAGGTGCAGCCATTGCGGCAGGAATTGCGGCAGGAATCTATTCGGATTATCAGGAAGCCATCCGGCGTACTGTAACCATTACCAAGACTATCTATCCCCGGCCGGAGTATAAGGAAATCTATGAGGAAAAGTATGCTACCTATCGGGCGGTGATTGATGGACTGAGCAGTGCGTGGGAGAGATTTAAAAATTAAGAATAGGAAAAGGAGAACGAATCTATGATTAAAATGGCTATTTTGGGAGCTGGTGCCATTGCAAATAAAATGGCGGCAACCATCACAAAAATGGATACGGTTGAGGCATACGCCATCGCAGCCAGAGACTTGGACAGGGCACAGGCATTTGCAAAAGAATATGGTTTTACAAAAGCATATGGTTCTTATGAGGAAATGCTGGCAGATGAAGCAGTAGATCTGGTTTATGTGGCGGTACCTCATTCACATCACTACAAAATGACGAAGATGTGTCTGGAAGCGGGAAAAAATGTTCTCTGTGAGAAAGCCTTTACGGTAAATGCAGAGCAGGCAAGGGATATTCTGGCATTGGCAGAATCAAAGAAACTGCTCTTAACAGAAGCTATTTGGACCAGATATATGCCTTCCAGAAAGATCATTAATGATATTATTGCAAGTGGAGAGATTGGAGAAGTAACCTCCCTCACTGCAAATCTGGGTTATGAATTAAGTGCGGTTAAGCGTATCTGGGATCCCAAGCTGGCAGGCGGCGCACTTTTGGACGTGGGTGTATATCTGGTGAACTTTGCACGCATGGTGTTTGGAGAAAATATGACCAGTATTTCGTCCTCTGCGGTATTTAAGGATGGGGTGGATATGATTGACAGCATTGTTATGACTTTTGACGGTGGAAAGGTGGCCACCATGCAGAGCAATGTAAATGCGGCCCAGAATCGTGACGGCTGTATCTTTGGAACCAAAGGGTATATAGAGATTACCAATATTAATAACCCAGAGGAGATCAAAGTATATAATGATGAATATCAGGAGATCCAATCTTACCCCGTCCCAAAGCAGATTACCGGTTATGAGTATGAGGTAGAGGCCTGTGTTCAAGCTATCGAGAAAGGGGAGCTGGAGTGTCCGCAGATGCCTCATGCAGAAACTATACGAGTCATGGAGATAATGGATGATATTCGTAAAAGCTGGGGATACGAGATCCCTCTAATAGGATGATCCCTGTCCGGCAGATGAATGTTTTTTGAATGTTTAGAGGGCGGTCCGATTAATTGGATCGCCCTCTAATGTTCGGAACGAAATGTATCTCTACTCGAGCACCAGATCTGGTGTTTCGGCAAAATGCTTCAGAATGACGATGGGGTCACAGGTAGACGGATTGGTAATGGTTACGCCTTCTTTCGCAGCTTTCTCCGTGACAAAAAATTCGTCATTGGTCAGCTGACCATAGCGGATGAGGACCGGTGTCTCCAGTGGATGTACACCAAAGGTGCCATGACCTTGCAGACAAATGATGCCATAGGGAGCAGAATCTTTTATGGTTACGGTTTCGCCAGGATAAACCGTCAAACGTTTTGCACAGGCTTTATCACTCTTGTAACAGATCCATTCTTCTAAGTATCCGTTCATTTCTTCAATGGGCTTTACGGGTTTGGGAGCCATAAAGCGGTTCTGGTAGAAATAGGGATCTACATTTAACTCCCAGTCGATGGCCTCCACCAGGAATTCATAATTTTTCTTTTGCATTTCTTCTTTCGGACTGTTTTTCCAGGCAAGTTCTTCTTCGATTACCTGACCATTCATCAGTACATTCTGATAATGAGCATAGACATCGGAAGCGAACTGTGGCTCATAGGTACATAGAGAAGCCGGGGCATGAAGTGTTCCGGCAGGTACGTCCCAGCCCGTGTCCAGGGTAATCTTATATGCCCGGGAAATATCTAAAATCTTATTATCTCCTTTGCTGAAATTTTTCAGACACTCCAGAACCTGATCCTTTGTTACTCCCGGATTGAAACCGAAGAAAGTAAAGGGGAATTCCCCTCCATGATTGTTCATCTGTGCAGGGAAGAAGTACATTTCCGGCTTTCCGGAGGCACCTACCAGATTGGCATGATTATCCATCTGATGGATATGGTGGGGAAGCGGACCTGCGTTGTCGAAAAATTTGGAGAACATGGACCATCTGTGATATTTATTCCACAAGTGTTCGCCAATGATTTCTGCTCCAAAAAGTTCCACGGCATCACGGAGAAGAACTTTTTCTTTTCCGGCAGCATCTACAACGATGTAACTTAAACCTTCATCATCCGCAGTTTGGGGACCATTCTCTGCCCAGGTGGTTGACGCAAACCAACGCTCATCAAACCCTCCCCGTTCCGGTCCTAATGCGTAGTAGTCGTCAGGGTGCAGCTTGATTCGTTTTCCGGGTCTGCAAAAGGATCTGGAAACCCAGGTGGGGGCCAGACGAAAGATACCTTTGCCTTGTTCCAATGCCTTTTCAATTGCTGTTTTTCTTTCCATATCATACCTCTTTTCTTTGTCAGGATTAGCGAACGTGTTCGCTAATTAATTATACTATATTAGCGAACGTTTGTAAATGAAAAGAGGCAGCAGTGGACGATATTTTGACAAGCATTCATGGGCATGATATGATACAACATAATTTATGAATCTCAAGAGGGAAATATGGTATGGCAGGTATGCGGGCAGTGGCTCAGAGAGCAGAGGTATCATTATCAACAGTTTCAGCGGTACTGGGTAGTGGTACTAACAAGTATGTAAGCGAGGAAGTAAGAAGAAAAGTATTGGCGGCAGCTCAGGAGTTGGGCTATACACCTCCGGCAAAAGCAGAATCCAGAACAAAAACCATAGCGGTTATTCTTCCTGTTATAACAAGTTCTTTTTTCTCCAATGTTTTAAGCGGAGTGGAGGGCTTTGTATTTAAAGAAAAGAAGATGATGCTGTATTATAATACCAATTATGAGTTTGAAAGAGAGCAGGAATGCTTGCATATGCTAAAACATCAGCATCCTCAGGGAATTATTTTGAGTTCTGTGTGTCCAAGGGGGCAGGAGGATGCATACCACAGATGGATAAAGAAAACTTTCATTGACAGGGGAATCTTTGTGGTAATAATTGAGAAAAGGGTTGAGATGGAGGGATTTTACAGTGTATTTGTAGATAATTTTCAGGCGGAAAAACAGGCAGTGGAGCATTTGATTTCCCTGGGACATCGCAGGATTGCTTATTTATATGGCAATTATAAGGTTTCTTTGAGCGATGATCGTTTTGAGGGTTACAAGAGTGCCCTTCAGGATGCGGGAATCCCTTATGAGCCGGGACTTATACGTTATGGAGATTTTACACCTGCGAGTGGTTATATGGCGATGCGGGAACTTCTGGATTTTGGAGAGGAATTTACGGCGGTGGCATCTGCAAATGATCAGATGGCAATTGGAGCCATTAAGGCTGCAAAGCAGACGGGAAAATCGGTTCCGGAGGACATTGCTTTTATTGGCTTTGATAATCTGAGCGTTTCGACCTTGATTGATCCGGCACTTTCAACCATTCATGTACCCACGTATCAGATGGGAAGGATGGCGGCACAGATCATAGGTGATCTGATGCAGGGGATTGAGTGTGTATCACAAAACATTTTGGAGTCAAGCTTGATTGTCAGGAAGTCTTCTGAGATTTCCGCATCCAATGAGTGGGAGATGTTTGGCTGGTAGAAAGAACAATATAAGGCAACAGATCAGACGGGCAGCGGCAGACAGGTTTTTCCATATCGGTGTTCGGACGGTTCACGAACATGCCGGACACCTGATATTGGAAAAGCCTGTCTGTCGCTGCCCGTCTGATCTGTTGCCTTATAAGTTACTTTTTTATTCTTTCTCGCTGGTAAGTTCTTGTCAACATTGGACATATTCTGCTATAATAAAAATATTGTTTCATAATAGGGGGATAGTCAATATTTTTAGAAAGCGGAACATTGCGGAAAGGATAGGAACTGAATGAAGAAATGGGACAAGAATTTAGAGTATGACGTTAAAGAGGGAATTCTTCAAGGTCAGGGAGTCCGAAAACTGGGAGGAGATATTTGCTTTACAGTTGCAGTACCGGATAAGAAAACTTGCAGCTTATTACTTTATAAAAAGGGGAAAAAAGAAGTGGAAGCCTCCATTCCCATGGAGAGTTCCATACGTTATGGAGATTTGCGTTCTGTGCTGGTGAAAGGACTGCCGGCAGAGAAATATGAGTATAATTACAGGATTGAGGAGCAGGTAGTTACAGATCCTTACGCCTGTCATATTACAGGAAGGGAACACTTTGGAAAGCCGGTAAAAGAAGAGGAATTAAGAGGAAGAATTATTTCAGATAACTATGATTGGGAGGATGACAAGCCCCTGATGCTTCCCTTTGAGGAAGTGGTGGCTTATGGTACTCATGTAAGGGGATTTACAAAGCACCCTACATCAAAGGTGAAGAAAAAGGGAACCTTTGCCGGAATACAGGAAAAGATTTCCTATCTCAAACAACTGGGAATCAATCAACTGGAGTTAATGCCGGTCTACGAATTCTCGGAACTGGAGTCCATGAACAACAGCCCGGAGTGGATGAAATATGCACCTATAGAGGAAGCGAATGTTCGTCTTAATTATTGGGGATATACCCCCAGGGCTTATTATTTTGCACCAAAAGCTTCCTATGCGGCCTCCGATGATCCGGTAAAGGAATTAAAGGATCTGGTGAAAGAACTTCATCGAAATGGAATTGAACTGATTTTGGAGTTCTATTTTCCAAAGGGTACAAAGGCATCCCTGGTGCTTGACTGTGTAAAATATTGGGTACTGGAATATCACATTGACGGAATACATATTAACAGGGACTATGCTCCGGTGGAAGCATTGGCTCATGAACCCCTTTTGGCACATACAAAGCTTCTGACGGAAGGCTTTTCTCTGGATGAGATTTATGAGGAAAAAACTCTGCCAGCTTTTCGGAATCTGGCAGAATATAACGATGGCTTTATGCTGGATGCGAGGCGTTTTTTGAAGGGAGACGAGGGGCAGCTTTCCAATTTTACCTGGCGTGCAAGGCATAATCCGGACCGGCAGGGGGTCATCAATTATATGGCCAATCACAATGGCTTCACTTTGATGGATTTGGTTTCCTATGATGAGAAACATAATGAAGCCAATGGAGAAGAGAACCGGGATGGTACAGACTATAATTATAGCTGGAATTGTGGAGAAGAAGGTCCAAGCCGCAAGAAAAGGATTCTGCAGCTTCGGGGGAAGCAGCTTCGCAATGCCTTTGCACTTTTGCTTTTAAGTCAGGGTACACCTCTCATTTATGCCGGTGACGAGATGGGGAATTCCCAGCAGGGAAATAACAATGCATGGTGCAGGGACAATGAACAGTCCTGGATTGAATGGAGGGGTGGAAAGCAGGAACGGATGCTTCTGGAATATGTAAAAGCCCTGATTGCATTCCGAAAGGCTCATCCCATCTTCAGGCAGAATAAGGAACTTCGTATGATGGACTATTTATCCTGTGGCTATCCGGATGTGTCTTATCATGGAAAGCGTGCCTGGTTCGGAGATTTTGAGAATTACAGCAGGAGCGTGGGTGTTCTCTACGCAGGGAACTATATGGAGGATAAGGTCTCTTTCTATGTGGCATATAATATGCATTGGATGCCACACGAATATGCCCTGCCGGGACTTTCGGGTGAGGCTTTATGGAGAATTGCCATAGACACCGGTATCGAGGGGGCAGGTGCCATTTACCAGGAGGGGCAGGAACCAATTTTGGAGGAGCAGCGGATGATTACGGTGCCGGAGCGTACTATCATAGTGCTGACGGGAAAATAGGAAATGAAAGCATGGAGACATTTTTGTACAATTACCCGGCATAGAGTGCTGGTGATGAGATATTGCTTTAAAATTGGTCTTTACTGGCAGGGGATGACCCATGATTTGTCAAAATATACGCCTGCGGAATTTTTACCCGGATGCCGGTATTACCAGGGCTACCGCAGTCCGAACAATGCTGAGAGGGAGGAAAAGGGTTATTCTTCCGCATGGCTGCATCACAAGGGAAGAAATAAGCATCACTATGAGTATTGGATTGATTACAGTCTGAAGACAGGAAAAGAGTTGGCTGGAATGAAGATGCCCACAAAGTATGTGGCGGAAATGATGATGGATCGAATTGCGGCATCCCGCATCTATAAGGGGAAGGACTACAACCGTAATCAGCCTTTGGCCTACTATGAGCAGGGAAAAGAAGCCTATGTGATCCATGAGGAAACCAGGGCTCTTTTGGAGTATCTGCTCCATATGCTGTCGGAACAGGGCGAGGAACGGACTCTGGCTTATATACGCCGGAATTTGGTGAGAAAAAAAGAATATCCAAATTTGAAGAAAGAAAGAGGAAAAAAAGCCCGGACGCAGAATTAATATAATAGAACCAGTTTGAAAGGAGCAGCCTATGACGATTCGTGAGGGTACGGAACAATGGGAGAGCGAGTATCTGAGTCCCTATGCGGCTTTCAGCAGAGATTCCAGAGGAAGGGACGTGGAGGAAGAACCCTGTGATATTCGGCCCGTTTATCAGAGAGATCGGGATCGGATACTGCACTGTAAGTCTTTTCGCCGTCTGAAGCATAAGACCCAGGTGTTTTTGACTCCAAGAGGGGATCATTACCGAACCAGGCTGACACATACGCTGGAAGTTGCACAGACGGCCAGAACAGTGGCAAAGGCACTCAGGCTTAATGAGGATCTGACAGAAGCCATTGCTCTGGGGCATGATCTGGGCCACACGCCCTTTGGACATGCAGGGGAGAGAGCCCTTAACAAACTTTGCACCAGAGGTTTTGCCCATTATGAACAGAGCGTTCGGGTAGTGGAGCGTCTGGAGAAGCAGGGGAAAGGACTGAACCTTACCTGGGAGGTTCGTGATGGAATCCGCAATCACAGAACCAGTGGGAGCCCGGCAACTTTGGAGGGACAGATTGTTCGCTTTGCAGATAAAATTGCCTACATAAATCATGACATTGATGATGCTATTCGTGCGGGGATTCTGGAGGAAGAGGACATCCCTCTGAAATACAGGAATATACTGGGACACTCCACAAGGGAGCGGCTGAATACGCTGATTCATGATATTGTGCGAAGCAATATGGAGTGGCTCCGGGAGGAGAAGAAGACCGGGCTTTCTTGTCCGTCTCTTCAGATGTCCGAGGAAGTAGGCGGGGCAATGCAGGATCTGCGAATGTTCATGTTCAAGAATTTGTATACAAATCCGAAAGCAAAAGGTGAGGAGACAAAGGCCCAGGAACTTTTGGAGGCATTGTTTTCTCATTATATGGAACATCCAAAGACCATGTCGGAGGAATTTCAGGATATGCTCTGTAAGGAGCATGAGGAAAAAGAGGTTGTTGTCTGCGATTATATCTCCGGCATGACGGATCAGTATGCCATTTACAAATTTAATGAGTATTTTATTCCCAAGGCATGGAGCATCTAGTGTGCTGTCTGGGCGGTGCATAGAGGTGGTATGACGTGTATTATTCAGAGGACCTGATTGAGGAAATACGTTTAAAAAATGATATTGTGGATGTGATATCCGGATATGTGCGTTTGCGAAAGCAGGGGGGCCGTTATTTTGGTTTATGTCCTTTCCACAGTGAGAAATCTCCATCCTTTTCTGTGTCCGGAGACAGACAGATGTATTACTGCTTTGGCTGTCATGCAGGGGGAACGGTATTTAATTTTTTGATGGAATATGAGAATTATACCTTTCCCGAGGCAGTCAGGCATCTGGCAGATCGTTGCGGCGTGGATCTGCCGGAGATGGAATATTCCGAGGAAGCAAAGTATCAGGCGGATTTGAAAAGTCGTCTTCTGGAGATACATAAAAAAGCGGCGAATTTTTTTTATTACCAATTAAAGCAGGAGGGCGGAAAGGATGCCTATGCATATCTGCGTGGGCGGGCATTATCGGATGATACGATCCGCCATTTTGGGCTGGGTTATTCCAGTAAGCATAACGGGCAGCTTTATAAATACCTGAAGAAAGAGGGATATTCGGATGAACTTTTGAAAGAATCAGGTCTGATTAATATGGATGAACGGCGGGGAGCTTATGATAAGTTCTGGAACCGGGTGATGTTTCCGATAATGGATAGCAATAACCGGGTGATTGGCTTTGGAGGACGAGTCATGGGGGATGGAAAGCCCAAGTATCTGAATTCTCCCGAGACAAAGATTTTTGATAAAAGCCGGAACCTCTATGGACTTAATTTTGCCAGAAGTTCCAGGAAGCCCAACATGATTATCTGTGAGGGATATATGGATGTGATTGCACTTCATCAGGCAGGCTTTAGCCAGGCAGTAGCGTCCCTGGGAACAGCCCTGACCACCCAGCAGTCTGTTCTTTTAAAACGTTATACTCAGGAAGTGCTTTTGACCTATGACAGTGATGATGCGGGAACCAAAGCGGCTCTCAGGGCTATTCCCATACTGAAAGATGCCGGACTTTCTGTGCGGGTAATCAGTATGGAGCCTTACAAGGACCCAGATGAATTTATCAAAGCCCTTGGAACAGAGGCCTTTCAGGAACGAATAGAATCGGCTAAGAGTAGTTTCCTATTTGAAATAGAGGTTCTGGAACGAAATTATAATCTAAAGGACCCGGCTGGTAAGACTGCATTTTTTGGCCAGATGTCAAGAAAACTTTTGAATTTTTCTGATGAATTGGAACGAAATAATTATATAGAAACTCTTTCGGTGCAGTACCATATCGGTTACGAGACACTTCGGAAGAAAGTAAATCAGATGGGGCTCACCTTAGGTGATGTCCGATTGATGGAAAGGCCAAGAGATGTGTCGTTTCGAAAAAAAGAGAAGGAAGATGGAAATGACACTTCTCAGAAGATGCTGCTTACATGGATGATTTCGGATCCGGTATGTTTTCGTGAGATTCGTCGTTATGTGGGGCCAGAGGATTTTACAATTCCCCTTTACAGTCAGATAGCAGCAATGTTGTATGAACAGCAGGAGAAAGGAGAATTGAATCCGGCCCGTATTGTAGGAACTTTTACGGATTCTAAAGAGCAACGGAGGGCGGCGGCAGTATTCAACGCAGAACTTAAGGTGGAGACGAAAGAAGAGATGGAGAAAGCACTTGAGATGACAATAAAAAAGGTCTGCAAAAGTGCATTGGACAAAAAGGCAAATCAATTGGAATCTACAGATATGGTGGGGATGCAGCAGATTGTCCAGAGGAGACGCCAATTAGAGAAACTGCATATTTCTTTGGATTAGGGATAAAATACTAACAAGTTATGGAAGGATGGAACAACATGGAAGAAAACGTTGTAAAGTTTGAGGACAAGTTAAAAGAGCTTCTGTCTATGGCAAAGAAGAAAAAAAATGTCCTGGAATATCAGGAGATCAATGACTTCTTTGGAGACATGGAACTGGATGCAGAGCATTTTGAGAAGATTCTGGAATATCTGGAAGCCAATAATATTGACGTCCTCCGGATTACCAATGACGATGATGATGATGCCATCATTCTGTCTGAGGAGGATGATGTAGATGTTGAGCAAATCGATCTTTCCGTACCGGATGGTGTGAGTATTGAGGATCCTGTCCGCATGTATTTAAAGGAGATAGGCAAGGTCCCCCTTTTAAGTGCGGAGGAGGAGATTGAGCTGGCCAAGCGGATGGAGCTGGGAGATGAGGAGGCCAAGAAGCGTCTGGCAGAGGCGAATCTTCGTCTGGTAGTCAGCATTGCCAAGCGTTATGTAGGCCGTGGAATGCTTTTCCTGGATCTGATTCAGGAGGGAAATCTGGGGCTTATTAAAGCTGTAGAGAAGTTTGACTATCGTAAGGGCTACAAGTTTAGTACCTATGCCACCTGGTGGATTCGTCAGGCTATTACAAGAGCAATTGCAGACCAGGCCAGAACGATTCGTATCCCTGTGCATATGGTGGAGACCATTAACAAGTTGATTCGTGTATCCCGCCAGCTTTTGCAGGAGCTTGGAAGAGAACCCTCCCCAGAGGAGATTGCGGAAGAGATGAAGCTTCCGGTGGAGCGTGTCCGTGAGATTCTGAAGATCTCTCAGGAGCCCGTATCCCTGGAGACTCCCATTGGCGAGGAGGAGGACAGCCACTTAGGTGACTTTATTCAGGATGACAATGTTCCGGTTCCCTCTGATGCGGCGGCATTTACTCTGTTAAAGGAGCAGCTGGTGGAGGTTCTTAGTACCTTGACAGAACGGGAGCAGAAAGTATTGCGGCTGCGTTTTGGATTGGATGATGGACGAGCCCGTACCCTGGAGGAAGTAGGAAAAGAATTCAATGTAACCAGGGAGCGTATCCGGCAGATTGAGGCCAAGGCACTTCGGAAGCTTCGTCATCCCAGCCGCAGCAGGAAGCTGAAAGACTACCTGGATTAGGCCTATGAAGCTGTCAAAACGAATGGAACGGGTTGCCGGGATGGTTACGGAGGGGCACCGCCTGGCAGACATAGGGACGGATCATGCCTATATTCCTATTTATTTGTGTGAGGAAAAGCGGATACCTTCAGCCATTGCCATGGACATTGGTTCGGGTCCCTTACAGAGGGCCAGAGAACATGTGCAGAGTGCAGGGCTTTCGGCATACATAGAATTGCGGCTTTCCAATGGAACGGAAAAACTGAAGCCAGGAGAGACGGATACCCTGCTTTTGTCCGGAATGGGCGGTCTCTTGATGGAGAATATTCTGGGGAGAGATGATGAGATTCTCTCTTCCGTAAAGGAACTGGTTCTACAGCCCCAGTCCGATATTACGGATCTTCGGCAGTGGCTTCATATGAAAGGCTGGCAGATCGTAAGTGAGGATATTGTCTTTGATGCCGGAAAGTATTATCCCATGATGAAAGCGGTGCAGGGGCCTTATATCTCTTATACGATTGAGGAGTATCACTATGGCCGGCTGGATATTCAGCAGAGCCTTCCGGTGCTTGAAAAGTATATAGAAAAGCATCTTCGGGCAGAGGAGCAGATTCTGGAAAGAGTTTTATCTTATGGCAGGGACATGTCCGCCACACAGGCGGAGTTTACAAAAAGGAACATAGGGCATATTCAAAAAGCACTGGAAGACTGCAGGAAAATGAAAAGAGAGAGCGAATCTTTCCTCCAAGGGTGAGGATGCTTCGGAAAAGGAGGGGAAAGGGCCGGATGATAAGGTGTCAGAATCTGATTGAGAAAATAGAGGAGCGATATCCCCGTATCTACGCCTGTGACTGGGACAATGTGGGGCTGCTGGCAGGAGATCGGGAGCAGGAGGTTAAGACGGTGTACATTGCTCTGGATGCCACCGATGAAGTGATTGAGAAAGCACTGAAAGCCAAAACGGATCTGTTGTTAACCCACCACCCCATGATTTTTGGCAGCATCAAATCCGTGACCACGGACGATTACGTGGGAGAACGGCTGATTCGCCTGATTCGGGGGAATGTTTCTTATTATGCCATGCATACGAATTATGATGTGATGGGAATGGCGGAACTTGCGGCTTCTTTTTTGGGGCTTACGGATACCTTTGTGTTGGAGGAGGTCTTTGCCGGCGAGGGGATTGGCCGGGTGGGACGCCTGCCTGGGGTTATGACTTTGGAGGAATGTGCAAAGCTTGTGAAAGAGCGTTTTCATCTTCCGAATGTCAGGGTTTTCGGGGATTTGAATAAGATAGTAAGGATTGCCGCCCTGTCTCCGGGTGCAGGCAAAAGCATGGCGAAGCCGGCCCTTATGTCGGGGGCGGATGTGCTGATTACGGGGGATATTGATCACCATACGGGAATTGATATGGATGATTGCGGAATGGCGATTATTGATGCGGGACATTATGGGATTGAGCATATTTTTATTGAGGATATGAAAGAATTTCTGGAAAAGCATTTTTCGGAGATTACGGTATATACGGAGGCGATTTGCCAGCCGTTTACCGTACTTTAAAAACTGGAACAGTAATATCCTGTACATGCACAAATCAATTTCCAGACGCAGGTGTTTGCGGCTGGAAGTTGATTTATATAAAAGTGTACGGCAGGATATTACGGAACTTTTAAAGGAGGATGCAAAATGGATTACAAGGTAACGATTGGCGGGAAAGTATATGAGTATCCGGAAGGAACCTCTTATCAGACCATTGCAAAGGATTTTCAGAAAGAATATCTGCATGACATTGTATTGGCTTCGGTGAATCATAAGCTTCAGGAACTGGGGAAAAAGCTTTCCTCCGATTGTGAACTGAGCTTTCTGACTACGGACACCTTTATCGGCCAGCAGACCTATCGGCGGAGTATGACCCTGCTTTTGATGAAAGCCGTCTATAAAGTGGTGGGGCATGATCGAATACACCGGGCTCAGGTTCAGTACTCCTTAAGCAACGGTTATTATTGTACCCTGGAGGGAGATTTTCTTCTTAATGAGGAGCTTTTAGAGAAAATCAAAGAAAAAATGCTGGAACTGGTGGAGCGAAGAATGCCCATTGAAAAGCAAAACGTCAACACGGACGAGGCTCTTGCTATCTTCCATAAGCATAAGATGTATGACAAGGAAAAGCTGTTCCGCTACCGCAGGGCTTCCAGGGTGAATATCTACAAGCTGGGGAATTTTGAGGACTATTACTATGGATACATGGTGCCGGATACCAGCTATCTGAGGTTTTTTGAGCTTTATCTCTATGATGCGGGCTTTGTGATTCAGTTCCCCTTACAGAAGCAGCCGGATACGGTGCCGCCCTTTAAGCCCCAGCACAAGGTGTTCCAGGTGATGAAAGAGTCCGTATCCTGGGGAGACATGCTGGAGGTGTCCAATGTGGGCGAACTGAATGACTGTATTTCCAGAGGGGGAATGCAGGATCTGGTGATGGCCCAGGAGGCTTTGCAGGAGCGTAAGATTGCGGAGATTGCCAGGCAGATTGCCGAAGATAAGAGCCGGAAGTTTATTATGATTGCGGGTCCCTCTTCCTCCGGAAAGACTACGTTTTCTCACCGGCTTTCCATTCAGCTTAAGGCGGCAGGACTTAAGCCCCATCCCATTGCGGTGGACAATTACTTTGTGGAACGTGAAATGACGCCTAAGGATGAGGAGGGCAACTATAACTTTGAGTGTTTAGGTGCTGTTGACGTGGAGCTTTTTAATAAGCAGATGAGCGAACTTCTTTCCGGTAAGACGGTGGAGATTCCCCGCTTTAACTTTAAGCTTGGAAAGAAAGAGTACCTGGGGGATTATATGACCCTGGGTGATGAGGATATTCTTGTGCTGGAGGGGATTCACTGTCTTAATGATAAGCTTTCCTACAGCCTGCCAAGAGAAAGTAAGTTTAAGATCTATATCAGTGCACTGACTCAGCTGAATGTAGATGAACATAACCGGATTCCTACCACGGACGGCCGCCTGATCCGCCGCATGGTAAGGGATGCACGGACCCGGGGTTCCGGTGCGGCCCGGACAATCGGTATGTGGCCGTCTGTACGCCGGGGAGAGGATGAGAATATCTTCCCCTATCAGGAAGAAGCAGATGCCATGTTTAATTCCGCCCTTATTTATGAACTGGCGGTGCTGAAGCAGTATGCGGAGCCTTTGCTGTTCGGAATCGGACGGGAGGAGCCGGAATATCTGGAAGCCAAGCGGCTTCTCAAGTTCCTGGATTATTTCCTGGGTGTGGACAGTTCCTTTATTCCGGATAATTCACTGGTGCGGGAATTTATCGGGGGCGGGTGCTTCCGGGTATAAGAATTGCGGTCCTGTGAAGAGCAGGTGGCCAAAGAGATGGAGACTGTTACAGAGCAATAGAATTTTTTATCGTGCATTAGCAATCTGCACAAATATGCCCTGTCAATTTTGTGAGTATCGCATAATTGACAGGGCATATTCTATTGTGTATTATAATATTAACATTTGTGAATACGCATTCACAAGGAGAAAGAGCAATGATTACAATGACAGAGATTGCCCGGCTGACAGGTGTTTCCCAACCTACTGTTTCCCGGGTGTTGAATGGAAATCAGGCGGTGAATCTGGAGATTCGGGAGCGTGTAATGGCCTGTGCAAAGGCACACGGATATCAGCCCAATGTAATGGCTCAAAGCCTGGCTGGGAGCAAGACCCATCTGATAGGCGTGATACTCACGGATATTTCCAATGCCTTTTTTGCGGATCTGGTAAAATATCTGGAGCAGGAGGCCAGGAAGAGCGGATACAGCCTGATCCTTTTTAATACAAATTATGATTTGTCTCACGAGCAGGAATATTTAGAGGTGGTACAGCGTTATCGTGTGGATGGCCTGATTGTAGTTCCGGTCCAGGAGAGAGCTTCTGAGTGGAAAAATCGTATTCAGCATCTGAATATTCCCACCGTAGTCATTACCAGACAGGCAAAGGGAGTGGATTCTGTCTATGTGGATCACCAGGAAGCCGGTGTTCAGGTAGGGCGTCATTTATATGAAGAGGGCTATGAGAACTACATCTTTTTTGGAAATACGGACGATGCGAAGTATTGTGGATTTGTAAGGCTGCTAGAAGAACGGGATTCGGATTTTCAGGAGAAGCTTACGATAATAAATACCAAGGATTCTAAAACCATTGAAAAAGAACTTAAGATACATTTTGAACAGCATCCGGAAGGAACGGGGATTTTTGCTTATAATGACAGGCGGGCCTTGCAGATGATGGGAATCCTTAACGGGATGGGAATAGAGGTTCCCGGTAGAGCCGGATTGGTGGGGTTTGATAACACGTATATGTGTGAATATCTCTATCCCCCGCTTTCCAGTGTGTCACAGCCTAACGAAGCTATGGCGGTGAAGGCAGTGGAACTGCTTCTTCATAAGATTGAGCATCCGGAGGATATTCATGTGGAGGACTGGCCTATGCGGGCAAAGCTGATTCCGAGAGAGAGCTCTCTTTTTCGGAAAAAGGCTGCGGCAGATTGAGTTTTAAAAGAAAGCGGAGAGACAGCTTTAGATTGGGGAACGTCAGGAAATAAGATATCAGAAAAGTTTTTGGTCTTATTTTCCGGTGTCCCTTTTACCGGTTCTTTTGTGAATGCGTATTCAAAAAAGCGGAAAATTAAGAGGAGATATTTTATGAACGCACTTCATCATTTATGGGAACAACTGCTTCGGGAGGAACGGGAACGCTATAAGGCAAAAAAGAAAAATGACCGTTGGCGGCCAAAGCTTCATATAGCACCGCCCTTTGGATGGCTCAATGATCCCAATGGTCTTTGCCAGTATCAGGGAACCTACCATGCATTTTATCAGTTTTCTCCTTTTCAGGCAAAGGGAGGATTAAAGTTCTGGGGCCATTGCACCAGTCAGGATCTGCTTCACTGGAATTTTGAGGGAGCACCTTTGACGGCGGATCAGCCGGAGGACTGCCATGGGGTTTACTCAGGATCCGCACTTGTAGAGAATGGGGACATGTACCTGTACTATACGGGAAATGTAAAAGAGACAGGAGACCATGACTTTATTCATACCGGCAGAAGAGCTTATACTATGCTTGCAGTAAGCCGGGACGGCAGGAGGATAGCATCCAAAGAGGTTTTGATGGATCACAAGGATTATCCCCGGGACCTGACTTGTCATGTGCGTGATCCCAAGGTGTGGAAACAGGGGGATGCCTACTACATGGTTCAGGGTGCCAGAACAGGGGAGGATAAAGGAATTGTACTGCTTTTTTCCTCCGAAGATAAAAGGCATTGGGAGTTTCGGAAACGCTTTGAGACGGAAGAAGCCTTTGGATATATGTGGGAATGTCCCGATATCTATGAACTGGATGGACGGACCGTACTGAGCATCTCTCCCCAGGGAGTGGAGACGGAGGGACTTAAATATGCCAATGTCTATCAGAGTGTAACCTGTTTTCTGGAGGGAGATTTTCGGCTGGAAAAGGTGCCGGGAGACTTTCGGGAGTTGGACGGAGGCTTTGATTTCTATGCACCCCAGACCTTTCTTACGGACGACGGACGGAGAATCCAGATTGCCTGGATGGGTATGCCGGATGTGGAGGAGTTCTACACCAACCGGACGGTGGAGGACGGCTGGCAGCATATGATGACCATTCCCAGAGAGCTGTCTGTTAAAAACGGGGTGCTCTGCCAGAATCCCGTAAGAGAACTGGCGAAATGGTGGAATGGTTCCAGGCCTTTACAGGGTGATTTTGAGGGAGATCTGGGGCTTTGCTGTGAGATAGAGCTAAAGACGGAGGGCCGGGATTTGGAAGTAATTCTGGCAGAGGGATTAAGGCTTCGCTATAAAAAGGAGGAAAAGCTCTTTTGGATGGAATTTACCGATTCCCTTTTAGGTGCAGGCCGGACGATTCGGGGCAGGGAGCTTGATAAGCTTGAAAAACTGCGGATACTCCTGGATATGTCCAGTGTGGAAGTATTTTTAAATGAGGGATCGGATGTATTTTCCACTCGGTTTTATCCAGAGACGCCCCTCTGCAGGGTGCGGATAAATGGGGAAGGCTGCCACGGTACCTATTATTTTCATTCTGAGGAACAGTAAGGTAAAGTAATTGGCTGCAGGGCGGATGCAAGGCTAGAAGTCCGTGCAGTTAATATAAAAACGGCCCACAGGGCCTAAATTAAGGAGAGGAGAACGTTATGGACTACAGAAAAGTAGCGGAAGAGATTTACGAAAAAGTTGGCAAAAAGGAAAATCTGATCTCTGCGGCTCATTGTGCTACCCGGCTTCGTCTGGTGCTTGCGGACAATGCCAAATGTGATGCCAAGGCGGTGGAGGAGATTGAGGGCGTGAAAGGAGTGTTCAGTGCTTCCGGACAGCTTCAGATCATCCTCGGAACGGGGACCGTCAACAAGGTGTATGACGAGTTTCTGGCAGTATCCGGTCTGACCGCAGCCAGCAAGGAGGATGCCAAGGCGGCAGCGGCGGCCAAACAGCCATTTTACAAGCAGGCCATTAAGACCCTGGGAGACATCTTTGTTCCCATTATTCCGGCCATTGTGGCAAGCGGTTTCCTGATGGGAATCATGGAAGCCCTGAATTTTATGGTAAATAACGGTTTCCTGAATATTAACACTTCCGGTTCCATTTTTGTATTTGCCAATCTTTTTGCCAATACGGCCTATGTGTTCCTGCCGATTTTGATTGCCTACAGTGCGGCCAAGGTGTTTGGGGGCAATCCCTATCTGGGTGCGGTTATTGGGATGCTGATGATTCACCCGGATCTGCAGAATGCATGGACCGTGGCGACGGAGGGTGTTTTAAGAACACAAAAGGTATGGTTCGGTCTCTATGAGGTGGATTTGGTAGGGTATCAGGGTCATGTGATTCCGGTTATCATTGCCGTCTTTGTCATGTGCATGATTGAAAAGAAGCTGCATAAGATTGTTCCGGCCATGTTTGACCTTTTTGTAACGCCGCTGGTAAGTGTGTTTGCTACGGGATATTTGACCTATTCTATCATCGGACCTGTATTCGTAACGATTGAAAACGGAATCATCGGGGGCGTTCAGCAGCTGATTGCCCTGCCTATGGGAATTGGAAGCTTTCTGATGGGCGGTCTTTACTCCGCAACCGTTGTTGCCGGTGTTCATCATATGTATACGGTGATTGATGTAGGGCAGCTTGGACTTTACGGTGTAACCTACTGGCTTCCTCTGGCATCCGCCGCCAATATTGCCCAGGGTGCGGCCACACTGGCGGTTGCCCTTAAGACAAAGAATCAGAGAACCAAGTCCATGGCAGTTCCCTCTGCAATGTCTTGCTTTATGGGTATTACGGAGCCTGCAATCTTCGGTGTGAACCTGCGGTTCTTTAAGCCCTTTATCTGCGGTGCGGTAGGTGGAGCTTGTGGAGCTTTGTATGCATCTATCGTAGGACTTGGAGCAACGGGTACGGGTGTAACAGGTATCTTTGGACTGCTGTTGTGTCTGCATGATCCGATTAACTACATTATTATGTTCCTCATTTCCGCATGTGTGGCTTTTGCTCTTACCTGGGTGTTTGGATATAAGGATCCGGAGGAAGCGGCTAAGACAGAGACGAAAACGGAAGAAGCAGCACCGGCTGTTCAGATTGAGACAGAAGCAAATGCTGTTTACGCACCGGTAGAGGGCCGGGTGATTCCCCATACGGAGATCGGGGATGCAACCTTTGCTTCCGGAGCCCTGGGAGCCGGTGTGGGTATCGTCCCTGTAAAGGGTGAGGTGGTAGCTCCATTTGACGGAGAGATTGCTATGTTCTTTGACACAAAGCATGCCATCGGCCTTGTGAGCGACAGCGGAACAGAGATTCTGATCCATGTGGGAATCAATACGGTGGAGCTTCAGGGGAAGCATTTTCATGCACTGAAAGAATCCGGTGCAAAGGTAAAAGCCGGGGAGCGTCTGTTGGAATTCGATATGGATGCCATTCAGGCGGCCGGTTATGATGTTACTACGGCAGTTCTGGTGTCGGCCCCGGAACAGGTGGAGGTTGTGAAGACCGGGGATGTGAAAGAACTGGAGAAGATTTTGGTGGTTGGATAATCAGATATGTTAAAATGGGTGCTGTCCGGAAATAAAGACAGCACCCATATTTTTTTACAAATGAAAGGGCATTTCCAATTTTTCCAGCTTGTCCTGGAGAGAACGGTGAAAAGATTCATTTGCATAGATCTGATTCTTAATGGCAAGCATTCGGGCATCCGTCTGGGCGATAATGTCCGCACATTCCTTTAATTCGGCAGAGACGGCCTCCGGATTCTCTACATTCTGCTTGTACTTAAGCTGGTGATCCACGCTGGCCCAGAAATCCATGGCAATGGTACGAATCTGCACTTCCACCCGCATGTTTTTCTTCTGTTCGGAGAAGAAAACGGGAATCTCAAGAATCAGATGCAAGCTGCGATAGCCATTGGGCTTCGGAGACCGGATATAATCTTTTTGCCGGATAAGGGTAATATCGTCTTGCTTAAGAAGCATGTCTGCAATCGCATAAATATCATCAATAAATGAACAGATCACACGAATTCCGGCTACGTCATTCAGATTTTCTTCTATAGCCTCCACGGTAAAAGGAGCATCATAACGCTTGAGCTTCTGAATGATGCTTAAGGGTCGCTTGATACGAGAGGTAATGTGCTTGATGGGATTACGTTTGTGGCGGATGCTTAACTCATCATTTAAGACCTCCAGCTTGGTACGGACTTCCCGAATGGCACAATTGTACATCATCATCAGTTCCTGAAACTGAAAGGCCTGGTTGGCGAAATGCACCGGTATCTCCGGAGAACTTTCCGGTTCGCTAAATAAAGTGTGTGTCTCCTGTTCCATATAAATACTCCGATTTTCCTTTGCAATCATTGTCTTAATGGCGTGGATTCTCTTTTACCTGTGTACAGGCTTTCAAGGCTTCCACGGTAACCTGACTGATCAGTCTGCTGGTATAGTAGCTGACCAGAGGATCCACGGCATGCTTATCAACAATTCGGTATTTTGCCGGAAGTCCGCTTAAAGTCAGGGCAATTGTATCAGCCTTACAGCGGTCACAGGTACATACCTCAAATTGTTTCATAAAATAGATAATTTTGTCCTCCACAACCCGCTGCATAACATTCAGCATTACATAATCAGGCTCCGGCTCTGCAGGGGGTTCCGGAGAAAGCTCTATAGATTCTTCTGCCGGTTCCTCTTCTGGAACAGGAACCTCGGCTTTAGGTTCTTTTGCTGCCGGAGCTTCAGGAGTCTCGGTTTTAGGCTCTTCCACTGCCGGAACTTCCGGAACTGTTGCTTTTTCTGAGGAAGTCTCCTGTTCCAGTTCCTTTAATAATTCTTCATGAATGCGTTCCGCAATCGGGTCGGCTTCTTTTGCCCCGTTATCAATGAAAGAGATATTGGACGGAACCTCAGGAGGAGTAGCCTGTGGCTTGGCAGGAGCATGTGCGGCTTCCGCCTCCGTCCCAGCGGCCCCTGCAGCCGTGTCCGGCCTGGCAGTCTCTACAGCCGCCTCTGGTTTCGCTTCTTCGGATTTTTCCGGTTCCTCATTCGTATCCTGCCCGGAAAGCAGGTTCAAAACGTGTGCGGTCTTATTACTTTTGCGTGCCATGTAGAACCTCCTGCTGACTGATCTTATACAGTACCTCCCGAACAAAAGCCTTATAATCTATGGAGGGATTGGATCGGGGAGAATAATCGTAAATGCTTTCCCCATGTGCCGGAGCTTCCGCAACGGTTACGCTTGGACGAATCTGTGTCTCAAATACACTGCTGTGAATCTGCCCGGCTATATTCTCGGCCATCTCTTTAACCTCCCGGGCCAAAATAGTACGCTTATTAAACTTGGTCAGTACAATTCCCAGAACATGAAGATTGGGATTAACGGACTGCTGAACAGAGTTGATGGTTTCCTTAATCTGGGCAACCCCTACGATACTTAAGATCTCCGCCACCATTGGAATAATCAGATAATCGGCTGCCGCATAGGCATTCACTGTCAGAATATTCAGGGCAGGCGGTGTGTCAATAATAATGAAATCATAGCGATCCTCCACGGGCATCAGGAGCCTTTTCAACATGAGTTCTCTGCCGGGTTCATTAAACTCCAGTGCCGCACTGCTCAGAAGAATATTGGATGTGATAAGATCACAATAATCCGTAGGCTGAATGGCTTCCTCAATGGGGATCTGATATTTGAATACCTCATAAATAGTCTTGGAATCTTCGATATCAAGGCCGAGACTGAATCCGAAGTTGCCCTGGGGATCCAGATCGATGCCAAGTACTTTTTTGCCCTCTCTGGTAAGTCCGGCTGCCAAAGCACTCGAGGTAGTAGTCTTGCCGACCCCGCCCTTTTGATTGGTAAGTGCAATGATTGTAGCCAAAATAAATTCCTCCGTTTCTCTAAGTTCTATAATGTCTGTTATATGAAAAAATAAAAACAAGTATTAACTAAAGTATACTATATGCCGATAAATAAGTACAGAGTAATTTCGAAATTGTGTCAAATAAGATTTCGGTTAAGACAGTATCACAGACGTGATTTTCCCGGGATTGAGGGATAACAAAGAGAAAAATAATGAAGAAGGAGTGGTTTATATGGCTAGTATAAGCAGTCTCAGTGCATCCACAAACAGTGCTATGTCAAGTTTAAGAGGTTACGGCGGGCTTGCCAGCGGTTTGGACAGAGATGAATTGATCGAGGGAATGACTTCGGGAACGCAGACGAAGATCTCAAAGCAGGAGCAGAAGAAGACAAAGCTGGAGTGGCAGCAGGAAGCATATCGGAATATCAGTGATAAGATGATTGCCTTTGCCAGTAAGTATACATCTACCATGTCCTCCAGCAGCAATCTGTTCAGCGATGCTTTCTGGGGAGCAGCCAGCACCAGCGTAGTGGGTAAGAACAGCAAATTTATCGGCGTAAGCGGAGCCAATAAGACAGCGGCTGCCAACGTGACGATTCTGGGCGTAAAGCAGATGGCAAAGAATGCCCAGATGATGTCCAGTAGTGCTGTGTCTGATCGGAAACTGACAACAAGTGCGGTTAACACAGGTGAGATGGATATCAGTACATTGGCGGGAAAGAACCTTACCTTTAAAGTGGGAGATAAGAGTTACAGTGTTTCCATTCCTTACGGAACGGGAGAGCCTTTTGCAAATGTTGAGGATGCCGCCAAGGCAATTAATGAGGCCATGGCCAAAGTGGAAGTAAGCTATACAGGTTCTTCCAAAAAAGGCACGCTGGCCGATTTTGTAGAGGTAGGAACTGCCGGAGGTCGATTTACCATTTCCAGCAAGGGAAATGAAGTGACGCTGACCGGTGGCTCTGCTATGGCGGCTATGGGCTATCAGGACCTGTATGATGCAGAAAAGAAAGACGGAAAGAAAGGCATAGAGATTAAGAGTGCAGCCAAGGGCGGAACTCTTGCCACAAAGCCGGCAGAATTGTCAGAATCTCAGACCCTTGCACAGCGTCTGGGAGGAAAGAGCCTGACATTCAGTTACAACGGAACCTCCAAATCCATTGAACTTCCGTCAGTTGCAGATATTGCCAATAATGCCAAAGACGGGGACGGCGGCCTTGAGTATGTAAAGGAAGAGCTGCAGAAGAGTCTTGATGCCGCTTTTGGCAAGGGACGGGTGGAAGTTGATCTGGATGAGAATAATAAGCTTTCTTTCAAGACCACAGTGCCAAATCAGAAAGATGAGGATGGCAATTCTGTAGAAGATACAACCTCCACATTGTCTATCACAGGAGGCAGTCAGTCTCTTATGGCATCCCACGGCGGTCTGGGAATTACTGCAGGAGAGTCCAACCGGCTGAACCTGAATACCGGTATTCAAAATTCCGGCTTAAAGGGTGCAGAGGGAATGGATGCCGACAAGACGTATACGATGAAAATAAACGATACGGACTTTACGTTTACCGCTAAGGATTCCATTTCTTCCATTATGGATAAGATCAATAAGTCTGATGCCGGGGTAAAGATTTCTTACATGTCCACTGCGGATAAGTTCGTGATCGAGTCCACGGTTGACGGGGCTTCCGGAGATGTGAAATTAGAGGGAGACGGTGCAGAGCTTCTCTTCGGCAAGGAAGGGGAAACAGGCGGTTATGCCGTGACAGAAGGGCAGGATGCCATCGTAGCTGTGAAGTATGCCGGGTCCAGTGAAGTGGTAGAGCTGACCCGGGGAAGCAACAGCTTCTCCATTGACGGACTGAATGTAACAGCCAAAGGCGAATTCGGCTATACGGACGGCGTGTTAAGCACGGATCCCGATGATGCCGTAACTTTCGAGACCAATGTAAGTTCTGAGAAGATGGTAAGTGCCATCTCCGATATGGTAAAAGAATACAATGAGATTCTGGAACTGGTGAATTCTCAGCTGAGCACTCGTCCGGACAGTGACTATTTCCCGCTGACGGACGATCAGAAGAAAGAAATGAGCGAGAGCGAGATTAAACTCTGGGAGGAGAAAGCAAAGGCCGGAATACTTTTCGGATCCAGTGAGCTTAGAAGCCTGGCAGACGATCTGCGGTGGGCGATTTTACCTAAGGATCAACAGGCTATGGAGGCTATGGGAATTTCCGTATCCAGCAGCTGGCAGGATAATGGTAAGCTTTCCTTTGATGAGACGAAGTTCAAAGCAGCTCTGGAGCAGGATCCGGATGCGGTTAAAGAAGCATTTACCAGATCGGATGGCATTGCCTCTAATCTGAAAAACACGATGAATAAATATGTGAATACGATGGGGGCCACCAAGGGAATTTTGATTGAGAAGGCTGGATCTACTCATGCACCTACCAGTGTGTTGAGTAATTCCATTAAAAGTGAGATTGACGATGTGGATAAGATTCTGGCGAATCTGAAAGAACGCTTAAAGTCCGAGCAGGATCGCTATATCAGTCAGTTTACACAGTTAGAAACGCTGATTTCCCAGATGAATTCCCAGAGCAGCTATTTAAGCGGAATGGGCTTCTGATGAAGCGGACCACAGGAGAATTGTCTTTGGGTAAGAAGCAAAGAAAGGATAAGAAGTGAAGCAGAGATGAATGCAAACGGTTATCAGCAGTATAAGACTCAGTCTGTGAATACCATGACAGCCAGCGAGATGCTTCTTCTGCTCTTTGATGAGCTGGTAAAAAGGCTTACGAGGGCGGAACTTGCATTAGAGGTAAAGGATGCAGAGCTGTTTGATCAGTCCGTAAACCGTTCCAGAGAGATCGTGCAGTATTTGAAAGCGACCCTGGACAGAAGTTATGCTATCAGCCGGGAACTGAGCATCATGTATGATTTCTTTATCTATGAACTGGCACGGATTAGTGCAGGCAGGAATCCAAAGGTGATTCAGGAACTGAAAGAACTGGTGGAGGAATTAAGAGAAGCCTTTCGGGAAGCAAGCAGAACGCTTAACAATTGAGGGAACATAGAAAATGGCAGATCAGGAATTATGGACAGAACTTCTAAAACAGATGCACAGACGGTATCAGGTAATGGATGAAGTATATCGCCAGACAAAAGAGATTGCGGACACCCTGTCAAGAGATGACAGAATGGCGGCCCAGATGCTTTTGGGAATGCGTCAGGAGGAATTGGATCGGCTTACCGAGAGTAAGGAGAAGATATACCTGCTTCTGGAATGTGCATACAGGCAGGAACGGACAGAGATACTGAATCTGCTTGAAGGAAAGCGGAAAGCTTCTGCGGATGCTTCTTTTGAGGAAAAGAAGATCGGGGAGATAGGAGAAAATATCAGGAGAAGCCTGGAAAAGACTGTGGAATTGGATCGGGTAATCAGCGTAAAGCTGGCGGGAAAGGATTCATTTTATAAACAGCCTTGAGGGTTCTCCGGAAAAAGAAAGGACGATTGAAAATTCGCCCTTTCTTTTTTTTGTGATATATTGTAAAATTTTTAGAAAAGCAGGAAAGAATGAGGGAAAACCATGGCCCAGATTGTGTTTGACCATGTGACAAAGATATTTGAGTCGGACGAGTTGGTGTTGGAAGAGATTTCCTTTCGCATTGAAAAAGGTGAGTTTGTATTTTTAATTGGAAAAAGCGGCGTAGGAAAGTCCAGCATTCTGAAGCTTCTCAGCAAGCAGGAGGAAGCGACAGGGGGGAAGATTTTTGTAAATGAGAAAGATATCAGTCTTTTAAAGGAGAGGGAGATTCCTTTCTATCGAAGAAGATTTGGAATCATGCAGGCAGATATGCGGTGCCTCAGAGACAGGAATGTGTATGATAATCTTTTTCTGGTGATGCGTTCCTGCGGTTACGCCCATAGGGAGAGCAAAAGGCGGATTATGGAGTCTTTGGGCAGAGTGGGTATGGTTCATATGGCAAAACGGTATCCCCAGGAACTGTCCGTGGGAGAGGAAGCCCGGGTACTTTTGGCCAGAGCCCTTTTGACAGAGCCGGAGATTCTTTTGGCGGATGAGCCTACGGCTAATTTAGATCCGGATATGTCCTGGGATATGATGAACCTTTTGGATTCGGTAAACCGTCAGGGGATCACGGTGATTGTCAGCAGCCATTCCGTAGAGTTGGTGAATATTATGCGGAAAAGAGTATTAACCTTAGTAGAGGGAATGTTGGTTTCCGATGAGAAAAATGCCGGTTACAGTTCCAAGGCACTGGATATTTTTGAGGAACGCCGGGTTCGCCAGCTTCGGGAGGAAAAGAACAGAGAAAAAAATAATGATTTTTCTATATTTTAGTTATTTATATTACTTTAGAACCGATATATAATATAAGAATATCCAGAAGTATGGATAACTATTGAAAATGATTTCCATATTTTAGGAATAGATTTAGGAAGGGGGCAAAGGATATGTCAGTTGGAAGGATCAGTTCTTCAATGGCCAGTTACATGAACTATACATCTTCCATCAATCAGCTTCGGCTGCAGCAGGCATTGCAGAATTATCATTCAAATCGGCAGGCTGTTTCTCCGGTGCAGCGTGTTAATAGCTCCTACAAGGATTCCAGTTTGAATTTTTTGAAGAGCTACAATACCACCATGTCGGATTTGATGCAGTCGGCAAATACACTGAGGGAGTCGAATTCCTCGGGTGCGGCGAATGCTTTGAAGCTTGGGAGTTCTGACGAGTCGATTGTGGTGGCACAGGAACGGTTTGGCGGTACTCGTTCCGGACAGGAACTGGCATTGAATATAACTCAGGTGGCGAAAGCCCAGATGAATGAAAGCAAGGGTGTGGATGCTCTTTCCAGAGCTTCTACTGGTATGGATTTCAGTATCCGATCCGAAAGTGCATCAGGCGGCGTGTCATATGCGTCGGTTAAGGTAGATGCCCGCAAGAACGGGGGAGGACTGCGAACCAACCAGGAGATGTTAGAAGAGGCGGCCAGCCAGATTAATCGTGCAGGGAACGGCGTTGAAGCCAGTGTTGAAGTGAAAGACGGCAAAGCATCTCTTCGAATCACAGGCAAGGCCACGGGTGAGGGCAATACGTTCCAGATAACTGGGAATACGGGAATTGCGGAGGACTTAAGCCAGACGGCCCAGGCTGCTCAGAATGCCAGTTATTCCGTGACACAGAATGGCACAAGCCGGAACTATGTATCTTCTACCAATGAAGTTTCTCTGGATATGGGAAGAGTGAGAGCCACACTTAAGAGCGAGGGCAAGGCGGTTATCTCTGCTCAGCAGGATAATGAGAAGCTTGCATCTGCAGTTAGTGATCTGGTAAAGAACTATAACAAAGCAGTGGAATTCTTGGGAAGCAATACAGACAAGGGATCCGCAGTGAATATGCAGCTTCGGAATATGGTGAGAAGCCTTGGCTCAGAGCAGTCCCTTGAGAAAGCCGGAATTACAATGAATAAGGACGGCACCCTTTCCTTTGATAAGGAGACTCTGGCGGCCAACATGAGGAAAGAGCCGAATCTGGTGCGGGATGTTATTTCCGGAAGGAACGGCATTGCCCAGGCGGCTTTTGACAGAGGTTCGGCAGCCATGCGGACCAACTCTGCTCAGCTTGTGCAGAATATGCGGCAGGCAGAGGCAAGCCAGGCTACAGACAGCTATCATTTTATGAATACATTTTCGAGATCAGGTGCTTATAATCTGAGCAATTATATGGCTCTCGGGCTGATGATGGATTATTTCGTATAAAAGAAAAGAGAGGATCCTTTGATGAACGTATTGCAGCAAGAGCGTCGATATCTGCTTTTGCTGGTATCGGCAGTCCTGAATCAAAAAAAGGTTCCTGTTATGTCAGGCAGTCTGATGCCCTGGAGGACGATTTACCGTCTGGCGGATACCAATCAAGTGGCGAATCTGTGTTGGCTGGGTGTGCTGGGATTGGGTCCTGAGACAGAGAAAGAAATCAAAACTCTTTTTTATGAAAGTTATCAGAGAGAGCTTAAGAACGTTCCCGGCTATCAGAGTGCGGAGAAAGTGCTGGTCTGGCAGTTAGAGCACAGACGGATACACTTTCTGATTCTGGAGGGAACAGGCTTAAGAGAACTATATCCTCAAAAAGAAATGCGGAAGATGGATTGTATCCGCATCCTTGTTTCTCCGGGGGATCTACTCCGTATTGACACACTTATGCGGAGCATGGACTATGAGTCCCAGGAAAACAGAGAGGATGACGGAATTCTATATTATAAGATTCCGGGCGTCTATGTTATGTTTTACGACAAAATAAAGTTTGTCAACAAAAAGCTGGAGCGTTATTTTGACTCATCGGTACGCATGTATTCCAAAGTTAAGGGATATCGTTATCTTAGATGCTTTGATAAGGAAGAAGCCTATATTTATATGGCAGGCAGAGCCGCAAACCTGTATGCCCTTGGCCGGGCCACCGTTCGGACGGTATTGGATTTTTGGCTGTATGAGAAGCAGCATAAGGAAGAATTGAATTGGCCTTATGTGGACAAGGTACTGAAGCGGTATAAGATTTTGGAATTTTCTGAGTATCTTTCGAAGCTGGGAGACATCTGGTTTCAAAACGGAATCAGTGACGAGATGGAGATCTACAATGCTATGGAGGCTTACATTCTCTCCAGAGGAGAACAGGGCAGGCAGCTTAGCGGAAAGATTCTTCCCCTGCTACAGGATGTGGCGGATTTTTACAAAAGAGACAGAAAAAGGGAATGGATGAACAGGGAGAGAGAAGCCTTGTTTCCGCCTAGAGAATACATGGAAGGCTTGTTTCCCGTTTTGAAAAAGCATTCATGGCTGTATATGGCCTGTTGCCTGCTTCGATTGTGGAGAATCTGGTATTCCAGGCTAAAGCAGTTTTTTGCAGATAAACGAAGCCGAATCAGAGAAAAGCTGAAGCGGAAAAAGAGTTTTGAGACTGAACTGCCAGATTCACAGGAAGAAAATGAAAATAATATAAGAATGGAGTAAGAGATGAAGAATTTAAAGATTTCACAAAAGCTGATCGTTTCCTTTGGAACGATTCTGTTGATCAGTATCATTTTAGTGGTGCTTTCCATAACAGCATTGCGTTCCATTGGCGACAAATCGCATCAGATGTACCAGGGGCCCTTTACGGCGGCTACGGAGGGCATGAGCGTTGCCGAGAAGATGTACAATGTATGGGGAAGTTTAAATGCTGCCCTGGTAGAAGAGGATCTGGCGAAATATGAGGATCAGATCAATGCATGTGCTACGGAGGTCGTTGCAGGCCTTAATACGCTTCAGGAGATTGCCGGTTCCTCCGGAGGATCCGTACAGACGCTGCTTAACGAGAGCAGCGAAGCTCAGGCTCTCATCGGGGAGATCTTAGAACTGATGGGCCAGGGAAAATGGGATGAAGCCCGGGTGATCCTTACGGGAGATTTTTCCAAGATTTTTGCCGACAGTTCTGCGGCTGCGGAGGCTATCTATAAAGAAGCCAATGTGGCGGCTGAAGATATGAATAGTTCGGTCACAAGAACTACCAACAATGCGGCACTGTTCCTTCTGGCACTGTTGGTGCTGGCTGTTGCCATTGCAGTTGGTATTATGATTATCCTGATCAAGGGACTGACCCGTCCCATCTATGAACTGGAAGAGACGGCAAAGGCTATTTCCACCGGTAAAATTGAGAATACCATAACCTATGAATCGAAAGATGAACTTGGTGTTCTGGCAGACAGCTTCCGCAAGACCTGTGAAGTTCTTTCTTCTGTGATTCAGGATCTTTCTTATCTGATGAGCGAGATGGCAAGAGGCAACTTTGACATCCGTACCAAAGCGGAGAATTTCTATATAGGTGATTTTCAGCCCATATTGTCAGCTATTCGTGAGATGAACCGGAATCTGAGCAATACCCTCCTTCGGATCAATGATGCCAGCGATCAGGTGGCAAGCGGTTCCGATCAGGTATCCAGCGGTGCACAGGGACTTTCCCAGGGTGCAACGGAGCAGGCAAGTGCGGTGGAGCAGCTGGCAGCCTCCATCAATGATATTTCCAGTCAGGTAAAGCAGACCTCCGAAAATGCAAAGAAGGCAAGCGAGCAGGTGGAGAACGCAGGATCGGATCTTCAGATTTCCAACCAGAAGATGGAAGAGATGATTGCGGCCATGTCCGAGATCAGCGACCGTTCCGGCGAGATCGGCAAGATTATCAAGACCATCGAGGACATTGCGTTCCAGACGAATATTCTGGCTCTGAACGCAGCCGTAGAGGCGGCAAGGGCAGGCAGTGCCGGCAAAGGCTTTGCGGTTGTGGCGGACGAGGTGCGGAATCTGGCTTCCAAGAGTGCAGAGGCGGCACAGAATACGACCCACCTGATCGAAGGCTCCATGCAGGCGGTGGACAATGGAACAAGGATTGCCGGCAGTACGGCAGAGGCTCTGTTGTCTACGGTAGAGAGCACCAAGAATGCGGTGGAACTGGTGGAAAAGATTACCCGGGCGGCCGAGAATCAGGCCAATTCCATTCAGGAGATCACCCAGGGCATGGATCAGATCTCCAGCGTTGTACAGACCAACTCCGCAACGGCTCAGGAGAGTGCGGCGGCAAGCGAGGAGTTGTCCAGTCAGTCTCAGATGCTCAAGGAGCTTACAAGCCGTTTTACCTTGAGAAGAGATTGATAAAAAAATATTTGTTTTCTGTGGACAACTGAAGCATTTCGCAGTATGATAAAGTGGAGTATTGAATACTGCACAATAAAGAGGAAAAGAAGGGGAAAGACATGTTAAAGAACTTGAAAATCAGAAGCAGATTATTGGTAAGCTATGCCATTGTTCTGGTATTGACAGTGATTATTTCCGTGACAGCGATTTCCAAGCTGAATGCTGCAAACCAGAATTTGCATGATTTCTCGAACGGTGCCATGACCGCCAGAAGTCTGGTACGCAACAGCCGTATGAGCACCAACACGGCGGCCCGGTATTTGCGTGATATGGCGATTTCAAAGGACAACGCAACCTTGGAGAGCAATGCAAAGCGTGTAGATGAGTTGATTACATCCATTCGTTCCGATATTGAGGATTTGAAAGCGATGAATATTCTGGACGCAGGCGAGGTCAATACATACTCCACGCTGATGGAGCAGTGGATTGCTATTGGCGGAAGAGTAGAGGAGAGCCTGAGATCTGAGGCAGCAGCAGGTAATTCCAATGCCACTGGAATGACAGAATCCGAGCGGATTCTGGTGGAGGAGTGCACACCGACTCTGGATGCACTGGTTGCACAGGCTATGGTTCTTGATGATGCCACGGCAGTTCTTCAGGACGAGACACTGGATGAAAGTGTGAAGTCCACGAATCAGGATATGATAATCGTTGTCGCCCTGCTGGTGGTGGCAGTGATTCTTGCATTCGTTATCTGCATTAAGGTAACGGCTTCCATCGTAAGACCTATCGCAGAGGTGGAGGAGGCAGCTCAGAATCTCTCTAAGGGCCTTGTTAAGAATGATCTGACTTATACGGGGAAGGATGAGATCGGCGTTCTGGTGGACAGTTTTAGGGTAACCTTTAAGGCACTGGACGCTATGATTACAGATTTGAACCGTCTGATGGCTGAGATGGCAAAGGGCAATTTCAATGTCCGCACAACGGCAGAAGAATACTATGTAGGTGATTTTGCACCCCTGTTGTCTTCTATCCGTAAGATGAATTCCAATTTAAGTACAACACTGAGCCGCATCAACGAGGCTTCCGATCAGGTGGCAAGCGGATCCGATCAGGTATCCAGCGGTGCTCAGGCTCTGTCTCAGGGTGCAACGGAGCAGGCAAGTTCTATTCAGCAGCTTGCGGCGTCCATCAATGAGATTTCTCAGAAAGTGGTGCAGACGGCTCAGAACTCTCAGATTGCCAGCGAGCAGGTTGGTAAAGCCGGTGAGGAGCTGACTATCTCCAACCAGAGAATGCAGGATATGATTTCGGCGATGTCCGAGATCAGCCAAAGTTCCAACGAGATTGGCAAGATTATTAAGACCATTGAGGATATTGCATTCCAGACCAACATTCTTGCACTGAATGCGGCTGTTGAGGCAGCCCGGGCAGGAAGTGCCGGCAAGGGCTTCGCAGTTGTGGCGGATGAGGTACGGAATCTGGCTTCCAAGAGTGCAGAAGCCGCTAAGAATACTACAGCTTTGATTGAGGAATCCATCCATGCGGTGGAGAATGGTACGAAGATTGCCGACAGCACGGCCAATGCTCTTGTAATGACTGTGGAGAGCACCAAGGTTGCAGTAGATGTTGTGGATAAGATTACACAGGCTACCACGGAGCAGTCCAATGCCATTCAGGAGGTAACACAGGGAATCGATCAGATCTCCAGCGTGGTACAGACCAACTCCGCTACGGCAGAGCAGAGTGCGGCGGCAAGCGAGGAGCTGTCCAGCCAGGCGGAGATGCTGAAGAGTCAGGTAAGACGCTTCAAGCTTCGTTCCGATGCCTCAAGTACGTCTATTGCTTATGAGGAGGAGCCGGCAGTTGCTATGGATATGGATTATGATTCTGAGCCTGTTGTTTCCGCACCATCCACTTCTTCTCATGAGAGTTACAGTTCTTACTATACAGGCGATAACAACAGCAAGTATTAAAACCGAGCTGGTAGTATCAGGCATTTCATTGTAAATACGATAAAGGTCTCAGGAGACTATATACTCCTGGGACCTTTTTCCAGTTTGCCCTGTATGAGGGTGATGAGGTGCTGAGACATTTTATCCGGCTTATACTGAGAAAGGGTTGAGCCGATATTATATAAAAGAGGTTTCTTTCATGAACAAGAATGCCGTATATGGATTATGAAAATATGAGGCTGTGAATATGGAGAAAATAAGTGTAAAGAGTACAAACACAGGTACAGCAGGGGGGCAGGGAAGCAAAGAGGTTTCAATGCCCGCAGGAGCAGACGGACGTATGGCCAGGAAAATGATGGAACTGGAGGCCGGGCGGATACTGGTAGAGCAGGCGGCAAAGCAGGCGGAAGAAGCGAAAGAAAAACTGGAAGAGGAACGCCAGGAATCCGGAGAGAAAGAGTCGGAAAGAGAGACCCGAGATATGTCGAAGCTTTCTCCTCAGAGCAAATGGTTTGGTCTGGAGGGGAAGCTTCTTATGGAGACAAATCTCAAATGGATTCTGGAGATGGAAGAGGAACTTTGGGAAGAACTTTTAAACTGGTCTCCGACACTTTCCGGAAATCTTTCAAAAGAGTTGGAGGAATTGTCAAAGCTGTACCTTGCTTTATTGGAAGCAATCCTAACTCACACCACAGGTCAGGAACAGATTATTCAGAGGGAACGGCTGAATGGGGTGCTCTCTGAGAAGCTGAATCTTGTTTTGGAGGTCAGGCTAAAGAATCTGCTCACATTGTTAGAACGGATGGAGCAGAGGGAAACCATAGGGCAGATTCGCTATAGTTTGTATAAACAGGAAACGGGAGAAAATATTTCCCCAAAGGAAGCGGAACGATTTTTCCAGGCAGGAAGATCCGGAATGAAAGACGGTGTCTCTGCATCTGCCGCCAGTTCTGCTTTTCATGCTGCGGGGAGGACTTTCGGGGAGGAGGGAAGCGTGTATCAGTCCTGCGGCGGAAGGAGTGTTCGGATCAGCGAGGAGTTTGCTGCTCAGAGAAAATCAGGAGAATTAGAGATAAGTCAGAGGAGCCAGGCCATAAGCGGGGACAAGAGCAGAACCGGAAAAGTCAGAATCTTCAGCGGTGAGGAACTTGTTCGGGCGGATGCCTTTGCCAGGCACCTGAATAATAGTATCCGTCTTTTGGAGGGAATGGGAAGTATAAAAGGAAATCAGGAGGCAGCCGGATATCTGGCCGCCCTTACGACCATAAAAGGAGAAGTCTATCTCTCGGATACAGGCCGCTCGGGGGCAATGGAAGCACCTGTGAAAAACCTGATTAATCAGATGGTGGATTATTATCTGAATCAAAAGGGTGCTTACGAGGCTTACTATTATACTACCGGAATTTATGAAAAGACAAGGGATCCTCAGAAAGCGGCAAAGGAGGGGCTGGCTTATGCTTATGGACTCTTTTTGGAGAAGAGAGGAAATATCCCGTATAAGGAACAGGTCGCTTATTCAAATGAGGCAGGTTTTTTTCAGATGCTGTCCGGGCGGACGCTGGAAGAAGACTTTCGAAAAGGTGCAGGTCTTCTGGAAGAGGATTGGAAAGATTTTCTGTCTGCCCTGGGCCGTGAGGGTAAGAATATTACTCTTCGGATGCAGCGTTACAGCCCATGGGGAGCCATGATGGAAGCCGAGGAACGCCGGAAGGCACGGGATCAGAAAGCAGAACGGTTATTTTTGAAGCAAGCTCTTGTTGTGGCGGCGGTTGTGATCCTCTACTTTATAGGAAGACGATTTTTCTAAAAAGATGAAACGGCAGGATTTCCCGGGAAATTTGGAAAATATTCTTAAGACAGGTGCAGATTTTGGAAGAGGCCTTATTTTTTCGTTGTTTACGCCGATATATTTAACATAGAAGATCGTGAGAGATTTTTCTAATTACAAAAAGAAAGGGGGAAAGGGAATTGAGAATTGATGATAATTACTATCAGAGTGTCCAGACAAATTCCAGTTATGCACCTGTAAATGTGAATAATGCAGTTAAGGCGGCAGAGGTTGCCAATAAGCAGGACGGTGCAGTGGAGACTGCAAAGACAGCGACTGCAAAGCCCAATACAGACCGGGCAGAATTCAGCAAGGATTCTCAGGTTACGAAGAAGATGAGTGATTCTGAGCGTGCATCTCTGGTACAGAGCCTGAAAGCTGATTTGGAGAATCAGACTACACGTTTCACGAACATGATGATGCAGATGTTCAACAAGCAGGGAATCACAGGCCTGCAGGCGGGCAGTGATGATTTTTGGCGTCAGATTGCAAGCGGAAACTTTACGGTAGATGCTCAGACAAAGGCAGAGGCACAGCAGGCAATTTCAGAAGATGGATACTGGGGTGTAAAGCAGACCTCCCAGAGACTTTTTGATTTTGCTTACGCATTGGCAGGAGACAATCCGGAGCAGATGCAGAAGATGCAGGATGCCATTGAAAAGGGCTATAAGCAGGCTGAGGAAGCATGGGGCGGATCCTTACCGTCTATCTCCGGCGAGACTTATAAGGCAGTGAACGATCTGTTCAGTGAATACTACGAGAAGTCCGGCAAATAAGATAAATGATATGGAAGTATCTCCAATCAGTGATGGTTGGGGATACTTTTTTAGAAGAGGATGGAAATGGATGGAGATGGGGCTGTTGGGAAATAAGACAGGATACAGAAGTGGCTGATGTCTTATTTCCCGACAGCCCCATCTTCATAATGTTGGAGTTGAAATGTTATAAAATGTTATAAAATTGTTAAATATGATATAAATTGTTAAAAAGCACGAATTTCTACTTGATTTCTTATCAGAAAGTATTACAATAGAAAGGGAGAAGACAACTCTTTGCAGGCGGGCTATTTTTGTCAGCGGGGGATGCCTGTACCAGAAAGGGATATAAGGAGAGAATACCATGATTATCACACAGAAAAAGCCCATTGAAGAATTGATGGCAATGCTCGGGGATGCGAAGAAGATCGCAATCCTTGGCTGCGGCAGCTGTGCTACGGCCTGTGCCACGGGCGGCGAGAAAGAGATTGGGGAACTGAAAGCGTACCTGGAGTCCAAGGGAAAGACAGTAGTAGCTACGGGGATGGCTGATTACTGCTGTATGAACATGGGAGTAAAGACTGCCATGAAGAAACTGAATGCGGCAGGTCCGGATGCGGTTGTCTGCATGTCCTGCGGCGATGGTGTACAGGTGGCAGCCAACCATGCCACGGCACCGGTTTATCCGTCCAACAATACCATGTTCTTAGGAGAGGCCGTGAGATTTGGTCTTTTTGAGGAGGCCTGTCATCTTTGCGGAGACTGTATGCTGGGAAGCACCGGAGGTATCTGCCCCATTTCCAGATGTGCAAAGTCTCTGGTAAATGGTCCCTGCGGCGGACAGAAGAATGGCAAGTGCGAAGTGAATCCGGAGAATGACTGTGCATGGATTCTGATTTACAAGCGTCTGGAATCTCTGGGCATGCTGGATAAGCTGGCTAAGAGACGTGACGATAAAGGATATGAGAAAGTTTCGTATCCCAGAACGATTAATATTAGGGGGAACAAATAATGGGAATGTTAGAGAAAGCACTAGAAAGCGGAAAATTTGGTGTAACCGTTGAGATGGCTCCTCCGAAAGGGTATGATTTTAAGGAACAGATGGAAGCGGCAGAGCTTCTTAAGGGTAAGGTACACGGAGTCAATGTGACCGATATGCAGTCTGCCTGTCTGAAAGCATCTTCTCTGGGGCTTTGTATTAAGCTGAAAGAGGCCGGACTGGAGCCGATTATTCAGGTAACGGGGCGTGATCGCAGCCGTATGGGAATTATGGGCGACATGCTTTCTGCGGCGGCTTTTGGAATTGATACGATGCTGGCGTTGACCGGGGATCATCCCACTGTCGGTGACTGCAGCCAGTCTAAGCCGGTTTACGATTTGGATTCCGTAGGAATTCTTCATATGCTGTCTGTAATGGAAGCCACAGGAACGGACTGCGGCGGAAATGAACTGGAGGGCGGTGCACCGGAATTCTATAAGGGTGCTGCGGTAACACCCGTTTATGAGCCGCTATTCCTGCAGATTAATAAGCTTCGTCAGAAAGTAGAGGCCGGAGCCCTCTATATTCAGACCCAGGGTATCTTTGACCTGGAAAGCTTCAAGCGTTTTATGGATGAAGTGGACAAGGCGAATATTAAGACTCACATTATGGCCGGCATTATTCCTCTGAAAGCGGCAGGAATGGCCAAGTATATGAATGAGAACGTACCGGGGATTGCTGTTCCTCAGGATATGATCGATCGTCTGGCTGCTGCAGCGGCGGAGGGTAAGGCAAAAGGCGTTAAGGGTCTTCCCACACAGCTGGGTATTGAGATGGCTGCTGAGATGATTGCCAAGATCAAGGATGAGGGTCTCTGTGACGGCGTACATATTATGGCGATCGGTGCGGAGAAGAATGTGCCGAAGATTCTGGAGAAAGCCGGGATTACCATTGACTAGAGGTTGACACTTGCTTTTTTCATGAGAATTTGCTATGATGGTATACAGAGATAGCCATAAAGGCTGATTTGTATCATAGAGGGGTGAATTTTATGGATATTGCAGCATTATCATCAGCCATGTCATACAGCCAGTTGCATATGAATGTAGGCTATGCCCTGACCGCCAAGGTTATGGACCAGGTGGAAGAGACAAGTGCAGAGCTTTTAGAGATGTTGGAAGCGGTTGTACCATCGGATTTGGGGCAGCATATAGACATACGTGTATAAGACAATACAAAAGAAGCCGGGGGAATTTGTTACCGGCTTCTTTTTGATCTTTCCTGCCCGGAGTTTTCATAAGCTTAAGCCTGGCAATATACGAAAAAATAGTAGGAGTGAATAAGTGGAAAAACCTTTTGAAGAAGATGAGGATGAGAGACGCCGTCGGATGCGGCGTATGAGAAGAAGACAGGAAATAAGACGCAGGAGAAGAAGAAGAGCGTTGATACGCCGGATTGTTAAAACAGGAATCCTGGCAGTTACGGTAATTCTTCTGCTATTTATCATAAAAATATTATGGGGGAAAATAAACCCCAATAAAATGGCTCTCGTAGGCTCGGGGCAGAGATTTAATAAAGAAGCAGAAAGAGCAATTCTTCTGGGAAGCCAGCCGGCTTTGGGCTTGGAGGTTACAAACGGAGATGCTCCGGAGGGAACGGACAGTGGAGGAGGAATACAACAGCAATTAAAATATGAGGCGGCAGAGAATATGCGGCAGCTGGGGGAGGATATTACCAGCAGTTATGTTATTTTTGCAGATACACAGAGCAGAGAGATTCTTGCTTCCAAGGATGCTTTTAGCCGGATGGTTCCGGCATCTATGACCAAGGTGCTGACCGCCCTGGTTGCGGCGGAGCATGTTGAGAATTGGGATGATACATTTACCATCACCATAGATATCACAGACTACAGCTTTCAACATAAGTGCAGTAATGCGGGCTTTGGCAGGGATGAGACAGTCACCATACGGGATCTGATGTACGGAGCCATACTGCCCTCCGGAGCGGATGCATCCCTGGGGCTGGCCGTCTATGTGGCAGGCTCTCAGGAAGCGTTTGTGGAGTTGATGAATGAGAAGCTTGAGGAACTGGGTCTGTCGGAGACCTCGCATTTTACAAACTGCGTTGGAATATATGAAGAAAACCATTATACGACGGCCTATGATATGGCGGTGATGATGGAGGCTGCCATTCAGAATGAGATGTGCCGGGAAGTGTTTTCGACCCGGATCTACACCACCTCCTCCACGGAGCAGCATCCGGAGGGGATTGAGCTTTCCAACTGGTTTGTGCGGCGTATTGAGGACAAGGAGACGAATGGGATTCCCGTCTATGGAAAGACGGGCTATGTGGATGAGTCGGGAAGCTGTGCGGCAAGCTTTGGTACAGATGCTGACGGTAAAACCTATATTTGTGTGACGGCGAATTCGGGGAATAAGTGGTGGTGCATCAAGGATCATGCAAAGCTGTATCAGGAACTTACGTCATAATGGAATATTTAAGGTGTATCGTGGGGATGTCTTATTTTGTGACATCCCCAGGTAATTTCAGGACCACAGAACGGCAGACATCCTTTTGAAGTTCAAATTCCACCGTGCCATTGTGAACTTCCAGAATCTGTTTTACAATACGAAGTCCCATTACATGGGGAGTGGAGGCAGAATTTTCGGATGTCTCCCTGCGATAGAGAGCCTTGATTACCCGGATTGGAATGCCGGATCCGGTATCGGAAAAGGTAAGCCGCAGGAAATCTCCCTGCAATCCGCCCTGAATCCGAATATGGCATCCCTCCGGATTGTGCCGGATGCTGTTGTCCGTCAGATTGCGAAAGGCCCGGAGGAGCAGATCGGGATCTCCCTTAAGAGTCAGTCCCTCCAGTTCGGCATCCAAGGAGAGTTCCAGAGACCATCGCTCATTCAGATCGTTGTTCAGGTAGGAAGCCGTGAGACTTCTAAGGAGAACGGCAGGAGAGCAGGGCTTTAGCTGCAGAGGATAAGAATCATACTCCAGACGGGAGGTCAGATTCAGATCCGAAATAAGATTTTTAATAAGCAGGCTGTTTTCACGAATGGAGACAGCTTCTTTTTGTTCCTGTATATCCAAATGGGGGCTCTCGGAAAGGCTGTCGCTCAGGCCCATAATCAATGACAGGGGGGTACGGATATCATGGGATACGCCGGCAATCCAGTTGGTTCTTGCGTTATCCCGTTTTTCCAGAGCCTTTTTTTGAAAAAGAAGAATAGCGGAAGCCTGATTGAGCTTTCCGGCGAGATCGCCTACAATGCCCTGTTCCGGCAGTGTGAGGGGTTCGTTTTCCGTAAGCTGCTCGATGCCGTCTACCAGAGGTTTCAGTGCTCTGTAAAAACGCCGTCCAAAAAGGATGGCAAAGAGAAAAATCAGCAGCAGATTGCAAAGGAGAACCAAAGTCAGATAGAATGGAAAGGCATTTAAAAAGGTTTCTTTGAATTCTATGGTATATTTCCACATGGAATGACGTTCTGTGGCGGCCACAAAGAGACCGTCCGGTCGTGTGTGAACCTTTACGGGATAGTCTTTTAAGTACCACCGTGTAAAGGAGGCTACCTGGGTAAGGGAATAGGACAGAGGAATGTCATCAGGGAGATTCCGGCTCCAGACAACCTGCCCGTCCTGGTCGATTAGCATTGCGAAAGCATAGTCCTCGTCGATCTGCTTTTTTGCATCCTCCGTCAGAATGTATTGTCCGTTTTCCAGGTTCAGCTTCTCCGACAAAATGTCTACCCGGGAGACCTGATAATCTGCGGCTACCTTGTATTCGAATTGGCTTAGCAAAAAAAAGAACAGAAGTAACAGATTGAAGACAATGATTAGTATACTGATAGATGCGGCGGTGAGAATGTATCGCCGGTATATTTTGAGCAGATCTTTCATAGGGTAGTCCTTTCTATTTATAGTTCTTCTATGCCAGCCGGTAGCCTATTCCCCTGGAAGTTAGAAGCCATTTGGGATGAGACGGATCTTCCTCCAGCTTTTCACGTAAGCGGCGGATGTGGACCATCAGGGTATTTTCGTAAGTATAGTAGCCGTCGCCCCATACGGCGTCACAGAGTGCGTCGAAAGTGACGATCTTGCTGCGGTTTTCGTAAAGCTTTTTTAAAATAAGCAGTTCCTTGGCAGTCAGTGAGACTTCCCCGGAGGTCCATGTGACGATGCCCTGATCAAAATGAACCGTACGTTCCCCTAAGGTAAGTGTTTGGGATTCCGTTGTAAGGGAACGGCCGGACAGATAGGCTCTGCGGATAATGGAACGGATTCTTAAGATAAGTTCTCTGGGCAGAAAGGGTTTGGTCAGATAATCATCGGCACCCAGCCCCAACCCCAGCAGGCGGTCGCTATCTTCATCCCGGGCTGAGAGAAAAAGGATGGGGATGTCCGCTTGTGCACGGATTTCCTGAAACAGGGAAAAACCGTTTCCATCAGGAAGCATCACGTCCAGGATGATAAGGTCCGGGAAGTCCCTGGAAAGAAGTTCCCTGACTTCCCGGCAGCAGGAGGCGGTTTCTAGATTGGTGAAGCCCTCCTTGTTTAGCATATGGGTCAGCATGGAGAGAAGCTGGTCGTTGTCATCTACCAGCAGGATTCGGCATTCGTAAATGTGGTTCATGGATATAGCCTCCCTGAAATTTTATTGCAATACATTGCTTGTTGGTCATAAATATTTTCTGCTTTCATTATAGAACAAAAAGAGGGAAAAGGCTTTTGTTTAATAAAAAATTAAGGTAAACGTAAGGCATACGTCATCGCCATGTAAGGCAGATGGTGTATGCTTTTTCTGATGGACGGTAAAGTTACAAGTGACTTTACACTTTCGTACCGCCCGGTAGCAGCTTTGGATAGGAGGAGAAAGATGGATTATATCGTAGAGACAAAAGGTCTGACAAAACAGTATGGTGATAAGGAGGTGGTTAAGGATGTAGACTTAAAAGTGCCAAGGGCTCATGTCTATGGCTTCATGGGGCCGAACGGAGCCGGAAAGAGCACAACCTTGAAAATGATTCTGGGTCTGATTCGGAAAAGTGCCGGACAGGTGACGATAGACGGGATTTCTGTTAATCGGAAGAACCGCATTGAGGTTTTGAGGGAAACCGGATCGCTGATTGAGTCCCCCTCCTATTACGGACATCTGACCGGAAAAGAGAATCTGGAGATTGTACGGACTTTGAAAAATGTACCGGAGCAAGAGATTGATCAGGTCCTGAAGCTGGTCCGTATGGAGTCCCAGCAGAATAAAAGGGTGAGAGAATATTCTCTGGGGATGAAGCAGCGTTTGGGGTTGGCGGAGGCTCTTCTTGGGAGACCGGAGTTATTAATCCTTGATGAGCCTACGAACGGGCTTGATCCGGCAGGTATTCAGGAGATGCGAGAGCTAATCCGGGAACTTCCAAAGCGTATGGGTATGACCGTCCTGGTGTCCAGTCACCTCTTAAGCGAAATAGATCAGATGGTAGATTATGTAGGTATCATCGATCACGGCCACCTGATTTTCCAGGATAAGCTGGAGGTGCTTCATGAGCACAGCCGGGGGAGCCTAAGGCTGTGTGTGATGAATCAGACTGCAGCTTTGGAGATTTTAAAGAGAGAGGGTATTTCCTGCAATATTGAGGAGGGGACACTTAAGCTACCCCGGCTTGCGGATGATGTGACAGCCCGGCTTATCGGGAAGCTCTGGGAGGGCGGAGCCGGTGTGTACCGGGCGGAGGAAAAGCAAAAGAGCCTGGAGGAAATCTTCTTAAGCCTTACGGGAAGGAGGGGAAGTCTCTGATGCTGCGTGAATGGAAAACCGAGTGGATGAAAGTACGCCGCAAAAAGATTGCTCTGGTGCCGGCGGCGTTTCTCCTGTTCACCTTTCTCTGGATAAGCTGGGCAATCCGAAGTGCCCGTATGGAGTCGAATGAAGAGAACTGGAAGTGGCTTTTGATGTGCCTTGGCCTTATCAATACCTTGCTGATGCCGAACATGATTGCCATGATTGCCAGCCGTCTTTGCGATGTGGAGTTGAAGGGAAATACGCTAAAGCTTCTGTGTACGATGGAACAAAAAGGGCGTCTGTTTGATATGAAGATTCTGACTGGGGCCGTATATGTGGGCGGCTATGTGGCAGCGGAGCTAGTGATGATGCTTATCTTTGCAAGACTTCACGGCTTTGCGGGGGGAATGACGCAGCGGCATCTTATGTGCTTTCTTTTGCAGAGCGGTTTTGTGAGTCTGGGGGTTCTGCTGGTTCAGATGCTTTTGTCTCTTTTCAGTGTCAATCAGATTCTGCCCCTGGCGGTGGGACTGGCCGGTTCTTTTCTGGGATTGTTCAGCTGGTTTCTGTCCTCGCCTCTCTGGAGACCGGTGGTGTGGGCTTACTATAATCTTTTGGGGTATATCGGGCAGAACTGGGATGAGAGTACACGGATTGTAAGCTATTATGAAGTGCCTGTGGACTGGTCGGCGGTGATTACCCTCCTGGTTGTGCTGCCCTTGGGGTATATTCTGGGAAG
>CAOJBY010000022.1 GCA_948330435.1 uncultured Lachnoclostridium sp. | reverse complement strand
CATCATGTAAAAGCCCTCTCCGAAGACCTCATGACTGAATGTAAATTCCGAAACAATTTCTCCAATTACCGACACCTGGTTGTTCTCGATCACCTTATCTGACATAACGCAAGTTCTCCCTTCTTCTTCTTGTATTTTGGTATCTTTACATATATATGATATGAAAAAGTATTTTAGAACCATTTTTTGGAAATTTAATTATTTTTTCTTTTATTTTTTTGTTTCCCTGCCCATTTTCCTGTTGTATTCCTCGTTAAATGTGGTAAACTGTATAAGTTAATGTAAAAATTGGACGATAATAATAACGAGGCGATTATGAAAAGAGAAGATATTCGAAATATTGCAATTATAGCTCATGTAGACCATGGAAAAACAACCCTAGTGGATGAGCTTCTGAAACAAAGCGGTGTATTCCGTGCCAATCAGGCTGTGGCAGAGCGTGTTATGGATTCCGGCGACATTGAACGGGAACGGGGCATCACCATCCTCTCCAAGAACACAGCCGTTACCTACAAGGATATTAAAATCAACATCATTGACACTCCCGGCCATGCGGACTTTGGCGGCGAGGTAGAACGTGTTCTTAAAATGGTAAATGGGGTTATTCTGGTGGTTGATGCTTTCGAGGGCTCCATGCCCCAGACGAAATTTGTTCTTCGCAAGGCATTGGAACTGGAACTTCCGGTGATTGTCTGCATCAATAAGATTGACCGTCCGGAGGCAAGGCCCATGGAGGTTATTGATGAAGTACTGGAGCTTTTGATGGATCTGGACGCTTCTGATGCACAGCTTGACTGTCCTTTTGTCTTTGCTTCCGCCAGGGACGGCTATGCCCTTTTGAATCTGGAGGATGAGCCAAAAGATATGACACCTCTTTTTGAAACAATTATAAATTCTATCCCCGCACCGCAAGGAGATCCGGAGGCAGGAACCCAGGTACTTATCAGTACCATTGATTACAATGAGTATGTGGGCCGTATTGGTGTGGGAAGAGTGGACAATGGCTCTATCCGTGTGAATCAGGAAATGGTAATGGTGAACCACCATGATCCGGATCAGTGTAAAAAAGTAAAAATAAGTAGGCTGTACGAATTTGACGGGTTAAACAAAGTAGATGTTACGGAGGCTGGCATTGGCTCTATCGTAGCCATCTCCGGTATTGCAGATATTCATATTGGTGATACCCTGTGTTCTCCTGAGGACCCCAAGCCCATTCCTTTCCAAAAAATATCCGAGCCTACCATTGCCATGCATTTTCTGGTAAATGACAGTCCTCTTGCTGGAAAAGAGGGGAAATATGTAACCTCCCGGCATCTTCGGGATCGTCTGTTCCGGGAACTTAATACAGATGTAAGTCTCAGAGTAGAGGAAACAGAGACTACCGAATGCTTCAAGGTTTCCGGCCGCGGTGAACTCCACCTCTCCGTCTTAATAGAGAATATGCGCCGGGAGGGCTATGAATTCGCCGTAAGCAAGGCTGAAGTGCTTTACCGCACAGATGATAAAGGGCATCGGCTGGAACCTATGGAGAGAGCTTATATTGATGTGGATGATGAATATTCCGGTAATGTGATCCAAAAGCTTGGGGAACGTAAAGGCGAACTGTTAAATATGAACAGCAATGGCAGCGGCTCTACAAGACTGGAATTCCTGATACCGGCCCGGGGCCTTATTGGATATCGGGGAGAGTTTTTGACTGATACCAAGGGAACCGGTGTGTTAAATACAATTTTCGAGGGCTATGGTCCCTATAAAGGCGACATTCAGTACCGTAAGCAGGGTTCTCTCATTGCTTTCGAGGCAGGCGAAGCGATTACTTATGGTCTTTTCAATGCCCAGGAACGCGGTGCTCTCTTTATCGGGCCGGGGGAAAAAGTATATGCCGGTATGGTCATTGGTCAGAACGGAAAAACCGAGGATATTGAGTTGAATGTCTGCAAGACGAAAAAACTTACCAACACCCGTTCTTCCAGTGCGGATGAAGCTTTGAAGCTGACACCTCCCAGAGTTTTAAGCCTGGAACAATGTCTGGAATTTATTGATACAGACGAGTTGCTGGAAATCACTCCCAAGTCCCTGAGAATTCGTAAGAAGATCCTGGACCCAACTCTCCGAAAGAGAGCCGCCATGAATCATAAATAGTTTTCTTTTCTCTCATTTTATGCTATACTTGATGAGATAGGAGGTTGATACATGAAAGACCAGAGACATAAGCGTAAAGAAATCTATTCCGTTCTCATGGTTTCCAACACCAATGGAACAAGTAAACAGTTTCAGGTATCTGCTTTTACGCTTCGGGTTTGCAGTATCTTGTTAGTTCTTCTCTGTGTTGTGATGGGATGGCTCATCTACCGGGTTTCCATGGCAGATGGCTCCTTACAGGTTCTACGTCAGGAACTGGCCACTCAGAAAGAACAGGTCCGGCAGCTTGAGGCGGATAAGGACACCTTGACAAAAGATAAATTAACACTTGCGGCAGAAAATGAGGCTCTGCGACAGCAGCCGGAAGTACCTGTCCTTTCCGAAGAAACTTCGGAGGAAAAAAAGGAAGATTCCAATCCCTCTGTTCCCAACCTTTATCCATCCGATGGAGTCGGCATCCAAAAAGCTTCTTATTCCGAGGAACAACCTTACATCTCCATCAGTACCTATGCGGGAGGCCATATTGTGGCAGCCGGAAATGGCACTGTGACTGCCGTTTGGTCAGATGATCCTTATGCTCATATTGTTGAGATAGAACATGAAAGCGGGTATAAGACTCGTTATCTGCTTCATCAGGATGCTGAAGTAAATGTGGAACAGGGTGTTCAGGTACAAGCCGGTGACACTTTACTGACTATTACATCTGATGACTGCCAATTGGATTATCAGGTTCTCCTGAATGATGAACCCATCGATCCACTCTCTATAATCGATGCCAAAGGATAAATAACATAACCAAGTTAAGGAGGATTTAATTATGTTAGGAAAAAGCAAACCTGCAACCACTGCCTCAACGGTAGAGAATCAAACTGCTAAGATCGGCACCATCATTGGTCCCGGTGCAGTCTTCAAAGGTGATATTACCGCACCGGAGGCTATCCGAATCGACGGAACCCTCACTGGAAACTGCGACTGTAAAGGAAATCTGATTCTGGGTACCGAAGGCCAGATCAAAGGAAACATCAAAGCCCAGAATGTAATCCTTTCCGGTAAAGTAGTAGGTGATGTAGCTGCTTCCGGAAAGCTGGAACTTCTCTCTACCGGTAAATTGTCCGGCAATATTACGGCACGTTCTCTTGTCATTGACGAGGATGCTTTCTTTGACGGCAGATGTGCCATGGTTACCAATCATAGTGCCGCTCTGGAGTTTGAGGACGATGAGCCTGAAAAAGACGAGAAAGAAGAGGCCAAAACCGAGAGTAAACCCGGCCCGGATAAATATTAAAAACAATTATAAAAAGACAGCGGTTTATAGTCTTCCACTATAACACCGCTGTCTTTTTTATACCTCAAACAGTAAGTCTCCATAAGACGGCATTGGCCACATATCTTTAGCCACCAGCATTTCCAGCTTATCTACCGGCTGACGTAAAGCTTCCATAGCAGGTACCACTACATCCTGAAAATAGACGGCCCGGCTTCTACCCTCTTTCCTTTCTACAGAAGCATCCGTTACCTCTGTCAGCTTTCGCAGGGCTGCTTTTGTGGCTGCCAGTAGGGAAGAACACTCTTTGAGCAAGTCAATCTGAACACTGATATTTGCCTCTCCACAAGCTTCCCGAATCTGATTAATGGAGGTTGCAAGAGCCGTAGTATACTGCAGAACCGACGGAATAATATGCTTACTCGCAATATCGATCATAGATCTGGATTCAATGTTAATCGCCTTGGCATAAGTCTCATATTGAATCTCTGCCCTGGACTCCAGTTCCGCTTGGGTAAATACCCCAAACTTCTCAAACAGATCTACAGTCTTCTCCTCTGTCAGAATCGGGATAGAATCTACCATAGTTTTAATATTGGGCAGTCCCCGCCGTCCGGCCTCCTCCACCCACTCTTCTGAATATCCATTCCCATTAAAGACAATCCGCTGGTGATCGGACGCATATTTTTTAATCAGATCATGGACTGCCATATCAAAGTCCTTTGCCTGTTCCAGATAATCACATGCTTCTGAAAATGCCTCAGCCACAATGGTATTGAGCACTACATTGGGTGCTGCGATAGAATCTCTGGAACCTACCATACGAAACTCGAACTTATTACCCGTAAAAGCAAATGGTGATGTACGATTCCGATCCGTAGCATCCTTTGCAAAATCAGGAAGTGTGCGGACACCTGTGTGGAGATGTCCTCCTCGCAGGCTATGGGTAGCCTCACCCGTACTGATAAGTTGGGAAAGCACATCCTCCAACTGCTCTCCCAGATAGACAGATATAATAGCCGGCGGTGCCTCACTGGCCCCCAACCGGTGATCATTACCTACATCTGCAGCTGATTCCCGAAGAAGAGCTCCATGAGTGTCTACAGCTTTTAAAACACATGTGAGAATCATCAAAAACTGAATATTTTCATGAGGTGTTTTCCCTGGATCTAAAAGATTAATTCCGTCATCCGTAGTCAGAGACCAGTTGTTATGCTTTCCGGAACCATTTACACCAGCAAAAGGCTTTTCATGCAACAGACACTGCAGTCCATGTTGATAAGCAATTTTTTTCAGCGTCTCCATAACCAACTGATTATGATCCACTGCCACATTACATTCTGCATAGATGGGTGCAAGTTCATGCTGCCCTGGTGCTACCTCATTGTGCTGTGTCTTTGCGGATACCCCAAGCTTCCACAGTTCCCGGTTCACATCCTCCATAAAATCTGCAATCCGTTCCCGAATAACTCCAAAATAGTGATCATCCAGTTCCTGCCCTTTCGGCGGCATAGCTCCAAACAGAGTTCGTCCGGTAAATACCAGATCCTTACGCTTTAAATATTTCTCCCGATCCACCAGAAAATATTCCTGCTCTGCTCCCACCGACGGTGTCACTCTGCGGGATGTATGATTTCCAAAAAGACGCAAAAGCCGAAGAGCCTGCTTATTGATGGCCTCCATGGAACGCAGCAGCGGAGTCTTCTGATCCAGTGCTTCCCCTTTGTAAGAGCAAAATGCCGTAGGAATATACAATATTGCTCTGGATCCATCCGCATCCTTTTTTACAAAAGCAGGAGAGGTGCAGTCCCAGGCTGTATAACCTCTGGCTTCAAAGGTCGCCCTCAATCCTCCAGAAGGGAAAGAAGAGGCATCTGGCTCTCCCTTTACCAGTTCTTTTCCCGAGAATTCCATAAGAACCTTCCCGTCGATTTTGGGTGCCGAAAGAAACGCATCATGCTTTTCCGCCGTGGCTCCTGTCAGAGGCTGAAACCAATGGGAATAATGGGTTGCTCCCTGTTCAATAGCCCACTCTTTCATCTCATGAGCCACCACATCCGCTACCGCCAAATCCAGTTCTTTGCCTTCTTGAATCGTCTCTTTAAGTTCCCGGTAAATCTTTTTCGGCAAACGCTCCTGCATCACCGTATCATTAAATACATTTTCTCCAAATATCCTGGATATGTTTGTCTTCTCTGCCATTCCTACCGCACCCGCCCCTGAAATTCCATTTTCCTTAGGCCTTTCCAATAGAACCAAAAATCTCCATCTTTTCTTTCACAGTTTCCTTAATCGCTTCAAATCCCGGAGCCAGAAGCTTTCTTGGGTCATATCCCTTGCCCTGCTGATCCTTTCCTTCCTCAATGTACTTTCTGGTAGCTACAGCAAAAGAAAGCTGGCATTCTGTATTTACATTAATCTTGGATACACCCAGATCAATGGCTTTCTTAATCATATCTGTGGGTATTCCTGTTCCTCCATGGAGTACCAGAGGCATCTCGCCTGTAAGCTGCTGAATGGCATCCAGTGTTTCAAAGCTTAAGCCCGCCCAATTCTCCGGATATTTTCCGTGAATGTTTCCAATACCTGCTGCCAGAAAGTCAATACCCAGATCCGCAATTGCCTTACACTCCTTGGGATCCGCACACTCTCCCATGCCAATAACGCCATCTTCTTCACCGCCGATAGAACCAACCTCGGCCTCCAGAGAAAGTCCTTTCTCTGCACAAACCTTTACCAGTTCTTTAGTCTTCTCAATATTCTCCTCAATGGGATAGTGAGAACCATCAAACATAATGGAAGAAAATCCTGCTTCAATACATTTATAACAATGATCGTAGCTGCCATGATCCAGATGCAATGCAACCGGAACCGTAATGTTCAGTTCCTCCATCATTCCATTTACCATGCCAACTACTGTCTTGTAACCGCCCATATACTTTCCTGCACCCTCGGATACCCCAAGAATAACAGGAGAATTATTTTCCTGGGCTGTCAAAAGCACTGCCTTTGTCCACTCCAGATTATTAATGTTGAACTGACCTACCGCATAATGACCTGCTTTCGCTTTCTTAAGCATCTCTGCTGCTGATACTAACATAAAACATTACCTCCCTTTTCTTTTTCATACTTGTCTATTATATATGATTTCTATATTTTCTTGCAACATATTTTTGAACCTTACAGCTCATCTAATACTGCTTATGCTCTTTCTGCATTCTTCTGTAATGCGAATTTCCACCGCCCTGGGATTGTTGGAAATTACCACATGGACATGTTCCCCTCCATATTCCCCATCTAAAGTCCAGGGAATCGGTTCCTCTGCTTCTACTTCAATCCTGGCACTACGGAAAGAGTACATATACTTGCTGTCTATCTCTTTCACCAAAAGGGCTGTCAGAATCTCCTGAAGTTCTATTGCATTCTTTGGTCTCCGAATAAAGGTTACTTCATACACACCGTCATCAAAGACTACATCCTTACCCACGATGCCTTTAAATCCTCCTACAGACTTTGAGTTGGTTACCATGCCAAAGAGGAAGTCTCCTTCAAAAGACATTTCCTCACTAGTCACTTTCAACTGATAGGACTTTACATTGTAGATGCTTTTCATACCCTCCAGAATATAGGCCATCTGTCCCAGAACATTCTTTACCTCTTGTTTTGTAGAATAGGATACATCTGTAAAAATACCAAAGCCTGCAATATAAATAAAATTCTTATCGTTAAAGGATCCTACATCACAAGGAAAGTTCTGTCCCTGAACCGCAATCTGAGCCGCCTCTGCCATATTAGCAGGAAGCTTTAAAGAACGTGCAAAATCATTACATGTACCGGCAGGGATATAACCAATCGGAAGCTTCTGTTCCCGCTTCATCATACCTGAAACTACTTCATCTAAAGTTCCGTCCCCTCCACTGCAAACTACCAAATCGTAGTCCCCCGGCATCTGCACAATTTGTTCTACTGCATCCTGTACCCCTCTGGTAGGATATACCGTCAACTCATACCCTGCATCTGCCATTACCTGAAGGATCCCATATAGCTTTCCCTTAATATGTTCCTTCCCGGCATGAGGATTATAAATAAAGTATAATTTCTTTTTCGGCCACTCCACAGCCTTCACCTCTCCTTTTTAACCAAAAATTGAACCTAGGATGGTATATGATAATATGGTCATAATAAATGCAGCCAACAGAACACCCAAAACAACTGCCGGGAACGCCTTTTTAAATTTAATTCCCAGAAGGGACGCAATCAGCGACCCCGTCCAGGCTCCTGTTCCGGGCAGGGGAATTCCTACAAAAAGCAGCAGTCCCCAAAACTCATATTTCTCTATCTGATCCTTTTTATTCACGGCCCGCTTTTCCAGCTTTTCCACCATAGGGCGAAAGAGTTTTGTCTTTTTCAACCAATTGAAAATCGCCGTAATAAACAGCAGTATAAAAGGAACCGGAATCAGATTTCCAACAATACATATGGGAATCGCCCTCCACATCTCCACATCCAGGAATGCCGGTCCTGCCGCCAAAAGGCCGCCTCTCAATTCCAGAATGGGTATCATGGAAATAATAAAAATAATTAGTTCCTTGGCCGCACTTCCTCCCAGGTTTTCCACAAACCACTGCACCAATGTCTCTGTCATAATTTACTTATCCTTTCTCACCAATGTATTCTCTTAAAAACGTCAGTAATGCATCCATCTGTTCATCTGTTCCTACTGTAATCCGAAGGTAATCACAGATCCTGGGTGCATCAAAATAGCGTACATAGATCTGCTGCTTCTTCAATGCCTCAAACAGTTCCTCAGCCGGGCATGTCTCATGTGCCGCAAAGATAAAATTCGCTCCTGAATCCGGAAAATGAAATCCCAGAGCTGCCAGTTCTTTTTTTACTCTTTCTCTGGTTGCCACAATCTTTCTACAGGTGTCCTTAAAGTAATCTTTGTCTTTCACTGCCGCCGTCCCCAGAATGAGAGCCGCCTGGCTCATAGTATAAGAATTAAAAGAATACTTTACATCATTTAAGTATTTAATCAGAACCGGATTTCCCACCGCAAAACCAATTCGCATTCCAGCCATAGAACGAGATTTGGAAAAGGTCTGAATTACCAGAAGATTCTCATACCAATCCACCAGTTCCATAGCAGATCGGCCCGCAAAATCAACATAGGCTTCATCTACTATGACAATTACATTCGGGTTATTCCGAATGATTTCCTCTACCTCACTAAGTTCCATATAAAGTCCTGTAGGTGCATTGGGATTCGGAAAAATAATTCCCCCGTTCTCCTTTAAATAATCCTCTTTCACAATCCGAAACTCGGAATCCAGAAGTGGGCATTTATAAGGAATCCGAAAGAGATCTGCCCACACCGGATAAAAGGAGTAGGTAATGTCAGGAAACAGAATTGGCTTATCTGAGTTAAAAAAAGTTTGAAAGGCCATGGCCAGTACATCGTCCGAACCAACACCCACAAAAAACTGTTCCTCTGGCCTGTGATAGCACTCCGCCAGAGCATTCACTAATACGGAAGATGCAGGGTCCGGATAAAGCCGAAACTGCTCTTCACTCATCTTCTCCAAGGCCTGCCGGACACAAGGCGAGGGAGGATATGGATTCTCATTGGTATTCAGCTTTATCATATTTGATACATTAGGCTGCTCCCCCGGTGTATAGGGAACAACTTTTCGTATATTCTCTTCCCATTTTTTCATAATCATAGACTCCTCTTTTGAACTACTGCAATTCCATACTATCTTACAGGAGACCTTGCTTTCTTACAACCCCTTTTTCGATAAGAAATACAGGTTTATATGACATTTTTGCCTGCCTGAGGCCTTCCTCTCCCATGTCTTCCTCCCGGTTAAGATAAGTGAAGTCTTCACCTTCGTGTTCCGCAAACTGCTGATTGATCATAGTGTATGCTCCCTGAACCTCTGCAAAAGCTTTCTCTATATGCACAACCAGTGTATCTTTTCCCACAGGCTCACCTATGGTAAAGGCCACAATTTTTCCATCTACCCGCAAAGCTCCGCCCCTCATTTCGAGTTCTTCAAACAGACGCAGAAAATTCAGTGTGACACAAATCTCCGCATGCTTTTCTTCATCCTCCTCACAGCCGTTCAATTCCCTCCAACGCAGGCCCATCTGAAAGCATTCCTCAATATTATCTTTCGTAATTGGTTCATAACTCCAGTTTGGGTAAAGGGCTTTAAATTTATTAATGTGGTTCTTTTTGCTGTGATACTTTTTTCCGGACAGTTTTGCAAGCTTCTCCGTCTCATATACATAATCAGCATAATCCCGTTCATAGGCAATATCAAACATCCCGGGATACATCTTCTCCAACCTGTCAAAATCTTCTTTTGTTACATTGTGAAGCTGAAATGGAACATCCTTTTCCTCACAATAAGCCATCAGCACATTCAATACTTTTTTCAATTCTCCCGGCCCAACCGGAACCGTAAATGAAACATTACCAGTCATATTTCCAAATACAAGCATGTCCTCCACAATTGTGAATCCTGTATCATAATGTCTGGACCACAGATAGGTATTGGCAAAGGTCATCTCACAGCTTCGTGTATTCCCATAACTTAAATAATAGTTGATCTGTTCCCGGTCTTCCAGTTCCGGACGCCTTAGATTGATTTCCATAACTGATAATAAACCCCTTTCTGTTTCATCAAAGTATCATGTTTTCCTTCCTCCACAATCCTGTTTCCCGAAAGAACCAGAATGCGATCTGCTCCATGAATGGTAGTCAGCCGGTGGGCAATAGTAAGTGTAGTTCTCCCTGCCGCCAGCTTGTCCAAAGACTCAGATACAAGGTGTTCGCTCTCATTATCTAATGCTGCTGTAGCCTCATCAAGAAGGAGTACCTTAGGTGCTTTCAAAAAAACTCTGGCAATGCTGATTCTCTGCTTCTGTCCTCCTGAAAGCTTCACTCCACGCTCTCCCACATAGGTTTCATAACCGTCTTTCAACTCTTCGATAAATTCATGGGCACCGGCAAGCTTTGCAGCCTCCACCACTTCCTCCCGACTCGCCCCGGGCCGTCCATAGGCAATATTTTCGTAGACGCTGCCAGAAAAAAGGTATACATCCTGCTGAACCACACCTACACTGCTCCGCAAGCTTTCAAGTGTTATCATTCGGATATTCTGCCCGTCCAGAAGAATCTCACCCTCTGTAGGATCGTAAAAACGGGGTATAAGGTTGCAGAGGGTGGTCTTTCCTCCTCCTGAGACTCCCACCAGAGCCACTTTCTCCCCTGGATGAATGGTAAGATCTATGTCGGATAATACAGGTGTCTGATCATCCGGATATTCAAAGGACACATGGCGGAACGTAATCTCTCCTTTTACATTTTCAAGCGGAACCGCCCCTTCTTCATCAAAAATATCCACACTGGCATCCATCAGTTCCATAAACCGCTCGATGCCTGTCATGCCTCTCTGAAATTGCTCCGCAAATTCAATAATACGCCGAATGGTTGCCAATAACGTTGTTACATATAAGGTATATGCCACCAAATCCGCCGGCTCAATAAAACCTCTTATCATAAAAATGCCACCAGCCACAATAACCACCACATACATCAGCCCGTCAAACATACGGATTGTATTTTGAAACGCCGCCATATACTTATAAGTCTGACGTTTTATTTTCAAAAATTCATGATTATCCCGATTGAACTTTTCAAGTTCTACATCCTCATTGGCAAAAGCCCGCACTACCTTATTCCCCAGAAGGCTGTCCTCAATCCTCGCATTGAGTTCTCCAATATGATTACGCTGACGTTTAAAAGCCTTACGTACCTGAAGGTTAAAGTAGGTACAGGAAATCGCCATGATAGGAATCAATGCAAAAATGATACATGTCAGAAAGAGATTAATCCGGGCAAGAATCACAAAGGATACTGCGGCTTTCAAAAATGCAATAAAAAACTCTTCCGGACAATGGTGAGCAAACTCAGTCACATCAAACAGATCGCTGGTAATCCGGGACATGATCTGTCCCACTTTGGTATTATTAAAATAATTGTCCGAAAGCTTCTGCAGATGAGCAAAAGCATCCTCCCGCATATCTGTTTCTATAGCGGCTCCCATCACATGGCCCGTATAAGCCATATAGTAGCTTGCCAGCCCATCCACCACACGCAGTGCAAAATATAGTATACCTATATTTACAATGGTTCTCACCGTAAGAAGAGACAGGTCACGCATTCCCACATTTGTAATGTGACGCAAAATAAGGGGCAGCACCATCTCACAGATGGTTGTGAGGGCCGCACAAAAGAGATCCATAACCATGATTCCCGTATACTTTTTGTAATAGGGAACAAATCTTTTCAAAAGAGTACTTGTTTTCATCGCCTTAGTTTCCATTTTATCTTATTTAATTTCTGTTGTTTTCATTGATAACCTTTACAGTGTATCACATATGTCCTGGTTTTTCCAGAAAAACAAATTTGTTCTGCCTGATAAAAGGGATGCCGACTTGTTTGGCGGCACCCCTTTCCCTGTTCTTTTCTCATTCGTTCATGCACAGCATTTTTCTATTATGCAAAAAGCTTCTCTTTATATACGCCATCCGCAATCAATTTCCTGAAAGAATCTACAACAGACTGTTTATCCTCTTTGTAGGTAACACCAAACCATTTGTCCTTTGTCTCAAGAACTTTCACAGTTGCTTTCTGCTTCTTTAACAGACCGTCAATAATTCCCGGAAGCAGATACTCTGCTTTCAGATCTCCCGGCTTCACATTACCCAGGAACTCAATAAATCCTTTCTCAATCTCATCCAAAAGTTCTGGAGTCAGCCCCCACATGTTCATAGATACATAACTTTCCGCATCAACGGGAACCATCTTCCCATCCTCTCCCGGAACTGCCGCACCTCCTTCCGGAAGTTTCTCAATGCCTGAAGTCTCCACAACATCCGTCAGGTATCCGTTCTCTACTTTACAGATTCCCCTTGTAACTGCTCCGTTATCGCTTAAAGTGTTGCCCAGAATAAAGCCCGCCATACAGAAATCATACATTCCATTATTCGGATGTTCTTCTACCAGGTAATCATGAACCTTTACAAAGGCTTCTTTCCCGTAATAATCGTCTGCATTGATTACCACGAAAGGCTCATTTAAAAGACCTCTGCAACTCAATACGGCCTGACCTGTTCCCCAGGGCTTGGTACGCCCCTCTGGATTTTTGAAACCACCTGGCAGGTTCTCCAGTTCCTGAAATGCGTATTCCACTTCTGTAAGCTTTTCAATCCGGTTGCCAATGATCTCCTTGAAGTCTTTTTCCAGATCTTTGCGGATAATAAAAACCACCTTGTTAAAGCCCGCTTCCAGAGCATCATGAATAGAATAGTCCATGATAATCTCGCCACTTGGCCCTACAGGCTCCAACTGCTTGATTCCGCCACCAAAGCGGCTTCCGATTCCGGCTGCCATAACTACTAGTGCTGTCTTTTTCATACCCTTTCCTCCATTCCTTATATGAACCTTTTTACAGGGTCCCTTTCATTGCATTAATAATATGCAGAACATGCTCCTCACAAAGTTCATCTGTTAAGGCTTCCACCATCACCCGCAAGAGAGGTTCTGTCCCACTCTTACGCACCAGAACTCTTCCTTCGCTTCCCAGTTTCTCCTCCACCTCGGCAATGGCTTTCACTACATCCGGATGATTCAGGGTAGTGTCCATATCTGCCACTTTCAAGTTCTGCAAAAGCTGGGGATAAATCTTCACCTCCGTAGCAAGGGTGGCCAGAGTTGTCTTTTTCTCCAGTATTACCTCCATTACTTTCAGAGAGGTCAATATACCATCCCCCGTAGTAGCATGCTTACTGAAAATGATATGTCCGGACTGCTCGCCGCCAAGCTGAAATCCGTTAGTTGTCATATTCTCATATACATATTTGTCACCTACGGCAGTCTTTTCATACTTCATGCCAATCTTGTCACAAGCCTTATAAAGTCCCAGATTAGACATAATGGTAGTTACAATCGTATTGTCCCGCAAAGCACCCTGCTCCATCATGTACTTACCACAGATATACAAGATCCGGTCGCCATCCACCACATCTCCATTCTCATCTACTGCAAGACATCTGTCCGCATCCCCGTCATAGGCGAAGCCCACATCCAGATGCTGTTCCTTTACAAAGGCCTGTAGTGCCTCGATATGAGTAGAGCCGCAATTTGTATTGATATTCGTGCCATCGGGATCATTGTTGATCACATAGGTCTTTGCCCCCAGAGCATCAAACACACTCTTGGCAATAGCTGAAGCACTTCCGTTGGAGCAGTCCAGACCCACCCTCATATTCTTAAAAGAACGGGTTGGAAGGGAAATCAAATATCCCAGATAGCGGTTCCGGCCTGCAGCAAAATCAATTGTTCTTCCAATATTCTCACCAGTAGCCAGGGGACGCTCTTCTACCTCTCCATCAATATAGCACTCAATCTTTGCCTCTACCTCTGCCTCCAGCTTATGTCCCAGGCCATTGATGACCTTAATTCCATTATCATAGAAAGGATTGTGACTTGCAGAAATCATAATACCGCAATCAAAGCCCTCGGTACGTACTACATAGGAAACACTGGGTGTTGTAGTCACATGCAGCAGATATGCGTCCGCACCGGAAGCCGTAAGTCCTGCTGCCAATGCATATTCAAACATATAACTGCTTCTTCTGGTATCTTTGCCAATTACAACTTTTGCCTTGTGGTCTCTTCCATAATACCATCCCAGGTATCTTCCCACTTTAAATGCATGTTCTACCGTCAATTTCACATTTGCTTCTCCACGGAAGCCATCTGTACCAAAATACTTTCCCATAGTATACTCCTTTTATGCTTTTACCTATCGGAATTATTATACCAAATAATTGAAATTTCACAAGGTAAAATTTCCTTTTTCTTGACCACTCTTCTTTTTTAAGATATCCTATATGCATACTCTTATTGCTCATTGGAGGATTTATGTATACACTTGTATTACTTTTACTTGCCGTTTTCAGTCTTTATATTGGTTCCTGGGCCTTTATCCGCTGGGATTCCGTCTGGCTTCGAAATCTGGATTTGATTCCGGTAAAGGTTCTCATCATTACAGTTGTAGTCATTCTTCTCACAGGTTCCTTTCTGCTGATTTACCGTTTCCTGAAAAAGCGAAACGAACAGGAACAAAGACGGTTGACTTTCCTTTGTATGGCAATTCTTGTAATCGGACAGCTTGCCTTTTTATTTCTGTTCCATCCCGTGTTGCGTTATGACACATTGAAAGTTTTTGATATGGCTGTGGAGATGCTGCGGACACACACAATCTCCGGCACTTACGAGGCCGGATACTTTTCTCGTTACACTAACAACTATCCTATTACAATTCTAACCTACTGGTTTTTACTTTTTCTTTCCAAATGCGGGATTCCCGTTTCTCTGTTTATGCCTGCTGTCCAGCTTATTAATATCGCCTGTATCTCAGGATCTATCTGGCTTGGATATTTGATCTGCAAAGAATTAAAAGGGCAGCTCATGGGACTGTTTTATCTGTTCATCTGTGTACTCTGTCCACTTTCCTATGTATGGGCGGGATATTTCTACACTGCCACGCTTTCCATGCCCTGTCTCATGGGAATTCTTTATCTCTATCTTCGGCTTTCCAAAGCCAGAACGCTTCGCCGCCGCACACTTCTGGGCGGATTGCTTGGACTGATTCTGATTCTTGGCTACAAGCTTCGGGCCACTGCCATGATTGCCATGATTGCAGTCGCTCTTCTGATCTTATGTAAAACTTTCTTTCGGGAGACATTTTCCCGCAAGCCCGAAAGTTCCCTTTCTCTTTTACTTTTGGAGGTAACACGCACCTATTTCACCTCCGGAATTGCCTTTCTCCTTGCGGCAGGACTTTCTCTAGGCTTTTGGAATACTGCCATAAACCATTATGTAGCCTTTGATTACAAGAATACCGGATTTCCCATGATCCACTGGGTTATGATGGGAGCACGGTGGGATGGTGCCTTTGATCAGACAGACGAACTATTTACCACCGGCTTTGAGACAAAAGAAGAAAAGATAGAAGCTGATAAGCAGGTACTTTTGGAGCGTATTCAGGAGGCTGGTCCCACAGGTCTTATCTCTCTTATTGGCCGTAAGCTTCTTAACACCTGGGTAGACGGCACCGATAACTATGAGGCTGAAAACAGTTATGCTTCTTTCAGCAAGGCCTACAGCTATCTGCTTGGCAGCAAAAGTGGATTTTTTAAGATTTACAGTCAGGCTTTGCGGGCTTTTCAGATGTTATCCATAGGACTTTCTGCTCTTTTAGGTCTTATCGCCTTTCGTAAAGAGAAAAAAAAGCCGGGGCTTTATCTGGTTCAACTAACATTTCTGGGCGGTATGGCTTTTCATATCCTATGGGAAACGAATCCTCTTTACAGTATCGGTTTCACTTTTTTGGGGCTTATGCTGCTTGCTGACAGTATTGTTTCTACAGCAGACGCTTTCAGCTTAGAGTTCAGCTTTCAAAAAGGATGGAAAATCTGTGGAGTTGCCTCTTTCCTCCTCTTAATTCTGTTGATTATGGGAAAAAAGCAACTGGTAGATACTCCTATTGAGGAACAAATATACTGTGTAAATCAATATCAGTATGCCGGAAGTTCCCATGGCTATGTGAAAGATTACGACCAGGCCTATGTACAGACCTTTACTGCCAATCAGCTTTTTAACCGCATCTCTATTCATGCCATCAATCCTGTTGGAGAGTTCAACCAATCTGCCTTTACGGTAAAATTGACGGATGAGGATGGAACTGTTTTATATGACAATGATCGTTTTCTCTCCGGCCTGGTTGTTAAAAATACCCCCTATGAATTTGTGCTGGATCCGATTGTACCAGATGGTCCCACTGTTTATACTCTGGAAATCTCACCTGGATACATCAAGAATGAAGACAGCCTGGAATTCCTCTCTTATAATACAGGCAACTGCGATCTGTATCCCGGCGGTTCTCTCTCTATCGGAGGACAGACAGAAGAAAAAGGCGACCTGGCATTCGCTGTCTACGAATACAAGGTCACCACCTATTTCAGTTTGAAATTTTATCTGTGCCTTTGTGGGGGTCTGCTTCTGTTAGCCGGAGGAATCACCTTATTGATGAAGCGTTCTGCCCGTTAAAAGGCGGTGCTCATCTTTCTGCTGGTTGCCCTAAAAGTACATATTCCTCTGTCTGATATAAAATCTCTGCTCTTTCCGTTTCTTCCGCATATTGTATAAACCGTTGCCGATCCATATAGATCACTGCAGTTTTGGATTCGTTCCTGAAAGCTTCTATTCCGCCATCCATACAGTGAAAGTCACCGCTGATCTCTGCCAAAAACAACATGTTCTGATCCCAGTCGCCCAGATTGTCCGGATTCTCCGTTGGCACCATAATATACGCCTTACTCCCGGCATATATATCATTGCGATCGGCACTTTCCTGAATAAATAGCTGGAAGCCGTCTCCATGAGCCCCACGGATCACTTCCAGATAGGTATTTCTCATATAATAAACTACCATGAATATACAAATAAAGGCCGTAATCCATCTGCCAGCTCCAATAAGTTCACTCTGCCATTCCTGATCCCTAAGCACATAGCCAATAAAAATTGCCGCCCCAAGAAACAATGGCACTGTACAGGGGTAGCAATACCAAATCAGCTTCGTTCGAATGAGTGAAAATCCGAGAAAGGGAACAAAAAACCACAGGAGATACCCCACGCATTCCTGCACCACTATCTGATTCCATGCCCTTTTTCGATACATCCTTATCAATCCGGCAACAATCCCCAAAATACAAATTAGTAAAAGCCAACGATAGATAAAGGCTTCATGTCCAAATACCGTATCAAAATAAAAAGAAAAAGGAAATTCATGTCCTTCATAATTGGATCCGCCTGTTCGGGCCAAAAGATCCACCTTTATCATCTGATCAAGAAACGTAAAGCCATCCTTTGTATATCTCCACCCAAACCATACGAAAAGAGGGGCAAATATAGAAAGGAGAAAAAGCCCCCATTCTTTAAGCTTTAATGAAAATAATTCTCCTGTCAAAAGCAGGTACAGGCCGCCAATTGCCCCAATCATACCTGCATGCCAGCTTTTTGTAAGAAAGGCAAGGGCGAACAGAAATCCGCATATATAAAGCTTCTTGTGATTCTCCCGAATCCGGAACATCGTCAGCATAGCAAGTGTAAAAAACAGCAGATACAGAGCATCTGCATCTCCGGAACGGGCCAAATGTGCAGACAAAGGTCGGGTATTGGCACAGAAAAATCCCATTACCAGAATAGAAGCCTCCTTACTATAATGCTTTGCAAACAAGCCACAGGCAATCCCCGTCAGAAGATAAGCCAGTGCCGAGGTAAACCGCAGCCCCAGCACACTGTATCCAAACAGACGGAAGCCCAGTACAATTCCCCAATAGCTGATGGAGGGCTTTAAATTCCAGTCATCCGTCTCATAGTTGTAAGTATGGCGGATATAATCTCCATTCTGTATCATCTCATAGGCATTCACACCATGTCTCGCCTCATCCCAGGAATCCACATATTGCACATCCAGACAGCGAAAACAATAAAAAGCCAGTGTCAGACAGGCGGCAGCAAACAAAAACCAAAAATATTTTTCAAAAAAGGTAATGGCGGCTCCATAGGCCTTCTTAATCATCTATTCCTCCTCAAAAGTCCCGCAATATACACTGTACATGGCATCTGCAAACTGTTGATCTCCTGCTTCTCCCGGATGAAGAGCATCCCCCTCATTAAAGTTGTCCCGACTGTTGTGCATCAATGCCAGGGGTATCAGTGTTATCCCATCCATATCTCCAAACTTCTTATCCATGGCTATCATCAAATCCATTATCCGCTTATCTGCCCGGTTCTTAAACTCTCCCTGCAGAAAAGCGGTGCCATCCGGCCGTATCATCGTACCGATCTTCTCCTGATCCGCCCAATAAATGGTATTCACCAGATAGATTGGTATCTCCCTGTCATATCTGCGGATATTTTTTACCATCCGGGCAATTGCATCGATTGTGTCAGAAGGGTCATCCTTTAAGCCATTTGTCCCCAGAAAAATCTGAATCACATCCGGATCTTTTCCCGTGTGGAGCTTATAATAGTTCCAGTCAAACATTTCCTGGACCGGATCATAAAAAGGTTGAATTCCTTCACTGACACCATCCAGAAAATATTCGATAGGCTTCAGATAAGCCTCCGCAGAAAAACCGCTTCTGCCCTCATGACTGTATTTCGTCCAGCCCCGGGTTCCTGTAAACGTAATCTGTCCGTCGGACAGATAAAAAATGGTACGATACCACTCCCTGCCGTCGGACAGACTGTCACCCATATTCATAATAGAATACTCATTCTCCAATACCTGCTCCACCACATGAAGTGTACTGGTAAGGGTCATAATTTCATTTACATTATAATCATAAATGGTCAGAGTTAAAGGATAATCCCCTATCTGCTCTGCCTTTCCTGTAACAAAAAAACGATCCTCAAGATTCTCTCCCACCGGACAATCCCAGTTAAAAGAATATCCCTCCCGAATCCCTGTCCAGGCCACCTGATTATTATAAAGCTCTATGGTGCTTCCTACCGCCACATAAATGTCATCCGGGAGATAAGCCTCTATCTGAGGCTTATACCTTTCCAGTTCTCTCTGAAGGCTAATATTCCAAAACAGCATTGCCAAAAGCAGAATTGCCAGCACTGCCACCACAGACCTTAGTTTATTCTGCACCATACTACCTCCCATCACTGACCAATATTCGTCTCTTTACAGATAAAGATAGGCCTGTGCTTTGTCTCCATATAAGTTTTTGCCAGATATTCTCCTAAAATTCCCATACAAAAAAGCTGAATTCCCCCAAGAAATACAATAATGCAGGTCATAGACGGCCAGCCGGAAACCGGATCACCATAAAGGATGGTACGGACAATAATAAAGCAAATAGCAAAAAATGCCAGAATGCAGAAAAAAATCCCCAAAAAAGCAGCCATTACCAGGGGGGCTGTGGTAAATCCCACGATTCCTTCTATACTGTAGAGCAAAAGCTTCCAAAATGACCATTTTGTCTCTCCTGCACTGCGCTCCACGTTTTCATACTCCAGCCATTTTGTCTGAAAGCCTACCCAGCCAAATAATCCTTTGGAAAAACGGTTATATTCCCCAAGCCGTAAAAGTTCATCTGTAAACTGCCTGGTCATCAACCGGTAATCCCTTGCCCCGTCCACAATATCCGTTTTGGAAAGCTTGTGCATCAATCGGTAAAAACGTCTTGCGAAAAAGGATCTGATCGGAGGCTCACCCTTACGGGTTACACGCCTGGTAGCCACACAGTCATAATCCTCTGTAGTAATAATACGATACATTTCCGGCAGTAATTCCGGCGGATCCTGCAAATCCACATCCATAATAGCCATATAATCTCCGGAGGCATAGCTTAATCCCGCATACATGGCCGCTTCCTTACCAAAATTCCGTGAAAAACTTACATATTTTACACGTTGATCTTTCGCCGCCAGTTCTTTCATTTCCGTAAGGCTTTCATCTTTCGAACCATCATTGACAAACAAAAACTCCATTCCCACCTGCGGAAGGGCTTCTGCCATTTTAATAATGGCACTATAAAAAATAGGAATAGCCTCCTGCTCATTGTAGCAGGGAATAACAATAGAAATCTTGTCCATACACTTCTCTCATTCTTTCAATTTTTCTGCAGTGTTCTGTTAATCTCCCGAAAATCCCGAACTGCCTGAAGTCCGATCCCAAAAATCTTCTTAAGATTAATGGAATTTGTTCCTCCCTGCCTGGGCCGAAAAGTAATTGGAATATATTTTACTTTTAGTTTCTTCTTGGCATAAATAACAGAGATAAGAACGTTTGACAAATTAAATCCCTTTGGAATCAAACCGATCTGCTCTTTAAGCGTCTCTGACTTCATAAGACGGAAAGGGGTATTGGCATCCGTCACCCGGGCATGAAAACAGAGACGAATTACAATTCCCAAAACCCTCGTAACAAAAATGCGTGACAAACCATCCTCCCTCTTATTGCGATGGCCAATCAGCATGTCATATTGCCCTCTTTGTTCCCAAAAGTCCCAGAATTCCTCCGGAATCGTCTGTCCGTCTGAATCCGTCTGAAAAATATAATCCGGACAGTGTTCCAAAGCATACCGATATCCGTACAAGACTGTAGCCCCATGTCCCTCATTCATTTTCGTAAGAGGCAAAAACAGAGGACGATCTTTTACAGCTTTTTGCATTAACTCATATGTCCTGTCCCGGCTTCCATCATCAATAATCACAAGACGGCTTTCACCACCGATCTTCTCCACAATTGGATACCAACTGGAAATTACATTTTCTATATTCGCTTCCTCATTGTATGCCGGTATAACCAGGTACACTGCATCCATTCCCTCTGGCTCTCCCTTTTCTATATTTCCTGCCGGACAGTTACTTGAATTGTCCTATTTATAATGGTATATTTGTATATTATAAACAAATTGGAGAAATGATGCAACTATGAAATCAACGTTCTGGAATAAGCTTGTCCTGTGGGCCGCTTTAATTTTATTACTTTTTTTAAATTTTTACACCCTGATTCATACCATATCCGGATTATCTGCAGGAGTTGTACTGTTTCTCTCTCTCCTGTTTGCACATCGTTTTCTTTTTAACAGACATGACCGATTCTTAGATTATACCGCTCTTGTTCTGGGCTTTTTTATTCTTGCCCTACAGATCGCCTTTGTTCTGCTGCTGTGCTCCAATGTCCGCTACGATGCTTTCTGGATTGTGGATGAAGCTGTTGAGATGCTGGATACTCACAGAATTTCTCCCGTGATTTCCAATTCCTATTTTTCACAGGTTCCGAACAATTACGGGCTTACCATTATCACTTACTGGTTTTTGAGTATTCTCAAAGCCTTAGGTGTTCCGTCCATTTGGTATATGAGAGCCATTCAGCTCTTTCATATCGTTTTCCTGGATTTATCTGTCCTTTTTATTTATCTGTTTATTCAGAAAAACAAAGGAAAGGCCGCCTCTGTTTTCTTTCTGCTTTTTTGTGCTGTCTCTCCTTATCTCTATGTATGGACGCCTTATTACTATACCTCCACCACCTCTATGATGTTTGCATGTGGAGCAGTCTGGCTCTGGCATTGCGTCTGTACTGCATCTTCTGTAAAAAAGCAATGCTTTTTAGCGGCATTTATGGGATTTTTCTGTATCACGGGATTCAAGATACGGGCAACCTCCTTGATTGCGTATATTGCTATTTTCTTATATTGGAGTGTTTCTCATAAAAAGGGAACACTGCGAAAGCACATGATCCCTCTGTGCGTATTTTCCCTCTCCGTTATCCTTTCTTTCGTCTCCTGGCAGGGGATTGTCCGTCACTATGCACCTTTTGACACAACAGACACTGCTTTTCCTGTAACTCACTTTATTATGCTTGGAACTCACGGAACTGACGGCAGTTTTCATATGGATGATCTGAATTATACGATCTCTCTCCCTACAAAAGAAGCCAAGCTTAAAGGTACTGTTTCCGTAATTCAGGAACGTCTGGCCCAAAACGGGCTTAAGGGAAATTTACAGCTTCTTTTAAATAAGCAGTTAAACTGCTGGATGGACGGAACCGACTCCTTTACTTATGAGCATACCCTGTGTACAGATTTTAACAGGCTTCACACCTATATTATGGGCAGTAAATCCGGTTATCTTGCGGCTTATGCACAAATATTCCGTTTTCTTCAACTGTTCTTAGTCTGCATCTATTGTGTAGCAGTCCTCATACGGCAGAAAATTGACTATTCTTTTCTCCTTGCCCTCAATCTCCTGGGAGGTATGGTTTTCCATTTGTTGTGGGAAGCAAGCCCTTTTTACAGCATTCCTTTTACGCTGTTTTCTTATGCCATTGCCGCCGAAGGTATTACACAACTGAATTCTTTCCGCATCCTCAGGAGCAAAGCTTCTGCCAGTGTCTTCTTTACAGGGATCCTGTTCTGCTTTTTACTGCATAGTTCTTATCTGCTGGCACAATTCCATTCCTATACTCAGGAAGAGAAGATTATGACGGATTTCGTCGTAAACCAGCATATGGCAACTGTAGGAGAAGAGGGGCCGCCCATGGAACCTGGACAGATTTGGACACAGACTTTCGAAGCAGAAACAACTTTCAACCTTTTGGATCTGTACTTTGAAGCTTCCGATCGGGAACATAATACCTCTGTCTATGATCTTACCTTATCAGACGAACATGGAGAAATATTTTATAATGATAAGCTATATGGAAATAAAATGGGGTATGATCTGTTCTTTGAAGTACAATTTGAGCCCATTATTCCCTCTGGCAGAACTGCATATACTATCTCCATAGAGCCTCTCCTACAGGACAAAGACAATTATATCCATTTCTCTTCTCAGGATACCAGCCGGGTAGATCTATATCCCTATGGTGCTCTGGCAATCAACGGTACTCCCACAGGACGGGATCTCAGTTTCCGGATTTTAAACCGGCATATTGGAACTGCCGCCTCAAAAAAAGAGTATGGCCTGTTTACCATACTCCTTTTATCCCTGGAACTATTCCTTATCATCAAAACCTTTTGTCTCGTCTACCAAAAACGGAGGCCTGTTTCGTGAAGCATCCAGGGCTCGCCAGATATACTCACCCAAAAGCCCCAGCATAACCATAATTGCTCCAAAGCCAAAAAGCATCAGCACCATCATAGATGTCCAGCCTGCCACATCCTCTATACCATTTAAACGTTGAACTACAAGAACAATTGCCCAGATAACTGCAATGGCCGCAAAGGTAACACCCATTCCGGACATAAAACGAACGGGTGCATAGGAGAAACTCATCATAGAGTCCAGTACCAGCTTTATCTTTTTTGATAAAGTCCATCGGGATTCCCCTATCTCTCTGGCCTTTCGGTTGAAATACACCTTTTCACTCTTGAATCCTACCCAAAGCACCTGCAAAGTCAAAGCGGAATTCTTTTCGTCCAGCATAAGCAAAACCTGAATCACCTGGCGATCAAGAAGATAACAGTCAAAACCGCCCTTAGGCATGTCCTTAATCACCAGCTTACGCATCAGCGTATAGTAGAGGTTGGCAAAAAACTTCTGTACCGGTCCCTCGCCCCTGTCAGCACGAACAGCCAGAACCACCTTATTCCCCTCTTTCCACTTCTCGTACATCTCCAGGATCAGTTCCGAATCTTCTTGAAGATCTGCCTGTTTCGTCACGGCACAATCCCCGGTACAATTAGAAAGGCCTGCCAGGATAGCCGCATGCTCTCCAAAATTCCTGGACAGCTTTACCAGCTTTACGTGTTCATCCATTTCACGGATCTGGTTCATAATTTCCCAGGAATTATCCCCGGACCCATCATCCACAAATACAATTTCATAATCCCCCAGCTTATGGAGAATCTTTTCCCTCATATCTTCATAGAGAAGCATCAGGGTATCAGAATTCCAATATACAGGAACAATAATTGACAGCTTGCTCATCTAGTTCGGATGCCTCCTACCTCTTTTACATATTCATCATAGCTGCGAATGTACTCTGCCCCATCGTAGTGGGTATTTGCAAGAACCAAAAGCACGGAATCTTCACTGAAGTCATACATATCTTTCCATAGCATAGTTGGAAGATAGAGTCCCATCCGGGGACGATTCAGTTCAATAATCTCTTCTTCAAATCCATTGTCCACCCGTACCTTGCTGGTACCGCTTACATTAATCAGCACAAACTCCGAATTCCGGTTTGCATGCTGCCCCCGTACTACCTCACTGTCTGAACCATAAATGTAAAATACACGTTTAATCTCAAAGGGAATATCCTGCTCCCCCTCTACTACTACCAGGTTGCCCCGTTCATCTCCCAGATCATCAAACTCCAGAATTTTATACTGGTCTTTAATATTCATTGCTCCTCCTCCAAATGCAACACACCATATACCCTAAAAACGATTCAAGGCTTCAATCACATAGGTCTGCTCCTCTTGTGTCATCCCATTATACATTGGAATAGACAAAACCTGATCTGCATACTGCTCTGTGACAGGAAATGCACCCTTTTGAAATCCCAGACTTGCATATGCCTCTGACAAGTGGGGAGGAACAGGATAATGAATGATTGTTCCTATCTCTCTCTCATTCAAGTAGGAAATCAGTTCATCCCGCAGGGAAGTGCGTATTACAAACTGATGCCATACAGCCGTTGCACCCTCCCGCACTTTTGGAAGTATAAGTTTCGGATTCTGAATTTCATTCAGATATCTTGATGCGATTTGACATCGCTCTTTCTCACACTCTGACACATGGTGCAAACGTACCCGTAACAGTCCTGCCTGTAGTTCATCCAGGCGAGAATTTGCTCCTACAAGTTTATTGTAATAGCGTTTCTCACTTCCATAATTCCGGAAAATCCGAAAGTCCTCCGCCAGCTTTTCATCCTTTACCACAACAGCCCCTCCATCTCCGAAAGCACCAATATTCTTGGATGGATAAAAAGAAAAGCAACCCACGTCCCCAAAAGTCCCTGTCATCTGTCCATGGAAGAGGGCTCCGTGAGACTGTGCACAATCCTCCACCAGTTTCAGATTATATTTCTTCGTAAGTTCCACAATTTTGTCTATCCTGGATGCCTGACCATAGAGATGCACTACCAAAATTGCTTTTGTATGCTCTGTAATTTTCGCCTCAATCTTCTCTGTATCTATATTGTAATATTCGTCCGGCTCTACAAAAACAGGCTTTGCCCCATTGATGGTAATTCCCATAACGCTGGCAATGTATGTATTGCCCTGAACAATCACTTCATCTCCCGGTCCGATTCCAAGAACCCGAAAAGCAATCCACAGAGCATCCAGTCCACTTGCCAGCCCAACACAATAACGCCCGCCCGTATAAGCCGCAAATTCTTCCTCAAAGCTTTTCACTTCATTTCCCAGCACATACCAGCCTGAGCGTAAAACCTCAAGAGCTTTATCTTCAAATTCTTTCTGGTATCGGAAAAATCCCCGATCCATACGGTTTGCCATTATCTTCACTCTCATTCCTCCCATTTAAAGTTCCGAGATATCCTACCTGTCAGCACTTTTTTCATCATAACATGGGTTGAAATATTCGTCAATGTCCACCCAGCCGGAATCCATCCGTGCCAGCAATGTTGTCAGTTCTCCTGCCCCTTTCCCATTTAGATGATCTACATCCATGAAGCTGTCTTCTTTCAGGTTCAGATATTCCTCTTTACACAAATTAAAATCCAAATAAAGAACCTCATAGTGATCTGCCATATCCTTTATATAATTATAAGCCATATCATAAGGGCCTACCACGTCAAGATATTGATCAAAGCTGGGGGCAGTTACAAAGATCAGCCGGATATTCTCCTCCCTGCAGAATTCCACAATTTTTTCAATATAAGAGATGGTATATGTCTCATGGCTATCCATATCCTCTGCCACCGGCCCGAATTTGTCCCACCAGGTAATGGCCCCTGCATCCAACTCCTGCTCAGAATAAACAAAGCCTTTGCCGGCATAATATTCCTGTTCCGCTATAACCGGCTCATAGTTTCTGTAGGCCCTGGTCTGTTTTTTTTCAAAAACCTCTTTCAGGTAAGGAATATCCCCCAGTTTTTTCCATTCTCTTCGAAAGGGAAAAATCCGGTTGGTAAGCTGTCTGCTCTCTGAGGTCTGAAGTAAAAATTCCAGCTTATTAAAAGACAGGTGCATATAATCCGAAATAATATTGGCCTGTACCAAATCCCTGCTTTCCTTACCAATAAAGAGAAACTTATAGTGCATATCCAGGTAAACAGTCTTTATATCATGCTCTTTTGCCGCTTCCCGAAGCAGATAGTAAGAAGTATCATAATTTTGTGCAGAGGAACCCAGATTAAAAGATGTTTTTCCTGTCAATTCTGTAAAGAGCTGTGGGTCATAAGCCCGAAAGCAGTGAGAACTTCCAAGAAAAAGTGTGTCAATATTCGCTTCTGTCTCATATAACTCATGCATCGTAAGCCGTGTATAACTCTGGCTGTCATCCAAAAGCAAATAATTGCAGCCATGAACTAAAAAGCCGGTCAGCATCAGCACCAGGACTCCCATTCCTATAAATTTCACACCCGAACGGAATGCTTTAAAATTGCGTGTATAAAAATCTACTGGTATCATAGGCTCCCCCATATACGCCAAATATTACAATTCCCGAGAGCAATGCCGTATAAGCCAGCAGGCGTACCGGCCAGCTTCTCTCCTTAAGCCATCTTCGCAGACATATGCCTTTTTCATTAAGAATATCTTTTCCAACAATCAGCAATATTCCCAAAGCCAGAAGTATCCACTCGAATCTTCCCAGTTCCATCCCCGCCAGATCCCGAAAGCGGAAGTCCATAATCAGAATCCAGAACATCCCTTTTAAATCTCCCAGGGAGTTCACCCGAAACACCATCCAGGAAACATCAATAAAGCAGAAAGTCAGAAACCACCGGAACGCCCTTGGTGTCTTTTCCCATCCTCTCTCCAGAATCTGCATTCCTCCATGCATGCCTCCCCAGAGAAGAAAATGAAAGCCCGTCCCATGCCAGATTCCACTGATAAGAAAGGTAAGCATAATATTCACATATTTTCGTATATGTCCTTTCCGATTTCCTCCCAAAGGTATATAGACATAATCACGAAGCCAGCTGCTTAAAGAAATATGCCACCTATGCCAAAATTCACGGACAGAAACCGACAGATAAGGCCGTTTGAAGTTTTCTAACAGTTCGATTCCAAAAAGTTTTGCAATTCCCTGGGCCATATTTGTATATCCGGCAAAATCACAGTAAATCTGAAAGGCATATAAAAAAGTTGCCAGCAATATCTCCGCCCCGCCAAACGCCCCAAACTGCCTGTAAACTGCATTAACCGGAATGGCAATCCGATCCGCTATCATCAGCTTTTGGAACAGCCCCCACAATAAAAGCAGAATGCCATCCCGCATATGCTGCAAGTCCGGCAGCCTTTTTTCTTCCAGTCTGCGTATCTGCTCTAAAAGACTGCCTGATCGTTCAATAGGTCCCTGAACCAGCTTGGGGAAAAAAGCCTGGAAAACCCCAAAGCGAACAAAATTATGTTCTGCACAGACCGTTCCTCTATATATATCTGCCAGATATCCAATAGCCTGAAAGGTATAAAAGGAAATACCTACGGGAAGTACCAAATTATTCTTATCATATTTGAAAAAGCACAAAAGGAGAACATGAAGAATGATTACACCTCCTGCTGTCCATCTGCCTGCTGCCCGCCTCTGTAGTTTTTCTATTGCAATTCCGCCTATCCAGGTTCCTGCGGTAGAAATCAGAAGTATCAGTGCATACTTCACTCCAAAGCTCATACAGAACCCATAGCTGGCTAAAAGAAGCCAATGTATCCTCACTTTAGGAGGTACCAGCAAATATACCAAATATACAATTGGTAAAAAGCATAAAAAACTTAATGATGTAAATCCCATACCGTCCTCCAAAAAGTTATCTGCTTATTTTTTCTTTGGAAACTTTCCATACAAAAGAAAATCCAACAGGGGAATCTTCTTTGTCACTGCAATGATTCCTGCTGTAATCAGACTCATGGCCGCAAAGGATGCCAATGCAAAGAGCAGTCCCTCCCAGGAATAAAGTTCATAAGACTTTCCCTGATTTAAAATTGTAGCAAAGTGGAAATGCAGTACATAGATTTCCAAAGTATAGCCTCCCAGCCAGGCAAGAAAGCGTTTCCCCTTTCCGTCTCTATACAAGGCAGCCAGATAAATCACTGTGTAACACCCCAGCGTTGATGCAATAAGCTGCCTTCCCAACAACAAAAGGCTTCCCACATCCAGCAAATCACAAAAAACCACTAAAGCAATCAGGCCAATTGCCGACACTGCAAAAGCGACCCCTTTTACCGTTTTTGGCACCTTTTCCATTAATTCCCTGTATTGTCCGGCCACGTACCCTATCAGATAAAAAGGAAAATATAACCTTGTCAGTCCGGGGCTTAAAAATTCCCAGCCAAGAAAAGTCTCCAATGCCACTAAAGCCCCAAGTCCCAGATATACAGTCCAAAACACCTGCTTTTCATAGCGTCTAACCCCGGCACTGACAAGTTGAGCTGTATAGGCCATAAAGTTGAGCAGAAAAAGTGTCATGAGAAACCACAACCCTTTATCCAAGGCAAAAAGAGTTTCCCAGATACTCGCAAAAGGATGGAAAGGATGTTGCAGCACGATCCAGAAAAAAAAGGGGACCAGATATGCCAGCGCTCTTTTTTTCAAAACCGCCCCATATCCGGCCAAATCCTTTATCTTTCTTCCGATTCCACACAAATAACCGCTGATCATAATAAACAGCGGCATCTGAATCACCTTGATCCCGTCATAGAGATAGCCATCCTCCATGTGGTTCCAGCTTAAAACATGCCCTGCCATAACGATCAGAATGGCAATTCCCTTTAATGCGTCTATGGTCTGGCTGCGTGCGTCTGCCATGTAGTCCTCCTTTGACAGCCGTTACATTCTACTCCTCATTCATCTTCAAAAGCTTCGCCGCCTGGTCGGCTGCAATACAGGCATCTATAATCTCCTGAATATCTCCATTCATTATCTTATCCAGCTTATAAAGAGTCAGGCCAATTCGATGGTCCGTCACACGGCCCTGAGGAAAATTATATGTCCGAATCTTCTCAGAACGATCTCCTGTTCCAATCTGGCTCCGTCTGGCTTCCGCCTCCGCATCATGGGCTTTCTGACATTCAATATCATAAAGCTTTGCCCGGAGCAGTGCAAAAGCCTTGGCCTTATTCTGAAGCTGAGATTTCTCTGTCTGACTGTACACTACAATTCCTGTAGGATAATGGGTCAGGCGCACTGCGGAGTCTGTGGTATTGACGCACTGACCTCCATTTCCGGAAGCACGCATAACGTCAATACGGATGTCTTTATCATCAATCTGTACGTCTACCTCCTCCGCCTCCGGCATCACAGCTACTGTAATCGTAGAGGTATGAATCCGACCCCCTGATTCCGTCTCCGGAACTCTCTGCACCCGATGGACACCCGACTCATACTTCATAACGGAATAAGCTCCCTGACCATTAATCTGGAAAGTCACACTCTTCATGCCGCCAATGCCAATCTCATCCGCCTCCATAATCTCTACTTTCCAACGGCGGCTCTCTGCATAATGCACATACATGCGATATATCTCTGCCGCAAACAACGCCGCCTCATCGCCACCTGCACCAGCACGAATCTCCACAATTACATTCTTGTCATCGTTGGGATCCTTTGGAAGAAGTAAAATCTTCATGGTGCGTTCTAACTCAATGATACGCTCCTTGGCTCCGTTTAACTCCTCTTTGAGCATCTCACGCATCTCTTCATCATTCTCTTCCTCCAGCATCTGAAGGCTTTCCTCAACCGTTTCCTTACACTTCTTATATTCTTTATAAGCGTCCACAATGGGTTGCAGATCATTCTGCTCTTTCATTAATCTGCGAAAACGTATCTGATCATTCACTACGGAGGGTTCATTTAATTCATTTAATACATCTTCAAACCGCAGTAATAAATCTTCCAACTTATCAAACATTCTGTTCCTCCATTCCCGTTTCATAATATCCGGGATAAGTCCCTTTCACTACCCGGTCATGTCCGGCTAAATCTTTCTTTACCTCAATCTCACAAAATCCCTGTTCCTCTAAAAGCTTCGGAACCGAAAGGCCCTGATCATAACCAATCTCCAGATACAGCCTCCCCCCCGCTTTCAAATAAGAGGGACTTTCCATTGCAATTTTCCGATAGAAATACAGCCCATCCTCATGTCCGTCTAGTGCAGACAAGGGCTCATAGTTTCGAACCTCTTCCATCAATTCCGAAATATCCCCACTCCTGATGTATGGCGGATTGGAAACAATAACATCAAAGGTTCCGTTTATCTGTTCAAATAAATCACTTTCAATCAACAGGGCTTCCCGTCCCAAGCTTTCCCGATTCTTCCTTGCAACACTCAAAGCCCTTGGAGAAACATCCGTTCCCATACCCGAAGCCTTTGGGCACTCCATCAAAAGACTTAAAAGAATACAGCCGGAACCTGTACAAAGATCCAGAAAATGCATGCCTGGTTTTAAATATTTAAGTACCTCTTCTACTAAAAGTTCCGTATCCTGGCGAGGAATTAGTACCCGATCATTCACCGTAAAAGTATAACCCATAAATTCCTGAACACCCGTAATATATTGCAAAGGAATTCTTTTGCACCGCAGTTTTAATACCCGAAGAAAATCCTGCTCTTCTTTTTGGGAAAGTTCCTCTTCCGGATAAGCCAGATAATGGCTTCTGGTTCTGCCACTTACATATTCCAAAAGAAGCCATGCATTCAGTTTGAACTCCGAAACACCTGCCTCCTCCAATCTTCTTTCTCCATACAGACAGGCTCCCTTCAGAGTCACTCCTTTGCTTCCAGGATATCCTCAATATCCTGGAACTCATCCAGTTCTTTTTTTTCTGCTTCCTCTTCTGGCTTGGCTTCCTCCTCTGGCTGCACTTCTGTTTTAGATTCTTCCTCTGGCAGTGCTTCTGCACTAACTTCTTCCTCCAGGTCTCTTCCCTGATAAGTCTGCCAGTCAAATACAGCTTCAACAGCCGCAATAGCTACCTCAATCATATCATCATCCGGCTCCTTTGTAGTAAGGGCCTGAAGCCACATGCCTGGTATACTTAAGATACGAACAATGATATTGTCCGTGTTCCCTGCAAAGCGAATGAATTCATAAGATACTCCTGCAATCACCGGTACCAGAGCCACCCGGTATACTACACGTAAAATAGGAGAATCCACACGGATAAATATAAAGAAAATAATACTAATCACCATAACAATCAGCATAAAGCTGGTACCGCAGCGCTTGTGATGCTTGGAACTGATTCGTACATTTTCCACCTTCAGTTCCAGCCCCTTCTCAATGCAATTAATGCATTTGTGCTCTGCACCATGATACTGGAAAACCCGCTGAATATCTTTCATCCTGGAGATTAAAAGCACATATCCAATGAACAGGAGCAGTCGAATTGCCCCCTCTGCTATTGCCAGAACCGTATCCGAAACAATATACTCTCTCAAGATATCAGCCAGATAATAAGGCAGTATCATAAAAATAGCGATTGCCATTACAATGGAAAAAGCCACCGTAACTCCCATTACAATCTTTTCCGCCTTATCCTTAAAAACTTTCTGCAATGCCATATCTGCTTTGGAGGGTTGTCCCTCCTCCTCATCATAAAAGCTGGCGGAAAAAGTTAGACACTTCATACCAAGCACAAGGGAATCCACAAAATTAATTACTCCCCGAATAATTGGTATCTTTTTTAATTTTTTATTTCCAATCCCCTCATGGGTGCTTAAATTTACCTCAATCTCTCCGTCGGGCCTTCGTACACCTATGGAATAGACCTCCTGATTCTTCATCATGATGCCTTCCAGCACGGCCTGACCTCCGATTCCCGAAGATTTGCATGCTTTCTTCATGTTCTTCCTCCGTAATACCATCTGCATACTTTACCAGATAGTAAAACAGGGCGAGATTTTCCAACCTCACCCCTGACTTACATACACGTTCTTATTTGTTAATACCATATTTACGATTGAACTTATCAATACGTCCCCGAGCCGCTGCTGCTTTCTGCTGTCCTGTGTAAAATGAGTGACACTTGGAACAGATTTCAACATGGATATCTTTCTTTGTAGAGCCTGTTACAAATGTGTTACCACAGTTGCAGGTTACGGTTGCCTGATAATACGCCGGATGGATTCCTTCTTTCATGATTTTCACCTCTTCATTCTTATTTGTGAACTTCTGCCTCTCAATTCTCAGTCAATACTGCTCCGATACTTCCACAGCAAGTTTCCCTGAGCTATCCCTGCAAGTCCCTGCAGTTCCTTGTCAATACAGACAGCTTATAAAGTATATCACATAAAAAATTATATTTCAAGCATTTTTAAATGAACTTTGTCTTTTTGGCGGTCTGCACAAATTCATTGTTATTTCGAGTGCGGGCAAAGAGATTCAGGATATTCTCTACTGCTTCGTCCGCTTTCAAACCATTTAATCCCTTGCGCACCGTGTCAATGGCTTCCAGCTCCTCCGGAACAAGCAGCAGGTCCTCCCGACGTGTGCTGGACTTTGGAATGTCAACAGCCGGAAATACCCGTTTCTCCTGAAGCTTCCGGTTCAACACCAGTTCCATATTGCCAGTACCTTTAAATTCCTCGTAAATCACATCATCCATCTTACTGCCGGTCTCCACCAGTGCTGTAGCCAGGATCGTCAGGCTGCCTCCCTCCCGCATATTTCTCGCCGCACCAAAGAATCGCTTTGGCATATGCAATGCCGCCGGATCCAAACCTCCGGAAAGCGTACGTCCACTGGGAGGAACTGTCAGGTTATAAGCCCTGGCAAGCCTTGTAATGCTATCAAGAAGAATTACCACATCCTTTTTATGCTCCACCAAACGCTTAGCCCGTTCAATTACCATCTCTGATACTCGTTTATGATGCTCCGGAAGTTCATCGAAAGTGGAGTAGATAACCTCCACATTGGGGCCCGCAATGGCCTCACGAATATCCGTAACCTCTTCCGGGCGCTCATCTATCAGGAGAATCAAAAGCTGCATCTCCGGATGATTTTTTGTAATTGATTTAGCCACATCCTTTAAAAGGGTTGTCTTACCCGCTTTCGGCGGAGATACAATCATTCCCCTCTGTCCTTTGCCAATAGGTGAGATAAGATCCATAATCCGCATAGCCATACTTCCACCCGGACGTTCCAGATGAATTCTGGAATTTGGAAAGATTGGGGTCAAATCTTCGAAGCTTCTCCTTCTTGCCGCCTCCTCGGGGCGATATCCATTCACGGTCTTTAAGTAAAGAAGGGCCGCAAACTTCTCTGTCTGGCTGCGTATCTTAATATTTCCGCAGAGGATGTCCCCGGTCTTCAAATTATAACGGCGAATCATCGCCGGATTAATGTAAATGTCATTTTCTCCCGGAAGATAATTGGCACTGCGGATAAAGCCGTAGCCATCTGCCAGAACCTCCAAAATTCCATTGGCAACCTGTCCGCTGTCCAGTTGAGACATATCCTGATTCCCAGGTCGCTCAGATCGTTCTGAACGCTCTGGCCTGTCCGCTCGTTCCACACGTTCTGTTCTCTCTGGCTTCTCTACTGGATTCTGAGTCTTTCCCTCCTCATCCTTGTCTACCATCAGCTGAATCAGATCTCTTTTTTTCATTGTAGAGGTCCCTTTCAGGCTTCTTGCTTTCGCAATTTCCTTAAGTTCCGAAAGCGGAAGGGATTCATACTGCTCTCTCGTCATTCTAGTCCTCCTGTTCCGGTCTTCGTTTTTAACCGGACTATTTTCTCATTCTGCTTTTCTCCAAAACGTATCTATCATGAAGCATTTTTATTTATCTTGGGAATCTCCGCCAGAATTCTTTGGCTAATTTGAATCAGAAATCCTTATATCCCAATGCCACCAATCGATGACATCCATCTTAATCTCAAATATAACACATTTTTCCAAAAAATCAAAGAGTTATTTTTATGTCTTCACAATCTTTCCTCAAAATGTTAAAATAAGGGAAGTTTTTTAATATTATGTTAGTCATATACGGAGGTCCTTTCTATGAAAAAAATTATACTCCCCATATATCTCTGGCTGCATCGCAACATGCTGAAATTTTGCTGGGCTATTTTTACCCTGTTTCCTCTGAACAGACAAAAAGTTGTCTTCAGCAATTTCAACGGTGGTGTCTATGGTGATAATCCGAAATATATCGCCGAAGAACTTCTAAAGAGAACACAAAACTGGAAACTCTACTGGACATCCGCTTCCGATTATAATCTACCCAAAGGAATTCTGCCCGTCCGGCCTAATACCATCACTTTCGTCTGGCATATGGCCACCGCCGGAACCTGGGTAGATAACACCCGTAAATTATATTATTTCAAAAAAAGGCCTGGCCAATTCTACATCCAGACCTGCCATGGCGGACCTGGTCCCAAAAAAATAGAAAAGGATTGTGAGGAATTACTGAGTAAGGAATATGTTGCTTATGCCAAAATCGATTCCAAACATATCGATCTCATGCTTTCCTCCTGCAAATGGCAGAGCAATTGCTTCCGAAACGCATTCTGGTATGATGGCCCTATTTTAGAAAAAGGGCTGCCAAAGTACGATGCCTATTTTGAAGATCTGACCATCTGCCGGGAAAAAGTACAACGTTATTTTAAGCTTCCCGAAGATATTAAGTTTGTAGTCTATGCACCTACTTTTCGGGAAAGCCGCAAAACTGACATGTACAAGCTGGATTATGAACAGCTTCTTATCTCTCTGGAGAAACGCTTTGGCGGAAAATGGGCCGTACTCGTATGCTTACATCCAAATATTGATCGAAAAAGCTATCCTCTCACCTATACAGATCGCATTCTAAATACCAGTAACTATGGGAATATGCAGGATCTGTTAGCAGCCTCTGATGTAATTATCAGCGATTACTCCGGCTGTATAACTGATTTTGTTATGATTGGACGTCCCGGCTTTCTTTATATTGAAGATTATGAGGATGCAAAACAGGAACGGGGTTATTACTACGATCTGAAAGAACTGCCCCTGCCTCTGGCCTTTTCTAATATAGAACTCATGCAGCAAATCGAAACCTTTGATGAAGAAAAATACAAGTGCGGATGCAAGGCTTTCTGCGACTGGATGCAATTCTTTGAAGGAGGCCATGCATCAGAAGCCGTGGCTGATGTGATTTTAGAACATTCCCAGAAGCTTTCCCAGCACTGAATATACAAACAAGTGCAAACATAACACCGGCATCGTATGCTGACCAAGCCAGGCTCCTCCTTTTGCGAGAAGCCTGGTATGCTTTTCCAGGAAAAGTGCCGTCTCCAGACAAAGCAAGGTTCCCAGACATCCAACTGCCAGATATAAAATCATAGAATGTCCATATTCTGCTACAGACATATTTACATTTCCATTCATCAAAGATAATCCTGTAAAAGCTATCAGCAGAAGCAATATGATCAAGGGTTTTTTGTAAAATCTTTCCACCAGTCCATGCTCTGACGCAATCTTTCCAAAAGTCAAAAAGGATACCGCATACAAAGCACAGTCTATACTCCAGGGCAAAAGAACCGGGCAAAGGTAATGCAAAAGAACAGCAAGAAGCAGTACCACTCCATTCATAGCACAAAGCTTACGATTCTCCCCTTCACTTGCCCTCATCAACACCCAAAATACCATAAGGCTTACAAATAAGCCAGTCAAAAACCAGGTAGGTGCATTCAGGATCTGCATAAAATATATATTGTTTGCTGTTTCTATCCTGAAAAGGCAATTGCGGGAATATAAAATTCCCGCCAAAGGGAAAAAAGATTCAGAAGTAACTTTTCCCGCAAGAAAGCTATCTTTTAGAAAAAAGAACAGAAACAGAAACAAATTGTATCCAAAATAAGGGACCAAAAGACGCCGGGCTTTTTTCTTCATGAAAATACCAAAGTTCTCTCCCTCTCTCCTTTTAAAGGTCATGCCTGCCAGCACAAAAAACACCGGCATATAAAACATGCCTCCCAGAAAGGTTACCGGCCCCAGGCTGATGCCGCTGTGAACAATCAGCACAATCAATATTCCAAACGCTTTGGCTATATCCATCCAAAGAATCCTTTGCTTTTCCATTTCTCCTCTCCTCACTCCATCAAGCTTTCTGCCTCTTTTCCGGTTTCACAGGCAATCTTCTATACCCTTTTCCGGTTCAGCCATTTTTCAATACATTTCTCCATCCATACCCCTGCAGGCTCCAGATATCGATTGCTTAAAGCTGATAATATCAGTACCAATAGCGTTGTCAATACAAAGTCAAGTCCTACTGTCAAACCATAACCTATCCTTCCCACAAATTTCAGAAAGAACCAACAGGAAAATACAGCAATTACCGGAAAATGAAGAAGATAGAGAGAATACGACATTTTCCCCAGATACAAAAAAACTTTTCCGGAAAAAAATCTCTGTAGCCAGTTACAGCCCAATACTCCGGCTGTCAAAAAGAAAGCTCCCGCAATATGATAAATCACCGTATAAGCAGCAGGCAGGAATCTGTAGATAGTGCCGGGTAATTCTGTTCCAATAGATGGATAGGAGGTCAGATAAAATCCCAGCAAGAACACCAGCAAGGGGATCAATTGGAATCTCCGATATAGTCGAACCAGCTTTTCCTGAGTGCTAAAAAAGTCGCAAAGTACAAAGCCTAAAAAGATTCCAGCAAAATAAATGTCTGTTTTTAGAGACACAAGAATCATGACAGCATAAGTAATATAGCGCAGCCTGTTTTCACCTACCAAATATTCTGCCAGGTATATAAGCAAAGCTCCCCAGAATAAATAAGGAATGGTCCAAAGCACACCATTATAATCATTACTACCCCTTATAAAACACCCGAAAAGGCTCTCATAGAGCATTCCAAAAAGACTGGGTTCAAACTGATTAAACCCCTGAAACCATGGAATCGATTTTGTAAGAGTTGCCACCTCATTATTTCTATACAAACCGAAGCTCATCAAAATAGAAATTAATATATTCACTGCCAGAATCACGGGCATCAATCGAAAATACCGCTTAAAAGCACTGGTCTTCAATCTGGACCGATCCCGTGTCTGAAAATAGGACAGACAAAGTACAAATCCACTGAATACCAAAAAGAGACACACTGCCCCATTCCCATTGTAAAAGAAATTCAATGGCGTCTTCCCTATCAGGATCTCAACTCCCGTCCTGGTATTCACATGTTCCGGCAAAAGTGTGTAAGCAGCATAATAAAAGGCAAATACAAAATGGCAGAGATATACCATCAAAGCACCAATACCCTTTAATCCATCAATATATTGTAGCTTTTCCTTTGCTTTTCCCATATTTCCTGCTCTTTCCTCTTTCCTTTGACAGTTCCAATTCTCATTAAAGTTCTGCTAATCTTTCACACAAAAGTCTTGTGTAAAGCGTACGCCCTTCTGTAGACAAATGAATCAAATCCTGAAAACAGGCCGGCTCGCTAAAGTCAAATCCTAATTCCTCTGCCAGGATAAGGCTTGTATCTTTCACATCTGCTTCTGTCAGCTTCCGAACCTCTTTGGTGCATTCTTCATAAAGCCCCATGTAATCCGCATCTTGATACATCCGCTCATATTTAGGCGTTTCTATAAAGCATACCCTGATTCCATGGTCCTCTGCAAGCTCCAGGATCTTCTTGTATCCCTCCATCTGTGTCTCCTGTATCCCCTCACGCCCTCCAAGCATTCCCAGAGAATCCAGATGTTCTTTCGTCTGCCCTCCCGGTGTCAGAATGTTTCCGCCATTACGAAACTGTGCCGATACCAGACGGTTATGAATAGGGTAAGTCAAAAGCTGCTCATTATTGGCTGTGACAAACAGCTCATAAAAGTCTAAAAATTTTGTATCATTATTGGCTGCCATCAACTCCCATGCGTCTATCTTAAATCCCAGATCCGTATCCAGCAGAATCTTTGTATCACTGATCCAGGGAGTAGCCGCTGCCGTATAAGGATAGAGATCTACATAGAGTGTGCCGACCTCCAATCCTTCTTTCAGCATATATTCCAGCTCCATTGCCATAAAAGCTGGCTGATTACCATTGTAGGAAAGAATATAGACACTTCCCTCCAGTTCCTCCTCCAACACATCAATGGAAAGCCCCTGACGAAACATGGAAGAACCAATGAAAAGGTGGTCTACGGATTTCTTCCCGATAGCCGCCTGCATTCCATAGGAGGATACGGGCAGAAACCGTGCATATTCATTTTTTATGCCTGTCAGCAAGAGTACCGCCAGCAATATGCCAAGCAAAGTCTTTCCCATATGCTTCAATGCCCACACCTCCTATCTCAAATTCAACACCTAAAACTGAGCATACAGAAATCCGGAAGCTCCAAACACGCCAAACAACATTACACTGATTCCCATAACCGCAAACCATGGTGTGGAGAGAGAAAATTCCTCGTCCTTTCCTTTTCCATAAACCTGCCCCCACTCATAAAGAAAGAGAAGCACCAGGAACAGGCAGACCGTTAGAAAGTAAGCTACACAGGTGTTATCACCGGTAAAGGGCAATACGGAATTCTGAATATCTAAAAAAGATAAAGAAAATCCCCTCAACCCATGTCCCAGATAGGAAAACGCAGCCGAAAGACTCTCCGCCCGGAAGAATACCCACGCAATCGTAACACCAAAAAATGTTACCAGAGTCTGCCACAGCTTTCGTATAGGTCCAACCGTATCCTTTCTCTTCCTTGGGCTGCACAAATTCCATATTCCATGTATTCCCCCCCAGATCACAAAGGTCCAGTTATCCCCGTGCCAGAGACCGCTGGCCAGAAAAGTCAGCAGCACATTCCTCCCTCGCTTCATCCTGGAAACCCGGCTTCCTCCCAGGGAAATATACACATAATCCCGAAGCCAGCTTGACAGGGAGATATGCCAGCGGTTCCAGAAATCCCGAATATTCCTGGCAAAGTAAGGGCAGCGGAAGTTCTGCCTGCTGCGAATTCCCAGGAGATCCCCCATGCCAATGGCGATATCCGAATAACCGGAAAAATCACAGTAGAGCTGGAAAGAATAAAAAAATGCCGCCATCACCGCTGCCAGTCCCGGATAGTCTTCCGGAGAAGCAAACACCGTATCCACATATCCGCTCAGGCGGTTGGCAATCACCATTTTCTTAAAAAGCCCCAGCACAATCCGCTGAATGCCCTCCGCAAAAAGTCCTCCGTCATAACGCATTCCCCGGTGAAGCTGCTCCAAAAATCCCTCCGACCGTTCAATGGGCCCCGAAAGAATCTGCGGGAAAAACAGCACATAGGTCAGATAATATCCCGCATGAGACTCCGAACCTCGTTTCCCCAGATAAATATCAGCCAGATAGCTTATCATCTTAAAGGTATAGTAGGAGATACCCAGGGGAAGCATCAGCTTCAACACCAAGGGCGTAGCTGACAATCCTATAAGCGTCAGAACAGAAGCCACAGAGACACTGAAAAAGTTAAAATATTTAAAGAGAAAAAGAACACCAAGAAGAGGCAGGGTGCCAAAAAGCAGCCAGCCTCTCTTTCTTTCTTCTGTCTCTACTTCTTCAAGCTTCTTTCCTGCAAACCATGACCAACAGGCAGATGCAACTACCAAAAGCAGCATCTTTAAGGATGCACTTGCATAAAAAATCAGGCTTGCAGTCAACAGCAGTCTCCATCTGTTCCGGGATGGTGCAAGGTAATAAACCATTAGCACCGCTCCCAGAAACAGAAGTGTCAGCATAATATTTGATGCCATATAAATTCCTCTTTACCGGCGTACCCATTTTCCAAATAAGGTCTTTTTGTACTTCAAAAGCTCTTTCTTTGCCTCCTCGTTGTCGCCGGCCTTTTGCAGATATTCCACACCTTTCTTAATATCCTCCGGTACGCCAAGACCCTGGCCGTAAATTGCCCCCAGCATATAGAAAGCTTCCTTGTTATTCCAGGTCACCTTTTCCAAAAGTTCTCTTGCTTTCACGTAATCCTGCTGGGTTCCCCACCCACGGAAATACAATTTTCCAAGATAGCAGACACCCCAGCTGTTGTCATGATCATAGGCATATTTCAGAAGCTGGAAAGCTTTTGCATAATCCTTCTCCACTCCGTTGCCATCATAGTACAGAGCACCCAGGCGGTTGGAACAGCCGATTCGTTTGCCGCTGTCCTGCTTCTGTGCAAGTCCCTTTTCATAACACTGAGCCGCATAAGCCGGATCCTTTGCAATCCCCTTGCCCTCCTCGTAGATCAGGCCGATTCGGAACCAGCATTCCAACTGGCCGCCCTCTGCTCCCAGCTTATACCAGTGAAGAGCCTCCTCAAACCGTTCGGCATCATAGAGTTCATCTGCATAGATCCACTGATGGATGGGGAAACCCATCTCCGCTCCGGTCTTGAACAGATCCCTTGCCAGCTCCGGACGGGGTGCAATCAGGTCCTCATCGCCCTCGGAATAATATTTGTTCAGATTATTGGCTGCAAAATACATGCCGCCCCGGAATGCCTTTTGGAACAAATCCTCACACTTTGATATATTTTCCCTTAAGTATGCTTTAAATTCTCCATCCGAAGAAAAAGATTCCCGGCCCTTTCCCTGAATCCGCAGGAAATCCCACCAAAAGTAGGCATTTGCCGCCGTATACTGGCTGAAAGCATCTCCCAGTTCCGCTTTTTCAAGAACACTGTTAAAGGCCTCCTCAAGACTTCCAAAGCCCATCTTCTTTTCCAACGAGGGCGTCAACTCTCCGGTACGCAGTGCCACCAGAACACCGATTCCGCTTCCCTGTTCCACGGCCTTGTGAATCAGTTCCGTTGCCCTATCGTCATCCTCCGGAAAATCATGTCCACTCCACACATACTGTGTTCCGCAATAGCACCGGGCCAGTATACAGGAAGCATCCCCGTCTCCTGCAGCAGAAGCTTTCTTAAGAAGCTCCAAGCCCTCTGCCCCCTTACCGGCACGCAGGTCATAATAGATGTACTTGAGTGCCTGCTCCACCTCATCACTGTAACATTTTCCCATAATCACATTCCTCCTATTCCAATTCTGCAGTTTTATATATTATTTTTTATGGGCTGTCTCTCGCTCTGTCCGCCTGGTAATATCTTTCCATTCTTTCCAGTTCGGCTCAAAGTGTCCTTTTGCGAACTCCAAAAGCCAGGCTGCTGCCTGCCTGTGGGTACATTGGTTTTCAAAGAAACGCAGCTTCTCTCCATCCGGCCTGGTAACAGACACTGTACAGCGGCCATCCATCTTATTGCCGCCATTTATCCGCATAAGCAGATAACCGCCGGTGAGAACCAGTTCTACCATCTGGTAGCTTCCGTCTACCAGTCCGTCCGCCGCAACCTCCACATCCTCAATAGTAAACCGATCGTGACTTTGAAATACCCCAGACGGAGCTAAAAGTGCAAGATGTGGCGGCGGCACCTCTCTCCTTTTCTCCTGCTCCCGCTTTTGCCACATGGGGGTAGCTGTCCAGCCTGTCATGTTGGGGATTACGCCCTTAAGCCAGCCATTAAGAATCTCTTCCGCCATACGGATATCCGTCTCCAGAACATGTCCGGAGTAGAGATTCTTTCCGGCCTCACCCGTAGCCGTTGTCTTTAAAAACAGCTCTGCCTCTCCAAGCTCTATCATATCCTCCGGGGATACATTCTCTATATCTTCCAGGTCTTCATAAAAGGCTGCGAAACACTCCATCTCCACATAGCGGACATTGTACTGCTCTATGGGACATCCAAGAGCCAGAGAAAAGGTGCCCTCTCCGTCCCTTAAGCATTCCAGCAGAGTTTGATGAATCAAATCCGGTGTCACCCGGGAGGTTACACTGCCGTCCGGACCGGTAAAGGTCACATTCTGGTTGATACCTGCATCCTGATTTCCCATCTGAAATGCCGCCATCTCCCGGTTCCCCTGCTTCACACGATATTCCCGAAGCATATTCTCCCACTCCATATCGGATTTGCCAATCCACTTATCATACTCACCATAGGGTCTTCTGAGGGCATCCGGTGCACGCAGGGAAATGCAGTCCAAAAGAGCCTGAAGCTCCCTTGGATTACGCAGAGTCGTAATCTGATGCTGCCTGCGGTCATCCAGTATATGAAGCTCCAGAATCCGGGAAGTGTTCGTATGATTTCCGTTTCTGCGTGTCCGAATCTCATCTCTTCCGAAAAACACTCGGATTCGAGGTATGTAGCTTGCTTCATCTCCCAGAACCCATTCCTTTCCCACCGCAACCTTGTCAAACCACTGACCATTCTCCTGAATGTCCTTATCTACCATAGCAAATAGCTCTGCTATTCCCGGGGCAGCATCCGGATAAGGCATCTGGGAGCGAATGGAACGGGCCAGGGTACTCTTTTCTGGCCAAAAGGCATCACGGACAGATATGTATGCCGTATATACCCCGCACAGGAAAAAGAGCAGGCCTCCGATACCTCCAACCATCATCTTGACATAATCCATGATCTCCCAACCATCCGTGCCCTCCTGAAACATGATCCACATGTATATCAAACAGAAAGCCCCCAGAATCAGCACGATTGCAGCGATTCCAAGGGATGATAACTGCTTTCTGGTTTTCTCCAGGCAGTATCCACCCTGAGGCATGTCAGGATTATTCTTTCGCTGCCATGCGGAAAATCCCAGGGCTATAAGAAAACTCCAAAGATACCCGATAAAGTATCCGGCTCCCACTACGAATACAATGGCAAGAATCAGGCTCCAGGGCCATGGAATACCACGAAAACCCTTTGTCTTCTTTTCCAAACTTATCACCTCTCTTGTATTTTATCTATTAAAACATTTTATACCATATTCCTTAGATTTTTCTACAGTATAGCACATACTCAAGAAGTTTTTTTCATAATTTCCTCATACAAAACCACTCCCGTATCCATCTGCAGTAACAAGAGAATTACCGCATACAACACCATAGGAAGCTTCGTCTCCCCATTAATAGCATAAGCATAGGCACTATAGGATACAATCAGATGCAGCATAGGCACATAGAACTTCTTCGGCCACCGCATACAGTACACAAGGGCCGCCACATCCGCTGTCAGTCCTGCCCAGGCCGGCATAGACGGTGCAAGGTAAGGAATCAGCAAGGCCAGAAACAAGAACAGGCATAGAGCCAAATCTTTCGTAACTGTCACTCGCAGCTTTACCATAATATAGAAGAGCGTAAAGAGAATTCCCAGAAGACAAAGTACCGACACCTGATTATACAGTTCCACAAACATCTTCTTTCCTATAATCTCATAAAAATTAGGCCAGCCCAGATTCATACTCTTGGCACTAAGCTCAAGCCTCGATACCGCCATAAACACACCAACTACAGCAAATAACAGGGATGGCAGCCTTTTCCCTATTCCATAGCAATACAGCCCCAGGAAAAGGAAAAGTACATACTCTATGCTATTCTTCCCCCACAAAGCACTGTTCGCAATCATGGTAGGATAAATCACAAGAATGGCATAGGTCAAAAAAGCTTTATTCCGATGTCCCGTATAGCAATAGACGATCCCGGCACAGAGAAGTGCAAAAAGAAAGTCCGCAAATATAGCCCGAAGCTTCCAAATGTCAGTTGGCGTATAGGATATCACAGCCAGCCTGAGCATAATGCCGGTCCCGGTAATGCAGAGTGCAAGGAGCACATCCAGAAAGGAAAATTCCAGATTCCTCAGTTTCCACTTCTTTACAATCAAATTTCTCAAAAATTCATCCATTCTGCCGCCTCCTCTCTTCCTTTTCTTTCACATTACGAGAAGATGCTTTTATTCCGGAAACCTCTCCTATGGGAATTTGGTTTTCCGGCTCCGTCATATACCGCCACATATCCAGACCCACAACAATCAAAAGAGCCAGTTCTATCAATGCCCACACACCATAATAGATGGCCGGTTCTTTTGAACCCAGGTGGCTTAAATAAGCCATGTAGCAGGTAAAAGACATTAGTATCTGTACCACCGGAATGTAAAACCTCTTCCAATTTATCATGGCATAGAGGATCGCCAGGATATCCGCCAGACATCCATAACGTTCATGCATATGAGGTAAGAAATAGGGTGTAAGGATCGCAAAAAACAATGCCATTTGTACAATAAATTCTTTGGTAATTCGATATCTCTTCTGAGCCATGGCAAACATCACGCACATGAGAATCCCCAGAATAAGCCATGTCCCTGCCTCTGCATACTCCAAAAGAAAATACTGGTTTCCAATAATCTGATAAATATTTGCCCACTTAATAGACAGAGACCACACATCCTGTGCCCCCTGGGCCATATAAATGTTGATCAGGTCTATCAAAGGCCGCCCTGCGATCCAGGCCGGTATAATGCTCAGAAAATATAGGCCTGGGATCCACAAAAAATGCTGAATTTTAATCTTCCTGTTTACCCACAGAATCACCAGAAAAGGGAAGACAAACAGCGACTGCAGCTTAAAGGCAAATGCCAGCCCGTAGAAAAACATGGCCCGAGACGGCATCTCCCGAAACAGATAATAAAAGCACAGCAAAATAAAAAACATAAAAATAATGTCGCACTGTGCCCAGAGAGCACTATCCGCCCAAATGGTAGGCACGATCAGCATCAGGCCATAAGCACAGAAACTCTTTATTTTACTTCCGGTAGACTCCATTACAAGCTTCCCCATCACTGCCGCCGCCACAAAATCCAGTGCAATGTGAATCGCCTTATAACCGGTCATAGGATTAATAGGAAGCTTGCTGATCACCCACAATATATATACGAAAGACGGGGCATAATCATACCGATCTGTTGCCAGATAGGAAAAACCCATCTCCTTTAAATCCGAAATCCATGGATCCCAGTACATTTCCCAGTCCACCGTTGTCACTACACGCAGAATTGCCCTGATAGCCAAACCAATCATGGTCATTGCCGCCAGATACAAAATGTCCGTCCACTCCAGCTGATATTTTTTCAAAAGTTTCTCCATAAAAACCTCTATTCCAGTTTCCTGACACCTTAAACTTTCTCATTCAGTATTTTCTCAATGATAAACTTGGGACGTTCTTTGGTCTCCAGGTAAATCTTCCCAATATACTCTCCCACCACACCAATAGCCAAGAGCTGTAATCCGCCGATAGCCCATATAGACACAATCATACTGGTCCAACCATGAATCGTCCGCCCCGTAAAATGGACAACCAGAGAATAGATCAACATCAAAATGCTGATGGCAAAAATCAAAAATCCACAGGCAGTAATCATCCGAATAGGCTTAATACTAAAAGAAGTAATTCCATCTGTAGCAAAAGAAAGCATCTTTTTCAAAGGGTATTTGGACTCTCCCGCAAAGCGCTCATGCCTCTCATATGTGACCACATCCGATGAATAACCTATTAACGGAACAATTCCTCTGAGAAACAGATTCACTTCCTTAAACTCCGCCAGTCCATCTAAAGCTCTTTTACTCATCAGCCGGTAATCCGCATGGTTATAGACAATATCCACTCCCATAGCCTGCATAATTTTATAAAAACTCTGGGCTGTAAACTTCTTAAAAAAAGTATCTGTCTTTCTGGCACTGCGCACTCCATAGACTACGTCATTTCCCACATAATACTTCTCTACCATCCGATCAATCACATCAACGTCATCTTGCAGATCCGCATCCAGAGAAATAGTCATATCTGCATACTCCCTGGCTGTCATAAGTCCTGCCAGGAGTGCATTCTGATGTCCCTTATTTCTGGATAGCTTCACGCCGGAATAGATCGGATTGGATGCATGAAGCTCTTCAATCAATTCCCAGGTCCGATCCTTGGAACCATCATTCACAAACATGATTCTGCTCTTCCTGGAAATCATGTTTCGTTCAAACATGGAATTCATTTTCTCAAGAAGCTGTTTTGCAGTTTCCTGAAGCACTGCCTCCTCGTTATAGCAGGGTATCACCAAATACAAAACGTCGTTTCCTGTCATCAGGCATTTCTCCTTATCCCATGAGTTCTTTCATATATACCTCAATCGCATCCTGCCAACTTGCAAAGGTAAAGTCTGTTGTCAGCTTCAACATATAGTTCTCCAAAATAGAATAAGCCGGACGATCTGCAGAAGCCGGAAAACGGCGTTTATACTCTTGTGAAGTAATCGGCTCAATCTCCGTCTTCTTTCCCGCCAGCCGAAGAACTGTCTTCGCAAACTCTGCCCAATTGGTATCTCCCTCACAGGTGCCATGAAAAAGGCCATAATTATCTGTAGGCAACAGGTATTTAATTGCTTTCGCCAATTCCCCAGCACTGGTAGGTGTCCCCACCTGATCCATCACGACTCCGATGGTATCATTCGTCTCGGAAAGCTTCAGCATGGTTTTCGCAAAGTTATGGCCATCCCCATACAGCCAGGCTGTACGAATAATAAAGAAGCGTTCCGCAAAATCACGGACAAGTTGTTCCCCTGCCAGCTTCGTAATCCCATACATACTTTTGGGTGCCGGTGTATCGAATTCAGTAAGGGGCTTCTCACATACATCTCCTGGAAAAACGTAATCCGTAGAAATATGCATCAGCCTGGCTTTTACATCAGAAGCCGCAATAGCCAGATTCCTGGCTCCAATAGCATTGATTTTATAAGCCAAATCTACTTCCGTCTCACACTTGTCCACATTTGTATAAGCCGCACAGTTAATAATTGCCCAGGGGTTTGCTTCTCTGGCAAAATTCAACACCTCATCCACTTTTGTGATGTCCAATTCTCCCACATCTGTATTAATAAGTTCATATTCTGTACTTCCCGCAAACTGCTGGTTCACTGCCCGACCAAGCTGACCATTGCAGCCTGTGATCATAATTTTTTTCATTTCTTACTCCTTTTCCTGATATCACTGTTTTATTCTGATTCCATATTTTGGGGACTTGCCTCCTCCAAAAGCTTCTTCTGCTCATCCTGCCGTTCTTTTTCTTCCAGAGCCAACTCCTGTGTCAGATCCTTTACCTTATTCTCCAAGGTTGACAGCTCAATCGTCATAAAAAACATCTTAACCATAAGCACAAAAATAAATAACAGAAAAATAAAATTTACTGGAAGCTGCATCCCAATCATCCGGGTAAACAGAGATACCAGCCATGGAAACAGACTGAATACAATCAATACACCGGAAAAGAGAATCCAAAAAATCGCATACTCAATCTGAAGCTTCGACTGGCGGATTCTCTTTAGGATATAATAAGTGGTGAGCAAAGACACCACAATCAAGAGGACTCGAAATATTGGTGTCATTTCACTTTCACCTCCCTGCGTTTCCGAAAGTTTTGAATGAAAAGAATAGACAACAGCATCCGCATCATATACATAACAGAGCGAGACAGATTCAGGTAACTCTCTCCCGCAATCCGTTCATCCATCTCCACCTGCACCTCCGCAATGGTAGCCCCCTGTTTCAGCAGATAAGAAATGGTATCCGGCTCCGGTCCATAATTTAGATTCAAAGCAAACTCTGCAATCATTTTCTTATTAAACATCCGCATACCGGATGTGGGATCTTTCACCTTTCTCCCGGTGGTCAGCCTGGTGGCCAGAGAAATCAGATTGCTTCCCAGCATCCGCAGGGAATGGGGCTTTTTCTCTGTCACAAATCGGGAGCCAATGACAATATCATAACCCTCCTGAATCTTGTCCAACATAGACGCAATATATTCCGGACGGTGCTGTCCGTCTGCATCAAACTGAATGGCATAATCATACCCCTTTCGGTAGGCATATTTAAGCCCCGTCTGAAATGCCCCCGCCAATCCCAAATTTACCGGAAGATCGACAAGTTCATACCCTTTCTTCCGACACAGTCCTGCTGTATTATCGGAAGAGCCATCATTAATTACCACATAGTCATAAGATGCATAATTTTCCTTTAAATTCTCAATCACTCTTACAATATTCGCTTCTTCATTGTATGCCGGAACAATGACCAGACATCTCATTGACTTTCTCCTTCTTCTGCTTCTTCCATCTGCCCCTCAGGCTCAAGCAGCACCATATAATCCTTATCATAATACGCACACATAGCCTGATTCCGGCTATCCTCCGGATCCGAAGTCAGTGTTCCAAAATACAGAAGTTCCGGCTGGTAAGTAAGTTCTTCCACCTCGATTGTACGGATACTTGGATCGTTGTACAATGCTTCCCGTTCTTTCATCTCCTTATGGTACACTCGAGCCTCTCCATATACCAGAGATTTAAGTGCTGTGGCAGAAGTAATCTCTTCCAGATCCCGAACAATGTTAATCTTTACAAAGCCTAAAACCACACACAGGACTCCCACAACCCCCAGCAAAACAGGTGCAGCATCCTTAAGCAGCTTCTGCGTCTGCTCCTGGCACTTTTCAAACTTGCGTCTCAGCCACCCTGCATAATAAATAGCATTCGCCCCATAGAACAAAATTACTCCATAATAAAGAATATTGTAATAACGTCCGCCAGGAATGTACCGAATAGCATAGATGCCCGGCACCCACATAACTACAACCATACTGTAGCTTACCAAAGTAAACATCAAAGGGCAGCGGAAAGAAAACTGCGTATCCTTAAGCTTGTACAGCATATAAAGGAACAGGCCGATTATCACCAGGGCAATTACTACATTCGTACACTCAAACAGATAATCCACCGACTTCGTATAAGATTTGTAAATAGCTTCAACAGGTGTACGGGGCTGAAATAATGCCTGTCTGCGCTTGTTCCCTGGAGCAATAATATTTAAAATAAACCCTGCGAAAAACACCACATTTAAAATCGTCAACTGAATTTTTATTTTCCTGTTATACTGTTTTCCAACTACTACATCCAAAAGATGCAAAACCAGTACCACCCCGGTTAAAAGTATAATCGGAAACATACCACCAGATAACAGAACAGCCATAGCCATCATAGCTGCCATACGCTTTGCAGAAATATTCTTTTCGTATTTACATGAAAACAGCACCCCAAGAAGAACCAGCATCACTGAAAAAAGTCCTGTATAGCCAATGCTTCCATTCCACCAGAAAAAGGCCTCCATTCCAACAGGAACATACTGAATACACAGAGTCATAACCACAATCGCCACACCTAAAGCTACAGACTTTGACAGACCAAGAATCCGATGCAAAATGACTCTGGAAAAATAGGTAAAGCCCCACACAAACAATCCCAACAAAATAAAAGTATTAATAAACGTCAGCTTTTCCGTAAAAATCGAGGGACGCAAAGCAGCAAGAATACTAAATGTAAATGTCCCCTGCCAATTATGCCAGGTATTGATGGCACGCTGAACTGCGGCCTGAAGTACTGGAAAAATACAGCCCAGACCTTTATTGTCCATAAAAGCCTGATGGGTCAATACACCATAATTAAAATCATCCATAGTTGGATGGTTAAAAAAACTCAAAATTAAAAGAGGAAGCAGGCTTACTCCGAAGCATACAATCAGAAAGCGTTCCTGATTCTTTTCTTCTTTCATCCAATCAATCAAACGCTTCCACAGTTCATTTGTTATTTGATAAATTAATTCCAATTTGACCACCTTTTATCTTTGATATTATGAATCGACTGTTATTGAAAGTAGTTTACTCTTTTTTTACAAATTGTGCAAGTACACGTAAAGTCCGGCACAGGTCTGTAAACCAGGCAGCCTTAACACCATTTTCTTTCAAAGCCCGGTGTCCCTCTTTCATTCCTGCAAGATAAGCACCGAGACTCCTGGTACTGGTTCCTCCATGATCCATGTAGACAAGAACCTCTGGCAAATAAGAAAGCTTCACTTTATCGTCTTTCAAAATTCGGATCATAAACTCATAGTCCGCAGAAATCCGATAATCTGTCTTATAGTAGCCAAAGGCTTCATAAATCTCTCTGTGCAGATACAGCGTAGGATGTCCGGGCATCCATCCATAGCGGATCCTACCCTGTCCCTGGTGCCAGTGCCGAACAATATGCTCTCCATCCATATAACAGAGATCCCCATGAACCCCATCCGTTCCTTCTTTTTCTATGATCTCCACCATTTTAGAAATCACATCTGATCCTGCAAATCTGTCAAAACAACAACCCAGGATTTCTCCAGTCGCCATTTGGAGTCCTTTGTTCAGGGCATCATATATTCCGGAATCCGGCTCAGAAATCCATCGAAGCCGTTCTCCAAGTTCTTTTTCTGCTTCTTTAATCTCCTCCAGTGTTCCATCCACAGAGCCGCCGTCTACTATAATATACTCCAGATTCTCATAATCCTGCTGTAGTACCTGCTCCATCGTCTTTTTCAGATTTTCCCGTTCATTATAAGTTGTTGTTATGATCGATACCCTGGGCTTATGCATCCCTTTCCTCCAGTAATTCCCGGTATAAATTCAGATATTCCCGGAATCTGTCTTTCTTGTTATATTCTTCCGCCTTTTTAAGACATGCCGCTTCTTTGGAAGGCTCACCACGTAGTTCTTCTATGGCCTTAAGAAGCCCCTCTATATTCCCTTTAGTCACAATCTTTCCCGTATTCTCATCTACCGATTCCACACTCCCACCAGTAGCAAAAGTAACCACTGGTGTTCCGCAAGCCAAGGCTTCCAGATTCGTAGTGGGAAAATTATCTTCCAGTGTAGGATTCACGTATACATCTGCCATGGAATAATATTCTGCCAATTCTTCCATACTTTCTGTACGCATAACCCCATAGATTCCTGGATGCAGCTTTCTAAGCTTCTTTCTGGAAAGACCAATCAAAATAATCTGGAAGGAATCATCCAGCCTGTCAGCAAGAGCCTCGAAATAAGCATAGCCCTTTCTCTCCTCCCACATACCGGCAACACCCAGAAGAATAAACTTTTTCTCCATACCAAGGCGTCTCTTAAGCCCTTTATCTATCGGATGAAACTTATCCAGAGATATCCCATTGGGAATAACACGAATGGGATATTCCTTAAGATAAGACTCTTTAACCAGAGAGGATAGCCAACTGGACGGTGTCACCAGAGTAAGTTCGGGGACGTTTGTAAATGCGGCTTTCTTTCGACTGTAATTCTGTCTGGAATTGTCTTTAAAAAGGGCATAAGGATACACTTTTTTGTGCTGAGGACAGGCTTCACAGCCTGTCTTCCACTTATTACATCCACTGTAGTCAAAATAAGCACAATGTCCCGTAAAGCTCCAGCAGTCATGGAGTGTCCATACCACAGGTTTTCCAGCCTTTTTCAGATACGAAAAAAGCAGTTCCACATTTAAGTAAAAACCATGAATATTATGGAGATGAATAATGTCCGGATTATACTCCTCAATTTTCTTAATGAGCCGCAAAGTCCGCTTCTTTGATGCAAATCCATGCTCTCCATGCAGGAAAGTATGAAGCACATGAATTCCCATATCAAGATTGGTTCCAAACTTATAAGCTGCTATTCCCGAAGGTGCTTCTCTGCGACCAAAGGCAGCTATACCGCAATCTCCTTCTGCCCTAAGAGTTTCTATCAAGTCCACCATAATGCGACCAACACTGCCAGTGCCGCATACAGTATTAATCTGCATCACTTTCAAAACGTTCTATTCTCCATTCTGGTTGTTCCTGTCAGAATACAATCTCACAATCCCACACATCTACACCACTGTCCTGGAAAACACTCCGAATTCGGGTACGCAGTTCTTCCCTGGTACAGCCCTTCTTCAAAATAGCCTGTAAAAAGCCTCCCCCTCCTGCACCGCAGATCATTCTGGCAGAAAGCAGCTCCTGACAGCTTAAGAAAATTTGGTCAATACAGGTGTTGGTACTGCCACTGTCAAGACGCTTTGACAGTTCCCAGTGTTCCTCCAAAAGCTTTGCAAAGCCATCTATGTTTCCCTTTTCCAATTCAAACTTCATCAAAACCGCAGTACGCTGAATCTCATAAAGAACCTGAATAGAATTGGGGTTGGAACCGATATAACCTCCTACAACTTCTCTCAAAAGATTCCGGGCTAACCGTCTCTGCCCTGTATAAATAAGAACAAAACGCTCCTGAAGTTCTTCCATCGCTTCCTTTGGCATAACCAGATGTTCCACCTGAATCTCCTGTAAAAGCCCCGGCTTTGTAGATACAAGCTTTATTCCTTCTGTAAGGCCTCCAACCTGATCCTGCCAGCCGCCCCCGGTACTCATAAGCTGTTCCATACAAAGTACATGAGTATATAAATCATTTTCTGAAACTTCTTTTCCAACATATTGAAAAATCGCTTTTACACAGGCTCCCGCCAAGATACTGCTAGTTCCAAGGCCCGAACCCTTTGGGATTCCCCTCACCGCTGTAGAAAGATAGAAGCCTCCTCCCAATTTTTCTAAAATTTCTTTCATGGATGTCTCCCCTCTCAGAGGAATAATCCCGCAGGCCAAAAGGGCAGCTTTGTGAAGTGCATAAGTGTCAAAGGGATCACGACAGCTTTGCAGACGCTGAATATCCGTAAACTCCTCATAAGCCCCCAGATCCGTGCTTGCCAAAGCAATGCAGGGCTTGTCAAGTCTTTTTACCGTCACTACAATTGGCAAAATTCCATTGAGTTTCACAGCCCCATTAAGCACGGTACCTCCATGCTCATTGCAATAGGGTGGTGTATCAGACCAACCGCCGCCAAAGTTTACTCTTACAGGAAGTTCTACTTTTACCTCATCTTTCGTGATATAATATCTTTTCTCCTTGGGTGCCTTTCCAATGCTGGCATTATATAAGCTGTCACAAATGTATTGGAAACATTTATCCTCCAGTTCCTCACTCACATGTCCCTTTGTCATTTTTGACAGATAATAATAGAGACGCATGCGAAGTCCAAATTCTGAATTTTCCGCAATAGCTTTAAGCTTCTCAAGCTGTCCCTCTGTCATGCCCTGGCTTCCAAATACGGCCTCTGCCTCCTCTATGCTCCTACGCTCCTCTATAGCCAACAGAAAACGGGTAATCCTCACCTGAGTATTCAGCTTTGCCTGCCATGCAGCAATCTCCTGGGTATCTGCCTGTTCAAAGCTTTCCTGAAGGCTCAGCCGTCTCATAGCACGATAATCTTCTGCTCTCTCCTGCTTGCCAGCCGCCAGATCCAGCATCAACATTGCAGCTTCTACGGCTTGTCCGATAGTATCACATACCGGATACAGGGCTCCATTCCACAGACAATGCCTTTCCTCTTTCCATACCTCCTCCGTCTTTAACCCGGCAGCATCAAGAAAGCTCTCAAGGGTTCCCCCAAGAAAAGTTCCTCGCTGCTCCAAGGTTTCTTTCGGGTTATCGTTTACACTATAGGCACGTATCACAAAGGAACCATTCTTCTGCTTCAGGCCATGAAGCACTGTATTGTCCGGAATATGCTCTCCCCTCAAAGTAACTGCAGCAATCACACAAGACTTTCCAACCTCTGTTCCCTCATAAATATAACTGTCCTCAATATAAGAGGATGCATCAATCTTGGTGTTCTTCTCTATATAACTGTTACTGTAAGCACAGGCACTGGGATTCTCCTCCACTCCAAAGATCTGTCCCCGCCAATCCAAAAATTCATAATTGTCTATCTCCTCTGTCAAAAGATCCAGAAGTTCTTTGGTGGTTCCAAAATGTATAAACCGGGCCGGAGACAGACAAAGAAGCTTTAGAGAGTAAGAACTTATGGCCTCCCAGATCTTATGACGGCAGGTAAGAAGTTCCTGGCACATCTCTCCTTCCGGTTTTTCTTTCAGATACTGCTCCAGGGAGGACTTGGAAGCCAGGGGATACAGGAAATCCCCATAAAAGCTGATACGGGCCTTGTCATTGACAAAGCGGTCATACTTTTCTTTGACCACTTGCCCTTTTTCGCCAATCAATTCAAAAAGACTTTCCAGCAGATCACAATCCAAAAGAATTGCTCCTGTATCCAGATCCACTGCGTCCTGACTATTCACTGCTCCCAGACTCCGAAGCTGTTCCACGCTTTGCTTATGAAGAAAATTACCCACATTTCCTTCCGAATCACTTAAAAAAACACCATGATCCTTTCCTGTCTCCACATTCTCTTTTACAGAAATGGCTGCGGCTCCCCGAAATGCCATATCTACTTGCAGGGGATTAAACAATAGCAAAACATCTCCGGACAAAATAAGCATTCCCTCTTTAAAGCGAGCCGGCATTCCGGACATCCCAATCATAAACTCATCAAAAAGGGTGGAACGCCGCCCATCGGGAAGTTCTCTGGGCACCGGCGAAAAAAGCTTGCCACAGGCTGAATACTGCGGAACTCGTTTGGAATCTCCACCGGAATGGATGACAAGAATTCTCTTGTTTTGAAAGCAGTGCTCTCCCTTACTCTGTTCACTGATATATTTCATCACATGAAAAGTTGCTCCGCCGGAGCCCACACGCTTTCCTTCCGGATCCGGCAGCACCTTATAGACAGTCTCCTCAGGGAGCCTCCCCTGGGCAAGCCTCATATCGATCTGAGCCTGATAGGCCGATGCCTGCTCCTCATTAGATGCCGTTAATATAACATAGTCCCAACGGATAAAATATTTTTTTGTCAAAGATTTCTCATACTCATCCCATGCATCCTGATAACTTTGACGCAGAAATAGATTTTTTATTTTCTGTGGTCTCATTACTTCTCCATTCCAATTCCACAGCACTCAATTCATGCTGCTGTTTTCATTTACTATAAAATGTGTTATACTAATACAGATCTAAAATATTTCTTAAAGAAAGGCAAAGCATACTATGATAATAATACAACCTTCAGGCGGTTTATGCAATAGGATGCGAGTGATTAATTCCGCCTGGGAACTGGCAAAAAAACGAGGGGATCGACTTACAGTTCTGTGGTATCTCTGTTCGGAACTTAACTGCACTTTCGAGTCCCTCTTTCAACCCGTAAAGGAGTTTCGAATTATTAATATCCGTTCTCTTAAAGATCTGCGCAAACTTTTTTATCAGCTTACAGCAAGACAACGTTTTGGCAATGATGATATTCTTAATCATAAAACAGACGGAATCCTCCACCAGGACTTCTATGAAAGCCTGAAGAATCCCGTCTATATTTTTACCTGGGAACATTTTTATCCTTCCCGTGATTATCACTTTTATGCACCTGCAACTCATCTTCAAAGCCGCATTGACACTTTGACAGCTTCTTTCGGAAAACGTTGTGTGGGTGTTCATATCCGTCGGACAGACAATACGATTTCTATGGGAAAAAGCACCACAGAACAGTTTATTAATTTAATGAAGAAAGAACTGAAAGCCTATCCTGAGACCTGCTTCTTTTTAGCTACGGATGACAGCAGCGAAGAGGCCCTCTTTCGAAAACTCTTTCCCGGACGGATTATCAGCAACGAAACCCGGACCTTAAGCCGGAACTCGGAAGCCGGCATGCATGATGCTCTTTTGGATCTCTTCTGTCTTGCCGCTACAAAAAAGCTCATCGGCAGCTACTGGAGTTCTTTTACAGATATTGCCGCTGATATAAAAGGTATTGAAAAAATAATTGCAGGAGAGGATATTTAATTGATGGGACGCTGGTCTTTTGTCATCCCCAGATACAGGCTATGGGGGGCCACCTCCCCCTTTACTACACTTCCGGCAGCAATCACGGCTCCGTCTCCAATGGTGCTCCCCTTTAAAATAACCACATTTGCTCCTATCCACACATCATTGCCTATGGTTACAGGCTTCGTCTGATACTTTCCCCAGCCCGCCCTGTAATCATGATCCTGATCTACAATCACTACATTATTAGCAACCTGGCATCTGTCTCCAATCGTAATCCTTTCTAAACAAGTAATGGAAACGTGGGTGTTAAAGAAGCATTTATCTCCAATAGATAAAGCACCCCCCTCCGCCCGCAAGAACAATCCAAAACGGGAAACGGTCTCCTTTCCCAGAGACACACTTGATTTTTTATCCAGATGCAGTTCCGTATGCTTTCCAAAAGACTGGATCCAGGACATCCGGAGCCTTCCCCCATATCTGCATTTCCATAGAAACACCTTTGGCAGAGATATCATTGCTCGTATTATTAATTCATTCATAAGCTATCGCCCCTCGATATTAATTTCTATCTTCTTTAATATGCGGAATTATAACGAAAACTATTTCTTCTGTCAATAAAAATCAGACTTTTCTTTCCATTTACTTGCTTCAAAAAAAAGACAATGCTATACTGTGCGTATAAGCAAGTACACCAGAGGGAGAAATCGAATGTATTATTTTATTGTAAATCCGGGTTCACGTTCCGGCAACGGAAAAACCGTATGGAAAAGGGTAGAAAAAATTTTAGAGCAAGAACAGGTGGAATACCGGGTATTCTTCACCTCCTACCGTTATCACGCCACAAAACTGGCCAGAGAAATTACATCCAGAAATGAAAAACTGACTCTTGTTACTGTGGGCGGAGACGGTACCGTAAATGAAGTGGTTGATGGCATTCAAAACTTTGAAAAAACTACTTTTGCCTATATCCCCACAGGCTCCAGCAATGATTTTGCCAGAAGTCTAAAGCTGCCCTCTAATCCCGAAGCTGCTCTTATGAATATATTGCACCCTTCCTATTTTCGCAAAATAGATCTGGGGCTTATGACCTACGGAGCTCGTACCCGTCGGTTTGCAGGAAGCTTTGGCTGCGGTTTTGATGCGGCCGTCTGTCAGGAGGCCTTAGGTTCCCCCATTAAAAACGCTTTAAACCATTTTGGACTTGGCAAACTCACCTATATCGGAATAGCACTAAAGCAAATTCTGATGTTTCGTCCCGTCCCCTTTCGTCTCATCCTTGATCAACGCCAAAGACTTCGTTTCCCACATACTTATTTTCTCTCTGTTCTAAACTGCCCCTATGAGGGAGGTGGTCTGAAGATGTGTCCAAAGGCCAAAGCTGACGATGGATTTTTGGACATCTGTGTGGTGGAAGGACTAAGTAAACTGACCATTGCACTTATGTTTCCCACTGCCTATTGGGGCAGACATACTATTTTTCGGGGAATTCATCTATATCGGGTGAAAACCTTGGAAGTGCATCCGGAAAAACCCCTGCCCTTTCATACTGACGGAGAACCTTATGCACCGGAAAATGTACTTACTGTCTCCTGTATGCCTAAGGCTCTTACAATCATTACAGGGAAATCCTGATATTTACAATTTCAATGAAAAATCGCATAATTTCAAAAATAATTTCTTAATATATTATAAAGGTTATTGTCAGAAAAATTATGATGTGGTATTGTTCTATCGGGAAGATGATAATACTTATCAGATTTTTTTAGGAAAGAAGATGGTGAAATGAAAGCGTTTTTTCACAAGTATAAGCATTCTCTCGTTTTGTTGTATGCATTTGTCTATATGCCTTGGTTTATATGGCTGGAAAGCCGGGCGAACCTGCCCTACCATGTGATTCATGTTCAGTTGGATGACTGGATCCCGTTTTTGGAAGGGTTTATCGTACCTTACCTGCTATGGTTTGTATATGTACCTGCAGTCCTGGTATACTTGTTTTTTCAGCTTCAAAACAAAAGAGAATTTTATCAGTACTGCATCTTCCTGTTTACAGGAATGACGCTGTTTCTGATTGTATCTACCATATATCCAAATGGTCACTTGCTTCGCCCCGGATCTTTTGAACGGCACAATATTTTTACTTTTGCCATTTCAATTTTGTACCGGGCAGACACAGCGACTAACATTTTTCCAAGTCTGCATGTGTATAATTCCATTGCGGCCCATATTGCCATTGTAAACAATCAGAAGTTGGGAAAGAATATTTGGATTCGGAGCGGTTCTTTCCTTTTATTGGTTTCCATTATTCTATCTACCATGTTTTTAAAGCAACATTCTGTTCTGGATGTGATTTCCGGAATTCTCCTGGGAGTTTTAATGGAACAGCTTGTGTACCATACAGAATTTTCTTTTGTGCATTCCAGAAAGCGAAAACCCGTTGGGGCTTAAAGTTACAGCAGACGAAATATGAATACTTAAAAAGATGTCACGCATAATAATTCTGCATGGCATCTTTTCATTTTGCAAGTAATTATTGCATTTTAATTAAATCCAACAAACTTATTGGCAAGTTTATAAGCTACCTCTGATATCTTTCTTCCACTTCTTCCTGGCAGATTCATACTTCTTCCCATGATTCCCCATTTCAGTTCATAATATAATCGGGGATCTCTCTTTTTCAGGTACTTCCACAGTTCATATTTTTTCTCCAGATTTTCTTTCGTTCCGGAACGGATAGCGATAATGGAGGACACTACCATAATAATCTCCAGATAATTCTTCATGTAATGCCGCAGCTTTCGATTGGGAATCTGCTTGGGATCTGTTAGCTTGTAATCATCAATCATCAAATAATTCACTTTTAGCTGCTGATCCAGCCGACTGATCATCACTTTCTCGTTGACGGACTGATCTTCACGTCCAATATAATACCGATAAAAATTAACATTCATGTAATACAGATACTTCACATAAGGCAATGGGTGATACACAAAAATATTATCCACATAGAAAGTGTGGTTGGGCAATCTTAATTCGCACTCACGCAGAAGCTTTGTCCGGTAAATCACGGAATGCATCAAAATATACTGCCCTTTCAAAAGGAACTTCACATCGTCCCAAGTAAAGACGCGATCCTGGGGAAATGCGGATCGGTAACTCATAACTTTCTTGTGCTTCTGTCCTTCTTTCTCATAGACAAAATTGCTGATCAGCATATCCACCAGAGGTCTTGCTCCTGCCAGATTTTCCAGGGTTTTCAAAATCTCCTTATATGCAGAAATAGATACCCAGTCATCACTGTCCACCACCTTAAAATACAGCCCTGTAGCATTACGAAGCCCCGTATTGACCGCCTCACCGTGGCCTCCGTTTTCCTGGTGTATTGCTTTAATAATGGAAGGGTACTTCTCTGCATATTCATCCGCAATAGCCGCCGTTCCGTCCGTAGAGCCATCATCTACAATAATAATCTCTACCTCCTCGCCTCCTACCAGAAGTGAATGGATACAGTTTTGCATATAGTCTTCCGAATTGTAACATGGAATCGCAATTGATAAAAGTTTCATGTCGTCCTCCTAATCCAGTCCCGTAATGTCAGTCTTTTGCCAGGCTCCTTGCTAATGCAATCGCTTTCCCAGCCATAGCATCGATATTATAATATTTATATTCCGCAAGCCGTCCCAATAGATGGAAGTCTGAAAATTGCTTTGTAAGGCTCGCATATTTCTCATACAACTTATTATTTTCCGGATTCATAATTGCATAATAGGGAATCTCTCCCTCTACTCCTGTATAGGCAAATGGATACTCCCGAACAATGGTGGTCCCCTCTGTCTTTTGCCCGGTCAGATGCTTAAATTCCGTAATTCTTGTAAAATCTTCACTTACTGTATAATTAACTACACTATGCCCCTGAAAATCCGGAACGGACAAATGCTCAAATTCAAACCGTAACGATCGATAGGGCAGCCTCCCAAAACGACAACCGAAAAGTTCATCCACAGGTCCTGTATAAATGACACTGCCTGCAAAGTCCTCTCCGTGAAGCAATACCTTTCCGGTATCTTCCGAAAGATTCATTACTTCTTTTGCGTCTACACCAATCCTCACCTCAATCAGGGGATGATCCAATATTTTTTCAAACATAGATGTGTAACCATCACGGGGCATTCCCTGATATTTGTCACCAAAGTAGCGGTTATCATGGGAGATTACCACCGGTACACGGCCAGTCACAGCCGGATCAATCTCCTCAGGCTTCTGCCCCCATTGCTTCATGGTATACCGCAGGAAAATATTTTCATAAACATAATCCGCAATTGCCTGAATCTCCGGGTCCTGCTGCTCACGCAGCTTGAGGATAGGCACCCGGGCCCCTTCTCCAAAAGTGTCTATCAGTTTTTCTTTAAGAACTGTAGCCTTTTCCTCTCCATAAACCTGCTTCAAAGTATTAAGGTTAAATGGCACCGGTATCAGTTTCTCACCCACTTTCGCCACTACTTCATGCCCAAAAGCGTACCAGTCGGTAAAACGTGAAAGCCAGGCATAAACCTCTTCATCGCTGGTATGGAAAATATGTGGACCGTAGCGATGGAGCAGAACTCCGTATTCATCCTCCTCATCATAACAGTTTCCGCCGATATGATCTTTCTTTTCCAACACCAACACAGATTTTTCCTGTTCTTCTGCCAGTATTCTCGCAGCAGCTGTTCCGGCAATTCCGGAACCAATTACAATTGCATCATACATCTTTCTTCACCTCTGTATTTTTTCAAGTGTACACTTTTCTAAAACCCATGCTTAAAGTATTCTGTATAAACTCCAAATGCTGCCGGAATAGAATAGCTGTCTTTCATCTGCTCCTTTTCCACAAAGAAAAAGCCCTCCGGTTCCTGTTCCGGCTCCTCTATCTTTACCGCAAAGCCTGCCATATGCCATTCAATGTGGCTGAAAATATGTTTTGCCTCTGGAAGTGACTGAATTCGAATGGGTGACAGGCCAAGACTCTTTACATATTCCAAAACCTTTTCACCATTATACTTTCCTTTCAGATTGGGCAATTCGTATAAGCCAGCCAGAAGCCCTTTGGGAGGACGCTTCTTTAATGCCGCCTTATTATCCGAAAGTAATACCAACACCGTCCGATCCTCTGTACGACGCTTTTTCGGAGGTGTCTTTTTGGGCAATTCCAGTTCCACACCGTCCGCATGTGCTTTGCACAACTTTTTCAAAGGACATTCCCCACATTTTGGAGCCCCATTGGGCACACATACAATGGCCCCCAGTTCAATAAGAGACTGATTAAAATCGCCTGCTCTCTCTTTTGGAATTACTGCCTGTACCTGCTCTTCCATTCTCCGACGAACAGACTGCTTCATTATATCCTCATAGCTTTTCTGAACTCTTGACAGAACCCGAAGCACATTACCGTCCACCGCAGGTTTAGGAATGTCGAAAGCTATAGAGGCTATGGCACCTGCTGTATAGTTTCCAATTCCCGGAAGTTCCCGAATTCTGTCGTAATCCGCAGGCATCTCACCGTCACACTCTCTGATCAGCTTTTTTGCCGCTTTCTGCATATTACGTACCCGATTATAATAGCCCAGGCCTTCCCACAACTTCATCAACCGATCCTCCGGGGCTTCCGCCAAATCACGAACGGATGGCAGTTCTTTCAGGAACCTTTCAAAATATGTCTTAACTGCCTCTACACGGGTTTGCTGCAACATAATCTCTGACACCCACACCCGATAAGGTGTGGGTTCCTCCCGCCAGGGCAATACCCGGGCATGTCCATCATACCATCTCAGAAGCGGGGTCACTATTTCTCTCAAAGTCTCCATTTATAATCGAACCTCAACTTCCTGATCTATCACAAGTTTGTCAGGCTCCACCAGACAATCTCTGGCAAGGACACCTACGCCTTCTGCAACAGCCTTTCTTAGAGTTTCTCCAAAGGCCCTATGAGTTCGGTCATTGGGCTTCAAAAAACACACATCTTTCATCTGAATCACAAAAAATATATATGCCTCAAAGCCTGCTTTTTTACATTCTATTAATTCCTGGATATGCTTAACTCCACGTTCTGTGGGAGCATCCGGAAAGCAGACAATTCCTTTTTCTTCCAGCGTAACTCCTTTTACTTCCATGAAAATCTTCCGCCTGCCATCCTCAATGTAAAAATCAAATCTGGAATTTCCATAACGGCATTCCGACCGTATCATGGCATCCTGACTGCAAAAATATCCTTTCTTCAACCATTCTGCCACAACACGGTTAGGTGCCTGAGAATCCATATTAATTAATCGTTCGCCTTTTTTCACAGCAATTAAATCCAGTGGTGTCTTTCTTGTCGGGTTGGTCTGGTGCTGCACATAGATCTCTGCCCCCGGCAGCAGTAACTCCCGACAACGTCCTGTATTCTTCACATGGCAAACCTCTCGTTTTCCCGCCACCTCCACATATGCAACAAAACGATTTGGACGTTCCAGAAAAACTGCTTTCTCTATATGTTCATACTTCATAGTATTTTACATTCTGCCCGTAATTATGTTACCGCAGATTTCTTAACTTCCTTCTATATTTTTATTAAGATTCTGTAAAACATTTGGAATACCCAATGTATTTTAACATAAAATATAAAATTTTCATAGTATGTCTAAACTATTTGTTTTGCAGCACCTGAATCGTTCTCTTTCCCACAATCCCGTCTGCCACAACTCCAAAATGTGCCTGTGCCATTCTTACAGCTGTCTCTGTAGCTTTCCCAAATATTCCGTCAATATTATTGTAGCCTTTGGTATTTTTACCAGGCAAAAACTTTAGACGAATCAAATGATATTGAACCCATTTAATATCTTCTCCAAATAATCGTGTGGGTTTAAGACTCAGAAGTCTTTTGGGAACCGGATACGGATTTTTTTCTTTATCACTATTGTTTACCGCAAAATCTCCATACCATAGGTTCAAATCTACATCTCCTTTGATTCCGGGGATCCGGCCTTTTGAACTGTATTGCCACCCCTCCAGCGTACTCGCCAGTACCGGCTTTTTATTGGCCATAGGATTTGATGATACCTCTACTACATGATTGGACGGATATCTGGCAATCCAAAAATTGCAGCGGAACTCCCTGGCATATGGTTTTAAATTTCTGTTATAGAATGACAAACCTGTATAAATGCCAAATTCCAGACCTGCCTGTTCAACTTGCTTTTGATATGCCTTTATCACCTCTGCCAAAGCGGCTCCCATACCTTGCTGTGAAACATCTTCCACATCGAGCCAAACTTTCGCTTTTCTTCCTGCCAAAATATCAATTACCTTTTGTGCATCTGTTTTTGCTTTATTCACTGTTGTAGCATAGGAGTAATTGTATACGCCTATAGTCGGAATAGATGCTTCTTCACACCCCTTCCAATTGTTTTCAAATTGTCTGTCCGGAGTAAGGTCTTTGCGAATTATTTTCAATACCGCACCTTGAATTCCGGATGCTTTTACCTTTTTCCAGTCAATGTATCCCTGAAAGGAAGATACATCAATTACTTTCTTACTCATATTCTACCACCACTTTCTTCTCCCGCTTTGTTCGATGTCTCTTGCAATATTTCCAAAGCTCTTTTTAATACATTTGGCATAGGTCCTCCCATTATTCCATAGTTTTCGATAATTGAGATCCCCTCATTTACAATGAATGCTATAATTACTGCTGTTTTAATATAGTTTACCTCAAGGGTAACATCCAATCGGTATGCTACCATTATTATCAGCAAAGAACAGCCTTTGCGGCATAATCCTTTCCATGCGGAGATACTACTGAGGACTCCACTCGCTGACTTATCACTTTTCTGCCAAATGGCTGCGATCATGATTCCCATTATATAATCAATGCCCATAAGAATAAGCAGGGTTGCCAAATCTTCAGTCCAGCCTCCCAGTAATATATTAATCAAAAAACTAAAAACAGTTCCTAATGTAGTTAATATAAGTATTTTTAAATTATTACAGTTCATTGTTGTTCCTTCCTATTCTGTCAATCCCAAATCTATTGATTTTACTGGCTTTGACGATTTTTATTTACCTCAAAAACAGAGCCGGGAGTGATGGATATCGTAGTATCATGTACCGAATAGTTGATAAACAGATATAGCTAATAAAACATCCCTTTTTTGAGGCTTCTGGCATGATGGTGGGTACTTGACCATGCCCAATTAACAACTGCA
>CAOJBY010000021.1 GCA_948330435.1 uncultured Lachnoclostridium sp. | reverse complement strand
CGCAGAGAAGACCCGCAGGCTTTTCCCTATCGGAAAAGCCTGCGGTTCTTCTCTGCGGCATTCCCGTCCCTTTCCCACAATCAAAAAATTCTTCAAAAAAATTGAAGATAACCCCACCCCCTTTTCGTTATAATAATGAACAGACAAATACCTGCAGGAACCGGAGGGGAGGCGGATGCGATCAATCGAGATGAACAACTGGAAGTGTTAATCGACCGATATCAGAATCTGATATTTTCCATCTGCTACAAAATAACTGCGGACTACTTTGCGGCAGAAGATCTGGCACAAGAAACATTCTTATCCGCATACGAAAAATATGGCTCCTTTGACGGCAGAAACGAAAAGTCCTGGATATGCAGAATCGCCACCAACAAGGCATTGGATTACCTGAAACATTCCAGCCGAAAGCAAATCCCGGCAGAGGATACCTACTTCACTTATCAGGAGGATGAAAGGCAGACTCCTGAGGAAGCTTGTCTGGAGGAAGAAGTAAGAGCCGAGTTATACCGATGCTGCAAAGATTTAAAGCCGCCCTATGACGAAATAGCCCTGGACTACTACTATTATGAGATGGACGTAGGAGAAATCGCAGAAAAGCGGAACCGCAACATCAAGACAGTCCAGACACAAATCTATCGGGCGAGAGGGATGCTGAGAAAACACTATGGCAAAAAGGAGGGGAAGAGTGCATGAGAGCAGAATACAACAAAATCAGAGACCTGGATGATTATACAGAGCAGCTCATCCGCCAGGTAGAAGCAGAAGGTCTCATACAGGCACCAGTGCATATGAAGCAGGAAATACTGGAACGCTCCAGGCGTGTGGACTATCAGGTAGCTGTCGCAACCCGACAGGTATCAAAGCAGATGCAGCTTTTCTTTTACAGCCTGAAAGTGGGAGCCGCAGTCGTAACAGCCATATTCCTGTTGCTTATGGTACCCAGAGAGCTTCCCGACGAGCCGCCTATGGCACCGAGAGAAGTGGCGAAGAGACAGGAAGAGACATTAAACCGCAGATTAAACAATGGCATGCGGGAACTGAATCAGATGCTCAACGATATGATGGGATTGCAAAAAAGTGATCAGATGGAGGATTAAATCATGACAAAGAAAAAAAGTGGTTTTTGGACATTTCTTTTTTCCTGGATACCGGGAGCAGGGGAGATGTATATGGGTTTTATGAGAATGGGTGTCAGTCTTATGGGACTGTTCTGGGGAATCATAGCTCTTTCTATTTTTATAAATACCGGATTTTTGATGCTTGTAGATGTGATTGTATGGTTTTACAGTTTCTTTCATGTCCACAATCTGCGGGCCATGGATGATGAGGACTTCTATGCACTTGAGGATCATTACCTGATCCCTGTGGACATGGATCAGGAGTTTTGGAATAAACTTACCATTGCAAAATACCGGAAGATTCTGGCCGGAGTGTTGATACTGTTCGGAGCAGCGGTTCTATGGAATTCCATCCTGGATCTGCTCTATTGGAGCCTGCCGGAGTATGTGTGGGATTATGTAAGAGTCGTCAGTTCATTTATTCCCCAGCTTGTTCTGGGAATCGGGATCATTGCAGTAGGACTTCTGTTGATTCGTGGCAAAAAACAGGAGCTTTTAGAAGAAGATGGGGGGGGAGATCATGCAGGAGAAACCGACCACTCGGATTCATAGAGTGGGAACCATAACTTTTGGAATTACCCTGGTGATTTTGGGGAGCCTGTGTCTGCTTCGCCTTTTCTTCCCAGTACTGAACTATGAACTGATTTTTCACTTGTGGCCCTGCGTATTTATCTGTCTGGGAGGTGAGGTGCTGGTATGCAGCCGCAGGCCCGAAGAACGTGTAGTGTATGATGGAGCGGCAATATTTCTGTTAGTGCTACTCATACTTTTTGCCATGAGTATGGCGGGAGTAGACTGGATCTTTGAGCATTATCAGGAGTATCAAGATGCTGTTGTTCATTGGTGACAGAGGACAGGAAAAGGGCATAGGATGTAATGAAAGGGAAACACCTTATTTTACGAAAACATATCCCATGCATATTCCGGAATATGTTTTTATATGGAAAAAGCCTGCGGTCCGAAAGAGAGGACCGCAGGCTTTTTGTGCAAGGGAAAGGCATCGTGCCATGTATTTTTCTTTTGCTCTGTGGGAATAGATCATGTATAATAAAAACTAAGAGTACTAGTCCATCCTTGCATTAATTCTTGAACTTCAAAATTAATGCAAGGATGGACTAGAGCACAGAATCGGACAAGACATGCGGAACAGGAATCGGAGGGAGGAAATGTATACCATTATAATTGCGGATGATGAGGCGGAACTGCGTCAGGCATTGATAAGAAGAATTGACTGGGAGGAGGTAGGCTTCCAGGTAGTAGGGGAGGCGGAGAACGGAGCCGAGGCCCTAGAACTGGTAGAAAAGCTGGAACCGGACCTGCTGCTTACGGATGTGCGGATGCCTTTTATGTCCGGTATAGAACTGGCACGGGCAGTAAGAGAAATAAGGCCTAATATACAGATTGCCTTTTTAAGCGGCTTTGACGACTTTACCTATGCACAGCAGGCTATTCAGTACAATATTATCAGCTACCTTTTGAAGCCCATTTCCTCAAAAGAGCTTACGGAAGAACTGAAGAAGATCAAAAAGAAAATAGATGAGAAGTTCGAAGAATTTACCAGAAAGAATGCGGAACAGGAGCAGCAGAATCTGGTAGCTTTTTTCATGCCGCTGTTATTGGATTCTTTTTCGGACGGACAAAGTAAGGAACGGGAGCAGGCCCTGGTACAGGAAGCTGTCCGCAGGGGATTTATTAAGCAGGAAAGTGCACACATGTACTATACGGTATTGGTGATCAGCTTTCGGGATGAGGAGGGAAACAATCGAACCATAGAGGATGCGGTGAATGCGATCAATATGATTCTGCGTAAATATATGCATTATGTAAGCTTCTACACAGATGGACGAATTGTTTCCCTGCTAGCAGGAACGAAAGCAAGTCAGGAAAAATATTTGCACATTATTGTGGAGGATATCACCCAAAGTGTAAAACGGATTATGAATCTCACTACATTTATTGGAGTCAGCCGAATGGTTTCAGAGTTGGAGCATTGCCATGAAGCCTATCTGGAGGCCATGGATGCCTTTGGATATTCCGGGCGAAGCGATACAGGAGTGTCCTTTATCTCAGATATTGAAAGGACCGCAACTTTTGATCAGGAAACGGTTCAGGCGGCAGTAAATAGGATAGAGAGCCTTTTAAGAAGTGGAACCGAGGAGGAACTGCACAGCTATTTGGATCAGCTTTTTGCACAGTTGGAGGAGGAGGATACTCCGGCTATGAATATCCAGCTGGTGATGGTGCAGCTAATCGCTGCGGTTTTTCGGGTGGTCTATGCGGTGGCGGACAGTGAGGCGGTTCAGAATCTTCAAAAGTCTTCTCCTTTTCTTGGACAATTGTTTTTGGAGAGTCCAAGGGAAATGGAGGAGCGTTATAAGACATTCTGCTTAATGGCAAGGGAAGTGGCGGCGGAACATCGGAAAAAGAGTGGTTCCGTTATCTGTGATCAGGCTCTGGCGATTATGGAGAGCCGGTTTGCGGACCCGGAATTGTCTCTCAATTCCATCAGTGCCGAGATCTCGGTAAGCCCCAATTATTTGAGCACGCTTATCAAACGGTCTACGGGTAATACCTTTATTGATCTTCTGACCAGAAAACGGATGGAAACAGCGAAAGAGTTTCTTCTGGGAACCTCTATGAAGATACGTGAAGTTTCGGAAAAATGCGGCTATAACGATCAGCATTATTTTAGTTACTGTTTTAAAAAGTATGAGGGCATTTCACCAAATGCATGCAGGAGGAAGTTTGAAAGAGAAGAACATGAAGAAAGATAAACTAGGAAGCCGGATTTCCCTGTCCGTAGTGATGACCTGTGTGGTTATCGGGCTTGTGCTTACAGTACTGGGATCCGTGTTAATCTTTTTTATTGAGTTTTATAAAAATTCCATGGAGCAGAATGCTGCCATTACAAGCGAGCAGGCCGTGGTACAGGTGATGAATACGGTGGAAGACTATACAGAGGGAATGGCGGAATCCATGCGACTGATTTCCGTTTATATGGGAAAGCCGTTAGAGGAACGAAATGAATTCTTCCGAAGTTTTATGGAGATACGCTCTGATGTAGTAGCCGTTACAACTTATAATCAGAAAGGAGAGCTTTTAGACTGTTGGTCGGGCGGACTCAAAAGAAAGACTACCATGCTACAGAATCTTTCTTATATGGAAGAGCCGGAAGGGAGAGGACTGCGTATCTCAAAACCCCATGTGGAAACGTTGTTTGAAGAATATTATCCCTGGGTTGTTACTATCTGCCAAAATATGAGAGATGAGGATGGTGAGGAGTTACAGGTCTTTATGGATATCCGTTTCTCCAACATTGCCAGCTATGTGGATGATGTGGGAATTGGTCAGCATGGCTACTGTTTTATTCAGGATATGGAGGGAAATCTGGTTTACCATCCTCAACAGCAGCTTATTTATTCCGGACTTAAGGAAGAAATGACCGGGGAGCTTAAGAGCCTTTCCGATGGCTCTTATACCCGCACCAATGTTATCTATACCCTGCATACGTTGGAAAACTGCAATTGGCGTGTGGTAGGAGTAAGCTATGTGGACGAACTTATTACAGGCCGGGTAGAGGGAATGATTCGAATCTGTGTGATTTTGCTTTTTCTTGTTTTAGTGACGGCGATTTTAATCGGAATTCTTTTTTCGAAAGTTTTTGCTCAGCCGGCCAAACGGCTCACAGGAGCCATGGAAGCATTTGAGAAAGAGACGGAGAACTTTCAGTTTGTGACTGTTCGGGGCACCAGTGAGATTTCGGCCCTCTCAGATTCGTTCGGGCATATGGTGGTGCGGATTCAGGAACTGATGGAGCAGGTACGACAGGAAGAAATCACTTTGCGAAAAACGGAACTAAATGCACTCCAGGCACAGATTAATCCTCATTTTCTCTATAATACGCTAGATTCCATTGCTTGGATGTGTGAGGAAGACCGTACAAAAGAAGCTGTGGAGATGGTGAATGCTCTGGCAAGGCTCTTCCGCATCAGCACCAGCCGGGGCCATGAGCTAATTACTTTGGAAAAAGAGGTAGAGCATGCGAAAAGCTATCTGAAAATCCAGAATTACCGGTATAAGAACCAGTTCGCTTATGAGTTTGATGTGGAGGAAAGCTGTCTTTCTTATCTGTGCAATAAGATTACCCTCCAGCCCATCATTGAGAATGCTATTTACCATGGAATTGATCGGATGGTGGATGAGGGGTATATTAAAATCTGCATTCGGGAAGAGGAGATGGCAATTCGAATGACTGTGACAGATAACGGTGTAGGCATGTCGGAGGAACAGTGTCAAGAGATTCTCCACCGGGAAGCCGGAGATCGCACCGGAATCGGAATCAAAAATGTCAATGATCGAATCCGTATTTATTTTGGAGAGGAATACGGGCTTCATATAACAAGCGAGCTGGACGAGGGGACCTGCGTGGAGATTCGAATTCCGAAGCTTACGGAACTGAAATAGTCCGGCTAAGTGCTGTCGTGCAGCGACTTTTAATAGGAGGAGAAATATATGAAGAGGAATACGGCTGTGGGAAAGCATTTGAATCTGTGGCTGATTCTTTTGGGAGCAATGGTTCTGGCGACAAGCTATATCGTAGGAATACGCTATATTATTGGGAATCTGAATGCATTTGAAAACGAAGGGGGGGAGACGAACCGGCATTATGTGGCGGTGATTGCCAAGTCTACCACTTCAGCCTTTTGGAAATCCGTATTTGCGGGGGCGAATGCGGCAGGTACCGAATACAATCTGACCTTGACCGTAGAGGGACCGGAAAATGAGGAAGATTATCAGACGCAGAATGAGATGATACGGGCAGCGGTAGAAAATGGTGCGGAGGTGATTGTTTTTTCCGCAGTGGATTATCAGGCCAATGCAGAAGCCATCAATGGGGCGGCAATGGATGGAGTCAGGATTGTTGTTATTGACAGTGACGTGGACAGTGATCAGGTAAGCTGCAGAATAAGCACGGACAATTATCAGGCAGGGCGAATGGCAGGAAAAGCCATTCTTTCCGGAAATCAGGAAAAACTGAATGTGGGAATCGTGAATTTTGACAAGAATTCCGCCAATGGGCAGCAGAGGGAGCAGGGGCTTCGGGAGGAACTTTCCAAAGACAGCCGGGTAAAGATTGTGGATGCCATCAATGTTCTTTCTACCACAGAGGATTCCAAGGCCGGTACTATGGAAATGCTGAAAAAACATCCGGAGATCAATGTAATCGCCACCTTTAACGAGTGGACCAGTCTGGGGGTGAGTTACGCCATCCGGGAACTTGATTTGGCAGAGGAGACCTCTGTAGTGGCCTTTGACAGCAACGTGGTCTGTGTTGGAATGTTAGAGACGGGTGAGGTAGATGCACTGATTGTGCAGAACCCTTACGCCATGGGCTACCTGGGAGTGGAATGTGCCTATAATCTCATCAATAATCTTCCTGTGGAGAATGTCCAGGTGGATACATCCACTACTGTAATCACCAGGGAAAATATGTTCGAGGAGGAAGGACAAAAGGTATTATTTTCTTTTGATTGATGGGAAGTAAGTAAAAATTTGTACAAAAAGAATAAAATTTTTAATGGAAATACTTCTTGTTTGTGGTATACTTATAAACGCAAGCAGATCAATGAGCTTGTAAAAAAATAAACAGGGAGGATTTTTCATTATGAAAAAGAAAGTTTTAGCTGCATTGTTAAGCGTAGCAATGGTAGCAACCTTACTGGCAGGCTGCGGTTCTAAGGAAGCACCTGCTGAGGCGCCCGCTGAGACCGAGGCACCGGCCGAGACCGAGGCACCTGCAGACGCAGAGGAGCCGGCCGAGACCGACGCACCTGCTGGAGACAGCGATCTTGCAAGCAAGAAAGTAGGCGTATGTATCTATCAGTTCTCTGATAACTTTATGACACTGTTCCGTACGGAGCTTGAGAGTTATCTGGTAAGCCTTGGCTTTTCCGCAGAGAACATCACCATTCAGGACGGCCAGAATGACCAGGGAACACAGTCCAACCAGATTGATGCTTTCATCAATGACAAGGTTGACGTTCTGATTATCAACCCCGTGAACTCCTCTTCCGCAGAGACCATTACCGACAAGGTAGTTGGTGCCGGAATCCCGCTTGTATACATCAATCGTGAGCCGGATGAGTCCGAGGAGCAGAGATGGGCAGACAACAACTGGGATGTAACCTACGTTGGATGTGACGCACGTCAGTCCGGAACCATGCAGGGCGAGATGATCGTAGACCTGGGTCTGGAGAAGGTTGACTTAAACGGCGATGGCAAGGTACAGTACATCATGATCGAGGGCGACCCCGAGAACGTTGATGCGAAGTATCGTACCGAGTTCTCCGTAAAGGCTCTTGTAGATGCAGGCTGGGAAGTAGAAGAGCTTGATGATCAGGTTGGTAACTGGGATCAGGTAAAGGCACAGGAGCTTGTATCCAATGCACTTGGCCAGCATGGCGAGAAGATCGAGGTTGTATTCTGTAACAACGATGCTATGGCACTTGGTGCTCTTCAGGCAATTGATACCGCAGGCCGCAAGGTAGGCGAGGATATCTTCCTGGTAGGCGTTGACGCTCTGTCCGAGGCTCTTGAGAACGTTATGAACGGAACCATGACAGGTACCGTATTCAATGACCATATCTCTCAGTCCCATAGTGCAGCAGACGCAGCAGTGAACTATCTGACAGGTGCAGGAAATGAGCACTACATCGGCTGTGATTATGTAAAGGTTACAACTGAGAATGCACAGGAAGTACTTGACAGCGTAAAATAAATACGTCTGACTAAGAAACTGCAGGAATGAATCTGGTGCAGGTGTTGGAATTACGGCACCTGCACTTTTCATAATGAATAGAAATATGAATGAAAAGATATGGGTATGTGATCGGATAAAGACAGATTGCAATATCTGTATAATATAGAAAAAGAGAAGGAGGAGCAAAATGGCAGAGTATAAACTGGAGCTGAAAGGCGTCTGCAAGTCATTTCCCGGTGTTAAAGCACTGGATAATGTACAGCTGTCGCTCCGTCCCGGTACCGTACATGCACTGATGGGGGAAAACGGTGCCGGAAAGTCCACGCTGATGAAGTGCCTGTTCGGTATCTACAAGATGGATGCAGGAGAGGTCATTCTCGACGGACAGAAGATTGAGATTGGGAATCCCGATGAGGCCATGAAGTACGGTATCGCTATGGTGCACCAGGAGTTGCAGCCCGTACCGGCCAGAAGCGTAGGGGAGAACCTGTACCTGGGTAGATTTCCGGTGAAGAAATATGGGCCTTTACAGGTGATTGATCACAAGGCCATGTATGCGGAAACGGAGAAATGGTTACAGGAAGTAAAGATGGACTTTGATTCCAAGGCTCTTCTTGGCACTCTGTCCGTCGGGCAGATGCAGTCTGTGGAGATTGCCAAGGCCGTATCCCAGCAGGCGAAAGTAGTGATTTTTGACGAGCCGACCTCGTCCCTGTCGGACAATGAGGTGGAGGCTCTTTTCCGGATCATGAACGATCTTCGGGACAAGGGCGTAACCATGGTTTACATTTCTCACAAGATGGATGAGATTAAGCGGATTGCCGATGATATCACCATCATGCGTGACGGTACGTACGTGGGAACCTGGCGGGCAGAGGATATGACCACCGATGATATTATCGCCAAAATGGTAGGCCGTGAGCTGACCAATGTATACCCACCCCGGGGAAATAAGCCGGGCGAGGTGATTATGGAGGTAAAGGATCTCTGCTCTATCCATGAAAAATCTTTCCAGCATATTAATTTTACGCTCCGCAAAGGCGAGATCCTGGGCTTCGGCGGCCTGGTTGGTGCTCAGAGAACGGAGCTTATGGAGGGAATCTTCGGTATCCGTGGCGTGGAGACCGGCGAGATCTACATAAACGGCCAACAGGTGAAGATCAAGCATCCCAAGGATGCCATGAAAGCCGGAATCGGACTGATTACGGAGGACCGCCGTGGAAACGGTATCTTCGGCTGTCTGTCCATTAAAGATAATGTAGGTGTATCCATTTACAATAAGCATCTGAAAGCCGGATTTATTCTGGATCACAAGAAGATTGACGGAATTGTGGATGAGAACATTCAGAAGCTGCGAATTAAAACTCCCAGCATGAAAGAGCATATTGCAAATCTTTCCGGAGGTAATCAGCAGAAGGTTATTGTTTCCAGATGGCTTGCAAATGACCCGGACGTACTCATTATGGATGAGCCCACCAGAGGTATCGACGTGGGAGCCAAGCATGAGATCTATGAGATTATGAACGAACTGGCCAAGCAGGGGAAAGCTATTATCATGATTTCTTCTGAGATGGCGGAGCTATTAGGTATGTCTGATAGAGTCTATGTCATGTGTAACGGAAAGATCACCGGTGAAATCACGGAAGAAGCCGAGATGAACCAGGAAAGTGTTATGGGCTACGCAACCCAGTTCTGATGGCGAAGGAGGATGGATAGAATGGAAAAAACGAAGAAAAAACAAATAACAGATTTTTTGATTAATAACGGTGTTATTATCGTTATGTTTATCCTGGTAATTTATACGGGATTGACCACTGATAATTTCTTTACAAGCAATAACATTCTGAATCTGCTGGTGAACATGAGCTCCCGTCTGGTGATTGCTCTTGGTATCGCAGGCTGTGTTATCACCGCAGGCTGCGACCTGTCAGCCGGACGTATGATTGGTTTCGGAGCCTGTATCTCGGGCGTGCTTCTGCAGCGGATGGATTACTCCCAGAAGTTCTTCCCCAACATGGAGCCGATGAACGTATTTCTGGTAGCAGTTATTGTTATGCTGATTTGTGCGGTATTTGGTTCAATTACCGGATTCTTTATCGCTTACTTAAGCGTGCCTCCCTTTATTGCTACTCTGGCTATGATGGAGATTGTGTATGGTATCAATATGATCTTCACCAATGCAACTCCTCTGGGTGGTTATGTGAGCGACTATACCAATGTGGCAAGCGGCAGATTCCTAGGAATCAGCTACCTTATCTGGATAGCGATTATTGTGGCAGCCATTACCTGGTTTATTTTCAACATGACACGTCATGGAAAATATATGTATGCGGTGGGCGGCAATCCCCAGGCGGCAGAGGTGGCCGGTGTTCCGGTTAAGACTACCCTGATTCTGATCTATATGAAAGCGGCGGCTATGTACGGATTGGCAGGCTTTATGCTTGGTGCTAAGGCCGGCGGTGCTTCCGTTAACTTAGGATTGGGCTATGAGATGGAGGCCATTGCGGCTTGTACCATCGGCGGTGTATCCGTTACCGGCGGACGTGGACGTGTAACCTCGGCCATCATTGGAGTTACCGTATTCGAGCTGTTGAAGCTGGCTTTGCAGTACCTTGGAATGGATGCGAATGCACAGTGGATTGCGATTGGTATTGTTATCTTTATTGCTATCTCTCTGGATATCCGGAAGTATATTGCGAAAAAATAATGCAAAAAGCGAAGAAGATACGAATAGCGGTCGGAAGAGATTCCGGCCGCTGTTTTACATGATAAAGAGGAAATTATACAAAACTGTTGCTGTTTGAATCGTATTGGAAATCAATTCCCCCTAAGGTAATTTCCAGGGACATACGATCCAGATCCAGACTGTTGCATAGTTCATCAAGATTCGGGTAGTAATCCCGAAGCTGCATATTGATCCAGCTTAAAAGCATAAAAGGGTCTTTGGGTATCATGGTATCAACTCCTGCTTTAGTTTTTAGCGAATGCCCTTTTTATTTAACAACAAAAAGGGAAAACTTGCAAGTGCATCTTATTTCTGGTACACTAAAAAAATAGAAAGAAAGCTGGAATAGGAGAATGTGATGGAGAAGCGTATTATAACACCAGAAAAAAGAAAAGAGGTTGGGAGGCTGACGACGAGAGTTATTATTGGGATTACCGCAGTGATTGTTCTCTATGTGGCCTATGCATTGATTGCCAAGAATATGAACGTGATGGTTTTTGAATTTTTGCTGACAGTTTTTGTGGTTGCATATGCGGTATTGAATGATATTGTAGAGCCTTATCGGCTGGGAGTATTTGAGAATATGACGGTAGGCCAGCGAAGCGGCCTTCTAAAGATTTTGGCACTGGATGTTGTAGGAGTGGGTGCTGTATTGTATTGGATTATGGGTATAGGAGCAGAAGAGAATACCGGCGGAAGCATTCTGCCATTGGTAATTTATATTGTGACGGTACAGATGAAACGGAAGTTCCGCCCGGAATTTGAGGGGACAGAGATAGAGGAAGAGAGTAAATAAAAAGAGGCTTTGGCTTTTTGGAGGTCAAAGCTTTCTTCTGTAATATTACCCCTTTGCATATACATGAATAATGAAAAAGAATGATTGGGAGCAGCTGGGGTGAAAAAAGAGAGTGTAACTGGTATTCCGGCATGGAAGCGGGGACTTCTGATAGGAGTCATTGGGCTGACAGCAGTGGGAACGGCTGCAGGCATGCGGAGCAGACAGATGGAGCAGAAGAGTGCCATGGCTATGGGAGATGTCTCAGGAAAAGAAGATCCTGCTACAACAAAGGAGAAGAATATAACAAAACAGGATAAAAGGATAGAGAGCACAGAGACGAAAAAAATAGCCCTGACTTTTGACGACGGTCCACATCCCCGGTATACGGAAGAACTGCTTGATGGCCTGGCAGAGAGAGATGTGAAAGCCACATTTTTCCTGTTGGGAGAAAATATAGAGGGGAAAGAAGCTGTTATTAAGCGGATGGCAGAGGAGGGGCATCTCATCGGAAATCATACTTATTATCATGTAGATGTGACACGGCTTCCGGAGGAGGAGGCCTGCCGGGAAATTCTGGATACAAGTGAGAGAATAATGGCCATTACCGGGCAACCTGTAGAATATATTCGTCCGCCTTTTGGAAACTGGGACAAAGAGTTGGAGTGTCAGGTTGTGATGCTTCCTATTTTCTGGTCCGTGGATACTTTAGACTGGACCACGCGAAATGAAGATCAGATTGTACAAAAGGTAGTGACGAATATTCAAGAAAATGATATTATTTTAATGCATGATTCTTATGGCAGCACCGTAAAAGCGGCCTTGCGGATTATCGATCTTCTACAGGCGGAGGGTTATGAATTTGTAACAGCTGATGAATTGATTCTGGAGTGACAATAATATGGATTTGTTTGATTATATGAGGGAGAATACCTTGGAACAGGAGGCACCACTGGCTTCCCGGCTGCGTCCAAGAACCCTGGAGGAGATTGTAGGCCAGCAGCATATTCTGGGAAAGGATAAGTTACTTTATCGTGCCATTAAGGCAGACAAGCTGAGTTCACTGATCTTTTACGGCCCTCCGGGAACAGGAAAAACCACCATTGCCCGGGTGATTGCCAATACGACCAAAGCCAGCTTTACCCAGCTTAATGCAACGGTGGCAGGGAAGAAAGACATGGAAGCGGTTGTCTCTCAGGCGAAAGATAATCTGGGGATGTATGGACGGAAAACCATTCTTTTTGTGGACGAGATTCATCGTTTTAATAAGGGACAACAGGATTATCTTCTGCCTTTTGTGGAGAATGGTACTCTGATTCTCATAGGAGCCACCACGGAAAATCCTTATTTTGAGGTAAATGGTGCTTTGATTTCCAGGTCTGTGGTTTTTGAATTGAAAGCATTGGAGATAAAAGATGTGAAAGAACTTGTTCACCGGGCCGTTTATGACGTGGAACGGGGAATGGGTGCCTACGGGGCGGAGATTACGGAGGAAGCATCTGATTTCCTGGCGGATATATCAGGAGGAGATGCCAGAGCTGCTCTTAATGCAGTGGAACTTGGTGTATTAACTACGGAAAAGGGGGATGATGGAAAGGTTCATCTGACCTTGGATGTACTGTCTGAGTGTATACAGAAGCGTGTAGTGCGGTACGACAAGACCGGGGACAACCATTACGATACCATCTCTGCTTTTATCAAAAGTATGAGAGGCTCTGATCCGGATGCGGCCGTTTATTATCTGGCAAAGATGATTTATGCCGGAGAGGATGAGCGTTTTATAGCAAGACGGATTATGATCTGTGCTTCTGAGGATGTGGGGAATGCGGATCCCATGGCTTTGACAGTGGCCGTGTCGGCGGCCCAGGCTGTAGAACGTATCGGATTTCCGGAGGCACAGATTATTCTGGCCCAGGCAGCAGCTTATGTGGCATGTGCACCTAAAAGTAATTCGGCGGTGAATGCCATTGGAAAGGCTATGGAATCTGTGAGGAGCTGCCGGACCAGTGTGCCGCCCCACCTTCAGGATGCCCATTATCCGGGGGCAAAGAAGATGGGGCATGGCATCGGATACAAATATGCCCATGATTACCCCAACCATTATGTGAATCAGCAATATCTGCCGTCCGAGATTGAGGGAGAGATTTTTTATGAGCCGTCAGACAATGGCTATGAGAAAGAGATTCAGAAATATTTCCGTAAGCTCAAACATATGACAGCAGATCCGGAAGAATCATAATGGAAAGACATCTGAACTGTCTTACAGAGTTTCTGGTTCCGGATAGTCTACACCGAAAGTTTCTGCAGTTACGGACTTTATTACCTGAGGTGTCATAGGCCGATCACCGTAATCAGTAGGAGTTTCCGCAATCTGGTTGACAATGTCCATTCCCTCTGTAACCTTGCCAAAAGCAGCATAAGCACCGTCTAAATGGGGGCTTGTTTTGTGCATTATAAAAAATTGGGAGCCGGCGGAATCTGGATGCATGGATCGGGCCATGGAGAGAACCCCTGGTGTATGCTTCAGTTCGTTTGTAAAGCCATTTTGGGAAAATTCACCCTTGATGGAATAACCGGGATCGCCCATGCCATTGCCATTTGGACAGCCACCCTGGATCATAAAGCCTTCGATTACCCGATGAAAGATAAGTCCGTTGTAGAAGTCCTTTTTTACCAGGCTTAAGAAGTTATGAACCGTATTAGGTGCAATATCAGGATAGAGTTCGGCTTTAAAGATGCCTCCATCCTCCATTTCAAAAGTAATAAGTGGATTTTTTGCCATGATGTATTCTCCTTTTTTGTTTTAAATCTTCATTCCATAGATGTTTCAAAGAAACTGCCGAATTCATTTTAGCGGAAAAGGGGAGATTCGTAAAGGAGTTTTTGGAAAATGTTGAAAGGAATTGTGATTGCAGTCTCCGGAGCCGAATTATTAAAAGAAACTTTAACCAGGGAAGCACTTCCCTGGAGTGAACCAGAACATCTGGAGCCAGTGGACTTCTTAAAAGCTGTTGATCAGTTGAAAGCGGACAAGCCAGAGGTTTTGTGTCTGGTGGAGACCGACCGGGAGGAGAGAATAGCTTTGGAACTGGGGCTTTTTTGCGTTGGATATTTAAATCCATCTCTTCCCGGGGAGCGTTTATCTGGTTGCCATATATTGTTTGAGGGCTTTCAGGAGATTGATAGGGGTTTTCTTCAAAATATCCATACCAGGGCCATGGGACTTCCGGTACTCATAGCAGAGACAAAGCGGCTTTTGATTCGGGAAATGACACTTTCGGATTTGGATGGCATTAACGCATTATACCGGGAAGAACCCTCTATGACCCTGTCACCGGAGCTGACCCTTGACCGGGAGGAGGAAGAGGAGAAAATAAAGGCTTACATTGCTTATATGTATGGCCTGTATCAATTTGGTATGTGGGTAGTGATAGAAAAAAGCAGTCAGGAGATGATAGGAAGGGCAGGCTTTGGTATTGCCAATTATCTTGACTTTTCGGAGATTGATATGGGCTATCTGATTGGCAGGAAATACCGCCGTCAGGGTTATGGGGAAGAGGCTTGCCGGGCGGCATTGAATTATGGAAAGCAGGTGCTGGATTTTCCCGGCGTAAGTGCTTACATTGAACAGGAAAACAACAATTCTCGGTGTCTGGCTGAGAAGCTGGGTTTTAGCAGAAAACAGAGTTTTGATTATCAGGATCGGCATTTGTACAGATATCAGTTGATATTTAAAGCATAGTATATAAAATTATATCAGTAGGAGTGGAAACAAGAATTTGAGGGAACAATTTGAATATATCAAACAGAATCAGGAATTACGTCGGAATCTGATAGATATGAAAATGGAACTGAAAAGTGGTAATGGGCTGGAAGAATTAAGGGAATTTTTTCAAAAGGAACCAGAAGTGCTTTTGGATTTGTTGAAGTCTCAGGATGCTAAAGTTCGAAAAAATGGTGCTTTGGTATTGGGGTGTCTGGGAACAGAAAGCTGCAGGGAAGCCCTTTGGAGAGCTTACAGGGAAGAAAACCAGCGTTTTGTGCGGGGAGCCTATCTGGAGGCTCTTAAAGGTTGCGATTGCTCAAAGTATCAAAAAGAATTAAAGGAACGCAGGAAAGAACTTTTAGGAGAAGAACTGACTGTGGAGTCCAGGAAGCATCTACAGGAAGAATTAAGTGCTTTAAATGCATTGATTTATGGCTGTGAGGAGCCTGTAAAGCATGAGTTTACCGGGCTTACAAGGGTTTCGGATGTGGTTCTTATTACCCACCGGGATTATCGGGAGGTAACTGCCAACAAGATTGCTACAGGACATGTGGTATTTCTGCGGGGGGGACTTAAGGTGCTGGGTGCTGATCTTGAGGAGCTGCTTTCTATACGGACATTTCAGGAATTGCTGTTTTGCATAGACACGGAAGAACTGAAAAGGGATACCATAGCGGAACAGTTGACGAACTCGAATTTAAAGCAGCTTTTAAAGGAGTTTCATCAGGGAGATGGTCCTTTCTTTTTTCGAATAGAATGTAAGAGCCATATGGAGCCGGAACAGCGAATTCGTTTTACAAAGAAGCTGGCGGCGGATCTGGAATACCGGACGGGCGGAATACTGGTGAATTCCACTACAGACTATGAGTTGGAGCTTCGTCTGATTGAGACAAAAACAGGGGGCTTTTATCCGCTTCTTAAGCTATATACTCTGCCAGATCACAGGTTTCGTTACCGAAAGAACAGTGTGGCTGCATCTATAAAGCCTGCCCGGGCGGCTCTTTTTATGGAACTTGCCAGGCCCTGGCTTAAAGAAGGGGCAAGGATATTGGATCCGTTTTGCGGTGTGGGGACGATGTTGCTGGAACGGAATTACCTGTCCCATGGCGACACACTTTATGGAGTGGATCAGTATGGGCCGGCCATTGCAGGAGCACGGGAAAATGCCCGTATTGCCGGTGTGCCGGCACATTTTGTAAATCGGGATTTTCTGGATTTTACCCATGAATATGCCTTTGACGAGATTGTGACAAATTTTCCGGTAAAAGGAGGAAGCCTTACAGGCCATCAATTAGAATTTCTCTATAGAAAGTTTTTTGAAAAGGTAGAGAGGATCTTAAAGCCCGAAGGCCTTGTTCTGCTGTACTCTCACGACAGATCCTTTGTAAAAAGTCAGCTTCGGGAGCATAAATCCATGAAGCTGTTGAAAGAATGGTCTATGGGCGGTCGGGAGGGAAGCTGGCTTTATGCCATTCGCTTTGAGCCGTAAGGAATAGAAGTGATGGAGAGCAGTGTAAGCTGACAGAGGTGATTATTATGAAAAGTAAATCTATGGAATGCCAATGGATCGTTTTTCTTGTTCTTTGTGTTATTCTCATATCTGGTTTGACTGAATGCATGTTCCAAAAGGACCAGGAGGATGAGGCATCCATGATGCGGGCGGAGGCGGCTGAAGATATCAGGGAGGGTGGCCTGGTATTGGCATTGATTCTTACAAGTCAGGATGCAGAAGAAAATGAAGAATTGATAAAAAGTTTTCAAAAAGTGACAGCAGATCGGGAGGTGGAATTTCTGGTTAAGATTCCTGACGTGACTTGGGAGGAGGCACAAGAGGCCAGACAGGAGGCTGGGAATTTTGTGCTCTGTGATGTGAATCCCATTGAATATCAGATGCTGCTTGTCAATGAACTGGTGGCAGAGAATGTGGCTGTGATAGCCATACATGCCAATCACAGCCAGGCTTTGGAACCCGTCTTGTCAGCAGCCAGATCCTTGGGGGTACGTATTTGTGCTTTTGAGCAAGATGTAAGTGAGGGATGTTGTGATATTTATACCACAGCAGATGAGGCACCAGATGCGGCATCGAGGCTTTTGGATATGTAAAAAGAGGTTGTCTCATTTTGGACAACCTCTTTTTGTGATTGTATAGTTGACTTATTCCAGATTCAGCCGCTTGCTCATGAAATGATTTGTCAGTATAAAGGCGGCTACGCACAGTACAATCGATAAGATTAGACTAAATCCCATGTTCACCCAGAAGTAGGTAGCCCCATTCAGACTGGAATTATAGTAATTTCCAACACCAAAGAAAAAGCTGCTTACACTCATATCTCCATAGAGACCAGTACCTGAAAGGGCAACAACGATGGAACTGAGCAGATTCGTAATCACTTTGTAGCCCATATAGATCCCAATGGAAGAGATAATCTTATGGGTGTTAAAGCTGTGTCCGATGGCGATGCACATATAGATAATCAATGTGCCCGCAAGGGTGTCAACGAATGCCGTAATCAGAAAGACAGGAATGCCGATGCCTACCGGTACACCGAATATATCGGGGAAAGATCCCCATAGTTCCTGCCAAAACCATCCAAAATCTTCGAGAATACTCTTGTTTACCACCATAGTGAATACGGAAAGGGAGATGAGAAATGCATCTGCAATCTGCCATACGGTGGCAACCGTGAGTTTGGCTATAATGTGCTCTGCGGCAGAGGCGGGAAGAGTATGCATCAGATAGCCCTCGTCCGTAAAGAGGTTCTTTCGAAATCTCAAAATATCCAGATACAGCCAGGTGATAATAAAGATGGCTATCAAGGCAATTACATAAACCGAGATGAGCATCATATCCATGAGACTTTCCCACATGCGCAGGGAATAGCTATGGATATGATGTTCCCGGTTCATTACAAACTGTACATAAAAGCGGCCTACAATGGTAATTACAATCAATCCCAAATGCAGGGGAAGCATCAGCCGGTTTACAGCTTTAAATTCATGTTTGATTAATTTTCCTAACATCTGAACACCTCCCGGAAGAGTGCGTCTACGGACTTGCCCTCCTGTTCCCTAATCTCATCCACAGATGCGGTCAGGCGGATGTGTCCGTTCTGAATAAAGATTACATCATCCAGCACATTTTCAATATCGGAAATGAGATGCGTGGAGATGAGCACCGACGCCCGTTCGTTATAATTGGTGATAATGGTCTGCAGAATGTAATCTCTGGCTGCCGGATCCACACCTCCAATGGGCTCATCCAGACAATAGAGATCCGCATCCCGGCTCATAACCATAATGAGCTGCACCTTTTCCTTAGTACCCTTGGACATGGAGCTTAGCCGATCCTTCTCATCAATATTCAGGCGATGAAGCATTTCCATAGCCCGGTTCCGATCAAAGTCCATATAAAAATCACAGAAAAAGTCCAGAATATCCGTAACTTTCATCCAACTGTTAAAATAAGTTCGCTCCGGCAGATAGGACACTACCTTTTTTGTCTCCGGGCCGGGAACGGCACCATTGATAAGAAGCATGCCCTCTGTAGGAGACAGAAGCCCGTTGATAAGCTTAATTAATGTGGTTTTTCCACTGCCATTGGGACCGAGAAGCCCAATGATGCGTCCCCGCTCAATGGTTAAGTTAATACCGTCCAGAGCCGTTTTGTAGCCATACCGTTTGGTCAGGTTCTGGCAGCTTAGTAATTGTTCCATTACTGTCCCCCCTTTAACTCCTGCTCCAAAAGACGTTTGATATCTTCCTTTTTAAATCCCAGTTGCTCCATGTTTTTGAGGAAAAGCTGAATCTGTTCCCTTGCTAGCTGTTCTTTGATTTCTGTCATTTTTGCCGTATCCTCCGTAATAAATCTGCCGCTTGTTCGCTGCGTGTAGACAAGACCGCTGCGCTCCAGTTCTGTCAGTGCCTTCTGCATAGTGTTAGGATTTACAGACGCTTCCATGGCCAAATCCCTTACAGAAGGAAGCTTGTCGCCTGGCTGGTATGCGCCAGCGATGATGTTGGTTTTGATGACGTCCACAATCTGTAGATAGATGGGACGGGAATCATCAAGAATCCAGGCCATATAGTCACTCCTTTCCTTAGTTTGCACATGCTTGTTGTGCATTTAGGTATACCCGTAGGGTGTTTCCTTAGTTTGCACATGCTTGTTGTGCATTTAGGTATACCCGTAGGGTATTTCTACCATTTTTTTCTAGGGGGGGGGTAAAATGGATCAAAGATTTTACCGCTCCCCCGCCCCCTCCGGTTAGGAGGGCACAGTGCATAATTGTAATACAGACAAAATTGTTTGTATCACTGTATTACTTTAATAATACAATAGTGCTTATAGAGGAAAATGTCAAGGGGGAAACGGAATATTCAGAATTTCTTAAGATTACCGGCTTTACACTTTGAAAGTTGATTGTTATAATAATAGCAGATACATGTTAATGGTGGTACTCAGAAAGAGGTGATTATATGCCCGGTGAAAAAGAAATGATAAATAACTTGATTGATACTTATTCAAATTTGCAACAGATAAAGCAGGCTAATGGTGACCATAAAAATCAGGTTCTCGATTATTTGATTAAAGTAACTGTTGCAAAATTATCTTCTATGGGTATAAATGTAGAAGACATAACATTATAGTTATAGCCATAACGAAAGAATATTTGAAAATGCAGGTGCAAAGTCTTTATTGAACAATTTAGGCTTTGCACCTTTATTTATATGATTATGATCGCTTGCCCCGATTTTTTCATCGTGGTATGATAAAAGAAAAGTGGAAAGAAAGAGGAGTGCCATTGATGTATCGGGAAATAGCAAAGCTGGTATTATACAGAGACTTAGGAGAGAACAGTATCCTGCGGAAGCTGTCGGGTATTTTTGAGGATTGGGATAAGAAAGAGTGCACGGGAGCAGAGCTTACGACCCGTATTTATGAGCAGATTAAGGCACTTTTAGATCTGTCTACTATGTATGGATTTGATAAAAATCTCTGGCACAATTATCTGACGTTTATTTTGCTGACCAATGAGAATTCTTTTAGTATGACGAGTGAGAAGGTAGGGGCCAATGACGGGAGTGTGAATCATTTTGCAAAGGGGGATTTTCGGATCTTTAAGAATCTGTTTGATTTTGACTTCGGCCCCATAGAGAAAGAGTTGGGAATCGACTGCTTTTCTACTGTGTGCAATTACAAGGCCATCGGAAAAAAGGAACGCATGTACAATAAGAATGTAAGCGAAAAGGTACAGGCGGTTAGTGTTCGAATTGAACAGGCAAAAGATGAGGAAGAGATTTTCCGGATTGTGACGGATTTTTATAAGGCTTATGGAGTGGGAATGTTCGGACTTAACAAGGCATTTCGGATCAAAAGTCTTCCAGACAGGGTGGATTTTCTGCCTATTAACAATACGGAGCAGGTATTTTTAAAGGATTTGGTAGGTTATGAGCTTCAGAAGCAGAAGCTGATTGACAATACGGAGGCATTTGTGAAGGGTCTGCCCTCCAATAATGTACTTCTCTTTGGAGACAGCGGGACGGGAAAATCTACCAGTATTAAGGCGATTTTAAATGAGTATTACGACCAGGGACTTCGGATGATTGAGATTTACAAGCATCAGTTCCAGGATCTTTCGGCAATTATTGCTCAGATTAAGAATCGGAATTATCGGTTTATTATTTATATGGACGATCTGTCTTTTGAGGAATTTGAGATTGAGTATAAGTTTTTGAAAGCGGTGATTGAGGGAGGTATGGAAACGAAGCCGGACAATGTGCTGATCTATGCCACCTCTAATCGAAGGCACATTATACGGGAGACCTGGGGGGATCGGGATGATATGGAGATGGATAATGGTATGCATCGATCGGATACCATGCAGGAGAAGCTGTCTCTGGTGGCACGTTTTGGTGTAACAATCAATTATTCCAAGCCATCACAGAAAGAATATTTCCAGATCGTCACCGAACTGGCGAAGCGGTATCCGGAGATTACTTTGTCAGAGCAGGAACTCTGTGCCAAAGCTAATCAGTGGGAGCTGAGCCATGGCGGCATCTCCGGCCGGACGGCTCAGCAGTTTATTAATTATTTGGCAGGGGGGAAATAATTGGAAGTTGGTGATTTGCTGCGTTATATAGAAATGAGCAGGAGCAGGTCTGTGATTGTTGATCGAAGCATTCCGCAGGAATATCCGGGATATGTAAGGACGGTAACGGTTATGCCGGACGGTGTTATACGAGTGGAATTTGAAACATACGGCTGTGATGAGGGTGGTATTACGTATTTTATAAAGTATGCGGATTATGAAGCTCTGGTAAAAAGTCTCGAAGAATACTTTATGAAAAAAATAGATCATTGGGAGAATATAAGCAGAACGGGTTTTTATCCAGATCAAATCGAGGTTAGTGATATGGGATTGGTACATAGAAAAATTCAGGCGGATTTGGTTAATGGAAAAATACGGCTTCCGCAGAACGGAATCAAGACCTGGCTGCCGGATGGATATTGGAAAAGGCTGCTACAAAATAAGATAGATATGTAGAATAAAGCGTGTAAGCAAATGGCGGAAAAGCTTACACGTTTTTTATCAAATATTTATAAAAATTGAGTTGTCTTTTACACGCATTTCGTGTATACTGATTCCATCAAAAGAATCTAAGCATTGTTCGGACATTTCTGTCGGAAAAATCCATGAGATGAAAACGAGATTTGAAAGAAAGATATTGTATCAGATAGGGAAATCCTTTATAATAAAAGCAAATTTACCGGTGTTCTTATCTTTCTTTTGGAAATATTTTACAGGAAAGGAGAACACAGTATTGAGTAATGAACATGCATTTTTAATGAAACCAAAGGTGGATTTCTGTTTTAAGGAATTGATGGAGGATGAGGAGGATAAACAGGGGATTCTGGATGTCAGGGTATTCGTCAGAAGCCAAGCAAAAGGGAAGGAAAGTACATTAGAGCAAAAAAATCAGGAGGAAATAGGCCAGTTGGATCTGGAAATTCAGCTTGCATCGTTTCCATTGTGGCCTGAGCGTTCCGCATTTTATCTGGCTAAGATGTATGCAGGGGCGATTCAAAAGGGACAGAGCTATGATGTGCTTCCCAAATGCATTCATGTAGGGATTTTGGACTTTCTTCTTTTTGAGGAAGATGAGGAATATTATTCTCGTTTTTATCTCTGGGAGGATACCAGACGCAGAATGTATACGGATAAGCTGGAGATCCATATCCTGGAGCTTCCAAAGCTTGCAAAACGAGAATATCCACAGACAGAGCTGCTGAAGTGGGCCAACTTTTTCAGGGCGGAAAAGAAGGAGGAGTTTGAGATGGCGGCAGAAGGAAGCTCTTATATTGAAAGAGCATATGAAAGACTAACGGAAATCAGTGCGGATGACTTGAAACGCCTGGAATATGAGGCCAGGGAGAAAGCCATTCGGGATCATTCCTACCTGATGAATTATAATTTGAAGAAGGGGTTGGAGGAAGGCAGAGAAGAGGGGCGAAAGGAAGGCAGAGAAGAGGGCAGAAAAGAAGGAGTAGAACAGGGAATCAAGGCTTTTATAGAAATCTGCCGGGAAAATAATATGCTAAGAGAAGCTGTCTCTTTTAAACTGATGGAAAAGTTCTCCCTATCTTCTGAGTCAGCGAAAGAATATCTGGAAAAATACTGGGAAATATAAACGAAATGTGGAGCTGTTCCCGGAATATAGTCAAGATAAATTCCAGGAAGCTTTTTATGACAGAGTAAATCCTTGATGAAAAGTAAAGGGAGGTATGTATCTAAGGGATACACATCTCCCTTTTAAAATCATAAAGTGACTTAAGCCAAATATTCACCTAATTTCATGAGATATTTGTCATTTGTCCTCGGTATTTTATATCCAGAAGAGTCTCCCGGTCACTTTGAAGCAGGTAAGCATATTCGGAGCTGTTCCCTGTGAGAATATGGGAGAACTGGTCGTAGCTTTCCATAACCTCCGTACATTTCTTTTCAGAGGACATAGATACCTGGTGGGTACTGCCGTCCAGCATCTCCCACCACACATAAAAGTTGACACTTCGTCCGCTTCGCATGGATCCGGTATGTACCCAGATAATCTGACTGTTATCCAGAATCAGCTTATCCAGCTTGGCACTAAAGCTCCATTTCCGCCCGATAAAGACCTTGCCTTTTTGCTGGGCAGATGCGAAATCCTTTTCCAGAGCATCCATGGTAACAGAGGGATTGGCGGCTAAATATTCCTTTGTCAGCTTTTTGGCAGAGTCTTTCAAGGTTTTCACAAGAGCTAAAAGGGCTAACAGAAGCAATAGGACACCAATCGCAGTAAGACCATAAATGTTCGTGAGAGTTTCTCCGTGGATTCTGCCATCGCTAATATGATATACAATAGGCTCTGAATAGGAACCTATATAGTAGTCCATGGCAGATTCAAAATAGTCAAGATCCTCGCCCTCCAGGATCTCCAAAGTTCCTGAGACTGTTACACCCGTTGAGGGCAGATACGTATCGTTATCCAGATTGTCCCAGAATTCATCTGACTGCTCAACCATCTCATCATAGCGTTTGTTGGGAACCTCGATGGAGAGACAGATGCTTCGATCTTCGTCTAATACAAGCCATGAGGAACGGTCTTTCTTGGTTCCTGTGGATACACCGTTGACCTTTGTGGTCTTGGTAGTTTCCATATATTCATCAACCGGATATTTTACCTCCCAGGATACATACTTTCCTACCATATCTGAGAGATCATCGTTGGCAGTCAAGGGTTTTGTTCCCATAAGAGCAGTTATGCTGGAAAAACCTACATTCCAAAGCATAACACAGCTCAAAAGGCCTAAAAGCAAAATCAGCCAAAGGGAATCCATAATTTGTCCTATACGTAATTTCTTTAACATATCGTTCCTCCTGATTAAAGTTCCACAAACTATTGCATAACGGCCTGTGCCCGATCTCCCAGACGTTTTCGGGCCAGTGTGAGAAAGTGGCCGGAAGCACCCTCTGAGTGAAAGGCAAACTGTACGTTGGCATGTCTCTTTTCTTCGTCACCCTGATAATGAATGTAAACTACATAGCTGGTGTAATTGTAGCGTACTTTTCCGGTACGTATCTGGCCGGATACTGTCTCGGAGTACATTTTTCCTATACGGCTGCTGTCTACCAGGGTAACGCTGCCGGTTCCTCCAAGGACCGTCCAGTAGCGTTCCCCCAGCACTGCACAGGTGCAATCTTCCTTTCCCTGTTCCCGAACATACCAGGAATCATCTGCTTCCAGCAGGTTTTGGAAAATGGTTTCTTGTTCCGACTGAATGGGATAAAGCTTTTCAAAGGCTCTGGCATAATTCTTAAGAATCTTATAGGGTTCAAAGGCCAGGCCCACACCAAGAAGCAAGGGAACGCTATAGAATTCGCCCAGTCCAAGGCCGAGAGCCAGATGGCAGGTCATAATCTCTAAGGGGGTACCTCCCACATAAAAACCGAGAACTGTGAGGGCCACAGGAACTCCAATTACAACCAGAAAAGCTGTCCGTATCCGTCTGGCACTTCCTTTTTTGCACCAGGGTTCCAGCCAGGAAAGCTGACTCTTAAGAAACAGGGCGGTAGAGCTTCCGGAATCCTCCGGAAGAAAGTTCTTACCGGGACCTTTCCGAATAAGGGCCATAAGTGCAATCAGCAGGAACAACAGATTCAGTCCCACGACAACCATGCAAATGATAAGATGCCAGGTGGGAAGCCCCTGAATGTAACCGTCCTCCAGCACATACCAGCTTGATTGTGCCACGGCCGCCATGCGGATTTCCTCAGTCCCCTGGAAATCTGCACCCATCACGGTATCAAAAAGCGTATTCATGGCATCTGCATCTTCAATCAGAGAGAGAGAACCGGTTATGGTGGCGGGAGTGAACTGGGAGTCAAGCTGATCGCCCCAGGATTCTTTTACCTCCTCCGACATATTCGCAGATCGAAGAAGCCGGTCAAAATCGCCGGTGTTTTGCTCAGATACCACGATCTTTAAAAAAGTTTGCCGTTCTACATCATAGATAAGGTAAGCCATCCGTCTGACACGGTCGGGATCTCCGGAATAGTATTCTTCCGGATAAGAAGCCACGGGATGAGTGACCGGATAGGATATGTAAGTGTTCTTTGCCTGTTCCAGAGATGTATCGCCTGTTATTTCAGATGCTCCGGCTATCAGACACATCATACGTCCCCCGGCTATGATACCAAAAAAGAGTATAACTGCCAGTGTGAGAATCACCACACTGATTTGCGATTTTCGTTTCATAGGTATTAAACCTCCTCAGTGAAATGCTCCACAAAACAGAAGCGGAGTTGCGGAGCATTTTATTTAAAAATTATACTATTGTACGGAAAGGGAATCAAGGATTTACTTCAATAAAAGTTCTATGGGACAATGGTCCGAACCGAAAATCTCTGTGTGAATCCCGGCATCTTCAAGACGCCCGGTTAGCCGTTCGGACACAATGAAGTAATCAATCCGCCATCCGGCATTTTTCTCTCTCGCACGGAAACGGTAGGACCACCAGGAATAGATGTCTTCCTGATCCGGATAAAAATAACGGAAAGTATCTACAAAACCGGATTCCAGCACATGGGTCATTTTTCCCCGTTCTTCGTCGGTAAAGCCGGCATTTTTTTGGTTGGTTTTTGGATTTTTCAGATCGATCTCTTTGTGGGCTACATTCAGATCGCCGCAGTAGATGACGGGTTTCTTTTCATCCAGTGTTTGAATATAATGGAGAAAATCATCCTCCCATTTCATACGGTAGTCAAGCCTTGCAAGGCCGTCCTGGGAGTTGGGAGTGTAGACTGTCACAAGATAAAAGTCCTCATATTCCAGAGTAATCACCCGGCCCTCATGATCGTGTTCTTCCACACCAATGCCATAGGAGACGGATAAAGGCTCCGTCCTGGTAAAGACAGCCGTTCCGCTGTAGCCTTTTTTCTCTGCATAATTCCAATATTGATGGTAGCCTGGCAGGTCCAGAGCGATCTGTCCTGCCTGAAGCTTTGTCTCTTGCAGACAGAAAATATCTGCATCAAGCTTCTCAAAATCCTCCATAAAATTTTTACCTACGCAGGCACGTAAGCCATTCACGTTCCAAGATATCAGTTTCATAAGTCCTCCTACTATTTCAGGCTGCCTTGCAAAAAGGTTTGCTTTTTCCCTTTATATTACATATAATGTAGACAGCAATAACTGATTTGATTATAATTATTTTGGACTCCAAAGTAAAGGGTTACTGAAGTAAACAATTATTAAGGGGAAAGGATGGAGGAAAATGGAGAAGCTATATGATGTTACAGCCATTGGAGAATTGTTGATTGATTTTACGGAGAATGGAACCAGCAGCCAGGGGAATCCCCTGCTTGAGGCGAATCCTGGCGGAGCACCCTGCAATGTGCTTGCCATGCTGAATAATCTGGGTAAGAAGACAAGTTTTATCGGGAAAGTGGGGGATGATCAGTTTGGAAGAACCTTAAAAAGCACGTTGGTGGAACTTGGAATTGGCACAGACAATCTATTGTTGGATAAAGTGGTGCATACAACACTTGCTTTTGTACACACGGCAGAGGACGGAGATCGAGATTTTTCTTTCTATCGGAAGCCGGGAGCGGATATGATGCTGACGGCAGAAGAGGTTCAGGAAGAGATGATTGCAAAGAGCCGCATCTTTCATTTTGGAACGCTGTCATTAACAGATGAGCCGGTACGCAGTGCTACACAGAGAGCTTTGGAGTATGCCAAGAAGCATGGCATTATGGTAACTTTCGATCCCAATCTGCGGCCGCCTCTGTGGAATAATCTCCAGGATGCCAAGGAACAGATTTGGTTTGGACTTTCAAAATGTTCAGCGGTAAAAATGTCTGAGGAGGAGTTGGAGTTTATCACCGGGGAGAGAAGCCTGGATCGGGGTGTTGAAGCAGTACAGAATCGTTTTAATATTCCTTTGATCTGCATTACAATGGGTAAGAAAGGAAGTAAGGCTTATCATGGGGATATCTCTGTAGAGAAAGCCGGATTTGCTCAGCCAAATACCATTGAGACAACCGGAGCCGGAGATACTTTCTGTGCAAGTATGTTAAATTATATTCTTGATCATGAATTGGAGTCTTTGACGGAAGAAGATCTTGGAAGTATGCTGACTTTTGCCAATGCCGCTGCTTCTATTATCACAACTCGTAAGGGTGCTTTGCGGGTAATGCCAACCATGGAGGAAGTGAAGTCGTTGCTTGCTAAGGGGTAGAAGTATAAGACAGCAAAACAGAGGAGAACTCGAAAACTATGAAAAAATTATTGGATCTTATTACAGAGGAGGTTGTGCGGGCATTTGAAGCCTGTGATTATAAGGGCGAATATGGAAAGGTCACCCTTTCTAATCGGCCGGATCTCTGTGAATATCAGTGTAATGGGTGTCTGGCTGCAGCTAAGGAATATCACTGTGCACCCATTCAGATTGCGGACAAGGTTGTGGAGAAGCTTGGGAAAAGTTCTGTGTTTGCGGAAGCCCTGGCGGTCAGGCCTGGATTTATTAATCTGAAGGTAAGCAATGCCTATGTGCAGGAATATCTCAGGAAAATGACAGAGGACGAGCGGCTTGGTTGTGACAAGACGGAAAATCCCCGGACGATCATCATTGACTACGGTGGTCCGAATGTGGCAAAGCCTCTTCATGTGGGGCATCTGCGTTCTGCTATCATTGGTGAGAGTGTAAAACGGCTGGGCCGCTTTGTGGGACATAAGGTGATTGGTGATATTCATCTGGGTGACTGGGGTCTGCAGATGGGATTGATTATCACAGAATTAAAGCAAAGAAAGCCAGAACTGCCCTATTTTGACGAAAGCTATACAGGGGATTATCCGACGGAGGCTCCTTTTACGATCTCGGAACTGGAGGAGATCTATCCTACAGCCAGTGCCCGTTCCAAGGAGGATGAGTCCTACAAAGAAGAGGCAATGGAGGCTACTTATCTGGTTCAGCATGGACACAGAGGATATCGGGCTATTTTGCGGCATATTTTGGATGTGTCTGTGGCGGATTTGAAGAAAAATTATGCCAATCTGAAAGTGGAATTTGATCTGTGGAAAGGTGAGTCGGATGCACAGCCCTATATTCCCGAACTGGTAGCTATGCTGAAAGGCAAGGGCTATGCTTATGAGAGCGAGGGTGCTTTGGTGGTAGATGTGGAAGAAGACGGAGATACGAAAGAGGTTCCCCCCTGTATGATTTTGAAATCAGATGGGGCTTCCCTGTATACAACTACAGATCTTGCTACGATTGTAGATCGGATGAAGCTGTACCATCCGGATGAGATTATTTATGTGGTGGATAAGCGTCAGGAAATGCATTTTGTTCAGGTGTTCCGTTGTGCCCGGAAGACAGGACTGGTGGAGAGTGAGACCGAACTGAAGTTCCTGGGCTTTGGTACTATGAATGGCAGGGACGGCAAGCCTTTTAAGACCCGTGAGGGAGGTGTGATGCGTCTGGAGAATCTGATTGCTGATATCAATCAGGAAATGTATGGGAAGATTGTCGGCAATTCGGAGATTGGGGAAGAGGAAGCAAAAGAGACAGCCCGGATAGTAGGGCTTTCTGCTATTAAGTATGGGGATTTATCTAATCAGGCTTCTAAAGATTATGTATTTGATGTAGATCGCTTTACTTCTTTTGAGGGGAATACGGGGCCTTATATTCTGTACACGATTGTGCGGATTAAGTCTATTTTGAATAAGTATCAGGCGTTGGGAAAGGATCCGGCATCCTGTGTGATTGGCAAACCCAGAAATGAGACGCAAAAAGTGCTGATGCTTTTGCTGGCCAGGTTTAATGGGGCTGTCTGGAATGCCTTTGAAGAGGTAGCACCTCATAAGATTTGTGCTTATATTTATGAGTTGGCCAATGCTTTTAATAAGTTTTATCATGAGACGAAGATTCTTGGAGAAGAGGATGAAGGAATTCGTGATAACTTGGTGGCAGTTTTGATGCTGACGAAAAAAGTGCTGGAGACCTGCATTGATATTCTGGGGTTTGAGGCTCCGGAGAGGATGTAATCAGGTGTTAAAGGCGGATGGGACTGCTGCAAAATAGGCTCTCCGACTTTTCCATATCCTGAGTACGCAATTTCTCGTTACAAGAGCATACACATGTCTCGAAAAGGCGTACACTGGATATCGGAAAGGCCGGAGGGCCTATTTTGTGGCAGTCCCTGGTTTTCTAAATTTTTTGATTTTTTGTTTTAGGCAATCGCCATCTGTTTTACCCGGGCAAAAGCTTTGTTTACAGCAGGGACAGCAAGGACGATGAGCGTCATGGCGGCTTCGCATCCTAAGTAGCTTCCGTTGTAGGCAAGGGAATAGACGGGGGCGCTCATTCCGGAACCTTCTGCGTAGGAGGCGAAGAAAATCAGGCCAGATAGGAAAGCAAAAAAGTAGCGGCCCAGTACGCCTGCGATGTAGCCTTTGATGAGACCGTTTTTCTTGTTGCTGAATAGTCCGGACAGGCCGAGGGCACCGAAAGCCAGGAGATAATCTGTGATCATTTGGGGCAGGCTGATGATGTAGGGGTCGGAGATAAGCTGCAGCAGGCCGTAGGCAAAGCCGGTGATAAGTCCGGTGCGAAGGCCGTACCAGTATCCGATGCAGCAGATGAACAGCATGGAAAAGAGGGTGACGGATCCGCCCATGGGAGCTTCAAACAGTTTCAAAAATGAGGTGATCATGCCTAATGCCATGGCTACGGCAGCGAATACCAGGGGTTTGGTCTGAATCCGCTTGTTTTCTCCGGTCAGGTAACAGGCGAGTATCAGTAAAATCAGTATAATGGCTACCAGGGCCCCATAGCCCGGTGTGGTCAGTGAATAGGAGGTTCCCCGTTCATCTACAACCTTGTTTACAAAAAGTGACATAAAAAATCCTCCTTGGTAAATGAATTTTCACAGGAGGGGATACGAAAAGCAGCTTCCTTACGCCGGCATTAACCGGTTCAAGTATTGAGGGTCAGCGAACAATACGCTTTCTCAGCCTTAGGCTCCCCTAGCATAGATGTGCTATGTGATTATCTTGAATATACTCTTGTGAATCGGGGATGTCAAGAGTTAATATTTGTACTTCTGGCAGAGATTTTTTTCTCTTTTTCGTGTGTGACAAGTGTGCTATACTGTAATCTATATAAATAGCAGAAATGAGGAGAGGAAAGTGGCAGAATCGGGGCTGGTACAAAAGATATGGAGGATTATTTTTCCGATTCTTCTTTATGAAGTTTTATCTATGCTGTATCCGGAGTTTTTGAGGATTGTCCTGGGAGAAAGACAGTCTGAGCCGACATTGGCTATGTGGTTTTTGGCGATTGAGAACTTGCTGATGCTGCCAGTGTTCTGGCTGTTATATCAACGGGAACGGCGAAAGCACGGGAGAAAAGCTTCTTTTGGCGGGAAAGATGTTTTTTGTGTGATCCTTGGCTCCCTATGCATCTCCAGGGGAATTAATTACTTTCTGGCAATTACATTTCTACCAGAACTTTTTCCGGGATACCGGGCTGTGTCGGAGGAGATTTATGATTGCGGCCTTTGGTCTCAGATAGCGGCCACAGTGGTAAGTGCACCGCTTCTGGAAGAAGTTCTTATGCGGGGCCTTGTCTATGAAAGACTGAAAGAAGCAGCAGGGAATGTAAGGATGGCCATGATAACCAGTGCACTGATATTCGGACTGTTTCACGGAAATGTGGTACAGGGAATATATGCTTTTGCTATGGGATTGTTTTTTGTTCAAGTGTATGAAGCCTGTGGTTCGCTGGCTTTGGCAGTACTGGCACATATTGCAGCAAATACAGTGTCCGTTCTGGCGGGACAGTATTCCTGGACAGGCAGGCTTAACGGAATTCCGGGGGTTTACTATCTGGTAACGGCTTGTTTTCTGATGGCTGGGCTGTTTTGCTGGAGATATTTTTGGCTCAGAAATGGGGAAAGAGGATGAGAAAGGTACCAAAACGTGTAATCTGGCTCTTGCTAAGTGTTGTTTGCCTGATATGCTTTGGCGGAGGATTGGCTGCGTCGGAGGCGAAGAGGGTTATAGAGACAGAAGTTTTTTCTGAAAAAGGAAGCTTTTATCAGGAAGACATTCAGATTGAACTTACGATTCCCGGAATGTCAGAGATCTATTATACACAAGATGGGACAACGCCTTCCAGAGAGGCCTGCTTGTATCAGGAACCTATTAGATTAATGGCAGAAAGAGATGGAGTGAAATCCTACACGATTCAGGCGGTTGGATATGACGAAGAGAATAACGCTTCGGAGGTTTACGTGCATACCTATTTTCTGGGTAAAAGGATAGAGGAACGGTTTTCCACCTGGGTAATTGCCATTACCAGCGATCCGGCAAATCTCTATGATGATGAAAAGGGGATTCTGGTGGGTGGCAGAATGAAAAGAGAGTATCTGGAAAGCCATCCGGAGGAAGCGGAAAGTGCGGCCCCGGCTAATTATTATCTCAGAGGAAAAGAGTCAGAAAGGGATGCCTATGTGGAAATTCTGGACGAAAAGGGAGAACTTCTGACCTCCGGGCCGGTGGGCCTGCGTGTTCACGGTGGTGTGTCCCGTTCTCTGGATCAGAAGTCTCTGCGGCTGATTGCACGGGAACATAAAGGGAAAGAGTCTTTTGGCATTCGGCTTTTTCAGGAAAAGGAACAAGAGTCCTATAGAAAGTTTGTACTTCGCAACAGCGGAAATGATAATCAGTGTGCATTTATGCGAAATGAGTGTGCATTGAGACTGTTTAAAGAGGCCGGATTTCCGGATACTACGGAATTCCGACCGGCGGCTGTCTTCATAAATGGGGAATATTATGGCTTCGAGTGGGTGACGGAGGTTTATGATGACTGCTATTTTCATGAAAAGTATGGAACTACAGGAAATCAGGGAAGCTGGCAGGTGCTGGATGTGGAGAATGAACTGCTGGAACCGGAAGATCCGGGAGATCTGGCCCTGGTGCGGGCAGTGCAGGACTGGAATGAGATCTACACCCTTTGTACTACAGAAGATCTTACAGATGACAGCGTGTTTCAGAGATTTGCTGAAAAGGTGGATGTTGAGAATTTTCTTTTGTACCATTTTATGGAGATTTATTTTGCCAATCCGGATTGGCCCTTTAACAACAATAAGGTGTACCGCTGGTATTCCAACGGCAACAATTATGGAGAAGAGAGCAGGGACGGAAAATGGAGATTCCTGACCTATGATTTTGATGAGGGGCTTGCCAAGACAGATTCGTCTGCGGCTTCCGATCTGTCACTGTCGAAAGCCCTGGGTCTGGAGGATTCAGGACATTGGAAACGGTATTATCCCATGCTTGCGGCAGTTTTGAAAAGGGAGGATATGAAAGAACGGTTTTTGCAAATTGCGGAAAAGCAAATGGGTGGGGCACTTTCGCCGGAAAATTTTTGCCAGGTCATTGATGAGATCGCTGCCATGCGGGAGGAAGAGGTACTCATTTATCAGTGGGAATGTGAGAACGACCAGACCATATCCTTTGAAGAATACAGAAACCAACTCCTTAAGGAGGAACAGGTCCTGCGGGATTTTGCCTGGGAACGGCCAGGCTTTATGAGGGAAGAACTGAAAGTCCTGGATGATTTTTAACAGGAATTATTTCAAAAACACCTGAATCAGCTTTCCGTAAAAATTCCGGTAGGGCTGGTATCGCATAGGCAGATCCAGCCAGGTCTTTTTGTCCACAATGCTTTTATAGTGGGAGAAGGTGTCAAAGCCTGCTTTTCCGTGGTACGAACCCATGCCGCTTTCGCCGAAGCCGCCAAAGCCCATTTGACTGGTGGCCAGATGGATGATGGTATCATTAATACAGCCGCCACCAAATCCACAGCGTGAAATAACAAGCCGGGCTGCATCTTTGTTGGAAGTAAAGAGGTAGAGAGCTAATGGATGGGCTTTGGAATTGATGATTTCTATTGCCTCGATCAGGGAAGAACAGGTGAGGATGGGCAGGATGGGACCGAAGATTTCCTCTTGCATACAGGCGTCTTTCCAGTCAATGTTGTCCAGAATGGTTGGTTCTATTTTTAAGGTCTCTTTATCAAAATGGCCGCCATGGACTGTTTTTGAAGGCTCTATGAGCCTGCATACCCGGTGAAAATGCTTTTCGCTTACAATTTTTCCGTATTGTGTATTAGTCAGAGGTGCATTTCCATATTGCTTTTTGATCTGCTTTTTCAACTCTTTAATCAGGTCTTTCCGAATGGAGGGATGGCATAAAATATAATCAGGAGCCACACAGGTCTGCCCGCAGTTCAGAAATTTGCCAAAGACAATGCGTTTTGCCGCCAGCTTTAAGTTGGCGGTTTTTTCTACGATACAGGGACTTTTGCCCCCCAGTTCCAGCGTGACAGGAGTAAGATGTTCGGCAGCCTTTTTCATAACCTGACGGCCCACAGTCTGGCTTCCGGTGAAAAAAATGTAATCAAAATGTTCATTGAGCAGGCAGGTGTTTTCTGCCCGACCTCCTGTGACAACTGCCACATAAGAGGAATCAAAGCATTTTGCAATCAGTTTTTCCATTAATTTGCTGGTATGAGGTGAGTAAGCACTGGGCTTTAAGATTATGGTGTTTCCGGCGGCCAGGGCATCAACCAAGGGTTCCATGGTCAGTAAAAAAGGATAGTTCCAGGGGCTCATAATCAAGACCACTCCATAGGGAGAAGGCTTTTGAAAGCTGCGTGAATGAAATTGAGCCAAAGGCGTAGGAATCCTCCTTTCCCGGGTGAAAGAAGCAAGATGCCGTTCCATGTAAGTGATTTCGCTTAAGGTCAGTCCGGTTTCGCACATATAGCTTTCAAAGCTGCTTTTTCCCAGATCTGCTTCTATGGCCTGATGGATTTGATTTTCATATTGCTTTATAATATGCTTCAGCCTTTTTAAAGCATTCCGCCGGGCTTCCAAAGGTAAGGTGGCACCGGAGAGAAAATATTTTCGCTGTTTTGTCACAAGTTCCTGGATTTCTGTTTTATTCATGAGGATTCTCCTGTAATTTCCTTTATTTTACATAAAAGTGGTTGGATAGTCAAATCGTTTTTCGTATTGATACGTTTCAAGAATTTCTTATTAAAAAATTAAAAATGAAAGTATACATATTAAATTAAATTTAATAAAATGAAAGTTAAAGCAATAAAAAGCATGGATATGGCAACAAATAACAGGAAATAAATGCAAAAAATAATAAAAATTCACAAAAATATTGGCAAAAATACGTAAATCACGAAAAAATGAATTTCATTTTTAAAAATAAATATTGACAAGATATGCGAATGGATTTATAATGATGACATCAAAAACAGAAACGCCAGCTAAAACAACCAAATGGGAAGGAGAAGTAAAAACTATGAAAAAAGTGATATCAACGATGCTGATTGCGACTATGGTAATGACTATGGCAGCATGTGGTTCTAAGAAAGCTGAGGAGCCTGCCAATACGGAAGTTCCCGCAACAGAGGCAGAGACTCCTGCAGAGGAAGAGCCTGAAGCGGCTCCCGAAGAAGCATCGGGAGAACTTGCAAAGATTGGCGTGGCATTTATGAAATCGGATCCCTTTATGGTTCCTTTGTATGACGGCATGAAAGAAGCCTGTGATGCCAATGGTATTGAACTGATAGCCTATTATGCGGACAACGATATAGAAAAGCAGATCTCTCAGGTAGACGATCTTCTGGAGCAGGATATTGACGGACTGATTGTTATGCCTGTAGATTTTGAAGGAATCACACCGGCTTTGGAAGCGGCGGATAAAGCGGGAGTTCCCGTGGTTTCCGTAGATGCGGAATGTGCAAAGAGCGAACTGACCATAGCGTACATTGCATCAGATAATTATGCGGCGGGCTATGCTTGCGGAGAAAATGTTTTAAAAACCCTGGAAAGTGCCAAGATTGTAGCGTTAACTCATCCGGAGATTAAGTGTACGATTGACCGTTACGAAGGGTTTAAGGCGGCCATAGCAGATAAGGAAGGATTTGAAATTATTGCAGAACAGCCTTGCTCCGGCCTTATGGATAAGGGTATGACCGTTATGGACAATATGATTCAGGCATATCCGGAATTTGACGTAGTATTCTGTATCAACGACGGTTCTTCACAGGGAGCTATCTCCTCTCTGGAAGCGGCTAACCGGCTGGACGGTGTTCAGGTATATGCGGTGGACGGTCAGCAGACAAACGCCGATCTGATCAAGGATGGCAAGCTTACGGGTGAAGCCGCACAGCAGCCCTTTGAGATGGGCAAGGGAGCAGTGGAGCTTCTGATTAAGAATTCAAAGGGCGAGGCCTTTGAGTATGAGAATCTTCTGGAGATAAATTTCCTTACAAGTGATAATGTTGAAGGATACGAAGGCTTCTAAATGTAAAAAACTTTAGCTGGGTTCTGAGGGTGCTTGAACAAATTGAGGAAGGAAGTTTGTTTGGGCGCCCTTTTTGTTTGAGGAAGGAGCATTTTATGTCGGATATATTGTTGGAGGCGAAAGGGGTCACAAAAACTTTTCCCGGTGTAAAAGCACTGGATCAGGTGAATCTGACCATAAGACAAGGTGAAGTACATGGGCTGATTGGGGAGAACGGAGCCGGAAAGAGTACCATCATAAAAGTTCTGGCAGGGGTACATATGCCGGACGGCGGACAGATATCCTTTATGGGACAGGAATTAAAAAACGAGAGTATCAGTCAGGCACTTCAAAGGGGAATCAGTGTGATTTATCAGGAATTATGTCTTGTTCCCCACATGAAAGTTTATGAAAATATCATGCTGGGTTTTGAGAAAGGAAGAGGAGAAACCTATTCTGCATCCAGGACGAGAGAGCAGGCAAAAGAAATTATTTCCATGCTTGATTTGGAGCTTCCTTTGGATGAAGAGGTATACAAGCTGGATATTGCGGTACAGCAGATGGTGGAGATAGCAAAAGCTTTTTCACGCAAATCAAAGTTGATTATTATGGATGAACCAACTTCGTCTTTGAGTGATAAGGAAGTAAAGATTCTGTATCGGATCATTCGAAATCTAAAGGAAAAAGGGATTTCTACTTTGTTTGTATCCCATAAGCTGGAGGAGGTAGTGGAAATATGTGATCGAATCACTGTTTTTCGTGACGGTCAGTCTATTGTTACAAAAGACATACATGAAGTGACCAGAGATCAGATGGTATATGACATGGTGGGAAGAGAGATTAAAAATTACTATACCCTTACCCATGTGCCAAAGGATGAGGTCATACTCTCTGTAAAGAATCTTTACAGGGAGGGCTATATAGATGATGTAAGCTTTGAACTGAGAAAAGGAGAAGTGCTGGGGATAACCGGACTTATCGGGGCGGGACGGACCGAGATGGTCTCGGCACTTTTTGGACTGCTTAAGCCCGATGGGGGAGAAATTGTCTTTGAGGGGCAGAAGCGGAGCATAAAGAATCCGGCTCAGGCAATTGATATGGGCATTGTTATGGTTCCGGAAAACCGTAAGGAGCAGGGAATCATTCCACAGATGGGAGTTGGTTATAATATATCCGTTGCAGTGCTGAATGCATTCATTAAGCTGATGGGAGTCAATGGAAAGAAAGAAAATGACATTATAGAACAGTATATGAGAGCATTAAAGGTAAAAGCATCCTCCCATCATCAGCATATTGTAAACTTGAGCGGGGGAAATCAGCAAAAAGCAATTATTGCCAGATGGCTGGCCACAAATCCCAAGGTTCTGATCCTGGATGAACCTACAAAAGGAATTGACATTGGAGCAAAGACTGAGATCTATTCCATTATTGATGAATTGGCCAAGCAGGGTGTGGCTATTATATTGATATCATCAGAGCTGCCGGAAGTTATCAATACCAGTGATCGAATAATAATTATGAAGAATCATAAAATAGCAGGAATTTTAAATGATAAGGCAGAGTTTGTACAAGAGGATATTATGAATTACTGTTTGGGAGGAGGAGATTTGTAATGGGTCAGAATGTAAAAGACAATAAACCTGTAAGTTCCCTGTGGGCTCCTGTCAGGGACTATGGAAAAAGAAATATTGGTATTATCGTGGGACTTTTGGTGATTATGGCTATCACCTCTACCTTGTCGGATAATTTTCTGACAAGCTCGAATCTGCTCAATATTTTAAGGCAGATATCTACCAACGCATTTCTGGCTTTCGGAATGACCTTTGTCATATTGATTGGAGGAATCGATCTGAGCGTAGGTCCGGTGGTTGCATTTTCGGGCGTGTTTGCCGCATATGCCATGGCAAACTGGGAATGGTCGGCCGGTCTTGCTATTGTAGTATCGGTGCTCCTTTGTGTGCTGATAGGGGCTTTCAACGGAGCGATTATTACGGCCACCAGCATAGCACCCTTTGTCGTAACACTGTCTACCCAGACGATTATTCGGGGAGCCGCCATGCTTCTGGGGAACGGAAGCCCCATTCGAATAACAGATGAACAATTTTGCGTGATTGGCACGTCTTATCTAGGCCCCATTGCATACCCCGTGTTCTATATGTTTATCGTTATGTTTATCTGTTATATACTCCTGAACAAAACAAAATTCGGACGGCATATCTACGCACTGGGCGGTAATCGTACGGCGGCTAAATTTGCGGGGATAAAGACAGCAAAAATAGAACTTCTGGTATATATACTATCTGCTGTTTTGTCGGGGCTGGCAGGGATTATACTGAGTGCCAGGCTCTCGGCAGGCGTTCCGGCGACAGGAGAGGGCTATGAGTGCGATGCCATCGCAGCGGTGGTGCTGGGAGGAGCCAGCTTTGCCGGCGGTGTAGGAACCATAGGAGGAACGCTTATCGGAGCGATTATCATCGGAGTGCTTAATAATGGCCTTAATATGCTGAATGTGGCATCTTTCTGGCAGTATGTGGCAAAGGGAATCGTAATACTTGCGGCAGTACTGTTGGATTATATCAGAAAAAATAATACGCTGAAAAAGAAATTCCGCAGCAAATAGAAAGGCAGGAGAAGATTTTGAGAGTAGAACAGTTGGAGGAAAAGGCGAAAGAGATGCGTAGACTCTGTATGGAGATGGCATATCTGGCAAGAGGAGAGGGGGCTCATGTGGGACCCGCTTTAAGTATCATGGATATTATGACAGTACTGTACTTTGACGTAATGAACTATCGGGTGGATGAACCAAAGTGGGAGGGGCGTGACCGTTTTCTCTTAAGTAAGGGGCATGCTGTTTTGGGGATCTATGTTCCGCTGGTGCTAAGCGGCCTGCTGTCCAGGGAAGAGGGAAGCACCTTTAACCAGGTAAAGACAAAGCTGGCAGGCCATCCAAGCGGAAAAGGCATGAATGGCATCGAACATCCCTCGGGGTCTCTCGGCCATGGTCTGTCTGTAGCCGGCGGAATGGCGTTGGCTTCTAAATTGAAAGGAAATCCTTACAATGTATATACGCTGATTGGAGACGGAGAACTGGATGAGGGAAGTATCTGGGAAGCAGTCATGTTTGCAGCAAGATATAAGCTGGGCAATTTAACGGCTATTATAGATGTAAATGGTTTTAAATACGGAAGCACAACAGATGAATTTACCACGGTGGACCGTATAGCGGATAAATGGAGAGCTTTTGGCTGGCATGTAATTGAGGTGGATGGAAATAATGTGGCACAGTTAAAAATTGCATTGGATAAAAAGCAGCTTACGAAAGATAAACCTACCTGTGTTGTGGCAAAAACAGTAAAGGGCTTAGGATTTAGTAAAGCCTGCAACAACAATGACTGGCATCACGTAAAGATGGAAAAGGAAGATTTGGATCTGGCATTAAAAGAACTGGCTTAGAGTGGAACCAGTAGTAATGAAGCGACTTGATCCTTTAGTGCTGCCTGGCAGCAACTTTAAATACTAGGAGGAAACATATGAATCGGGTGGATTTATCTCAAATAAACAATTGGGATATAAAATTTCGGCCAATGTTCGGAAACATTATAAAAGAATTGGCGGAAAAGAATAAAGATATAGTTTTTGTTGTGGCGGATTCGGCCCGTGCCTGCAGGTGTGACGGGTTTGAAAAGTGCCCGGAGCAGTTCGTAGACTGTGGAATTGCAGAACAGAATATGACGGGAGTGGCAGCAGGTTTGGCAAGAGGGGGGAAAAAACCGGTAACCTTTGCGTTCTCACCCTTTGCATCGGAGCGGTGTTTTGAGCAGATTCGTGTAGATGTGGCTTACAGTGAACTGGATATGGTGATTGTGGGAAGTGAGGGCGGCATCGGCATGGGAACTCAGGGAGTCACCCACTTTGGCTGGGAGGATATTGCGGTCATGTCATCCCTCCCGGGAATGACTGTATTCTGTCCGGCGGATCATGTGGCGATGATAAGCCTGTTGGAGAGAGCACTGGAAACAAAAGGCCCTGTCTATCTTCGGATGAACGGTGGAGTTCCTGAGAAGATCTATGATGACAGAAAGCCTTTTGAAAAAGGGGGAGCCGTAGTATACGAAAAGGGAACAGATATAAACTTTATTGTATCCGGACCGTTGCTGTCAGAGGTACAAAAGGCACAGAAAGAGTTAAAAGAAGAGGGCATTTCCGTAGGAGTGGCCGATATATTCTGCATTAAGCCTATGGACGAGAGGGTGGTGCTGGAGTTGGCCGGTGCGTCTAAGGCACTTATTACCGTGGAAGAACATACCGTTGTAAATGGCATGGGCAGCATGGCAGCAAATATCCTGGCGGCTCACGGCTGCGGATGTATACTTAAGAAAATCGGTTTGCCTGATGAATATCCCCATACAGTATCTCCTTACAGGGATATGCTGAAAGAGTATGGCTTTACGACACGGGATTTTGTGGCGGCTGCAAAGAAAATAATCGGGCTTAAGGAGGGGTAAAGGTGGAACATTATGATATGATGACCTTTGGAGTTCCCATCATGGAGATTATGCGGAAAGAACTGGATGCCCCTCTTGGGGAACCCGGAGATTTTGAGGGGCCTTATCCGGCGGGGGATCCGGGAATCTGTCTGAATGCCTGTGTGCGGCTGGGGCATAAAGGCTGTTATGTAGGCGTAGTGGGAAATGACCCTCTGGGCGACAGCTTTTTGCAGCAGATGGAAAGAAGTGGAATTGATTATTCTTATATCAGAAAAGCGAAAGGATATACCACCGCCCTGTCACTGCTTGCAAAGTTCCGTGACGGGAGCAGAAGCTTTGTCTTTACATTGCCAACCTCGGCTGCGGCACAGCTTGGACCTGTCGACTTTGACAGCGAACTGCTGAAACGGGTAAAGTGGCTTCACATATCAGGCTTTGCACTTTCTGTGAGCAAGTCCATAGCAGAACTTCATGAGATGGTACTGGATGAGTTGGACAACGGGGTAATGGTCAGCTTCGATCCCAACTATCGAAAGGAGATTATGGGGAAAAGGGAATTTCGAAAGCTGTGTACCAGGGTTTATGAACGCTGTAACCTGTTTCTTCCAAGCGAGGGCGAAGCAATACTCTTTGAGGAGGGAAAGGATGATATAGAAGCCTGCGAGGTCACAGCAAAGAGAGGAAAAGGAGTGGCATTAAAGCTTGGGAAAAAGGGAGCCTATGGCTTTTATGAGGGGAAGAGCATCTATGAACCGGGATTCCCGGCGGAAGAAATCGATCCCACAGGGGCCGGGGATACGTTCAGCGGGGCACTGATTACCGGACTGATGGAGGGGATGGAATGGCCTGAGGCTCTGAAGTTTGGATGTGCAGCAGGTTCCATCTGTGTACAGCGAAAGGGTCTCATGGATATTGCACCGGTACGTGAGGAAATAGAGATGGTGCTTGCGGCAGCAGAAGAATAGACGGAGGTGTTTCCATATGTTTTTAATCGGAACTGATATAGGGACTTCCAGCACGAAAACGGTCATTACAGATGAAAAGGGACATATCATTTCGTCGGATGTGCGGCAGTACGGCATTCTGGAACCAAGTCCCTCCTGGGCGGAACAATATCCGGATGTCTGGCTGGAAGCAGTGAAACGTACCATTCGAAACTCTCTGGAAAAGGGAAAGATAAAGCCGGAACAGGTTGCGGCCATATGCATCAGCGGCTTATATGGAGGAAGTGGAGTTCCTCTGGATAAAGATATGGAAGTGGTGCGTCCGTGTATGATTTGGATGGACCGGCGGAGCGGGAAAGTCTGTGAGAGACTACAGGAGGAAATAGACACGGACAAGCTTTTTGAGATTACGGAGAATGGGATAGATTCTTACTTTGGATATACGAAGCTCCTCTGGATGAAAGAAAATGAGCCGGAGTTGTGGGAAAAAACGGAACTGTTTCTGCCGCCCAATCAGTATGTGATCTATCAATTGACCGGACAAATTGTGATGGATATAACGGCAGCCGGGAATCTGGGCGGGCTTTTTGACATGAAGCGGGGGACGTGGTCGGAAGATATGAGCCGGATATTAAAGATCCCTCTATCCAAGATGCCAAAGAAGCTTCTGAAACCCTATGAGATTGCCGGAAAGCTTTCAAAAGAGGCGGCCTCCTGGCTGGGATTGTCAGAGGGAATTCCTGTTTGTGCGGGATGTGTGGACTGCCTGTCTTCTACATTGGCGGCGGGAGTAACCGGACCGGGAGAAAGCGTTGCAGTTTTGGCTACCAGCCTGAATTGGGGAGTGATACATTCTGATCCGCCGCCGGATCCCATGTATATCACAATGCCATATGTGACAGATCAGCCGGGGATAAGATATACCTATGGAGGAATGTCCACAGCAGGTGCATTGACAAAATGGTTTTCGGAGCAGTTCTCACCAGGCCAATGGGGATTGGGAGAAATGAAACGGATTCCTTTTGATAAGCTGGAGGAAGCGGCCGTGAAAGTGCCGCCGGGATGCGAGGGACTGTTGGTATTGCCTTATTTTATGGGTGAGAGATGTCCCATCTGGGATTCCAGAGCCAAGGGTGTTATACTGGGACTCAGCCTGAAGCACAGTGGTGCACATGTCTATCGAGCCATATTGGAAGCTGTGGGGTATGGCATGCGTCACATGATTGAAAATTTTGAAGGAGATATTGGCATTTCCAGGGGATGTAAACTGGTAGGCGGCGGCAGCAGCTCAAAACTTTGGAATCAGATTCTGTCTGATATTACAGGGAAAACCATTGTGCAGATGGGAGAGGGAGTGGAGGCACCTTATGGGGACGCATTTCTGGCGGCTTATTCGGTGGGTATCTGTGAGAACTTCTCTCATATGAAAGAATGGGAGACAAAAGGAAAAACAATTTTCCCGGCAGAGGAACCGAGTCAATTATACAATAATTATTTTGAAATTTATAAGCATTTGTATTATGCTATAAAAGAAGATATGCATAGACTTGCAGAGCTGTCTTAAAAATTTAAGGGGATGGTGTAATACAAATGAATGAGATTAAAATAAAGCTGCAGTTTTTGATTCCGTCACTGCCCAGAGCAGAAAAGATCGTGGCAAAATATATGCTGTCACATTCGGAACAAATCTCGGATATGACAATTGCAATGCTTTCCGAGGAATCAAAAGCAAGTGAGGCAACCATAAGCAGATTTTGCAAAAGATTGGGATATCATTCCTTTGTTCAATTAAAGCAGGATTTTGCAAAATCAGAGATTGGGGCAGAGGAGGAGCATGAGCATAATCCAAAACCGGTTACTTCTTCTGACTCTCTGGTGGATATTTTTGATAAGGTAGTTCAGGGCATTAACCGATCTTTGAGCAATACCCGGACTTTTTTCACAGAGGATTATGATCGGGCACTGGAAGCAATTATCGGTGCAAGAGCAGTCTACTTCTTTGCCACAGGAGATGCCCAGGCCAATTGTCAGCTGGCAAGCTTTAAGTTTAATCGCGTAGGAATTCCAACTTATGTTTATACAGATGTGATTTTTCAATATGAGACGGCAATGCGTTTGACAAAAGAAGACGTGGTAATAGCAATATCCAGCAGCGGACGTTCGATGAATGTGGTAAAGGCGACCCGTCTGGCTCACGAAAAAGGGGCTTTAACCATTTCTATTACACAGACGGGAAACGTGCCCTTGACAAAGTGTTCGGATATCAACATTTTCATTTCCGTAGTGGATATGACCATTGGAAGAGACAGTGTGGCAAAACGGGCGGCGGAACTGGCTATTATAGAAATGTTTTACCTGGGAGTGATCGCCAGAGGACCTCTGGATTATGAGACCATGCTTCAAAACACCATGGCGTCGTCAGATATGAATAAATAGCACATCTCGGAAAGGAGAGATGGAGCATGTACCGAGTTGCAGTAGGCTGTGATCCCAATGCGGTGGCATGTAAAGAGGACGTAATGACTGCATTAAAGCAGTGGGGATATGAAGTGATGGACATGGGAAGCGATGATCCCCTCTATGCCAATACGGCATATGAAGTGGGCAAGGCGGTGACGGACGGAACCTGTGACAGAGGGGTTTTGATCTGCGGAACGGGTCTTGGAATGTCCATAGCGGCCAATAAGGTAAAGGGTGTCATTGCAACGTTGCTGACTGATTGCTATTCGGCGGAACGGGCACGTAAGAGTAATGATGCGAATGTAGCTTGTTTTGGGGCGTTTACGCAGGGGACAAAGGTTATAGAGATGCTGCTGAAGATATTTTTGGATTCGGAGTTCGTACCTGGGTGTGCGTCTCAGGTTAAGGTGGATCAGATACGGAAGTTGGAGGATATGTCTATGAAAGTGTGAGGGGAAGATGGTATTAAGCGTAAGTAGAAGAACGGATATACCGAATTATTATGCAGAATGGTTTTATAATCGTATAAAAGAGGGATTTTTGTATGTAAGGAATCCTATGAATTCGCATCAGATCAGTAAAATTAACTTGTCTCCTGATGTGGTGGATTGCATTGTGTTTTGGACGAAGAATCCGGAAAATATGCTCTTGGGATTGGATAAACTGCGAGATTATTCCTATTATTTTCAGTTTACTTTGACGGGCTATGGGAGGGATATTGAGCCGGGGATTCCTCATAAGCGGAAATATATGATTGAAGTTTTTCGCAGGCTTTCTGATATGATTGGGCATGACAGGGTGGTTTGGAGATATGATCCCATTCTGTTTAATGATAGGTATACGCAAGCGTACCATTTAAAGGCATTTCGGGAGATTGCAGAGAATTTGAGGGGATATACGGACAGGGTTGTAATCAGCTTTGTGGATCTGTATGCAAAGATAAAAAGAAATATGGAAAGTCTTAAGCTTTATCAGCCTGCGGATCAGGAGATGCGAATTTTTGCCGAAAAGCTGGCGGAGATTGCAGAAGAGAACCACATGCTCATAGAAGCCTGTGCGGAACGGATCGATCTTAAGAAAGCAGGGATAAGGCGTGGGAGCTGCATTGATAAAGGTCTGATTGAGAAGATGATCGGTTGCGGAATAGAGGGGAGTAAGGATAAAAATCAAAGGGAAGAGTGCGGCTGCCTGGAGAGCGTGGAGGTTGGAACCTACAATACCTGTAAAAACGGATGTAAGTATTGTTATGCTAATTTTAGCAGTGAAAGAGTAAAGAGCATCACGGAACGATATGATGTCAAATCACCTTTATTATGCGGGAGGATCGGGCCGGAGGATGTTGTGACAGAAAGGAAAGTTAAGTCTCTGAAAACGGGGCAGTTGCGTATTTTTGCACCCTAATGTTGTGAGGGGTAGCTCTCCCTGTGTGTTTGTGCATAATAGAACATGTATTGCTGCATAATCCCGGCAGTTTCGCCGTAATCGGGAAAGGGGGAGGCTCCCTGGTATTCTTTCTCAATCACTTTTTTGATCCAGGTATCAATGGGGGCCAGTGAGGTTCGTCCGTAGGAAAAAAGTGCAATGCAATTCGCTACCTTGTCCCCGACTCCACGGACGGATTTCAGGGCAGTGAATAGCTGCATGTCATCATAAGCAGAGATTTTATCCAAATCCATGAGACCGCTGCTTACTTTTTGGGTGGCATCCAGAATATAGGAGGTACGATAGCCCAGACGGAACTGGTTTAGTTCTTCCGGAGTTACTCGAGACATCTGCTTTGGAGATGGAAACAGATGGAGGGTTTCGTAATCTGTTTTCACTGGATCGCCATAGGCATCCGCCAGCTTTTCAACGGCACTTTTGATGGATGGAATGGTTTTTTGCTGGGATATAATAAAGGTGATGAGCATTTCCCATGGCTCCTGCCGCAGTATACGCAGACCGGCTCCGCTTGCTGCTGCTTTTTTCATGTAGATGTCTGTGGCCGGGATTGTTTCACGCAGCTTAAGGTAACTGCGGTCCAGATCAAAATAAGAGTGCCAGAAGTTCTGCCATTCTGCTTCCTGGCAGCTTATCTCGTAAGTATTCTGTTCACGGTATGTAATATAAAGGATATGACTGCCTGCGATAAATCGGTAAGTGCCCTCCGGAAAGGCTTTCACACGGAAGCACTGGCCGCTGTCAGCGATTTTTTGCAGGTCAAAATCATCAGTAATTGTAAGAATCATAGAGTGTTTCCCTTTTTAAGTTCTTTTGTTTGCTTTTTATCTTATCATATGTGGGAGGAGATTTGCAATGAATCAGGATATTCTTTTGTTTTTTGACAAGCACCCGGAAGCTTATATTGTTGTGACTTTTGGGTTAAGCTATCAGAAAGAATCCCCTCGAATTGACGTATTTTTTCCGAAGGGAAAAAGTAATAGAGTTGGAACTTAAAAGGAGATGACAAAATGTGTACAGCGGCAACCTATAAAACAAAGGATTTTTATTTTGGCCGAACACTGGATTATGATTTTTCCTACGGTGAGGAGATCACTGTCACACCCCGGAATTATATTTTTTCTTTCAAGCATATGGAAAAGCTTGAGAAGCATTATGCCATGATTGGCATGGCCCATGTGGAGGAGGATTATCCGCTGTATTATGAAGCGGTAAATGAAAAGGGCCTTTGCATGGCGGGACTGAACTTTGTGGGAAATGCTTTCTATGGGAAAGTGACAGAGGGCAGGGATAATGTGGCAACCTATGAACTGATTCCGTGGATTTTGGGAAAATGTGTGACCGTTAAGGAAGCCAGACTTCTTTTGGAGAAGATCAATCTGACGGATACGCCTTTCAATGAAAACCTCCCGGTGGCACAGCTTCACTGGATTCTTGCGGATCGGGAGGAGTCTGTCACACTGGAGTCCGTGAAAGAGGGGCTTCGGATCTACGATAACCCGGTGGGAGTTCTGACGAACAATCCGCCCTTTGAGGAGCAGATGTTTCAACTGAATAATTATATGCATTTGTCGCCAAAATCTCCGGAAAACAAATTTGCCGGGAAGCTGCCCCTGCATATTTACAGCCGGGGTATGGGTGCGTTGGGACTTCCGGGGGATCTGTCTTCCCAGTCCCGTTTTGTGCGGGCAGCCTTTGTGAAAATGAATTCAGTTTCCGGGGATTTGGAAAATGAGAGCGTGGGGCAGTTCTTCCACATCCTGGGTTCCGTGGATCAGCAGAGGGGATGCTGTGAACTGGAGGATGGAAAGTATGAGATTACGATCTATACCTCCTGCTGCAATGCGGATAAGGGCATCTATTACTATACTGCCTATGAGAACCATCAGATTACGGCGGTGCACCTGGAACGGGAGAACCTGGATGGCGGGCTGCCGGTGAGGTATCCCCTGCTTCGGGAGGAGCAGATTTATATTCAGAATATATAAGCCTTTTAGGGGGGGATGGAAGATATCAATGATAAATTCGCTTATAGCTGCAAATAAGTATCAGAAAAACAATGAAAAAGGTGCAAAAAACTTTCGAATTTACTTGAAAATTGGTGCATATTATGGCATGATACATGTATCACATCCCTGGAGGTTCATCTATGGAACGAATTGCATTGCATAAATTGACAGACTGGAATCATAACAAACGCAGAAAGCCTTTGATTGTCTGGGGTGCAAGGCAGGTTGGCAAGACCTATCTTGTCCAGGAGATTTTTGCTGAAACTTATTATAAGAACAACTACATCTACGTAGATTGTAAAAAGGAAGATGAGATCTGTAAGCTTTGTTCCCAAACAGCCGATGCAGCGAAAATCATGGAATATATCTCTTTGCGTAAAGGAAAGCAAATAAATGAAAAGACGCTGCTGATCTTTGATGAAGTGCAGGAATGTCCCAATATCATTTCTTCGCTTAAATATTTCTGTCAGGATTTTAGAGAAATTCCGGTTATTGCCACCGGTTCTATGGTGCGAATTAAGCTTCAAAGAGAAACACATAAAAGAGGTTCAAAGGATAATGGCAAGTTTCTTTTCCCCGTAGGAAAAATCAATCAAATAACGATTTATCCCATGACCTTTGACGAATTTCTGATGAACAGCAATGAGATGCTCTATAACGCCATGAAAAAGGCTTATGAAAACAAGCAACCATTGGATAAGCAGATTCACGAACTGGCAATGGAGCAGGTATATAGATATCTGCTTGTAGGCGGTATGCCCGAGGTAGTGGATGCCTATATTGAGGAGGGCAATCTTCTTGAGGCAAGAGAAATTCTCAAGGCTTTGTACGACAACTATCTTGCGGATATGGAGCTTTATCAGGCAAGCCAGGAGGCCGTATTGCGTTCCCGTGCTCTTTTCCAGAACATTTACAGGGAGTTAAATAAGGAATCCAAAAACTTTTCACCCGGACTTATCGAAGAAAAGGGCAAAACAAGGGATTTTGCAACCTCGATTCAATGGCTCACTATGGCACACGTTGTGAATCAGTCTTTCCAACTGAAAGAACATATCACAATGCCCCTTATGCCGGATAACGAAAGTAACTTTCGCTTGTTCCTCGGTGATATTGGCATGTTCTCACACCAAAGCGGTATGAATGCGGCTTCGTTTATATCAAGTGAAAGAGAAAATACCCTGTCGGGCATATTTTTTGAAAACTTTGTTGCCAATGAATTGATTGCAAAAGGGCATAAGCTGTTCTATTGGCGGGGCAGGGTTGCTTCCGAGATAGAGTTTATTATTGAATCAGATAACAAACTGTATCCGATTGATGTCAAGAAAGGCAGAGGAACACTGAACTCCCTTGGAAAATTCTCAAACCACAATAAATTTGAATATGCCATTAAGGTTTCTAAAAATAATTACGGTTATAACCCCGAGCAGAAGCTGCTCACAATACCATTCTACTTTATCCCGTTTGCAGCAAAAGATCTTGCAGACGGAACGATGACGATATAATAAAAGGATGATGAATGATGTATATCCGGAAGAGCAGGAGCTTTTATGATTACGAATGAGAGTGTCAATCGTGCCATTGACTATATTTTGCAGCATATTGAGGATGTGACACTGGAAGAGGTGGCGGATTATTGTCATTTTTCCAAATACTATTTTTGCAGGTTGTTTAAGACACAGACAGGAGAGAGCGTTCACGGGTTTATCAAACGGGTAAGGCTGGAGCAGAGTGCTTTTCGATTGAAAGTGGAGCAGGAACGTCCGATTACGGAGATCGGAGCAGATTATGGATATAGTTCATCGAACTTTAGCTCTGCCTTTCGCAAGCACTACAGGATAGCACCTGTGACTTTTCGGAGAAGCATCTCCCATGCGTCCATGAAGCATCCTTTCTTTCACCGGGAGGAATGGCGGGCGGAGAGCTTTGAGGAATGCAATCGGAAAATTACAGTGGAGCAGCTTCCTGATTATCATGTGATTTATGAAAGGCGGTTTGGCAGCTACGAGGGTATCGGGGTGGCCTGGGATGCGTTTCTGGAAAAATATCAGGACTATTTGACAGAGGAAACCAGGCTTTTGGAGCGAACCTATGACGATCCGGCAGTGACTTCCTCCGAAAATTGCCTTTACGATATCTGCATGAGTGTGGAGCAGGGTTGTCCTTTGGAAAATACGGTGGATATTCAGGGGGGAAGATGCCTTGTCTATTATTTTAAAGGACATGCAAAATGTATCTATGCCGCCTATCAGACGATTTTTCTCGTATGGCTGCCGAAGACATCCTATGAGCTGGATGCAAGTAAAAGCCTGTTTGATGTGTATCATAAGGTGGACGCTGACACCATGTATATGGAGCTTGATATCTGTATTCCGATTAAATAGGGGGAGAAGAGGGCAAGAATTCAGAAGTATATAATTTGGCTTCTTTCTATAATGAATACCGTCATTTGATGAGGGGCTGTCTTATTTCCTGACAGCACTACCATCAGATGGCGGTATTTGTTTTGTATATGGATTATTCATGACAGAAGAAAGGAGTTTATGATGAATTTAGAACAGATCAAACAAAATCCCGGCAAAATGATTTTTCACTTTTCTGTCCCGGCTATTATTTCTATGATGTTAACTGCATTGATTACGATTGCGGACGGCTTTTTTATGGGAAATTATGTTGGAAAAGAGGGAATCGCAGCGGTCAATCTGGGGCTGCCTATTGTCTACCTGTATCTGGGAGTGGGGCTGATGATCTCCATAGGCGGCGTAGCTATGGCGGGAATGGCCCTTGGTGCCGGGGAGAGGGAAGCCAGTAACCGGATATTTCGTCAGACGATTGCGACCACCATTGGGGCGGCAATGCTTATTAGTTTTTTGATGCTGTTTTGCTTTTCTCCCATGCTTTCATTTTTAAAGGCGGATGAGCAGGTAATTCGTTACTTTCAGGAATACTACCGGATTATGCTGCTGGAACTGCCTGTTATGGTGGTGAATTCATCCCTTGGAATGTTTATTCGGGGAGAGGGCAATCCGGGCTTTTACATGAAAGTGACGGTGTTGAATGCACTGATGAATATTATTTTGGATTATCTGTTTGCAGACTGTCTTTCCTGGGGAGCCGGGGGAATTGCCTTTGCATCTCTTTTGGCTGCGGTGGCGTCCCTTTTTTGGATCCTTTATTACTTCCTTAAGAAAGCCGGGATTTACCATCTGGGGGCGTTTCGGTTTTCCGGAAAAGTTTTCCTGCGGGGAATGTTAAATGGAAGCTCGGAATTTATCGGAGAAATGTCAACAGGGATTGCCATGTTTGCTTACAATTTTGTAATTATGAGAAAAGCAGGCGTGGACGGTGTGACGGCATTTACCATTGCAGGTTATGTGGCTTATGGATTCAGTATGTTTGTAGTGGGCTTTGGACAGGGGGCGAGTCCCCTTATGAGCTTCACTTTTGGGGCCAGGGAATACGATCTGGCGGCGGAGCTTCGGAGACGGACGAACCGGTATGTATTTTGTGCAGGCGTTCTTGTATTTCTGGTAATGGGAGGGGCTTCCGGTTGGTATGGAAATATCTTTGTAAAGAATGAAGAGATTAAACAGATGATACAATCGGGCATGATGATATTTACAAGCTCGTTCTTCTTTGCGGGAATCAATGCCATTACTTCTTTTTATTTTACATCCACAGGGAGGGCTTTTGAGTCGGCGGTTATCTCCCTTTCAAGAGGGCTGGTAGTGTTATTAGCTTGTATTTTCATACTTCCGGTCTTGTTGGGGATGACCGGCGTGTGGATGGCTGCCCCGGTGACGGAGGGTGTGACCTTTGGGCTTACCGTATTTTTCTTACATAGAGATCGAAAGAGGGGTGTGACAGTTTAGGCGGAGTTTACCTTAAATTAGGAATACCTTTCTCAAAAATTCCATGGTAATGTTCGTTCAAAGCAGACGGCATGTACGATGAACCGTCCGAACACCGATATGGAAAAGCCTGCCCGCCCACTCTGTCGTTGTCCGCCTAAACTGTAACGAAGATTTCGGTATAACGAAAACTTTTTATAAAAATGAATTGACTGTTCGGTATAATTGCTTCATAATCGGTGACAGTAAAGAAAAAGGAGTATGCCATGTACAAAAATATTGAGAAGAAAAAGCCACTCAAACTAAAGGAGCAGGTCGCCTATCAGGAGGGCCAGGTAGTCAGCAAGACACTGGTGCAGAATGAACTGGTCAGCGTTACCATCTTCTCCTTTGATAAAGATGAGGAGATCTCAACCCACGCATCGGGAGGAGATGCCATGGTTACGGTCCTGGAGGGAAAGGGACGGTTTACCGTGGGAGGAGAGGTATTTATCCTCACCGAGGGCGAAACACTGATTATGCCCAAGGACATTCCCCATGCGGTCTACGGAAAGGAGCAGTTTAAGATGCTGCTTACAGTTTCTTTCTAAATGGAGGTGTAAGAAAGGGCTAGGGAGAATAAGGCAGAAGACTTTTCTGATATCCAGTGTCCGGCTATTTGCGAACAGGCTGTTTGATATGGGCGGATATTGCTTTGGCAATGTCAGCCCAGAGCAGACAGAATGTACGCAAATCGTCCGAACACAGGATATAGAAATGGCTGATGTCTTATTCTCCCTAGCCCTTTCATTCCCCAAAACCCCCCTTTTCATTCCCAACAGCAAATCAAACCGCCCATTTTGCCGATATATAAGGTAACAGGGTATCACACATTTCAAAGACTCCCAAATGAGGTGAAAAGCTTGCACATAGCAATCGTAGATGATGAGAGGATCATCTGTGAACAGATAAAGGATTTTATACAAAGGGACCATAGAGACTGTCAGATAGACATTTATCTTTCCGGCCGGGCACTTCTGGAAGTGAAAAAGCAGTTTGATCTGGTATTTCTGGACATACAGATGGAGGGGATGAATGGCATGGATACCGCCAGGGCCATTCGGGAGCTCCAGCCGGACACGGTGCTTATATTTGTCACAGGCTCAAAAGAATATGTATTTGAGGCCTTTGATGTGTCAGCTTTTCATTACCTGTTAAAGCCCCTTGAGGAGACAAAATTTATGGAGGTGCTTGGGAGGGCCATTGGGGAGAGCCGAAAGTGCAGGGCAGAGAAACAAAAACGGCTTTTTATCCGCACCAAGAATCTGACCATAGATCAAAAAGACATACTCTACATCGAGAGCAGGGGAAAGAAAGTAGACATACACACCCGAAAGGAGACATTTTCCATCTATGGAGCTATGAGCGAATTGGAGACCCAATTGGGTGAAAGCTTTTACCGCTGCCACAGAGGGTATCTTGTGAACATGGCCTATATCACAGAGTACGGTGCCGACAGTATCACCCTCACAGGAGGAGCCAGGGTTTACCTGACGAAAAAGAAGCATGGAGAATTTGTAAAAGCTTACATGTGGTATCTCCAGAATGGAGGAGTATCCTGTGTATAGTTCCATAGAAATCATTTTTGAGCTTTTGGATGTGGTCTTTGTTCTGTTCCAGGGGTATTTTTTACAATATTACATGGGAAGCTTTCTGGAACCCAGGGGAAAGAGCCGCCATATGGGATGGTATCTGATGGTCATGTATACCGTACTTCGAAAGGTTTTGGATGCCATATGGCCCCCAAGCTGCGGGGGAATCATACTTTTGGGAAAACAGGCCGTCTCTTTCATGCTTCTTGCAGGTTTAACGCTGTGTTTTTACAGGGCTTTTTGCAGCATCACCCTGTTTCTGACCGTATCCTTTCAGGCCGTGAGAGATATCAGTGTCTATATCTCCATTATTTTGCTGGAAAAACCGGCGGATCTGGTGCTTGCCCTGTGGCAGCGGTGGGCGGGGAATGAACCCGGCAGCGATGCTTTGAAATGGCTTGGGGCAATGAATGCAAGTGTGGCGGGGCTTCAGATATTCCGCATTTTCTTTGCACTTTTGCTAACGGGGATTTCCTTAAGAAAAATCGTAAAAGATTTTCAGGAAAAAAACTACAGAATGCACAAAAGCGAGTTAAGGTTCATTCTGATTCCGGCACTGACAGGGCTTATGCTCTGTATGCTGCTGCGTGCCGTCATGGTTACGGCGGAGCAGAATGCCACAATCTTCTTATATCAGAAATATCCGTCTCTTATGCTCCTGCTTCCGGGAGTACTGCTGCTATCCCTATCGTCCATTCTCCAGGGTGTAAAATCACTCCAGGAGATAGCGGGCCTTAACAGAGAGAAAAATAACCGGATGATACTGGAAAAACAGGTGGAGGGCATGCAGGAACACATGGGCGAACTGGAGCGTGTTTATTCCGGCGTGCGTAGTATCAAGCATGATATGAAGAATACCCTTGGGGTGATTTCAGGGCTTATGGCTGTAAGCAATGGGGCGAACGGAGACACTGATACTAAGGAGCTGAAAACTTATCTGGATGATTTAATGGAAACCATGAACCAACTGGACCTGCCCTTTCACACGGGGAATGCCGTTGTAGATGCCCTGCTTCACATGAAATACCATGAAGCTCTCCAAAGCATTCCGGATCTAAGGCTTTATATAGATCAATTGCTTTTTCCACAGGATTTGCCTGTTCGAAGCTATGACATAGGCATTATTTTGGGAAACGCCCTGGACAATGCTCTGGAAGCCTGCATAAGATTGAAAAAACAAGAGCCAAAGGCAGAAGTATTTATTCGTTTGATTTCATTTCAAAGGGGAAAGCTGCTGTTTCTTCGGATAGAAAATAGTTTTGATGGAAATCTAGTCCGAAATCCCTGGTCGGAATTTCCATTGACAGCAAAGAAAGAGAAAGAGCTTCATGGAATTGGCCTTGTAAATATGAAGCATGTGGCAGAAAGCTATGGAGGTACTGTGGATTGGGATGTGGCAGACCGGGTTTTTATTCTGGCTGTGATGCTGAAGATACCCGCTTTCGATTAGCACCCTACGGGCATACCTTTATGCACAAAGAGCATGTGCAGATCAAGGAAACACCCTACGGGTATCCCTTTATGCACAAAGACCGTGTGCAAATTAAGGAAAGGAGAAGACAGATGGCATATTATCAAAACACCATTCAGGACTTGTATTCCGGACATTATAAAAATTCTTACGGAGTAGAGGGGATGTGCGTCACCGGGAGAAGCGATTACAAAAAAATCATTGATGTTTCGGATGACATGAAGACCCATGTATTGAATGAAGTAAAAAAATCCTATTACAAGTACAACGGCATGTCCGGAGGAAACGAAAGGGAAGATGAAGCTTATGCCCGTGGGTTGAATGAATATTATAAAACCCTGGACCGAGAAGACCGGCTTTCCGCTGCCTGGACACTGGGACAGCTTAGTCAGGAGCTTTCAAAAGCAGTGATAAGCGGGATCCGGGAGAAGATTCCCGGCTGGAAGGCCGGCGAGCAGATTCCCACCGAAGTTCTGGATGAGATATTTTCGGGCAAAACCATTGAATCCATTATGACAAGAAAGGCGGGAACCGGAAACGAAGAAAAAGCGACAAACGAAGATCGCCTTACCTTGTCATCCGGAAACGGAGAAGCCGAGCCGACTACAGAAGAACGTTCCGGAAAAGTGGCCGTCAATGAGGGAAAGAGAGCCCGACAGATCGCATCTGCAAAGACACCGGCCCAGGTACAGATCGTAATCAGTCTTCTGAAACAAGACGTCTCTGACTGTGAAAACGGTCTATCCAGCGGCATGTGTGATGAAGATGAAGTGAAAAAGGCCAAAGCCCTGCTGCAGAAAGCCATGGATCGCTTAAGCGAGGTATCCGGAAATGATCAGGAACAGGAAGAAGAGAGTCAAAGCAGTTTTTTCATTAATATGCTGATGTAAAAAAATAGTGCCAAGCATTGCCGGTATATGATAAAATAAATCATATATCGGCATATTCTTTGCAAAAAAGGGAGAGCAAGGAAAAAATGCTGCGGGAAAGGGGAAAGTTATGAAAAGTGAAGCAATCAAGAAACTATGTGAAGAAAATCAGATCCGCATGATTGATTTCAAGATGACCGACATCGACGGACGGTGGCGGCACATCACCATTCCGGTAGAGCGATTCGGGGAAAACACATTCACGCAGGGAATCGGCTTTGACGGATCCAACTACGGCTACGCACCTATCGAAAAAAGCGATATGGTCTTCCTGCCGGATCCGGACACAGCCTACATCGATCCATTTGCAGAGGTTCCCACATTAACCATGTGCGGCAACGTATGCACCATCGGAAAGGGAGAAAACAAGCCCTTTGATCAGTACCCCAAAAACGTAAGTCTTAGGGCAATCGAATACATGAAAGAGACCGGCATCGCCGACAGAATGGTCATAGGACCTGAATTCGAATTCTATCTCTTTGACAGTGCCCGCTTCGAAGTATCTCCACAGCAGTGTGGCTACCGAATCGATGCCAGACAGGCGGACTGGAACTGTAGCCTGGACACCCGGGGAAACAACGGCTATGAAGTACCCTACAAAGGCGGATACCATGTGGCGGCTCCCCAGGATGTAGGTTACGATCTCCGTAGCCGCATGTGTATGATGATAGAAGACTGGGGAATCCAGGTAAAATACCACCACCACGAAGTAGGCGGCCCGGGCCAGATGGAGATCGAGGTAGAACTAAGCGACATGCCCGACATGGCCGACAACACCATGATCATCAAATACATCATCAAAAACATGGCGGCCAGAGAGGGAAAGACAGCCACATTCCTGCCCAAGCCCATTTATCAGGAAGCGGGCAGCGGCATGCACGTCCACATGCTCCTTTTAAAGGATGGACAGCCCCTCTTCTACGATGAAAACGGCTACTCGGGCTTAAGTGAGACGGCCCACCATTTCATAGGAGGTTTATTGAAGCACATCGCATCCCTCTGTGCGTTCACCAACCCCTCCACCAACTCATTCAAGCGGCTGGTACCAGGCTATGAGGCTCCCGTAACCATAGGCTACGCCACCTCCAACCGCAGTGCCGTCATCCGAATCCCGGCCTACGCCAAGACACCGGAAGCAAAACGCTTCGAGCTTCGCAATCCCGATGCCACGGCCAACCCCTACTACGCCTACGCCGCCATCCTCATGGCAGGCCTGGACGGCATAGAGAACAAAATCGACCCATCCAAAGAGGGCTGGGGCCCCTACGACTTCAACCTCTACACCCTATCCGAAGAAGAGCAGAAAAAGATCAAGGGCCTGCCCAAATCCTTAGGCGAAGCCCTGGATGCCCTGGAAGCCGATCACGACTACCTGACCAAAGGCGGAGTCTTCCCGGAACATCTCATAAATGTATGGGTAGCCAGAAAACGGGCAGAATTAAAGAAGCTGGACCAAATCCCCAACCCCGCCGAATTCAAGATGTACTTTGACCTGTAGACGCACCTACCCACCGCCGCCAGCCCGTCCGCCCTAAAAAATTTACCCCCCTGCATCCAAACCCACCCCAAAATGGTCTAATAAGTGAATGTACATTCAAGCAACCCTAAGGAGGTAAGCTATGAAAAGAGACAAAACAGAAGAACTGCTTTTGCGAGCCAAAGCCTGTGACGGGGACGCATTTGTAGAACTAATGGAACTTCACAAACAGTCCATGTACAAAGTAGCAAAAGCATATCTGAAGCGGGAAGAAGATGTAGCAGATGCCATATCAGAGACCATACTGGACTGCTTCGAGCATCTGGAAAGCTTAAGAGAGACACGTTATTTCGGAACCTGGCTGGTACGGATTCTGATCAATAACTGCAACAATATAAGAAAGTCCAACGGGCGTACGGAATATATGGATCAGATCGAAGCAATATCCCAGGGACAGCGGACAGATGACAAAACCAGAGCATTTCTGGACTATCTGGAGCCTTTAGAAGAAGAGGATCGCCTGCTCATGATACTCTTCTACGTATGGGGCTTCCGCACCCGGGAGATAGCAGAGCTTCTCCATATGAAAGAACCAACCGTAAAATCCAGAATGCAGCGTGGCAGACAGAAAATAAAGCAGACATTTTTCCCGATGGTGGTGTAGAGGAGGCATAGATTATGAGCGAGGATAGAAAAAAATTAGAACAGCAAGTGTTGGGTCAGACCATCCCCATTCCGGAGATGACAGAAGCAAAGATTCAGGCGGCATATGACATCGTACGGGCAAAGAGCCGCCAGAGAGCAAAGATACAGCCCATCCGCAGACGATCCATGCGTCATGTATGGGCAGCAGGACTGGCAGCGGCACTCATAGCCGTATCCGGACTGGGCGTTGTGGCGTCCATGGGATATTTTACAAAAAATGTCCAGGAAGAGGAGGGCAGGATCTCCTACGCCTTTGAAGTAAATTACGAAATGAAGCCGGTAGAGGTTCAGGCAGTACCCACCTACCTCCCGGAGGGCATGAAAGATCAGGGTAATGGCAAATACTACACAGACGAAGATTACGGTCACGGCATTTCCATCATTCCCATGAACATGGTAAATATCGACCAGGAAAAAGAAAGAATGGACTTTAGTCATGTAAATAACATAGAAAAATCTACAATTCAAAACATGGAATCACACCTGATCACATATGAGGAGGATCAGAAATATCAGCGGGGAAAGGACCTGTTCCTTTTCAATCCCGAGCGGGGTTACGTAATCCGCATTTTCGGAGATTACAACATTCCAGCAGAAGAGGTAAAGAAAGTAGCGGAAAGTCTTCAGATCACAGTCACGGAAAATGAAGACCTAAGATACGATAACATGCCCGAGGATCTGGCCGAGAAAGAGAAACAGGAAGCGGATGATACTGAGTGGCAGTGTCAGGTAGAAAAAGGTGTCACCACAGATCAGATTACACAGATAGGTACAGCCCTAGACTGTGCAGGATATGGCTGCAAATACACGGTAAATGAAGTAAAACTCTACGACAGCCTTTATGACGTTCCGGGATACACGGAAAATGGCGTCTATGATTTGGAGAGACTAAAGCCCTGGTTGAATGCAGACGGAACCCACAAGCCTTATCTGCGTATGCACCTTGATCAGGAGGGCGAGTTAATCGAAGAAGCAGAGACAACGCCAAAATTCCTGACAGTTCAGGTAACGGCACAGCAGTATATGGAGTATGAGGGAACCTGGGATTCCACATCACTGAATGCTTCACTGGTTTATGTGGAGAAACGCTCTGACGGAACCTGGAACCGTAAAAAAGACATTTATGACGCAGTTCCTAATGAAGAGTATGATCTCCAAATGGACAATGCAGCATTCTATATAAGCCAGCCGGAGAACTTAGATGGTGAAAAGCGTCTCCATTCATTCTTCTACCGTTCAATGGAAAAGGGTGAAAGCCTTGACTATACCTTAATCTTTGCGGTAGATGCGGATCAGGTATCCGGAGACAACCTGAATAACATTCTCCTCCAGTTTGACGGCACAGGCAATGATGATACCAATCCCATGTGGAGTGCACTTGGAGAAGTAAAGTAGAGAATATAAGGCATTAAAAACAAAGGATAGATAGCAATATAGACTGAAAAAAGATGGTTGCTGTCAGCCATCTTTTTCAGTCCCTAAAAATAGTTAGGAGATGCAATTTCTTGCATTTCCTAACCGATTTTGAGCTAATAGATTTCAATAGCTCAATCATATGTAAAAGGCATCTGCCCATTGTTGTTTGCCGAAGCTGGTCAGCACCCATAAGCACCGGCAGCCTCTTTTTTTGTTAGTATTATCTTATAAAATGATTATGTCAAATATGTGTCCGAATTCTGAAAAAATAGTGAGAAGATTCTAAATTATTTCTAAATTTTTCCCTCATAAGGAATACATGAGATTGGGTGCATGCCATACCACTATTTCCGAAAAGCTTTGGAAAATGTATTGACACACTTTAGGCGGCAAATTATAATGAAGAACATAGCAAATTGGAAGTAAGGCAATGGAAACTCCAGGGAGGATATATGGCAAAAAAGAGAGTTTACGCTGTAAAAAAAGGAAAGACAACAGGGCTTTTTTATTCCTGGGATGAATGCAAGGATGCCACTAACGGATATCCCGGGGCGGAATTTCAGGGATTTGGAACAGAAGCAGAAGCCAGGGCCTATTTGGAGGGAAAAGCAAAAGAAGACATACAGTCTCATACGGAGAAACTGGCTGAAAATCAAGTGATTGTATATGTGGACGGAAGCTTTGACAAATCAATGGAAAAGTACTCCTTTGGCTGTATCTTTCTCATTCCGGGCGGCAGTATCATTAAAGAATCCGGAAACGGAAATGAACCGGAATCTCTGGCCATCCGAAATGTAGCCGGCGAAATGCTGGGAGCCATGTATGCGGCACAGTGGACCCTGGTAAACGGTTACGAGTTTCTGGAGTTTCGCTATGACTATGAGGGAATCGAAAAATGGGCAACAGGAGTCTGGAAAGCAAATAACGTGCTTACACAAAAATATGCGGAATTTATGCAGAGAAAGAGAAAGCAGATTCATATTTCTTTCCAAAAAGTAAAGGCCCATTCCGGTGATTATTATAATGAACAGGTGGACAAGCTGGCAAAGGCGGCCCTGATAGAAAGTAACGGAATCCCGAAAGTCCAAAAACTACAGACAGTAAAAAACTGAAAACTCTAAATCAAGCTTCCTATCCATTTTCTATAATAGTTTGGAAATAGTAATTACAAGTCCTGAAAAGATATTTACATTCACGGGAGAATTGATAGGATATATAATAGGGGCAGAATCCTCTTCAAATTGGTAGATTGTAATGTGTTCTTTTTCCGGATCTATAATCATATCCGGTGCACCTACACAGCCCTTGGGTGTTAGCTTGGAACGATCACAGATAACGCTTATATCTGGCTCCACCCAGCCTTTATCATCCGCCTGAAGATTAACCGCAAAGGGAGCAGGAATAACTTCGCAGTTTCCGTTAATGAGTTCGGCACGCTTTCCGTCCGGAAGATTCCAGTAATCTTTTGAAGTGTAGGTTTGTTTTTCAAGTAATGGCATGTATTCATATTCTTTCTTTACTTATATCTATAGTTTCATCCACTCTATCTAAGTTTTACCAGTATAAAAAAAGAAGAATGTCCGGACTGTGCTGCTCCCCCCAAAAAAGTTTTATTCTTTTGTAAGTTCCAGAGTTGTTGTCGTTCCCATAGCAGAAACTTGATAACTTATTTTCCCATTACTATTAGGAAAAGTCTTTGCTGTCATCGGTAGAGGCAAGCAAGGCCATTTCTAGTATAATTAATAATTGAATAAAAAATGTTATACAGTGCTATAATTAGCAGAAGTATTTTCATATAAAATAAAAAAAGCACCGCAAACACGGCACTTTTCATCAAGCTGCTGACGGGAATCGGACCCGTGACCTCCGCACTACCAATGCGACGCTCTACCGACTGAGCCACAGCAGCATCTTGCGTAACATGCTAGATTATAATAGCACTAGAAAGAAAGGTTGTCAAGAAATATAATAAAAAAAGTTTTCCAAGTTATCAAAAATGAAATTTTGTTTAATGTGCTTACAAGATGGCAGGATGTTTTATGGATAATTTGCAGCGTAATCCTGTGAAATGTGCCCTTTACTTTTGGAAAGAATCCACTTATAATAATAAATCATAGGCCATGTGGCACAGGAGGAAGAGCATATGATTTCCAATCAGATTATACAGACAACGATTGAAGATTTACGGGGAATTACAAGGATTGATTTATGTGTGCTGGATGTAAGTGGCAGCCAGATCGCAGCGACCTTTGATATGGAAGAGAAGATCTCCAAGGATATTCTCAATGCATTTGCAGCTTCTCCTGCTGAGAGCCAGAGTTTTCAGGGATACCATTTTTTTAAAGTTTATGATGAAGGGCAGTTGGGCTATATTCTCCTGGTAAGGGGAACCAGTGATGATGCCTATATGATCGGTAAGATCGCAGTAAAGCAGTTGGAAAGCCTTATTGTTGCTTATAAACAACGTTTTGACCGAAACAACTTTATTCAAAATCTTCTTTTGGATAATCTGTTGTTGGTGGACATTAATAACCAGGCCAAGAAGCTGCACATCAATCAGGATACTTTGCGGGTGGTCTATCTGGTAGAGACAAAAGGGGAAGAGGATGTACTTACCCTGGAGACGGTTCGAGGCACCTTTGCTCCGGATGCCCAGGATGTGATTACAGCAGTAGATGAAAAGAATGTTGTGGTAGTGAAAGAAGTGGGTGAGCAAGATACTTATGAGGCATTGGAGAAGACGGCCCGTATGCTGGTGGAGATGCTGAATACAGAGACCAGTAATGTGCGAGTATCTTATGGAACCATTGTAAGCCAGTTGAAAGATGTATCCCGATCCTATAAGGAAGCCCGAATGGCTCTGGATGTAGGTGAGATTTTTTATCCGGAAAGAAACGTGGTTTCCTATCACACACTGGGACTTGGCCGCCTGATCTATCAGCTGCCATTATCCTTGTGTAAGATGTTTATGGTGGAGGTTCTTGGAGAAAATCTTCCCTCCACGTTTGATGAAGAAACCCTGACAACCATTGAGAAATTTTTTGAGAATAACTTAAATGTATCGGAGACAGCCCGTCAACTGTTTGTTCACCGGAATACGCTGGTATATCGTCTGGAAAAGCTACAGAAAACTACAGGGCTGGATATCCGGATATTTGAGGATGCATTAACTTTCCAGATTGCATTGATGGTCGCAAGGTATATGGAATATCTGGAAAATCAGGATATATAGAGTACAACTATCAGGAAAGGGCTTCCGAGCCCTTTTCTTTCTTTTTTGCTTTCTTTTCCGGATCCGGAAGCTGGTCAATTAACTTTTCAATTACCTGTTTTTTTACATAGACATCAAAGCTCAGCATACAGATAAAAGAAAAAAGCTTTAGAAAATCTCTGTCTTTTTCAGAGACATCCCCAAAAGTTTCCCCTGCTGTTTGATATTTGGCAATGAGGTCTTCTTTCATGGCTTCAATCTGGGACTTTTCCAAACTGAATACTTCTCTGTAAATATCCGTCAGCTGAAGCGTGTGTTCTGTATGGAAGTATTTTTCAGTCAGTGGAGAGAGCAGGCTGTGAATATCGCTGATAGAGAGAATATTTTTAAAATAATAAATGAAAATCAGCAAAAGCAAATGCTCCCTGGAATACTTTTTCTTTTCAGGAGGGGGAAGCAGGTTATTCTTGGCATAATTATTGATCATGGTTTTGGTCAGGATCTTGTCATCCTCATAACGCTTGGAGGATTCAAGCTGACGGTCCATGAAAGTAGTTACCTGATCCATATATAAATCAATGCTTGGTACATCCTCCGGACGGATGTGATCAATGCGGTTTAAGCTTTCCAGTATGCTTTCTAAAATATTTTGTACATCTATTGTCATATGCAATCACCTCATAAGTTATTATATAGTAATCAAAACTATATGACAAGAGGTAAACGTATCTAAATTTCTTAAATATGTATTCCTTTAAACAAAAAGAATGACATAATTTTCAGGATGTATTATAATAGAGAAGAAACCTACAGAACTAAAATTGGGAGGATACATATCATGGCAAATATTTTAAAGAGATTCGGCGACATTATGTCAGCAAATATCAATGCACTTTTAGATAAGGCAGAAGATCCGGAAAAGATGATCGACAAATATATCAGAGATATTGAGGAAGATTTGCGGAATGTAAAAGCAGAAACAGCAGCCGTGATGGCATCAGAGACTAAGGCAAAGAGAGATTTTGCAGAATGTCAGGATGAGATTGCCAAAATGCAGAAGTATGCAGAAAAAGCACTGCTGGCAGGCAATGAGAGTGATGCCAGGAGATTCCTGGAAAAGAAGAGTGAACTTACAGGAAAGCAGGAAAGTTTGCGTCAGGCTTGTGATATTGCCCAAGCCAATGCGGTTAAGATGAAAGATATGCATGATAAGCTGGAGAAAGATCTGGAAGGTCTTAAGGCAAAGCGTGATTCCATCAAGGCAAAAGCGGCAGTGGCAAAAACTCAGGAAAAGCTTAATAAAATGGGTTCCAGCGTCTCCGGTGCAGGAGAAGCCATGGAGGCTTTCGAGCGTATGGAAGCGAAAGTGGATCGGATGCTGGATGAGGCGAATGCCATGTCAGAATTGAATTCTGAGACAGACAGCATAGATGCTCTGGCAGCAAAATATGATGAAGATACCGGTTCCTCTTCTGTAGATGATGAGTTGGCGGCATTGAAAGCGAAGATGGGACTCTAAAAATATGGAAGAGAAAATCTATTACTGTGAGGGCTGCGGAGGAGTCCTGGAATTTGATGTGGCTACACAGAGTCTTAAGTGTCCAAACTGTGACACGGTAGTTCCCATTATTCATCATGAGAACAATCTGGTGGAACACAGTCTTACCCGTCATGCCATACAGACGATCCGTGCAAGTGAGAAAACTACGCATACCATGGAATGCAAGGGTTGTGGAGCCAGGATTGAGGTGGATGGAACCAGCAGAGCGACAAAGTGCCCTTTCTGTGGGTCTGATTATGTGTTGGCAGAACGGGAAGCAGATGCGGTGATTCCGGATGGAGTATTGCCTTTTCAGGTAGATAAGAACCGGGTGGGGGAGTTGTTCCGTAAATGGATGAAAGGGCGATGGCTTGCCCCTGGTGAATTGAAGCATCTCTATCAGAAAGATCGGTTGCAGGGAATCTATGTGCCTTACTGGACTTTCGACGCAAAAGTAAATGCCCGTTATACGGCAATGGGGGGCAGACACAGGAGCGTTACCCGAAAAGGACCGGACGGAAAGGAAGTACGTCAGGTGGTAACCGACTGGTACCCCACTTCTGGCAGTATCCGACATTTTTTTGATGATGTTCTTGTTCCGGCTTCCGAAAAAATGGATTCAAAGCTCTTACGGCGTACCGGATATTTCGGCCCGCAGCAGGTGGTGTCTTACGCACCGGAATATTTGTCCGGTTACAGTGCGGAGTGCTATACTGTGGATCTGGATGATGCACACAGGGAGGCAATAGGGACCATGGAACGGGAACTTGAGAGCATGGCCCGCAGTCAGGTCCTTGGCAGATATGATGAAGTAATGAATGTTTCTGTACAGGCAAACTATCAGGATGAGACATACAAACATGTGTTGTTTCCTATGTACTCCACTGCTTACATTTATAAAGGGAAGCATTATCGTGTGCTGATTAACGGGCAGAGTGGAAGAGTAGAAGGAGACTATCCCAAAAGTCCGGTCCGAATAGCAGTCATTGTCTTATTCGTGTTGCTTATTGTAGTGATGGTATATTGGTTCAGCGGTGGAGCGAAGATGAGAGCAGACACATTGCCTGTCCGGAAAGAAGAGTATACTTTGGTTGAGGCTGCCTGTCAGCCGCAAAATGATATAAAACAGGAGGATGAGAAATGGGTTTATTTAGCGGACAATTTGCTAATGTGGTAGAATGGCAGGAATTTCGGGATGATATACTTTTCTGGAAATGGAGCAATAAGGAGATAAAAAAGGGCAGCCGTTTGATTATCAAGCCGGGGCAGGATGCTATCTTCCTGTATAACGGCAAAGTAGAAGGAATATTTCGAGATGACGGGAGTTATGATATTGAGTCTCAGATTATTCCGTTTTTATCTACATTAAAGGGGTTTAAGTTTGGCTTTAACAGTGGTCTTCGGGCGGAGGTCCTGTTTATCAATACAAAAGAGGTCCTGGTGAAATGGGGGACCAGGAATCCGGTATTGATTCCGGCACCGGGGCTTCCGGGCGGTATGCCGATTCGCTCTTTCGGAACTTTTAGCTGCAAGGTGGCGGACTATGACGTATTTATTGAGCGAATAGCAGGAATTCGCCAGCAATATGCAGTGGATGAGGTAAAGGACCGCATTACTTCTATGCTGGATCAACTACTCATGAAATGGATTTCCAAAGAGGGAAAGGATATGTTCAACCTCCAGGTAAATGCTTCTGAGATAGGAAAGGGAATTCAGGAGGATCTGGATATGGAGATGCTGAAAATCGGAATCAGCATTACAAGCTTTGCCATTTCCAGTTTCAACTATCCAGAGGAAGTACAGAAAATGGCGGAAAAGGCGGCGGCTCAAAGCATGATTGGTGATGTGGGACGCTTTCAACAGGTTGCCATGGGAGAGGCGATTGCTTCCGGAAAGGGTGGAGGTGCAGCTTCCGATATGGCTGGAATAGCCATGGGCATGTCCATGGGCCAGCAGATGGCAGCCCAGATGCAGCAGGGACAATCATCGGCTTTGCAGCAGGGCACAGGAGGAACGACTCCTAATTTCTGCCCGGACTGCGGGACCAGGACAAATGGAGCGAATTTCTGTCCTAATTGTGGTAAAAAGCTGGTATAAAAGTAGGAGATCCAAATGAGTATATACGATACCTTAAATCCGGAGCAGAAAGAAGCGGTGCTTCACACAGAAGGGCCGCTTCTGATTTTGGCGGGAGCCGGATCCGGAAAGACAAGAGTTTTGATCCATCGTATAGCCTGGCTGATGGAGCAGGGGGTGGAACCCTGGAACATTATGGCAATTACTTTCACGAACAAAGCGGCAGGAGAAATGCGGCAGAGAGTGAATAATCTGGTGGGATTTGGTGCAGAAAGTGTCTGGGTTGCCACCTTTCACTCCACCTGTGTACGGATTTTACGCCGCTATATAGGCTTTCTGGGCTTTGACACAACATTTTCCATCTATGATACAGATGATCAGAAGACAGTTATGAAAGATGTGTGCAAGCGTCTGAATATTGACACAAAGATATATAAAGAGCGTTATTTGCTAAGCGTTATTTCCAAAGCAAAAGATGAACTGATCAGTCCTCTGGAAATGGAAATGTCGGCCCAGGGGGATTTTCAGAAGAAGCGGATAGCAGAAGTCTATCGGGAGTACCAGGCACAGCTTCGCAGGAATAATGCTCTGGATTTTGATGATCTGATTGTAAAGACTGTAGAACTGTTTCAAAATTGTCCGGAGGTTCTGGATTCCTATCAGGAACGTTTTCGCTATCTGATGGTGGACGAGTATCAGGATACAAATACGGCACAATTTAAGCTTATCAGTCTCCTTGCAGGGAAATATCGGAATCTCTGTGTGGTGGGTGACGATGATCAGTCTATTTATAAATTTCGCGGAGCCAATATCCATAATATTCTGAATTTTGAACAGGTATTTCCGGATGCAAAAGTGATTAAGCTGGAACAAAATTATCGTTCCACTCAGAATATTCTGAATACGGCAAATGAGGTGATCCGTAATAACTATGGCCGCAAGGATAAACGCTTGTGGACAGAGAATGAAGAGGGCAGTCCCATTGTGTTCCGGCAGTTCTTAAATGGATTTGAGGAGGCGGAGAATATTATCGGCGATATCAGCAGCCGTGTTGGGAAGCGGGAGGCTGATTATCAGGATCACGCTATTTTGTACCGGACCAATGCACAATCCCGGCTTTTTGAGGAGAAGCTTATTCTGGCAGGAATTCCTTACAAGTTGATTGGAGGTGTCAACTTCTATGCCCGAAAGGAAATCAAGGATGTGCTGGCTTATTTGAAGACCATTGACAACGGAAAGGATGAAGTGGCGGTACGACGAATTATCAATATACCAAAACGTGGAATCGGAGCAACTACCTTGAATCGGGTGGGAGACTATGCCGGAGCCTATGGTATCAGTTTTTACGAAGCCCTTCTTCGGGCAGAGGAGATCCCGAACCTGGGAAGAAGCGGGGGGAAGATACGGCCTTTTACTGTGCTGATTCAGGCCATGGGAAGCAAGCTTGCGTATATGTCCCTGACGGATATGACCAAAGAACTTCTGGATGAGACAGGCTATATCAGGGATCTGGAAAATGAGGGGACGGATGAAGCCAAAAGCCGGATTGAAAATATTGACGAATTGCTCAGCAAGATTGCTGCTTATGAGGAATCGGCTGATGAACCCAGTTTAAGCGAATTCCTGGAAGAGGTTGCTTTAGTGGCTGACATTGACAGTCTGGAGGAAAGCAGCAATTATGTAGTGCTGATGACTTTACACAGTGCCAAGGGCCTGGAATTTCCCTATGTTTACATGGCAGGTATGGAAGAAGGGATATTTCCCAGCTATATGTCTATCAATGGGGATAACCCTACAGAAGAACTGGAAGAAGAGAGGCGACTCTGTTATGTGGGAATCACTCGTGCGAAAAAGGAACTAATGCTGACAGCAGCCAGGCAGAGAATGATTCGGGGAGAAACTATGTTCAATGCTGTTTCCCGGTTTGTTCGGGAGATTCCGCAGGAATATCTAGAGGTAAAGAAAAACAGGGATAGCACTGCAAAAATACCCAGTGTCCAAAAGCAGGCAGCCTGGCAGCAATCAAAAGAGAGCTTTCGGGCAAAGCCTTATGAAACCCAACCTCTTGTCGTAAATAAAGCATCCGGGTTGGATTATACAGTAGGAGACCGGGTGCGTCACATCAAGTTTGGCGAGGGAACTGTGCTGGAGATTACAGAGGGAAAGAAAGATTACGAGGTCAAAGTAGAGTTTGACACAGCGGGAATAAAGCGATTGTTTGCCTCCTTTGCCAAGTTGAGGAAATTGTGAGAATAAATTTTTCGGAAAAGATAGTAATTTGAATATGGTTGTGGTATAATATGAACACTTAGTGAATGCGAGCCAGAGGCGAAGCATGAACTTAGTGTGAGTAATACCAGAACACTTATCGAACTCAAGTCGAAGACGCAGAGTGAGATTAGTGAGAACGGTATAATATGAACACTTAGTGAATGCGAGCCAGAGGCGAAGCATGAACTTAGTG
>CAOJBY010000020.1 GCA_948330435.1 uncultured Lachnoclostridium sp. | reverse complement strand
TCTATGCCAATTTAGTAATAGGTTATGGCATACCTAATTACAATCGTTACAGTTTGAAATAAGAAAATCAACTACAGGTATCATAGCATAGTAAGTTTTAAAGGTAAAGTAAAAGATTGTTTATGCTTTCTATTGATTTATTCATAAACACATGGTAAAATTAATTAATAAAATAATTGAAATTTTAAAAGGAGAGTGGCATGAACAATCAGATCCAATACCTGGCCCACAAAATAGAAGACAGGGAACAAACCGTTTTGCAACATTTAACCGGAACCGCCGAACTCTCAAAGAAATTTGCCTCAGCCTTTGGAAAAGGAAAACAGGGAGAAATGGCGGGATATCTGCATGATATTGGTAAATTTTCCAAGGAATTTCAAGAAAGAATCCAAGACCCGGCGTGCACAAAAAAGTGTGACCATTCAACAGCCGGGGCAATAGAGGCTTTTAACCAGAGACAGCTCGGTGTGGCAATGTGTATCATGGGCCATCACGGCGGTCTCCTGAATATGGGCGGAAACATGGATACCAGTGAGGATGCTACTGTTTGGGGCCGCTTGAAAAAGGGTCGGGAGAGAAAGATACCGGATTACCATATATGGAGAGAACTATGCCCAAATCAGAATTTTGGGGATGTTCCGGAAATGGACCCTAACCAGACCCCATTTGAACGGTACATGGAAATTAAGATGCTCTATTCATCTCTTGTGGATGCTGACTTTTTGGAAACGGAACATTTTATGGAGGAAGAAACCGTTCCAAGAGGTGGCTTCGATACTATGGAGCAGTTAAAGGAGCGTCTGGAGACTTATTTAGAAAATAAAAAATGGTTAAACACTCAAACAGGAATCAATGGGATGCGTACCGAGATCTTAGAGACAGCGGCACATCAGGGAAGAACACGGGAAAGAGGAATCTATACGCTGACAGTACCGACCGGGGGCGGAAAGACAATCAGTTCCCTGCGATTTGCCCTGCATCATGCAGTGGAGCATGGCTTGGAACGAATTATTTATGTGATCCCGTATGTAAATATCATAGAGCAGACCGCAGAACAATTTCGAGCGATATTGGGGAGCAGGAACGTACTGGAGCATCATTCCAACATCCTATATGAAGAAGAGGATGAACGAGACCAGAGACGGTTTCAATTGGCAAGTGAAAATTGGGACATGCCAGTGATAATAACCACTGCAGTCCAATTTTTTGAATCTCTGTTTCACAACAAGCCGTCACGATGCCGGAAGCTTCATAATATTGCAAACAGCGTGATTATCTATGATGAAGTGCAGATGCTCCCTGTAAGCCAGTGGATTCCCTGCGTTCACACATTGGAAGAACTATCAAGATCCTATAGAGCCACTCAGGTGCTTTGTACGGCAACGCAGCCGGCAATGACATTTCCCCAGAAAACATTACCCTTAGAGCTTATAAGGGAACCCAAAAGATATTTTGGAAAATTTAAAAGAGTCGCCTTTCGAAACACAGGTTTGCTGCCTTTGGAGGAAGTCGCAGAAAAGATAGAGGGCAGCGAGCAGGTGCTGTGCATTGTCAACACAAAGCGGACTGCCCAGAGCTTGTATAAGCTGATAGTGGAAAAGGAGGGCGTATTTCATTTAACAACTATGATGGTTCCCGTACATAGAAAGGAAGTTCTTGGGCAAATCAAAGGGAGACTTAAGGCGGGAAAACCATGTAAGGTCATTGCCACATCCCTGGTAGAAGCGGGGGTGGATCTGGATTTCCCTTATGTCATGCGGGAGCAGGCGGGTTTGGATTCCATTTTGCAGGCAGCAGGCAGGTGCAATCGAAACGGCAGCAGAAGCTTTGGGGAGAGCATAACAGAGGTTTTCGAACTGGAGGGAAAAATTCACGCATCCATTCGGCAGCAGGTTGATGCGGCACGCTATGTTATGAGACAGTATGAACAATGGGATTCCCTGGAGGCCATAGAAGCTTACTTCAAATTCTGGAGAGATTTGCGGGGTGAGGAAAATCTGGATCAGAAGCAGGTGATGGATAAGATAGGCCGGTATGCATTTCGTGATGTGGCAGAAGCATTTCAGCTAATTGAAAATGATACTTATACCGTGTATATTCCCTGGAAAGAGGAGGGAGAAGAATTGGTCAGCCGTCTTAGAAGCGGTTTCTATGACAAGGCTTTGTTCCGGGCATTGGGGCGATATGGTGTGAATGTCTTTGAACTCCATTACAGAGATCTGGTACGATTGGGAAATCTAGAGTTGATAAATGGCATTGGGGTATTAATAAATCGAAATATTTATCATGAAGATACAGGATTGGAATTTCAAACAGAGGAGGGGATTGCCATATTTTGCTGAATGACACAAGGGAAAAAGGAAAGGAGGGGAAAGATGTATGTCCATAAGGTTGGAGGTATGGGGCGACTATGCGTGCTACACGAGACCGGAACTGAAAACGGAGAGATATACCTATGATATCATAACGCCGGGGGCGGCTGTGGGTATATTGGAAGCTATTTTCTGGCATCCGGGACTGCATTATCAGATAGATAAAATCTATGTGTTGAGTCCCATACAATTTACCAGTATAAGGAGAAATGAAGTAAAATCAAAAATAGGAGGTTCCGGAATTAAGTCGGCCATCAAAAAGGGAGAGTTGGAAACACTCTGCCTGAATACAAAAGCCGAAATTGTACAGCGTGCGGCAACGGTGCTGAAAAATGTCCACTATGTGATTGAGGCCCATTTCGATATTGGACCGGAAGCCAATCAGACGGATAATGCGGGAAAGTTTCAGGACATATTAAAGCGGAGGGCCAGAAAGGGACAATGTTACCATCAGCCCTATTTTGGCGTCAGGGAATTTCCGGTTAAATTCCGCTTGTGGGAGGGCGGAGAGATTGTTACCTCATACGAGGGACAGGAGCAGGATTTGGGAATTATGCTGCACCATATGGAATATGCTCCAAGAGGATTAAAAGACGGCACGGTCGTCTATGATGCCAGCCCCGTATTTTTCAGAGCAAAGCTGAAAAACGGAGTTCTTAATCTGCGGGAGAGCGAGGTGCTGAGATGATCTTTTATGAATTGGTGCAGTTGTATCAACAGTTGGTGCGGCAGAAAAAAATAAGTGCACCCGGATGGGTGGACGAAAAGGTTTCTTACGGCATCATGCTAGATGAAAATGGGGCAATTGTGCAGTTGCTTTCCAAGAAAAATGGAAATGAGAACGGAATATGTACAATGACAGTGCCCCAACATCCAAGCAGAACAAGCGGAACGCTGCCATTTTTTCTATGGGATAACGGAAAATACTTGTTGGGATTGGATGCGGAGGGAAAGCCGGAGAAAGCAAGGGAGCGATTTGCGGCTTCTAAAAAGCTGCATCTGGATCTACTGGAAGAGTTGGATACAAAAGCTGCATTGGCAGTAAAGAATTTTTTCCTCACATGGGAGCCGGAGAAAGCTATGGAAAATGAGCAGATAAAGCCGGATTTGGAGGAACTGTTAAAGGGAGCCAACCTTGTTTTCTATTATGGAGCCGCACCGGTATTGGAAGATGCGAAAATAGCAGAAATGTGGGAGCAGCATATCAACCGGCAGGAAGAGCGAGAAGCGGGAATCTGCCTGGTTACGGGCAAAAAAGAGCCGGTTGCAAGGCTTCATCCCCTGATTAAAGGGGTGCGTGGTGCACAATCCAGCGGGGCTTCTCTGGTATCTTTCAATGCAGATGCATTCTGTTCCTATGGGATGGAGAGTGGGAACAATGCACAAACCAGTGAAGCGGCGGCAAGAGCCTATGGAGCAGCTCTGAATTATCTTCTCGCAGATAAGCAGAGAGTTTTCACAGCAGGTGATGTGACGGTAACGGGATGGGTAGAAGGGGGAGAACATGCATACCAGGATTTGTTTATGGCTGTTTTGAACCAGGATAAGGCCATTCAGGACACAGACATCCAAGAAGCATTGAAAAAACTGGTAAGAGGAGAGAGAATTGCATGGGAAGAGCAGGAAATGGATCCGGAGCAGACATTTTATATATTAGGACTTTCTCCCAATGCTGCACGTCTGTCGGTTCGTTTTTTCCTGAAAAACAGATTTGGGGAATGGCTGGAGCATATACAGGCTCATGAAAAGCGGCTGGAAATTGTATTGCCGGAACGTGTTACACGTATGTATCTGCCTTTCTGGATGATATTGGAGGAGATGAAAGCCCCGGGAGGAAAGGATACGATTCCGCCTTTGTCAGCGGCACTCTTACAGTCCATTCTGAAAAATTCCAGATACCCGGATGAATTGTTATACTGTACCATTCGGAGAATTCGGGCGGATCACAATCTGAATTGGAAAAGGGCCGCAATATTAAAAGCATATTTAAGTCAAAACAGCGTGAAATATAAAAACAAGGAGGGGTGGAGCGTGGGACTGAACACCGAAACAAATGATCAGGCATACCTTTTGGGAAGACTGTTTTCGCTATTAGAAAATATTCAGGAGACATCTGCGGGGGGAGCCCTCAATACGACGATAAAAGATCAGTATTTAAACAGTATGTGCAGCACACCGGCACTGGTGATGGCACAGCTTTTAAAACTGAAAGAAAGCCATATGAAAAAATTGCGGAGGGACAAGCCCGGATTAGCAGTGAAACTGGAGCAGCAGACGGTGGAGATCCTGGGCAGGCTTGAATTGAATATTCCAAGACAGCTAAGCCTGGAGGAACAGGCGGTATTTATGCTGGGATATTATCACCAGACACAGAAAAGATATGAGAGAAAACAGGAGGAAGCATAAATGAGTGAAGTAATCAAAAACCGTTACGATTTCGTTGTTTTATTTGATGTGGAGAATGGAAATCCCAATGGAGATCCGGATAATGGCAATGCCCCCAGAGTAGATCTGGATACCGGGCACGGTATTGTGACGGATGTATGCCTGAAACGGAAAATCCGCAACTATGTGGAGACAGTAAAAGAGGGAGAAGAGGGGTATCGGATTTATATTAAAGAGGGAATCCCTTTAAATACCAGTGACGCACAGGCATTTGAGGAGCTGTCGATAGATGAGAAAAAAATACCTGTATTGAAAAAAGAGGATCCTACATTAGATGTGAAGATTCGGGACTTTATGTGTTCCAGATTTTTTGATATTCGGACTTTTGGAGCTGTGATGACTACATTTGTGAAAGCAAACTTAAACTGCGGCCAGGTTCGGGGGCCGGTACAGCTTGGCTTTGCCAGATCCGTAGATCCCATTGTTCCCCAAAGCCTGACAATCACGAGAGTTGCCATTACAACGGAGAAAGATGCGGAGAAAAAGAAGACGGAGATGGGGAGAAAGGAGATTGTTCCTTACGGCTTATACCGGGCGGAGGGGTTTGTTTCCGCAAATCTTGCACGAAAGGTGACTGGCTTTAGCGAGACGGATTTGGAGCTTTTATGGGAAGCGATTTTGAATATGTTCGAGCACGATCATTCGGCTGCCAGAGGGAAAATGGCTGTCCGGGAATTGATTATCTTTAAGCATGATTCGGAATTGGGGAATGCACCCTCCTATAAGCTGTTTGATTCCGTAGTGGTGGAAAAAAAGAATGCGGAGGTACAGGCCAGGTGCTATGGAGATTATGAGGTGCGGATTTGTGAAGAAAAGATTCCGGAGGGAGTTACATGTATCCGAAAGAGCTAAAGAGATACTCGGAGGAAGACTACCTGATGCTCTCCGGGATTCAGCATTTTTCTTTTTGCAGAAGACAGTGGGCACTGATTCATATAGAACAGCAGTGGGACGAGAACTTAAGGACGGTGGAGGGAAACATTTTTCATAAAAAGGCTCATGACGGTTATTCGGCAGAAAAAAGGCGGGATGTTATCATTTCCAGGGGAATGCCCGTATTTTCCCCCACACTTGGAATCAGCGGGGTCTGTGACATTGTTGAGTTCCATAGGGATGATGCGAAAGGCATTTCCCTCCACAAAAGAGATGGCAGGTACCTGGTGTACCCGGTGGAATACAAAAAGGGACAGCCAAAAGAAGAGGAAGCAGATGTGCTCCAGATGGCGGCTCAGGCTATGTGTCTGGAGGAAATGCTGGAGTGTGAGATTGAGAAAGGATACTTATATTATGGAGAAATCCGGCGGCGGATTGAGGTGGAATTGAGTGAGGAAATCCGGCAAAGGGTGAGAGATACGTTTGAGGAAATGCATCATTATTATGAACGCAGATATACGCCGAAAGTGAAGCGGACGAAAGCCTGTAATGCATGTTCGCTGAAGAATTTATGTCTTCCGAAGTTGATGAAAGAGCGATCTGTGAAAGCATACATTTCCAAACGGATACAAGAGGAGAACGAGGATTGAAGAAGCTGCTTAATACACTTTATATTACTTCTGCGGACAAGTATCTGTCTCTGGATGGGGAGAATGTGGTGGTTCTGTCTGACAAGCAGGAAGTAGGCAGAGTGCCGTTACATAATCTGGATGCGATTGTGACATTTGGTTTTACAGGGGCGAGTCCTGCTTTGATGGGGGCTTGTGCAAAAAGAAATGTAGCCCTTTCTTTCTTATCACAATCCGGACGTTTTTTAGCCAGGGTTTCAGGGGAAGAGCATGGAAATGTGCTGTTGAGAAAGAAGCAGTATTTGATTTCGGAAGATAAGCAAATAAGCCTTGATATTGCAAAAAACTTTATAACAGGAAAGATATTTAATGCCAGATGGGTATTGGAGCGTGCAACACGGGATCACGGGATGCGTTTGGATGTGGAGAGACTGAAACGAGTTTCCGGACAATTGAAAATGTCATTAAGTTCTGTGCAGAGGTGCGATTCCGTTGAGACTTTGCGGGGAATTGAAGGAGAGGCTGCAAGTTTATATTTTTCCGTATTTGATGAATTGATTTTGCAGCAGAAAGAGGATTTTTCCTTTCATGGGAGAAGCAGACGGCCGCCTTTGGATGCAATCAATGCATTGCTTTCCTTTGTTTATACGCTGCTGTTGCATATGTGCGGGGCGGCATTGGAAACAGTGGGATTGGACCCTTATGTGGGATTTATGCATACGGATCGTCCGGGGAGGACATCCCTTGCTCTGGATTTGATGGAGGAATTGAGACCGGTGTTTGCAGATCGTTTTGTTTTATCCCTGGTGAATAAGAGGATGGTATCTGTTTCCGGTTTTTATCAGAAAGAAAACGGAGCAGTTATTATGGATGAGGAAACAAGGAAGAATGTGCTATCCGCCTGGCAGATGCGAAAACAGGAGGTAATAAAGCATCCGTTTTTAGAGGAAAAGGTGGAATGGGGGATGGTGCCCTACACGCAGGCATTGCTTTTGGCTCGCTATTTGCGAGGGGATTTGGATGCATATCCGCCATTTTTGTGGAAGTAGGATATCAAGAGCCGTCAGTGTGCCAGGAAAATTAGTTTAGGGGGATTGCAATGCTTGTGCTTATTACTTATGATGTAAATACGGAAACGGAGGCAGGAAAAAAACGGCTTCGCCGGGTGGCGAAGCAATGTGTGAACTATGGGCAAAGAGTTCAAAATTCTGTTTTTGAATGTGAGATGGATGCGGCTAAGTGCAGAGAGGTGAAAGCGATCCTGGAAGAAATTATTGATGTCAAAAAGGATAGCCTGCGTTTTTATTACCTGGGGAATAATTATAAAAACAAAGTGGAGCATATTGGTGTGAAAGAAAGCATGGATATGAATGGGCCTTTGATTTTTTAGTGCGGATTGTAAGTGAACATAAAAAGTGTGGGGGATTCGCACTTGGATTTATGCGGAATTTTGTGTATTTGAGCTTTGGAATGGAGGAAATAAATAATAGGATTAATTGTTTTTGTGAAAATAGCTGGATATTTTGTTTGAGATTATAATATTTTGGCTGTTTTTGCTGTCATCCTCCACACGGAGGATGTGGATTGAAATCATATCTCTTCACTGGGGTTTGTCTCCCATTTTCAGTCATCCTCCACACGGAGGATGTGGATTGAAATCTCATGGGAGTTGATTTTGTGATGGGCCTGCTGATTGTCATCCTCCACACGGAGGATGTGGATTGAAATTACAATACATATATCAAGCCCTATGGTGGTGTGAGGTCATCCTCCACACGGAGGATGTGGATTGAAATTGTGCTTCGGTCACGGATTGCCCGGTTTCCTCAAAGTCATCCTCCACACGGAGGATGTGGATTGAAATTATCTATGTCTGCTCTGGCCGGTGTATTGTCTCGTCATCCTCCACACGGAGGATGTGGATTGAAATTACATATATTTGCTGACAGAAATCTATCGAAACGGAGTCATCCTCCACACGGAGGATGTGGATTGAAATACCTATTCCGGAGAAATTGAAAGAAACACCAGAGCGTCATCCTCCACACGGAGGATGTGGATTGAAATTTTTGTACTCGGCTTGGCAGAGCCTGTACAGAAAGGGTCATCCTCCACACGGAGGATGTGGATTGAAATTGTCAGACGAAGTTTCTATCCGAGTAAAGAAAGGGTCATCCTCCACACGGAGGAAGTGACTCGAAATATGTCAGTACACCTGCTGTTATAAACAATACTATTCTGATGCTCGGCTTCCCTGTAGAGAATACTGATTAAGCATAGAATCAAGGCGATAGATAAAGGAGAGATCATATGCAAGCAACAATTTTAGTAGACAACCTGACAAGAAACAATCTTTCCCCTGAATGGGGCTTGTCTGTCTTTATAGAGTATGGACCAAACAAAATCCTGCTGGATACAGGAGCCTCCGGGCGTTTTCTGAAAAATGCAGATTCAATGGGAATTCCTCTAGGTCAGGTAGACTTTGGTGTGCTCTCTCATGCCCATTACGATCACGCAGATGGCATGGGTGAGTTTTTCACATGTAATCCCCATGCGGTTTTTTACCTAAGAGAGGGAACAAAGGAGAACTGCTATGGAAAAAAATGGTGCTTTCACAAGTACATAGGTATTCACAGGGGCTTCTTAAAAACCTACAGAGATCGGATAAAATATGTTTCAGGAAAACATGAGATTCTCCCGGGAATTACTTTGATTCCTCACACGACCCAAGGTTTGGAAGAGATTGCAAAAGGGGTGAATCTGTATGTAAAAGAGGGAAGAAAATTCTGGCCGGATTCCTTTTCTCATGAGCAAAGCCTGGTTTTTGACACGGAGAAAGGGCTTGTAATCTTCAGTAGCTGCTCTCATGGAGGGGCAGACAATATCATACGGGAGATTGAGGCCGCATTTCCGAAAAAACAATTATATGCCATGCTGGGAGGATTTCATCTCTACAAATCCTCCCGGGGAGAGGTACGGGCTTTGGCGGAACGTATCAAAAAAACCGGAATCCAAAAGATTTACACGGGACACTGTACAGGAGAACGTGCATTTGATATATTAAAAGAAGAATTGGGGGACTGTGCAGAGCAAATCTATACCGGGATGGAAATAGAATTATAATCCGAAGGAGGACATGATGTTATCATTTGAAAGTGATTATGTGGAGGGTGCTCATGAGCAGATTCTACAGCGTCTGGCGGAGACGAATCTGGAGCAGTTGAGTGGCTATGGGCAGGATGCTTATTGTCAGAGGGCAAAGGAAAAGATACAAGAAGCCTGTGAGTGTCCTGAGGCTGAGATTTTCTTTTTGGTAGGTGGAACACAAACCAACACGGTTGCCATTGATGCTTTCCTAAAATCATATGAAGGAGTTGTGGCGGCAAAGACAGGGCATGTGAGTACTCATGAGGCGGGGGCCATCGAATATCACGGCCATAAGGTACTGGAACTTCCGGAACACCAGGGAAAAATCTTTGGAAATGAATTGAAAGCATTATTGGAGAATTTTTGGCAGGATGAGAACCATGAGCATATGGTATTTCCGGGAATGGTGTATATTTCCCATCCTACGGAATATGGGACCCTCTATACGAAAGCGGAACTGGAAGAACTTGCAGCTATATGCCGAAGCTATGAACTCCCTCTTTATCTGGACGGTGCCCGTCTGGGCTATGGACTTATGAGCCGGAATACGGACGTAACGCTTCCCATGATTGCAAAATACTGTGATGCCTTTTATATTGGCGGAACCAAGGTGGGAGCTTTGTGCGGAGAAGCCCTTGTGTTTACAAAGAAAAATATGCCCGGGCATTTTCTTGCTGTAGTGAAGCAGCATGGGGCACTACTGGCAAAGGGACGGCTTTTGGGAGTTCAGTTTGACACCCTGTTTACAGATGAGTTGTATTTTAAAATAAGCCGTCATGCCATAGACATGGCGGAACTTTTGAAAGAGGGTCTGCTTCAAAAAGGATATACGTTCTATTTGGAATCTCCTACCAATCAGCAATTTGTGCTTCTTAATAATGAGAAGTATCAGGCATTGCAAAAAGAAGTGGCTATGGGCTTCTGGGAGAAACCGGATCCGGAGCATACGGTAGTCCGCCTTGCTACAAGCTGGGCCACAAAGCAGGAGAATGTAGAGAATTTTTTGGCATTGCTTTAAAGACTGGTAATTATAAAATACCCAAATGCTTAAGTGCATAATAGATTCCGTCATCATCAATATCTTTTGTGACAAAGTCGGCATGCTTCAAAGCCAGGGGATGGCTCTTACCCATAGCTACACCTATCCCTGCGAATTTTAGCATGTCGGCATCATTTTGTCCGTCTCCAAAGGCCATGATTTCCTCAGGGTTGCATTGGATATGTTCCAGCATTTTGCGGATGCCTGTCATTTTTCCGCTGTTTAATGGAATAACATCGGTCATAAGAGAATTCCAGTGAAGAAACTGGCAGTCAGGAATCTGTTCTTTCAGAAACTCCGTCTCTTCATAAGACGCATAAACAGTAAACTGATAGATCTTTTCTCCCTGATAAGTGCCGATTGCAGGGGCAGGACGCTCCATAATAGAGTGGACCCTGGCTACCCGGTCTGTAAACGTATTCAGATAAAAATGTCTGGCAGAGCACAAAAGTGCAGGAACCTTTTTTTCCTGAAAGATTTTCAGGACGGCTTCCAGGGCAGCACCGGAAAAGGGATTATCATAGAAAGGGATCATATTCGAATCAGAGCAGATCTGGCCATTCATAAGAACATAGCCGTCCATATCCATTTCCTTAAGAGGAAGCTCGCAAACTTCATTTGCATGTCGTCCGGTGGCAATGATACGCAGGATATTTCGCTCTTTCAGGAGCCGCAGTGCTTCCATGGAAGAGGGGGCGATCCCTTGAATGGTATATGAGAATAAGGTGTCGTCAATATCAAAAAAAACCGCTTTAATCATAATTTACTTTTCTCCTTGTGTAGTAGTTAGTCTATCATGGAACTTTATATTCAGCAACTATTTCTTTTTCTGTTATTTCTTTCTTAAACTCTACAAACATAAATGTGTTTTCTTGTTCTTAATGATCTGGAAGTTTCCGTTTCAACCCTATCTGGACTTTATGGCAGGGACGTTTGGAGAAAACTGGAATGCATTTGAGGGTATTATCATGAATGCAACCTACAACATCGTTGCTGTTATCGCCCTGTCCTGCTTTTTTATAACCAATATTATAGGATCTTTTGACACGGCGGACGGGGTAGTGGAAGCATGGGTGGCATCCAACTTTTCGGCGGAATATCTTTTTACAGCCTTGCTGATTGCATTGATAGTTGGTGAAATTTATCGTGTTCTGGTACAGAAGAATATTACAATCAAGCTTCCGGCATCCGTACCGCCTGCAATATCCAGACAGTTTACCGCATTGATTCCGGGAATTCTGATTATTGTAATGTTTCTGGTCATTCGGGGATTGTTCAGCCTGACAGTGTGGGAAAGCTTTCCTGCCTTTGTGGCGGCGATTATTGCGGCACCTCTTCGGGGCATGGACTCTTCTTATATTGGAACACTCTTATGTACCGTTTTCGAGCAGGCTCTTTGGGCAGTGGGACTTCATGGATCTTCCATTATTGTATATCCCATCTTTGAGCCTATCTGGCTGCTCAATATGCAGGAAAACCTTGCTTCTGCCGCAAGCCACATTGTAACAATGCCGTTCTATGAGAGTGGTGTATGGATCGGAGGTTCGGGCTGTACGCTTCCGGTGGTTGTTTATATGCTTCTTTTTGCCAAATCAAAACTTTTAAAGCAGGTGGGAAAGATTGGCATTGGGCCTGGAATCTTTAATATCAACGAACCGGTTACTTTTGGACTTCCTATCGTATTAAATCCGGTACTTCTGGTTCCTTTCCTGCTGTCCCCGGTAGCCGTTATGACAGTCCAGTACATAGGAACTGCCATTGGACTGTTCCCCCTGTGCAACTATATGGTGCCATGGACAACGCCATTCTTTATCAGCGGCTTTTTGATGACCGGAAGTGTTATGGGCGTGGTGGCCCAGATCGTATCCTTTGTCATATGGCTTCCTTTCATTCGGGCATGGGATAAGAAGAATTATGAACAGGAGCAGCTTTTAGAGCAGGCGAAAGCCTGAGTAAAGGAGGCAGTGTATGGTTGTTTTGGTATTGGTTTTTCTGGTGTATTCCTTTACCGGAGAGCCGGATTATTTCCGGGTACAGGCCACCATGTATGCGGCCCAGGATGAGGAACTGACAAGCTGGATGTTTCAGGAGTTTAACCATGCTTATGGAATGACCCTGACGATTGCCTTTGTCTATGAGGTGGTGATGCTGATACTGACAGGAGGAGCCACCCTGGGGAAGCTGCTGCTGGGATTGCGTATCCTGCCCCAGAACCCGGGGAGGGAAGGGATCCTTAACAGGCTGCTGCTCTGTCTTCGAAGCGGGCTGAAGATGCTTTCCCTGTATGTGCTCCAGGGTTTTCCGTTTCTGATTTGCTCCTTATGCATTTTTGCAAACAGGGAATGTAGAACCGGTTTTGATATGGCGGTAGAGACGAATACGGTTTACTACAGAAAGAAAGGATTGTATCAAGATGAAAATTATGATTCAGACACAAAAACAAAGAAATACAGGAGCTTCTTGATGGGAAAGAGTTAGAGGGGATTACGTTTACCTTTCAGGAGAAGAAAGGCGTGGGACTTGTGTTTGAGACGGGTGAAACAAATCCGGAGATGGCCTGCTCCACGGCAAAATATTTGCAGCAGCTTTTGCTATTGCTTTTGGAGCAGGAGGATTATGTGACTCTGCAGGATTTGTCAGATAGTCTGAAGCTCTCGAAGCGTTCCATACAGAATTATTTAAGCCGGGCGGAAGCCTGGCTTTTGGAACATCATCTGGAACATGTGCGGATTGTGAAAAAGCAGGGTACGGGGATCCGGCTTTTGGCGGAGTCGAAAGAACGACAGCGGTTAATATGATAAAATGTTTTACTTTGGATTGGTGTTTCATCTGAAAAATTCGGTATATCGTCTTCAAAATGAGTCATGGAGAGATGAGAATGCTCTTTTTAACTGGACCAGGGAAGAACAGGAGATTTATTCCCATGTGAGAGATGCAAAAGAGATTTATCAAAGCTATACGGGGGTGGTTCCGGATGCCAGAGAGTATGTCTGCATTACGCTCCGTTTTCTGGATTCGCAGAAGCGGATGGAAACCGTAAAAAAAGCTCTGCTGGTAGCAAATGTGGATATATTGAAATGTCGGGAATTGCAGAAACATCTGGAGCATATGCTTCCGGGGCTTTGTATTGTGGAACGGTGTACGACTTTGCAATTGCCCCTGTGTCAGGAGGAGACCTATGACCTGATCATCACCATGCATCCCCTGGAGGAGGGGAAGAAGCCTGTGGCGGATTTGTCACATGTTGAACGGGCGGAGTGGAAAGCGTATCTGGAAAGGTTTTTGGAAAAAGACGTTGATCGTTGAATGGGAAGAGTTGTACAAAAATCCTTTCCATGTTAGAATGAGCGTTAGTGAGGGAAGCATGCCTGCATATTGGGCAAAGGTTAAGGAGGAGAGAAAATGAATGCAGCAGAGCGAAGAATGGAGATTTTTCGGCTTCTTCAGGAAAACCAATCGGTAGAGGTAATCGAACTGGCAGCCCGCTTTGATGTGACCCCTATGACGATTCGAAGAGATCTGGCAGTTTTTGAAAAGCAGGGGTTGATTACCACCAATTATGGGGGAGCATATCTGAACAAGGGAACGTCGATAGAGCCAAGCTTTTCCATGAAATCCACCCAATGTATTGACAAAAAGCAGATGATTGGCTATGAGGCGGCCAGGATGATTCGGGACGGCGATGTCATTATCATAGACTGCGGAACAACTACTCTTCAGCTTGCAAAATATTTAAAGGGAAAGAAACTGACGGTTATTACAAATTCGTGGCCGGTTGTCAGCTTCTTGGGCGGTCTGCCAAAGATCAAGCTGCTTTTGGCTCCCGGTGAATATGATGATATTTCCGCAGGGACCTTTGGGATCTCAACGGCGAAATTTATAGAAAATTTCCATGCGGACAAAGTCTTTATCGGTACCCACGGATGCAGCCTGGAACAGGGGGCTTCCGTACCGGAGATATACGATGCGGAGATGAAGAGGGCACTTCTGGCAGCGGGAAAAGAAAAAGTCCTTATGGTGGATCACACAAAGTTCGGAGTAAAATGTCTTGCAAAACATGCGGATCTTTCTGACTTTGACTGTATCATAACGGATGATGGAATCGATCCGGAAACGCAGGAAGTGATAAGGGCGAATTGTCAAAAGCTGATTGTGGCTCAGGAGATGAAATAGATCATTCTTATTAAAAAGAAGATGTTGGGGATGTCTTGTTTTGCGACACCCCCAGCATTTTCTTTTTGCCTGTATAAAAGTATCCTTGTTAATAGAGAGCAGATTCCTGCAACAAAAATATTTTAAAAGAAACATAAAAACACTTTACAAAATGTTTTATTATGTTAGAATAAAACCAGAAAGGAGGAGCGGATATGAAAGTTTTAATGGTAAAAAGACAGTGACAGTATGGGAAAAACAGCGGCGGAGATGATTGCGGAAGAGATAAAGAGGAATCCGAATATGGCAATTGCCTTTCCAACCGGATCCACCCCCTTAAAGTGCTATGAGCATCTGGTTAAAATGTATCAGGAGGATAGCCTGGACTTTTCCGGAGTTCTAGGCTTTAATATGGACGAATATGTGCCCCTTACCAGGGAGCATCCCCAGAGCTATTACTATTTCATGCGGAAATATCTCTATGATCAGGTGAATTTTCAGGAAGAAAACATGTATGTGCCGGATGCTGCGGCAGAGGATCTGGATAAAGCCTGTGAGGAATATACGGATAAAATTATAGAAAAGGGATATTTTGACCTGATTCTACTGGGAATAGGAAGAGACGGCCATATAGCATTTAATATGCCCGGGGATAAAAGCAGGGTGTTTGCCTATGTGGAGCAGTTGTCAGAAAAGACAGTTCAGGACAACTCCAGATTTTTTGGTCCGGATGAGGAAGTGCCGGACAGGGCGATTACGCTGGGAATGAATATTATTTTGAACAGTAAAAAAATCATTCTCATCGCAGATGGAGAGGGAAAAAGTGAGGCGGTGGGACGTTTTTTGAACAATCGGGAAATTACACCGAAGCTTCCGGCTTCCTTTCTGTGGATTCACCCGGATGTGACCGTGATTCTGGATGAAAAGGCGGCGGCACAGATCGATTTACAGACACATCTTTTTGTGGCTGGAAATCGATCTAGATAAGGGTGTACTGACAGGATATTACGGAACTTCTAATCGGAGGAAATGACATATGGTAGAATTTTTAAGCTTTGTTCCTCAAAATGAGGAATGTGATTTTCAGAGAATTGATCGGCTGCAGAATCGGATGAACAACCGAATTCCCACCATTTGCCCGGAGCGGGCGGAGATTATTACAGAGTCGTTTCAGGAGACGGAGGGAGAGCCAATTGTAATACGCAGGGCAAAGGCTCTGAAAGCAATACTGGAGAAGATGACGATCTATATAGAACCGGATTCCTTGATTTTTGGAAACCAGGCAAGGGAGAATTTTGCAGCCCCCGTTTTCCCGGAATATTCCTTTGACTGGGTGATTGAGGAGATGGAGGACTTTCCTAAGCGTTCCGGGGATTATTTCAATATTGATGAAGATACAAAAGAAAGGCTTCGCAAGCTTCAGTCCTACTGGCATGGAAAAACCCATCAGGACGAAGTGAAGAGGAATCTGACCAAGATAAATAAGCTGGCTGCCGAGCAGGCGGTTCTTCACAGGGGCGGAATCAGCATGTCGGGAGACGGACATATCATTCCCAACCATGATTTTGTTCTGGAAGTCGGCTATGGCGGAATGGCCAGGATAGCAGAGGAGAAGCTCGAGCAGGAGAATCTCACCCAGGAGCAAAAGGATTTTTATCAGGCAGTTGTGATTGCCATGAACGCAGCATTAAGCTATATCAAACGTTTTGGTGAACTGGCAGACAGACAGGCAAAAGAGGAAAGGGATGAGAAGCGTAGGAAAGAGCTTCTTGTAATAAAAGAAATGTGCACGCATCTCATGGAGGGAAAGGCAAGAAGCTTCTATGAAGCAGTGGAGACAGTCTATCTGACCCATCTCCTTATGATGATTGAGAGCAACGGGCATTCCTTTTCCTTTGGACGGTTTGACCAGTACATTTACCCCTATTATCAGGCGGATTTGGAAGCGGGAATTCTCACAAAAGAAAAAGCACTGGAGATCATTACCCATTTCTTTATAATGACAAACAGTCTCAATAAAATACGTCCCTGGGATCATACGCAGTACAGCGGCGGTTATCCCCTTTATTCCAATCTGATGGTGGGAGGAACAAGGCCGGACAGTTCGGAGGGGACAAATGATCTCTCCTACCTGTGTCTGGAAGCAATGAATCAATCCAGACTTCCGGAACCGAACCTGAGCGTCCGTTTTTCCGGCGAAACGCCAAGGGGTCTCATTGAGGATGCGGCACGGCTCATTCGAAAGGGATTTGGAATGCCCTCCCTGTTCTGCGACGAGGTTTGCATTCCTGCTATGATGACCCTGGACCTTGATCTGGAGACAGCCCGGGATTATGCATCCATGGGGTGCGTGGAGACGGCCATCCCGGGAAGATGGGGCCACAGGGCCACAGGCATGACCTATATCAATTTCGGAAAGATTCTGGAGATAATCCTGAATAACGGAATGGATCCTGCCACGGGAATCCAGTTGTTTACCATCAATGGAAAGCAGGGGCGGGAAATCTCCTATGAGTCTTTTGAAGAGCTTTGGGCGGCATGGAATAAAGCACTGAAATTCTATTTTGAACTGGCGGTGGAGAGTGATCGGATCTGCGATCAGTCCCTCAAATACCACGATGCCGATGCCTTTGCTTCCTCCACTGTTAACAGCAGTCTGGAGAGAGGAAAGACGCTGAAAAATGGCGGAGCGGAGTTTGATTATGTCAGCCAGTCAAACATTGGCCCCTCGGTGGTGGGAGATTCTCTGGCGGCCGTTAAGAAATTGGTATTCGAGGAAAAGAAGCTGACTTTCAAACAACTCCGTGAAGCCCTGGACTCCAACTTTGAGGGACTTGAGGGTGCCAGAGTCCGCAAGCTTTGCAGAAATGCACCGAAATTCGGAAATGATGACGACTATGTGGATGAGATTGTGGCACAGGTTTATGAATCCTATCTGGCACTTCTTCCCGATTACCATACGGATCGCCTGGGATGCGGGCCCATTGGATGCGGGTATACCATGGGAACCTCGAACATTACTTCCTATGTTCCCAACGGATTTGACGTGGGAGCCACACCGGATGGACGGCTGGCCGGAAAACCTCTGAATGAGGGTGCTTCCCCCTGCCTGGGTGCAGACAGGGAGGGTCCCACAGCGGTAATTAATTCCATTTCCAAGCTGCCCAATAAAAAAATCGCCGGCGGCCAACTGCTGAACATGCGTTTTTCGCCGGGGGCTTTGGAGGGAGAAGAAAATCTCCGGAAGTTTGTGGATTTCATCAGCACCATGAAAGACAAAAATGTATTTCACAATCAATTTAACATTGTGGACGGAAAAACCCTGCGGGATGCAAAGGAGCATCCGGAGGACCATGTGGATCTGATGGTTCGGGTGGCGGGCTACTGTGCCCTGTTCTCCACATTGATGCCGGAAGCCCAGGATGCAATCATTGCCCGGACAGAACACGAATTTTAAAACGGGACTTAAACAGTAAGACCCTGACAGTGCCAGAAGAATTTATGGACACATGTATTGGTGGCCGGAAATTCTTCTAAGTAAGGGGTACAGGAACGGGTCTTACGGAACTTACAATAGAAAGGATGAGACGGATGAAAGGCCTGATTTCACAGATTCAGCATTATTCCACCAAGGACGGTCCGGGAATACGCACCACGGTATTTTTCATGGGATGCAATCTCCATTGCAAGTGGTGTGCCAATCCGGAGACGATCCTGCCGGGGAAGAAAATCATGTATCACAAACAGAAATGCATGGGGTGCGGCACCTGTGTTCAGGCCGCCCCGCCGTTCTCCATCCGCCTTACGGAAGAGGGATGCGTGATTGACCGGAAATTGTGCACCAATCTCAATGATATGGTTGAGATCTGCCCCTATGATGCCTACGAGGAACGAGGACAGGAGATAGGGGTGGAAGAGTTGCGGCGAAAATTGAATCGTGATATAATTTTTTACAGAAGTTCCGGCGGAGGAGTTACCTTTTCTGGTGGGGAAGCCTGCCAGCAGAGGGATTTTCTTCTGGAAGTCATGAGACTGCTGAAAGAGGATGGCATACACATGGCACTGGATACGGCCGGGAATTGGGAATACGAGAGGGTGCTCCCGTTGCTTGAACTGGCAGATCTGATTCTTTACGACATTAAGGCCTTTGACAGCGGTCTGCACTGGGCATGTACCGGCGTGGGCAATGAGCGGATACTGGAAAATGCCCGTAAGATTGCCGGAATGAAAAAAAATATGCATATTCGGCTGGTTTTGGTTCCCGGTGTGAATGATCAAAGGGAAGATGTACTGGAACGATTCCGGTTTGTAAGGTCCTTAGGGGATGCGGTCAGACAGACGGATCTTCTTCCTTATCACCGTCTGGGAGTGGGAAAATATCAAGCCTTAGGAATTCCTTATGAACTTTTGGAGATACAGGAGTATAGTGAGGACCAGGTGGAGAAACTGAAAGAACTTGCCAAAAAGGAAAGATTGGCTGTGACAGTGGGAGGCTGAATATGAAATATTTTGGAACAGATGGCTTTCGGGGGGAAGAAACCGTTATGTGGGGTATTTGATCTCCACGGCTAGACAGTCTCTGAAAGGAATGCAAATCGGACTGGATTGTGCCAATGGGGCTTCCAGTGCCTTTGCAAAAAGTGTATTTGACGCCATAGGGGCCAGAACCTATGTGATACACAATGAACCGGATGGCCTGAATGTAAATGTAGACTGCGGATCCACCCACATAGAAGCCATGCAGGCATATGTACGAAAGGAAAAGCTGGACGCTGGCTTTGCTTTTGACGGTGATGCGGACCGATGTATTGCCGTGGACGAGAAAGGCCAGGTAGTTGATGGTGATCGGATTCTCTATATCTGTGGAAGCTACTTAAAAGAAAAGGGCAGCCTTGCCCATGATACGGTGGTGGCTACGGTTATGTCCAATCTTGGACTTCATCGTGCTCTTGCAAGAAAAGGAATTTTTTCTCAATTGACAGAAGACTATAAAACTTACCCCCAGAAGCTTTTGAATGTACGGGTAAAGGATAAGCTTAAGGCCCAGGAGAATCCTGTACTGCGAAAAAGGATAGAGACTTTGGAGGAGGAGTTTAAGGGAGATGGACGAATATTGGTTCGAGCAAGCGGTACGGAGCCTCTTATTCGTCTTCTGGTAGAAGCACCGGATATGCGGCTTTGTGAAAGGTGTATGGATGAACTTCTCCACGTAATGAAAGAGCAGGGATTGTGTGAATAGAATCGACAGATTAAGAGAGTTAGAAGAAAAAATCAGACAGTTGGAAGCGGACGGTGATGTGCTTGGCGAGGTGAGCTTTTTGAAAGAAGCGGTAGAACTTGCCAAAGAGCAGTATGGCATTGGAAGTGACCGTCATATCGAATTGCAGAGTGAGTATGGCGGGCTTTTAAAGTATATCGGAAAGCCGGAGGAAGCGGTAAAACAGCTGTTAGAAGTAAAAGAACTGCTGAAAACAAGAAAGGACCGTGCCAATTATATTACGGCCCTTGTAAATCTGGCAGGGGCTTACCGCTTTGCGGGGGATCTGGAGAAAAGCGAGACCCTCTACCTGGAAGCAAGAGAACTTCTGGATAAAAAAGATTACGTTTATGCCAGCATCTGCAATAATCTGGGGATCTTGTATCAGGATCAGAAGAGATGGGAAGAGGCGGAGAGGCTGCACCTGGAAAGCAGGGAACTTTTAAAAGAGGATCCGGCATACAGTGGAGAGTATATAACGACACTTGGCAACCTGTCGGCGGTTTATCTGGCATGGGGAAAGTATGAGAGATCAGAGAAACTGATGATAGAAGCAGAAGAAGAGGTAAGGATTGCAGGCTTAACGGAGCAGACGCTGTATGCTTCCCTGCTGAATCAGAAAGCTTCCTTGTATTATCGGATGGGCAGGACGTTGGAGGCCATAGAAATATTCCGGCAGGCTTATGGAATATGTGAAAGGAAGCTTGGCGGAAGCAGTGAAGCCTGTGTGAATATCGAGAAAAATATACAATTTATCGAAACGAGCCTGTAGGTTAAAGTATTACTGTGAAAGGGGAAGTGGGTATGGGAAAAGGGCTGGAACTTGCGGAGAGGTTCTTTTGGGAAGAACTGCATCCCTTGCTGCAACAATCAGAGAATGACTTGCTTTCTCACGGAGCATTTGGCCTTGCAGGCCCAGGCTCTGAGTGCCTGGGGTTTGATGATGCCTATTCCAGAGATCATGATTTTACGCCTGTGTGCTGCATATGGATTCCCAAAAGGAAAATGGATCCCTATGGCCATGAGATTCAACAACTTCTGGCGAAACTGCCAAGAACCTATGAGGGGATTCCGGTACCTTCCATGGAAGAACTTACGCCAGGACGAAAGGGAGTCCTGGAACTGGAAAGCTTCTACTATAGTTTCCTGGGCTGCCAGGGGCTGCCGGAAAGTCTTGGAGACTGGAATCGGATTCCGGAAGCATTTCTTGCTATGGCGGTGAACGGAAAGGTGTTTTTGGATCTGGAGGGCAGTTTTACCAGGATTCGGGAGTCTTTACTTGCCTATTATCCTTATGATATCTGGATGCACCGGATGGCCCACTGCTGTACGAAGATTGCCCAGGCGGGGCAGTATAATTATCCCCGCTGTGTAAAGCGGGGGGAGTGGACGGCTGCGGCACTGGCAAAGAGTGAGTTTCTGGAGTATGCCATCCGCCTGTTGTACCTGCTAAATCGGAGATATTGTCCTTTTTATAAATGGATGCACCGGGGGTTGGGCGAACTGCCTTTCCTTGGCCCTGAGGGGCAGAAATGGTCCGATGCAATTGTAAAAGAAACGGATGGATATGCAGTGGCCGGAAAGATGGAGGAAATGTGCGAGTTTTTGTTTTCAGGCATGGAATGGGTACTTAAGCTATCCAGGGGAAGCGGTTTTTTTCTGGAATACGCACAGGAATTGCAGAATCGGATTGAAAATGAAGCATACAGAAGTCGGGGGGCATGGGCGGAATGATAGAAGAGATTCTTGAACTGGAATGGGAAATGTTTCAAAAGACACAGAATATTGGAGGGCGTGCATCCTGCCAGGATGATAAGAGAACTTTTTACCTGATGCGGGAGAGTCAGTGGAAAGTGATGTCCCAGGCTGTGTTGAAGCAATATTATGCAGATCTCTGTGAAGCCAAAAATCAGGGACGGAATATGGTGGCGGAAAAATACGGCTATATGATGGAAAATTATGACCCGCAGGGTTTTGCTGCGATTCAAGACCTGCTTCCGTCAAAAAGCGAAAGGGAGACAGATTTGCTGGAGCAGATTATCGGAATCCATATGGGCTGGTATGAAGAGGTTGAAAAGCAGATTCCAAACATTATGTCCGGCGGACGTCCTCTTCGAAGCAGCCAGGACAAAATGGGTGATGTATCCATAGAAACCTATCTGAGGGGAGAACTCAAGACATATTCCGAGACTTCACTGGAAGCTTTCCTGCTTTTTCTTGGGGAATGCAAAAAGCAGGAAAGGAATCTGGTGAGGGAAAACTATCAGGAGATGGCAAGGGCATATGGCTATGAAAGCCTTTGGGAAGCGGAGAAGCGAATGGGAGAAAAAAGAGGTGCACGTTCCTAACAAATTCCCCGCAAAACCTCCTGGCTTTCGGAAAAATTCCGTTCTACCTCTCTGCGTACCTGCTGCTCTGTCAGGGGCTGGGAGGAGGTAAGTTCAAAGTATACATAGCCGCTTCCGGTTTTTGCGTAGCCGCAGGCGGTATAAAGGCTTCCGGTGGGAAGCTTTTTTTCCAGAATGAGACAGGTGTAAGCTTCCCGATCCATCCAGTCACCAATGATATAATCAAAGCCGGACTCCGCTAATTCTACTACGGCCTCAGACACATAGTCGGAGAGCACTTCATCCAGAATCCACTTTTCCCGTTCTGCCAAGCTTACATAAGACAACTGAACGGGAGAGGAGTTTTTGGCAGAAAGTTTGATAGCTGAGAGGATTCCGCTTTCTATATAAAAGATTTCTTCCGCCGTGGAATTGGCTGCCAGCACTTCTTTTTTGACGGGCACAACGGAACATGTGATCGCTGCCAGAATTATAAGAGATGTTAAGGTAATTCTTTTCATAGGCCCCTCCCGTTTCTGTTACACAACATTTTCGAAAACTCTCATACTTGTCATTGAGATTGAATCGATAAGGGTATTTTTTGGATTTCTAAGTTTCTCTCAGTATACACAAAAAATATTACAAAAATATGAAGAATAAGTTATTATTGTATTATGATTATAAGAAAATGGAATAAATATTCAGAAAAAATAACAATTGTAGACAAAGTGGGACAAAGAGGGACAAAGAGGGACAAAGAGGGACAAAAGGTGTAAGGAGGTTCTGATGTCGATCACATAAAGGTCTGTATCTATAAAACGGAAACAGAAGAGAAGATATTTGAATTTTATACGGCAAGAGCCCGTGAATTTTGGGGAATCTGTTGGGAATCAGATACTTACAATATCTGGATACAGTCCGGTGACGTGGGCGTATATTGCTACAGGTATGAGGATGAACAGTGGATATGGGATGATTCGATGGAACAGCCGGTGGATATTCATTCGAAATATGATGATATGGAAGAATAAGAATAAAATAGGACATTTGATTGCAGTCAGTCCTCAAAGTATGGTATACTTTTACCAATGGGATTACGTTCAGGAAAAAATTTTAAAGACAGCAGCACTTCAAGCAGTGCCAGAACGATTTACGAACACATGCATTTGGTGGTCGGAAATTGTTCTGTATAAGTGGTACTGATTGAAGTGCTGCGGGACTGGAATGGAGGAAACGTAAATGGCAAATGTAGTATTTCGATTCGAGGACGGCGAACAGGTAACGGTGTCCACAGCCCTGGGAGAGAATCTTCTGGAGACGGCACGGAAATCCAACGTAGTGATTGACGCTCCCTGCTCCGGCAATGCTTCCTGCGGAAAATGTAAGGTAAAATTCATCAAAGGAAAACTGGACTCCAAGAAGACCCGCCATATCAGTGATGTGGAGTATGAGGAGGGCTGGCGGTTAGCCTGTGTAAGTCATGTGGCCGGAGACGTGGAGGTTATGGTTCCGGATATCGCCTCCGCCTACCGCAGCCGCATGAAGGTGGCGGACTTAAGCTCTCCGGAGGAGGTTGCGATCTTTGACGAATCCAAGCGGAAGATCGAGGAAGCAGATCTGCCCCTCCACAACAACATTCACATTGTGCGGATTAAAATGGACCCGCCAAGCCTTGAGGATACCATGCCGGATATTGAGCGTGTCATCCGGGCTTTGCAGGAGAAGACAGGAATTCAATATATCCGGATTCCCTATTCCTGCCTTAGAAAGCTGCCCAATACCCTGCGTGGCAGCGATTTTGAGATCCAGTGTATCATCGGACAGGCCCAGCGTCATGTATTTGTTTATGATGTGTATGGGGCAAATGAGGATTTGATTGTGGGAGGTCTTGCCGTTGACATCGGAACCACCACCGTGTCCGCCGTTGTGGTAGATATGATAGACGGAAGAATTCTGGCCAAGGCATCCACCGGAAATGGACAGATCCGTTATGGAGCCGATGTGATCAACCGAATCATTGAATCCACCAAGCAGGGCGGACGCACCCGCCTGCAGGACGCTATCGTGGCGGAGACATTGAATCCAATGATTCAGCAGATGTGCAGGGCCGCCCATATCAGCACCCGGCATATTTACCGTCTGGCGATAGCGGGCAATACCACCATGAACCACCTGCTTATGGGAATCAATGCGGACCCGCTGCGGATGGAGCCGTATATTCCGGCATTTTTTAAGACAAACTCTTTTTATGCGTCGGATATCAATCTGAAAGTTCATCCGGATGCACACATTATTATGGCACCCAACATCGGAAGCTATGTGGGCGGCGATATTACGGCGGGTACTCTGGTGAGTATGCTGTGGAATCGGCCGGAGTTTTCCCTCTTTATCGACCTGGGAACCAACGGGGAGCTGGTGTTCGGCAATTCCGACTTTATGATGAGCTGTGCCTGTTCCGCAGGGCCGGCCTTTGAGGGTGGCGATATCAGCTGCGGCATGCGTGCTACGGACGGAGCCATCGAGGCATGTACCATTGATGCGGAGACCATGGAGCCAGATTTTACCATTATCGGGGATGAGGGTGAGAAGCCCATCGGACTTTGCGGATCGGGTATTATTGATGTGATTGCGGAGCTGTTCCGGTGTAAGATTATCAGCCCCAAGGGAAAATTCATCCGGGACGGAAAGCGGATCAAGCGGGATGCCTACGGAATGGGCAGCTATGTACTGGCTTTTGAGGAAGAGTCCGGATCTGTAAAAGATGTGGAGATTACGGAGGTGGATATTGACAACTTTATCCGTGCCAAGGGTGCTATTTTCTCCGCAATCCGCACTATGCTGAAAACACTGGATTTCGATATCAGCATGATTGAGCAGGTCTATGTGGCCGGCGGTATCGGAAGCGGAATCAATATGCAGAATGCCATCAATATCGGCATGTTTCCGGATATTCCGGTGGAATGCTACCATTATATCGGCAATTCCTCTCTGTCCGGTGCTTATGCCATGCTGCTGTCCACGAAAGCGGAGAGGAAAGTCTATGAACTTGCTCAGAATATGACGTACCTGGAGCTTTCCACAGAGCCGGGATATATGGACGAGTTTGTGGCATGCTGCTTCCTGCCCCATACGGACAGCTCCCTGTTCCCGTCGGTGGAGCAGTGAAGAATAATAGAACGGCCATGGCGGATATGCAAGCTAACAGGCATCTGCCATGGCAATTAAAGGAGTAAGTATACAATGGAATTTCCCTACGAAAAAGACAACAAGGAGAGGATTCCCCTTGAGCATTATTTGGAAGAATACCGCAAAATAGACCCCGGCGAAGCGGCTTCCCGCTGCGGCGTGGAGTACGACGAGGAGAAGCAACAGTTCCATATCCGTCTAATGGGCTATCCCTATCTGGCTGACTATCCGGAGTTCGCACTTCACCCGGAGCAGGGAGAGGAGGGGGCGGTACGCTATTCAGAGATGGCTCCGGCGAAGATTATCGTGCTGCGTTTTCTCATTTCCGGCCAGTCGGTGAAGAGTACGGGGAAATACCTCACCTACCGGGAGGTGCCCTGGGGCGAAGTGTATTTCCGCCAGTTTGAGGGGCGGTGCCTGACAAGGCTTAAGTTTGCCTTTGGCTTTAAGCTTGAGCAGTTTGCGGCGGCAATGGAGAAGCTTGGGGCCAAGAAGATCTCTATGGGAGATGCGGCCTATGAGTTTGAATTTATAAATGGTCTGCATGTGCGATTTATTCTGTGGGCCGGGGATGAGGAATTTCCGCCCTCTTCACAGATTCTCTTTGAGGAGAATTTTCCTTACGCTTACCAGGCAGAGGACCTGGCAGTGGTGGGGGATATCTCCATAACGACGCTGAAAGCTTTAGCGGTCTCCTGACAAGTGGTGCTATATCAATCCAAAATGCTTCAGAGCATGCGAGATCCCGTCCAAATCAATATCTGTGGTAATGTAGTCTGCGGCTTCCCTGGCTTTTGGGGATCCGTTTCCCATGGCTACGCCAATCCGGGCGAATTCCAGCATGTCGACATCGTTGTCGCCGTCGCCGAAAGCCATAATGCTGTCCTCATCTAGATGGTAATACTCTAACAGTCTTTTGATACCCGCTGTCTTTCCGCCGTCTGCGGAGATAATATCAATGGCCCCGTTCCGCCATGTGGCGTATTTGCAGTGTGTCAGACTGGGGAGCAGCTCCCCTGTCTCTTCCTCCCCAAAGAAGCCGGACACCTGATAGATGGCTCCCCCCTGGTAGGCTTCGACGGGGGGCGGGAAAGCGGCGGGATTCTTTGAGACATTTCCGGCCGGCCGGTCCGCAAGGTTGGCATAGCGGCGGTTTTCTTCCATTAAAGTAAGGGGAAGTGTTTTCCTGTTGAAGAATTCCACAATCTTCTCCGTATCCGTCCTGTAGATGGGATTCTTATAAATGATCTGTTTCTCCCGATTCAGGCAAATCTGACCAGTCAGAGATACATAGCCGTCAAAAGGAATCTGACTGCCCAGAAGATGTTCAATCATAATCATATGTCTTCCGGTGGAGATAAACAGGAGAATCCCCTGCTCCCTAAGAAGCCGTAAGGCACAGAGGGCACTTTCCGGAATTCGGTAGTCTCTGTGGGAATATAAGGTTCCGTCAATGTCAAAAAAGATTGCTTTTATCATTCTGCTCCCGTCCTTGAAAAATGATAGGTGTATCGGTTGCCCACATAGTAGGTCTCCGTAAATTCAAAAAGAATATTCTGTTCGATGGTACTGGTATGACTGGATTTCAGCAGGGCACAGGCTTCGGTCTGCAAAAGCTCCTGCTGTTTTTTATTGGAAAGAAGTGCGTTGAAATTGTAATCCAATACACGGGGGTGGATATGGTAGGTCCGGTCAAGATATTCGTAAAGGGAGCTTTCCAGGATGGTTACGTCCAGAGCCGGCAGGTATTTGCAGGGAATGTAGGTGTGGCTTAAGGCGATCCGTATCTCGTCACTGGTGCGGATGCGGAAGATATAGTGTACCAGATCGCTGCCTGCAAGCTTAAGTCGATCTGCGGCAAGGGGGGCGTCCTCCGCACGCATGACACGGTATTCTACCAGGATGGCTCCGGGCTTTTTCCCTACGGAGGCCATATCTCTGGAAAAGCTGCTGATATTAGAAGCTCCGATGTCCTTTGTGACCTTAGGCTCCAGCACAAAGCTTCCTTTTCCGGCCGTGCGGCTGATATATCCCTGGGCCACAAGGGCAGAGAGAGCTTTGTTGGCCGTCATGCGGCTTACCTGATATTTCTCACAGAGCTGTGCTTCTGTCATAAGCTGTTCTCCGCAGCGTAAGGTTCCGTTCTGGATCAGCTCCATAATCTCCTGTGCAATGGTAAGATAAAGAGGTGTCTTTTTCATATCAATTCTCCAAAAAAATATACTTTTTTCCCGAAATATATATACATATTATAGATGGATAGTGAGTAAAAGTCAACATAATCAAAATTATTATTACTTTCTCATCCCATCAATCCCCACAAATAGCATACAATTTAATAAAATAAAACATATAAATTTTTATAAAACGTATTGACAAACTACTAAATGTATATTAATATATAGAAAAATGTATATACATTAAAAATGAGAAAGGAGGATATGAATGAAAAACATAATTTTGCTGACACACGGAGAATTTTCCAAAGGGATTGCGCAGTCCTGCCGGTTTATTCTCGGGGATGTACCGAACCTGACAGCCTTGAGCATTACCCTGGATGAGTCTGTTGCACAGACAAAGGCGATGATTGAGAATGCATGGAAGGCGTTTGACAACTCGGCTCCTACGATTTTGATTACGGACATTCCGGGCGGAAGCACTACCCAGTCCGCAATCGGGATTCTTGCGGAGCATCCGGATTTTTATCTGATATCCGGATTGTGCCTGGGGCTTCTGCTTCCCATCGCCATGTTGGAACTGACACAGGACCGGGAAGAGAATCTGGCCAATATCCGAACGGTGCTTGAAGAAGCAAAAGATACGCTGGTGCTTGTAAATGATGTGGAAACGGCAGGCACCCTCCAGGATGAAGAGGGGGAGCTGTAACGGGTTATCACAGAACTAGGAGTAAAGGAGGAAGTTATGATCAAAGTATTGCGTGTGGACGATCGTCTGCTTCACGGTCAGGTGGCGGTTGCCTGGGTGAACTTTTATAAAGCGGATGTAATTCTGATTGCAAATGACCAGGTAATCACAGACAAGACGATGCAGATGGCATTTAAGCTGGCAACGCCGCCGGGGGTTACGCTGTCCATGAAATCCCTGGACGGGGCAGCGGCGGTGATTAACAATCCTAAGCATGCACCCCGCAGCATTATGGTGGTTGCGAAGACCATGCAGGATGCGGAGTATCTGTGCGAAAAGACAGGAGGAGCGATAAAAGATGTGCTTCTCGGGGGTCTGCGAAGCGGAGAGGGAAAGCGGCAGATTGATATGAATTCCTACATGTCAGAGGATGATATTGCAGTGATGAACCGCCTGGAGCAGTCTGGTAAGGCAATTACCATGCAGCCGGATCCGACGCAGAAAAGTCTCACTTGCGATGAAATACGGAAAAACTTTAATAAGAACGGTTAACGGGAAGGAGAAAAATAATGAGTGTTATTCAGGCAGTATTACTTGGTATACTCGGCGGATTGGGTATCTGGGACAGCCGTGTAATGGGTATGTTTATGCTGGATCGGCCGCTGTTTTTGGGACCGGTTGTAGGATTGATTTTGGGGGATTTTCAGACGGGTATCGTGGTGGGAGCCTCTTTGGAACTGGTTATGATGGGAATCGTGGGAATTGGCTCTGCAACCATTCCGGATACGGTGTCGGGCAGTATTCTTGCTACGGCCTTTGCCATTACCTCCGGCCTTGACGTGAGTGCGGCGGTAGCTCTGTCGCTGCCCATTGCAACCCTTGGCCAGCTTGTGGGTGTTCTTGTTCGTACGGCAAACGGCTACTTTGCACATCAGGCGGATAAGGCTGCGGAGCGGGGAGACTATAAGGGGATCGACCGTGCTCTGTGGGGAGGTGCCGGCTTGTTCTTCCTTGCTTATTTCTTGTTGGTATTCTGCGGTGCATTGCTTGGATCCGCAGTCATCGGTGCATTTGTGGATAAGCTTCCTCAGAGCGTGATTGACGGTTTCAGCGTCGCAAGCGGCATGCTTCCGGCTCTTGGAATTGCTATACTGATGCAGCTTCTCTTTGATAAAAAGAACGTGGCCTTCTTCTTTGTGGGCTGGGCCTTAAGTGCTCTTATCGGTGTCAATACCGTAGGAGCCGCAGTGATAGGTACGACCATTGCCTATATTATGTTCCAGTATGGAAGAGGAAGAAAAGCAGAACCGGCGGCTGTGGAAGCTGCAGCAGAAATGTCTGATGATTTGGGAGGTGAGCTGTAATGGCAGAGGAAAAAGTATTGACAAATGAAGAATCCGTAATGAGCCCGGATATTTTTAAGAAAACCTTTTGGCGGTCCTTTCCGCTGCAGGCATGCTTCTTCTATGAGAGAATGCAGAACGTAGGCTTTGCCTATCAGATGGTTCCGGCTCTCAAGAAGCTGTATCCCAATAAGGAGGAGGCTTCCGAGGCATTAAAGCGTCATCTGGTGATTTTTAATACGACCCCAGCTATTGTAACCTTTATTACCGGTGTGGCCATTGCTATGGAGGAGAGGCTGAAAAAGGCAAAGGAGATGGGAGAAGAGAGCGATCCGGAATCCGTAAACGCAGTAAAGACAGCCCTTATGGGACCCCTTGCAGGTATCGGTGATTCCTTCTTCTGGGGAACTTTCCGTATCATCGGTGCTGGTATTGGTTGTTCCCTGGCAGCACAGGGAAGCATCCTTGGAGTTATTATGTTCCTGCTGATTTATAATGTTCCTCATTTGCTGGTTCGCTACTTCGGACTGAAGATCGGATACCGCAGCGGGATGACCTTCCTTGACAGCATGTCTGAGGGTGGTATCATTGCGGCGCTTTCCGAGGTGGCAAAGGTACTGGGACTTGTTGTGGTAGGCTCCATGTGTGCCTCCATGGTAAATCTGGCGATCCCTCTGGTTTTAAGCATTGGCGGAGCAGAAATTGTACTTCAGGATATTTTTGACGGAATTATCTCCGGCTTCTTACCGCTGGCTTTGACACTTGGTACATACAAATTATTGCAGAAAGGATTTAAGACCACTACAATTCTCTGGGGCATGATTATTGTCGGAATTGCAGGAAGCGTCTTGGGTATTTTATAATGACATCGAACATGTACAATTATATTTGTGAAACTCCCGTTGTTTTAAAATATATCATTGAGAACCGCAGGGAGATTGCAAAGGAGTTTGTAGAGAAGTTTAAGGGCCGTGAGATTGAGCAGATCTATGTTCTGGGGTCCGGCACCAGCTACCATGCGGGACTTTCCGCAAAGAATTATCTGGAGGAGCTGTTGGGGATGAAAGTAATCTGCATGTACCCCACACAGTTTGAACGGGGAGAAAAGGTGTTTAATAAGAACACTCTTGTGATCGGCATGTCCCAGGGAGGGCAGAGCCTTTCCACCGTGGCAGGGCTTGACTGTGCCAGGGCCCAGGGCTTTGGTACGGCGGGGGTTTCCGCCAACCGGAATGCGTTTATCTTTGAGCATGCGGATACAAAGACCCTGATTGAGGTGGGAAATGAGAAATGCGGTGCCAAGACAAAGGGTTATGCGGGAACGACCGTAACGCTGATGATGATGCTCACGGAGCTTGCCCTGGCAAAGGGGATTGTCACTGAGGAGAGGGCGGCGGCCTACCGGGAGCGGATGTACCGTGTGATTGACAATCTGGATGAGGTAACGGATGCTTCCGTGGAATGGTACGGAAGAATCAAGGATGAGTTTCTTCACGCTAAGCGGATTATCGTAGTGGGCTATGACGGCATGTACGCAGATGTTCTGGAGGGATCCCTTAAGATTCTGGAGACCGTCCGGGAGGGCGTTACCGGATATGATATCGAAGAGTTTTTCCACGGAATCTACAATTCCATTACGGACAGTGCCCACATCTTTTATGTGGGGTCCAAGGGAGACTATAAGGCCAGGACCTTAAAGCTCATTGATATTTTAAGCGATTGGACACCGCACAACTACCTGATCGCTTCGCCGGAGGGCGTGGACCGTGTAAGCGAAAAGGATCTCTTGGTGGAGTTTACGGAGGATCCGCTGTTCTCCGCCTGGGAGTACATTATCCCTCTGCAGATTGTGGCCTGCTTTGCACCGGAGGCCCTGGGAATCAATCCGGATATTCCGAAAGACCCGCAGTTTCATAAAAGAATCGGAAGCAAGAATATGGAGGGCGTGACCAATCCATATGGGGTGGAAGATGAGAAATAGTAATGTAAAGTAAAATCGGCAACAGCACTTCCCAGACAGTGTTGCAAAGAATTTGCGGCCGCACGTATGTGTGGTCGTAAATTCTTTGCATAGGGATGTACTGTGGGGGATCTAGGAGGTTTGATTTGAAAGTACGTTTTTTAGGAGGGCATAGAATAAATAAATATGTTTTAACGACGGCAGCGGTGTTCTTCTCGGCATTTCTTCAGGCATTTAGCATGAAAACCTTTCTGAATGCGGTAAATCTTCTGCCTGGCGGGTTTACCGGGCTGGCTATTTTGCTGGAGCAGGTGACCGGATTGTTTGGCATACATTTTTCCACGTCCGTAGGAATGATTCTTCTGAATATTCCGGTGGCAGTCTTTTGTTACCGCCATGTGGGAAAAAAGTTTGTACTGTTTTCCATGCTCCAGGTATTTCTTGCCAGTGCCTTGTTAAAGGTACTTCCGGAGAATTATTTGTTTGATGATATTCTTCTGAATATCTGCTTCGGCGGCTTCCTCTATGGCATTTCCATAGTAATGGCTTTGAAAGGAAATGCATCTACGGGCGGCATGGATTTTGTGGCTCTTTACATTTCCAACCGGATTGGAAAATCCATCTGGCAGTATGTATTTATTTTTAACTGCGTGATGCTCTGTGTTTTTGGTGCGGTTTTCGGGTGGGAGCATGCAGGGTATTCGATTATGTTCCAATTTGTATCTACTCAGACCATAGAGCGGTTCTATCACAGGTACAAGCGGGTAACGCTTCAGATTACGACGGAGCACCCAAAGGAACTGACTGCGGCTTATATCGGTGTCTGCAAGCATGGGATATCGGTGATGGACGGGTACGGCGGATACAGTAGAAAGCCTATGAGCCTTTTGCATACAGTTGTTTCCGCTTATGAGGTGCAGGATCTGGTGGACTGCTTGCGTCAGGCGGATAAAAGAGTTATCATTAATGTGATACCTACGGAGAGTTTCTTTGGAATCTTTTATCAAAAGCCTATGGAGTAAGGATGAAGATGAAGAAAATACTACTGATTGCCACAGGCGGCACCATTGCGTCAAGATTTTCACCGGAGGGGCTTAAGCCCGGGATTACCTCGGAGGAGCTGCTGGCTTATGTGCCGGAAATAGGGGGAGCCTGCGGGGTGGACACGGTACAGCCCTTTGAACTGGACAGTACAAACGTCTGCCAGGAGCACTGGCTTGGCCTGGAACGAATTATAGAGGAGGCTTATGACAGATACGACGGATTTGTGATTTGTCATGGGACGGACACGATGGCGTATACGGCGGCGGCCCTTTCTTACCTGATTCAGAACAACCGAAAGCCGATTGTGGTGACCGGTGCACAAAAACCCATTGATCTGGAAATCACCGATGCAAGGATGAATCTTCGGGACAGTCTTCGGTTTGCTTCGGACGACCGTGCCTATGGCGTCAATATTGTCTTTGGAGGAAAGGTGATTGCGGGAACCAGGGCGAAGAAAGAGCGATCGAAGAGCTACAATGCCTTTTCCAGTATTAATTATCCGGATATTGCAGTGATTCAGGAGCAGAGAATTATATTTTATATAGAAGATCAGTTTCGTCTCACAGAACCGGTGAGGTTTTATCACAGAATGAATGAGAGGGTTTTGCTTCTCAAGATCATTCCGGGGATGGACGGACGGATTCTGAATATACTGGCGGATGAGTATGACGCAGTGATTATCGAGTCCTTTGGGGTAGGCGGGCTTCCATCTTACGGCAGGCACAGCTTTCTGGAAGCTGTTGGGCACTGGTGCGGCCAGGGGAAAAAGGTGATTATGGCGACCCAGGTGACCCACGAGGGCAGCGACATGGAGGTCTATCAGGTGGGAAAGGTGATGAAAGATCGGTTTCCGATTATTGAGGCCTTTGATATGACATTGGAAGCAACTGTCACTAAGGTGATGTGGCTTTTGGAACAGGATTTATCTGGCGGGGAATTCAAAAGGGAGTTTTACCGGACGATAAATCATGATGTTTTGTTGGCGGAATAGGGATAGAGGATAATGGAAACGACGGAAGCAGACTTCAGTTCATCTGATACTGCTTCCGTCAGTTTTTTATTATGATTCAAGGATTAGAATTTTTCCCAAATACCATATCATATCCACAAAAACGCTAGGAACGCACTGGCTTTGTAGCAGCTCCGACGGTTCCCAGAATTCTGGAAAATGCGTTCAGAAAAACGTAAAGCAAAACCGTATAGACACCAAGAGCAATGGTGTTTTTCACCAGTCGGATGGTCAGAAGATACTGCCATTCCATCCCATACATCAGATGGAGCCAAAAGGTGGACAGGGTACAGGAAATAAGAAACTCTGTCAGTCCTCCCAGGAAAGCTCGTCCCGGTGTGATTTTTGTACGGTAGAGGAACATGCCGAACAGGAAGCCCATAATGGCATAGGTCAGAGTAAAGCCCGGGAAAAACGGTGCGGACTGGGGTGTGACAAAGAAGCTGATCACATCTCCGGCGATTCCCACGGTCATTCCCATAAGGGGGCCGCCATAGAATGCTGCGGCAGCCAGAGCCAGGAACGCCAGACGGAATTCCAGAATCTCGGAAAAACGGATGTTGAAGAGAGACAGTACAACGTAAAGGGATACGAAGAGTCCGCCCAGGCATATGCCCTGTACGCTGTGGATGCTTTTTAGCTGTTCCCTGAAATGGAACGCATTTTTGGAACATAATTGCATAAAAAATACACCTCCTGTTTGTGGTAGGTTGATGAATAGTTACGTACGGGCGTTAAGCTTGAAAATGCCCGCATTTTCAAGCTATGCGGCATTCGCCGCATGTGTCATAAAATCTAAATTTGGCCTGGTGTGCGAGCACCCCATTCCAAATTCATATTTTCTGACACGCCCTGCTCATTGCTAACATAAATATCTAGCTCCGACCACATCTGAGATGTACTCATCTGTAGCAACGGGTGCGGATAATATATCGTAAGACGAACGTGCATGCACGCTCACTTTTCGTTTCGAGGCGACTCCCCATCCATCGAACACTTGACGCATAAAATCCTACTTCGCTATTATTTATGAAAATCATTATAACAGGTATTTTTGGAAATGCAATAGGGAAAAGATAATTTTTTAACAAAGTTTTCTGGATTTTATTGACAATAGTTGGAAAATTTGATAGCCTATATAAAGAAATTCAGATCAAAGATTTCACAGGAGAAAAGGAGCATTTACTTATGGAAATTTTATTTGACACAGCCAATCTGGAGAGCATCCGCAAATACAGCCAGATTTATCCCTTTACGGGCGTTACGTCCAACCCCAGCATTTTGAAAGCGGAGGGAAAGATTGAGTTTTTCGCCCACATGCGTGAGATTCGTTCCATTATCGGAATGGAGAGAACTCTTCATATCCAGACCATCGCAGAGGATCTGGACGGAATTCTTCGGGATGCGGATGCCATCTTGAAAAATGTGGATTCCAGAGTTTATATAAAGATTCCCACCACGGAAGCAGGCCTGCAGGCGATTATGAAGCTGAAAGCTCAGGGAGTAGGCGTGACCGCTACCGCCATTTACTCCAAGATCCAGGGATTTATGGCAATCATGGCAGGAGCAGACTACATAGCACCTTACCGGAACCGCATGGAGAATCTGGATGTAAACTTTGCGGAAGCCATCTCCGCATTCCGAAACGGAATTGAAGAGAACCATGCCAACTGCAAGATTCTTGCAGCCAGCTTTAAGAATATCGCCCAGGTGAACAAGGCCCTGCTGGCGGGAGCACACACGGTAACCGTTCCGCCTCAGCTTCTGCATTCCACATTCCAGATGGCTTCCGTTCAAAAAGCCATCGATGACTTCCGGGCAGACTGGGAGAGTGTACAGGAAGCAAAGACCATCGGAGATTTGCAGGTATAAAAAGGATGTAAAAAAGAACTAATAACTCAGACGCAAAGCTTTCTCGGTTGTTGGTTCTTTTTATATTTGCGAATTCTAACGAATTTATGGTTGATTTACATATTGAGAGAAATAGAACTTGCCAATTCTCCGGAAAAATGATTTATCTTATTGAATAAGATTTTATATGATGACATAAACGTATGATTCTGGATACCAAGCCAGTACACTAGGTATATAGGGATGGAAAAAAGATAAATGTTCTTGGGGCAAAGCGTTTAACGATGCCTCTGTTGGCAAGATGCTCCAACTGATCCGGCAAGCTGCCTAAGGCCTGGGAAGCACCATATTTTTGTTTCAAAGCCCTTTTAAGAAGATAGTCGCAAATCTCCGGATTTTTGGGCAGGAGGGGACCGTGGAGGTAGGTACCGATGACATTTTTGTAGACGATGCCCTCATAACCGGAGGTTTCCGTATTGCCGCAGCCGGAAATGACTTTGCCAAAAGGTGTATAACTTCCAATATCGGTGCGGCCGCCATGATTTTCAAAGCCTACAATGGGGCGGGAGGAAACCAGGGAATTATGAAGAATAATATTTCCTACTAAGCGGCGGGGCTTCCATTTGGTGTGAATGTCTAAGATTCCTAGACCCTTAAGAAGTGCGTTCTCGGTCTGATAATCAATGCCAAGAAGCTGGTAGCCGCCACAGACAGCCAGGACAGTGCCGCCCTGCTCTACATAATTTTGAAAGGCTTCTTTTTGCTTTGACAGACAGCGGCAGGCAAGTTCCTGCTCACGGTCGGAGCCGCCCCCTAAGAGTACCAGATCGAGTTTTGTAAAATCAATGCGGCTGTCAGAGCTTAGGGACAGGACTTCTGCTCCTATGCCCCTCCATTGAAGACGTTTTTGAAGACAGCGGATATTGCCGCGATCTCCATACAGGTTTAGTAAATCCGGATACAGGTGTCCAATTGTTAATTTCATAATGCCTCCTTTGGTCGATGCATGGGTTATTTTCCTATTTTAAGTTCCGCATACCCTTTTCAGTACCACTTATTTAGAACAATTTCAGGCCACAAAAGCATGTGTCCATAAATTGTTCTGGCACTGTCAGGGTATTGCTATTTTTTGTAAAAGGCGGTTCATCTGATATAACCCCGAGTAGTTTACAAGAATATACAGATTCCCCGTTCCGTTTCTGGCAAGTCCTTTGATAAGTTTTCTTAAATCTTTGGAAGCCTGACAGGGAATGTCCTCGTATTTCAATCGAAGCTCCATGTCATGACGGCGGCTGCCGACGGTCGTAATGGTTGAACAATTGCAATCCCTCAGATATTGAAAGTCCACATCCCACAGGTAGGAGACATCCTTTCCGTCCGGAGCATTATCGTGAATCTGGATAATCAGGTCTTTCGGCCTGGGATCTTTTTGGATCAGCGAAAGTTTTTGCTGGAAGCTGACAGGGTTTTTGGCCAGATGAAGCTGTACCCTTGTTCCGTGGATAAAAAAGGTGCGTTCCCGATGATTGCCATAATCAAAATTTGCTATGGTTTTTTCAAAATACTTTCTTGGAACATCCGAAGTGCTCAGTGCGGCATAAGCGGCAAGGGTATTGTAAATGTTGTAGGGTGCCTGCACTTTGCAGGGGGGACGGCGGCTGCCCAGTGCAAAGGAATAGATACCGTCCAAAACCGTGACGTGGGAGATGGTATAGTCCGGTTCCGGACGCTTTTGTCCGCAGCCGGGACAGCGATAGATGCCAAGCTGCCCATAATGAAAGAATTTGTAAGTAAGCTTTTTTCCGCAACGGCGGCAGAAGATACTTTCCCGAATCCCGGAACGGGAGCAGCGGTCAAAGATCGGCTCGTTGATACCGTAGGTAACTGCCGGATTGGGACAGGCAGCCATCAGGGAAGCGGAAAGGACGTCGTCACAATTGATGACAAGTCTGGCGTCCGGTATTTTCGAGAGGGCGGTCCGGATTCTCTCCCATGTCAGGTCGATTTCCCCAAAACGATCCAACTGATCTCTGGAAATATTTGTAAGAATAACGCAGCGGGGACATAGCCTGGGAAGTGCATAGAGGGAAGCATTTTCATCAACTTCCATACAAGCATAGTCGGTATCAAGCTTTCCGTTCCAGTCTGCTGCAAGGACAAAAGCAGAGACAATCCCATCCAGCATATTTGCTCCGGTCCGGTTGCTGATAACCTTTTTCCCCTCTTTTTTTAAAGCGTGATATAAAATACTGTTTGTGGTCGTTTTTCCATTGGTGCCCATAACGGCTATGATTTTTTCACGGACCTGGGAGGACAGGGCGGGCAGAATTTCCGGGTCGATGATTTGGGCGAGACGTCCGGGAAAAACGGCACCGTTTCCCAGATGAAAAAAACGGATAAGTATTGCGGCAAGCTTTGCCAGCCGGACGGCCAGAATTCTTTTAAAGTGTTTCATGGATCTCATGTCCTTTCTGGGAAAAAATAGCACACATTTATCTAATTATTATCTAAAATTTTCAGATTTACATATTGGGGAGAAATAGAACTTGCCAATTCTCTGGAAAAATGATATATCTTATTGAATAAGATTTTATAGAATGAGGTAAACATATGATTCTGGATGCTTTGCTGGATGGGATCCTGGATACTCTCAGGACCATTCCTTTTTTATTTGCTGCCTTTTTGATAATCGAGGCCATAGAGCACTATTCAAACCAATACAGCAACCGCATACTGGCCAGGGTGGGAAAGGCAGGACCCTTTGTGGGGGCGATTTTTGGTTGTATTCCCCAATGTGGCTTTTCGGTGGCGGCGGCCAATCTCTATTCCGGCGGGCTTATTACTCTGGGAACGCTTCTGGCGGTGTTCCTCTCCACTTCGGATGAAGCGGTTTTGATTCTTATGGCACACCCAGGAAGCGGGAGAGCGATCGCTTCGCTGCTGCTCTGGAAGATTGTGATTGGCATGGGAGCCGGATGTCTGATTGATATACTGTTTCGGAGACGAAAGGAAGAGAAGCACATTGAGGAAATGTGCAAAAACTGCGGATGCAGCGACACCAGCGGGATCTTCCGCCCGGCACTTTTGCATACGGCACGTTTGGCCCTTTACCTGCTTCTCTTTACGGTCTGTCTCAATCTGGTTTTGGAACTTGTGGGGATAGACAAGCTTTCCGGATTCCTTGGAAAGGATACGCTGTTTCAGCCCTTTTTGGCAGCCCTTTTAGGCATGATACCCAACTGTGCCTCCTCTGTGCTGATTACGGAGCTGTATTTGACCGGAGGGTTAAGCTTTGGGGCGGCCATTGCGGGCCTAAGTGCCGGGGCAGGAGTGGGATTGGCGGTATTGTTTCGTTCCAATCGCCCGCAGCGGGAGAATCTGAAGATTCTTTTGCTTCTCTATGGGATTGCAGTGATCGCAGGGCTGGTTTTTGGAATATATAACAGATGAATTTTTACGGGGAATCTGATATAATGGAAAAAAATAATCGTCCAGCTAAGAAATGTCAAGTAGGAGGAACATGATGAAAAAAGTAGGATGGTATCTGATGAGTATCTTGCCGGTGTTTATGATGATTGCGGTTCAGTTTCTTGCAAGCATCATAATTACCGTGTGGTATATGATCCGCTATGGTATGGCCGCAGGAGCACAGATGGTTTTGGACAATATTATGGGAGTTATGGTCGTTACTCAGGTTCTGACGCTTTTGATTTCGGGACTTTGGTATTATCTGTGGGTTGTTCGGGGTAAGAAGTTAAGAGAAGAGGAGGAGAAACCTCATTTTTCACTCCGATCTTTTGGGAGCATCCTCTGCCTTGCAATCGGTGCCCAGTGTCTGATTGGGCTGCTCCTTGTAGCATGGCAATACATAAGCCCTGGCCAGATAGATGCCTATAATGAATTGATGGAGTCAGCCGGAATCGGAGAGCTGACCGTACTGAGTGCCATTGCAACGGTGATTATGGCACCTGTTGGGGAAGAAATCGTGTGCCGGGGTCTTACGGTGGAATGCTTAAAACGGACAGGGGCAGGCTTCTGGGTGATCAATGTTGTGCAGGCGGCACTTTTCGGGATTATGCATCTTAATCTGGTTCAGGGAGCTTATGCATTCCTGGTTGGCCTGATTTGCGGTTATCTGGCATTGAAATATAAAACCCTTGTCGCATCTATGCTGTTTCATCTGTGCTTCAACGCTTATTCCGCCTTTGGAACGTCTATCCTTGAGAAGCTGGAGGAAATGAATGCCCTTATTTATAATATAGGAGTCCTTGTAATAGGCATCGTGGCCTTTTTCCTGGGAATTCGGCTGCTTAAGAGGGATTTGAGGAAAGAGGAGAAGCGTTTTCGGGAACGGGGATTGGAATATAAGGAGAAGTGATGGTAGCAAAAGAATTAAGAACAGATGAAATAATGCACAGGTGGGGCGGAAGGATCCTTGTGACAGGATCTACGGGCTTTCTGGGCAGCCGGATTGTTCGGGCATATGAGAAACGCTGCCAGGTATTTGCCCCCGGCCATCAGGAAATGGATATCTGCCATATGGATTCAGTGAGGGCGTATATGGGGAAAGTGCGACCAGAAATAGCGGTTCACTGTGCAGCCATTTCGGACACCCTCTGGTGTCAGGAGCACCCGGAGGAGTCTGAACGGATCAATGTGGAGGGAACGGAGTATATGGCCCGTGTCTGTGAAGATTTGGGAACTAAGCTGATATTTTGCAGCTCGGATCAGATCTATTTTGGAAGCGGTGGGATGAATCCCCACAAAGAGAATGAGGAAGTAAGCCCGGCCGGAGCGTACGGCAGACAGAAGCTGGAAGCGGAAAAGAGATGTGTAAGATTTTGCCCGGACAGTGTGAGCCTGCGGCTTTGCTGGATGTATGACAGTGAACGGCTTTTAGAGAAAGAACATGGGAACTTTCTGACTGCCTTTTTACAGGCTTTGGATGAAGAACGGGAGATGACGTATCCCATCTATGATTACCGGGGAATTACGGATGTGAGACTGGTGGTTGAAAACCTTGGGAAAGCTTTTGGGCTTCCCGGCGGCATCTACAATTTTGGTTCTGAAAATGATTACAATATGTATGAGACGGTCTACAGGCTTCTTGAAAAATTGGGATATTCTACAGAACGGTTAAAGGAAAATAAGGCCGCCTTTGCAGGAAATCCGCGGAATATACGAGTTCATACGGGGAAAGCAGAAGCATTTGGGATTGAATTTCCAAAGACTCTGGAACGGCTTGTGGAATGCGTGGGCAATAGCAGACCTTTGTTATAATATTGAAATATGTTTTGAGAAAGCGGTGTCGTAAAATAAGATTGTTAGCGTTTGTCTTATTTTGCGATACCCTTTTTTCCGTTTTGTTAAGCTTTTTATCGAGGATGTTAAAAGCAATTGCTTGAAAAAAACAGCAGTTTTTTATAAGGTGAAAGTATCCCCGGTGTACAAGGGGACCCTAAGTCGACAAAGGGTAAGGAGGTCTTTTCATGAATGTAGGAGAAAAAATAAAAAAGATCCGAAAGATGGCAGGTATGACCCAGGAGGAGCTTGCCGAAAAAATGAATGTATCAAGGCAGACGATTTCAAAATGGGAAAAAGAACTTTCCTCACCGGATTTGGAAAGTGCAATTGCTTTCTGCCGGTTGTTTGAGATTTCTTTGGACGATTTTCTGAAAGGAGGGCAGTCTGTGAAAGAAGAGAAAATTTCACTCCAGGATATGATAAAGATAAATCAGAGGAATCAAAAGCAGACAATATTGCTGCTTGGGGGCATGTTTTTTCTCATGATTGGAGTATTGGGCACCTTGTTTGTTGTCGCACTTGAAAACACCACCGAAAGTATCCAGTACATGCTGTACCGCTATATAGCCGTGGGCCAGTATGCAAGTGCCCCTGTTAACTACGGAAGACTTATGGCCCCTGCCATTTTTCTGGTTGTTGTGGGAGCTATTTTGAGTATGGCTTACGTGATTGAAAGACGAAAGGAGAAAAAGGAAGATGAATCATAAGAGAAAAGCTGTCATAGCGGGACTGGTGATAATGGTCCTGTGCCTGACTTCCTGCAAGGGCGGGCAGAAAGAAGAGAATCCCTATGGGCCGAAAGTGGGGGAATTGGGAGACGAGGAAGCTTATGCATTCCTGGATATGGATTATAAGGATTATGTGATGGTATCCTCAGACGGTTTGTATGATACGGGAACAGAACGGCAGGGGGCCATTTACTGTACGGTATATTATTACGGAAATGATGAGATTGTAAGTCTGGGGACAATCATGAGCGATGGAACGGCCTACCCCATATCCTTTTCCAAGGATGGTATTTTTGCGGCATCCGGACATCACATAGAAAAATATGGGATTTCTGAAAAAGACATGGAGCTTTATCTGAAAAAGGGAGTCTACATCGAGTATGACGAGAATGGGAATGAGCATTATACGGCTGTGACAGACGGAGAGAAAACGGAGTCAAATGAAGAAGAGTATCAGAAAATGACAGAGGAATACGGCGAGAGCCAGGTCATACATTTTTCCTATGGTGCGGACGGGTGCGTCAATGAAATCATGGAATATGAAAGCTGAAACAGAATAGAAATCTTTTCCGTATCCTGTGTCCGGACGGTTTGCCGTACACAGGATATCGGAAAGAACTTTTGTCCTCGTTTAGAATTCAGTTTCGTTTGGAGCAGAATTGTATCTCAATCCCAAAAATGCATTGAAATCTTTGTTATACATCTTTTCCAGTTCCTTACTGTAGCCAATCACCATATGGGGCTGTTCGGCTGTGTAGATCTTTAAGGCTTCCTGGGTGTTGTTCTCAGACAAATTGATGCCGAACATATTCTTTTCTCTGGTAAAGAGACGCATCTCGCTTACGCTGTTCCGTCCGGTACGCCGGAAGTAATATCCCCAGACCAGATCCTTATTGGCCAGAATCTTAGCCTTGTTGCCCTGCATGTAGATGGTCCACCTTTTTCCAACCCAGACCTCGGACCCAATAAGCTGTGCCTTGCCGAAGTCCTCCTCGATGGTTGCCATGGAAACAGAACTGTCTCTCTGGAGATACTGTTGGATAGCCTTTAAATAGGAATCACTGAAAAGGCCGGCAACACTTAAACCGGCAAATACAAGGAGCAGGACGGCACCGGCCATCATAACCCAGAAAAACAGGGCGTTTACACCGCCGATATTTTTCGTATCCAGCTCATAAAAATAAAACAGATCCAGATCGGTTTCCTCAATATTTAATTCTGCCAGGGATTCCCTGAAATACCGTTCTGTCTGGGAATCCATTTTATTCCAGACACCGGTGACTGTAACCGGTTCCGGTGGAGCTGTACTTCCCGTCTCGTCGGTCAGAAAGGCAAATGCCTGGTCTATCTTGGAATTCATTTCCAGTTGTTTGTCTTTCTTCAGAAAAACACTGTAAAAATACCAGATGGAAGTATCATTTTCGTAATCATCCACCCATTGGAACGCAATATAGCTGTATCCGTCAATAGAGGTTGAGCTGCCGCCGTATTTCTTTTTGGTGGTGGTAGAGTGCTCGATGTAATCGTACAGGAAAAAGTCTGCGTCAATGGTTACATACTTGCCCTCATAGGATGCCGGATCCTGGGTGATGTCCATATGGGTTGGCCCCGTAATGACATCAAAGATGGCGAACTTTGTAATGGCCAGCAGTATCACAATGCCGACAATGGATAAGACGATTCGCCAGATGTTTGACTTCCTTGCTTTGCTCCTTAGTGTCTCTAACATATTATTCCCCCTCAAAGTAGAATGTTTTAAGAATAATATATAATAAAATGTGAGATTTGTCTATAAACATCCTAACTGTTGGATTTCCATTTTCGGTACAACAGGTAAGAATACACTTCAAGCCCCAATACGCCCAGAAGAATGGAACCAAGGGAAATCTTTGCCATCCAGTCGGCAGGAAAGAAGCCATTTAATATCATGACAAATCCCATAATGCAGAAGACAATTCCGCCCATGGCATGAGTCTTTCTCCATACCCATTCGCTTTCCAGGGTCCAGGGATTCTTGATTCCCATGGTATAATTGGTGCGAAGCTGAGGCATGTAGTTGCCGACGGCTATCAGGATAAGGCCGCAGCCTATGGGAACCAGACGTCCTATGGGGACCGGATAGCCCAAACCGGCGGCATTGGTGATCCAAAGGATAATATTTAGAAAAATAATCATAACGGTGATAAAGACCTGATAGGCCTTTTGGTGCTTTTCATAGTTTTTTCCTCTGGGGTCTATCCGGGGAATCACAAGGAATAAAATCAGCATCAGAGCAGGCAGCAGGGCCAGAAACAGGCTGGCGGATTTACCCGCCCAGTTATCGGCTTCCCCATAAACATTCCAATGAATGGGGATTTGATCCGGCAATAAGGAAAGTACAAACAGGTGTCCGATAAATGACAGGGCACAGAGTATGAATAAAAAGATGGTTTGCTTTTTCATGATATATGAACTCCTTTCATAAGTCATTTTTGGTTGTCTCAGGATTGAAAATCAAAAAACCATTTGATCAAATCCTGAAAAACGGTCATATTCAAGCTGTAAATAATATTCTGCCCTTTTCGTTCATCCAATACCAGGCCTGCCGCCTTTAACGTACTCAAATGATGACTGATAGAGGGCTTGGAAATGTCAAAGCATTCGGCAATTTCCCCGGCGGTCATGTCCTGATCGGAGAGAAGCTTTAGGATCTTACGCCGTGTGGGGTCGGACAGGGCTTTAAAGGCATCATTCAATGAGATTCCTCCTCTCTGTATTAGATAATTAGATAAATATTTAAATATCTAATTAAAAGATAACACGGGGAACGAAGAATGTCAAGAGAAAAGTAGAATATTGTAAAATGCCTGTTCAAACTGCTGTGAAGAAAATATTTGCTATAGTTGCAACGAGTCAAAAGATCGGTATAATAGAGAAGTAACAATACATCATGGAACACATGAAAAGGGGATTATCCGGAGTGAAAACGAAAAATAAGGGGATTAACAGAGAACGGTTGATAGAGACATTTCAGAGGTTGGTGGCAATTGATGCCCCCAGCTTTCAGGAGCGTGCCATGGCGGATGTGCTTAAGGAAGAGCTTACCAGGCTGGGATTTTCTGTAGAGGAGGATGGAGCCGGGAATCATTATGGAGGAAATGCAGGAAATGTGTATGGATTTCGCAAGGGAACCATTCCAGGTTCTCCCATCTTATTTTCTACCCATATGGATACGGTAGAGCCAGCCAGGGGAAAGAAAGCCTTGGTGGGAGCGGATGGCCGCATTACCAGCGACGGGACAACGGTTCTCGGTGCGGATTGCATGTCCGGAACGGCGGCTATTCTGGAGGCATTGCAGGAGATTGAGGAAGATGGCGGCGAATGCAGGGATTTGGAGGTTATCTTTTTCATTGGAGAGGAGAAGCATCTTCGGGGAAGTGCGGTTTTTGACTATTCCAGGGTGAAAGCAAAGGAATCTTACATATTGGATCTAACAGGCCCGGTGGGAACGGCAGCTTATCAGGCCCCCACTTTGATTCAGTTTCAAATCGAAGTGAAGGGCAGGGCTGCTCATGCAGGACTTTCTCCGGAGACGGGGATTCATGCTATTGCCATAGCGGCAAAGGCTGTGGTCCGTATGGAGCTTGGCCATGTGGGAGAAGATATGACCGTAAATATCGGAGCCATTCATGGCGGGGAAGCCAGCAGTAATATTGTTCCGGAACTTTGCCATCTGGTGGGAGAGGTGCGGAGCTATTCTCATGAGCAGGCGATGGAACAGACACGGAAGATAGAGGAGCTTTTTAAGGAAGAGGCGGAGAAAGCCGGAGGGAGCAGCAGGATGGATTATCAGATCCTGATCCGTGCTTACCGGACACCGGAGGAGCATCCCTGTATGGGCCGGTTTCGGAGAGCGTGTGAAAGCCTGGGGCTACCATGTACTCTGATAAAAACTTTTGGAGGAAGTGATCAGAGCAATCTGTTTCAACATGGAATTTCCGGTTTGGTGTTGGCAAGTGCTATGGAGTTAGTCCATTCCTGCCAGGAGTATGTGGAGATTGCAGAACTTGTGAAGATTACGGAACTTGTCAGATTTTTAATGCAGAATAAGTGATAAAATTAAAAAAATATCCCCCGGGGTGGCTTGTGAACATTTTAACGCATGTGTATAATCTAAAATGTCAGCTGACAGGCACAGAGTCAAAAATGACAGAGAGGTGTTACACATATGAAAAATAGATGGATTTCTATGATAATAGCAGCAACAATGTCTTTGAGTCTGCTTGCGGCCTGTGGTCCGAATCTGGAAGCCCCAAAGGGGGATGCACCGCAGCAAAAGGAAGAGGAGGGGCAGGAAGCAGAGACTTTAGAGGATGGGGGTCAGGACTCGGTGATTGTAGCCATGGGCCCCACCTCAGAACCGGAGTCAGGCTTTGACCCGGCTTATGGCTGGGGGGCAGGAGAGCATGTCCATGAACCGCTGATTCAGAGTACCTTGACCGTTACGAACCCGGATCTTTCTATCGGGTATGATCTGGCCACAGATATGCAGGTTAGCGAGAACGGTATGACATGGACAGTTACCATTCGGGACGATGTAAAGTTTACGGACGGAGAGTCTTTGACGGCTTCTGATGTGGCCTTTACTTACAATACAGTGAAAGAAACAAGCTCCGTCAATGATTTCACCATGCTGAAAGAGGCGGTGGCTGTGGATGATACAACGGTAGAGTTCCATATGACACAGGCATATTCTATCTGGCCTTATACGATGGCAATTGTAGGAATTGTTCCGGAGCATGCCTATGGCCCTGATTACGGGGAACAACCCATTGGATCCGGACGGTATATGCTGAAGCAGTGGGACAAGGGGCAGCAGATCATCTTTGAAGCAAATCCGGATTATTATGGAGAAGAGATAAAAATGAAGCGGGTTACCGTTGTGTTTATGGAGGAGGATGCGGCCTTTGCAGCGGCAAAAGCAGGTCAGGTAGACCTGGCATACACGGCGGCGGCCTACTCGGATCAGAATATAGACGGCTATGAACTCCTTTCCTTTGAATCCGTGGACAACCGGGGATTTAATCTTCCGGCAGTAGCTTCTGGGACCGATGAAAACGGAAATGCTATTGGAAATGATTTCACAAGCGATGTGCAGGTTCGCAGGGCCATAAATATCGGCCTTGATCGGCAGGAAATGCTGAACAATGTTCTGAACGGTTACGGAACGCCTGCCTACAGTGTATGTGACAAGTTGCCCTGGTATAACAGTTTGGCAGAAGTGGACTATGATCCGGAGGAAGCAAAGGCGATTCTTGAGCAGGCAGGATGGCTTGAAGGAACGGATGGTATTCGGGAAAAGGGTGGTGTAAGGGCAGCTTTCAATCTTTTATATCCGGCCAGTGACTCTCTGCGCCAGGCATTGGCGGCTGATACACAGAACCAGTTAAAGGAGCTGGGAATTGAAGTTACCATAGAGGGCGTAGGCTGGGATACGGCTTACGATCGTGCACAGGCAGAGCCGCTTATGTGGGGATGGGGAGCACATTCTCCTATGGAGCTGTATAATATTTATCATACTTTGGAAGATGGATCCGCAGAATATTCTCCTTATTCCAATGAGACAGTTGACAAGTACATGGATGAAGCACTGGCGGCCAGCGATCTGGACAGATCCTATGAGCTTTGGCAAAAGGCACAGTGGGATGGAACAACCGGAATTACGCAGGAGGGAGATATCCCCTGGATCTGGCTGGTGAATGTGGATCATTTGTATTGGTCAAGGGAGAATCTTAAAGTGGCGGAACAGAAGCTGCATCCCCATGGACATGGCTGGTCTATTGTGAATAATGTGGATCAATGGATGTGGATAAGCTAACCCATTATAATCAACTATAAAAACAAAGCAGGAGCTGCTTTCGGCGGCTCCCCTTTGTACGTTTATGAATTCATGGGGCATTGCGAAATTGGAGATTTACCCTTTCGTACTGCCAGGCAGCAACTTTAAATTTGGAGGAACTGACAGATGAAAATATGTGCAAATATAGGAAGCACCCTGCGGGTATCCCTTTATGCACGTAAAATATGTGCAAATATAGGAAAGCAGGCTATTCGAATGCTTCTTCTGCTTATATGTGTCAGCATGACGGCATTTTTCCTGGTGTCTTTGTCCCCGGTAGATCCCCTGCAGGCCAATGTGGGTCAGGCGGCTCTTGGAAGCATGAGTCAGGAGCAGATTGCGAAGCTGGAGTCCTATTGGGGAGTGGGAGAACCTCCTGTGGAGAGGTTTCTGTCCTGGGCTTCGGACTTTTTCCGGGGCGACATGGGAATTTCCCTCTTGTATCGGCGGCCTGTGTCAGAGGTGATCGGTGTTAAATTTGCCAATTCTATCTGGCTTCTTGCCATTGCATGGGTGATTTCCGGTGTGATGGGCTTCTGCCTTGGAGTCCTGGCTGGAATGAAGCGTGGAACCTGGATGGATAAGGCCATTCGGGGATATTCTCTTTTGATTGCCAGTACCCCTGCTTTTTGGCTTGCTTTGGTGCTCCTTATGGTTTTTGCAGTCTGGCTTCAGGTTCTTCCGGTAGGTTTAAGCGTACCCATTGGCATGGAGGCGGCAGGCGTCACTCTGGCAGATCGGATTCGCCATGCCATTCTTCCGGCACTGACTTTGAGCATTACCGGAATTTCTAACATTACCTTACATACCAGAGAGAAGATGATTGACATTATGGAGAGTGACTATGTGCTCTTCGCAAGGGCGAGAGGGGAAAGCGATTGGAGCATTTTTAAAAATCACGGTTTTCGGAACGTGCTTCTTCCGGCATTGACTTTGCAGTTTGCTTCGATCAGTGAGATTTTCGGCGGCTCTGTTCTGGTGGAGGAGATTTTTTCCTACCCCGGGCTTGGACAGGCTGCGGTGACGGCGGGAATCGGCAGCGATGTTCCCCTGCTTCTTGCAATTACCGTGATCAGTGCGGCGATTGTATTTGGGGGCAATCTGATTGCAAATGTTCTGTACGGAATCGTAGATCCCCGCATCCGAAGGGGAGGTGCAGGGCTGTGAGACGTATGAACGGACGGGAGAGGACGGCTCTTTTGTTTGGCATGGCAGTGCTGTTTTTGGCATTGATTACCATAGCAGGGCAGCTTTTTGCCAGGGCGGCTATGGAGACGGATTTTTCCAGAAAAAACCTGCCGCCCTGTTGGGAATATCTGTTTGGCACGGATTGGATGGGGCGGGATATGTTTGTCCGCACCCTTACGGGATTATCCATGAGTATCCGCATCGGGTTTTTGGCAGCAGGAGTCAGTGCTCTCCTGGCTTTGGCTCTGGGAATTCTCTCAGCCACCATGGGAAAGGCGGTAGATTCCATAGTGACCTGGATTATCGATCTGGTTATGGGAATTCCACATATTTTGCTGTTGATTCTTATTTCCTACGCCTGCGGCAAGGGCTTTAAGGGAGTGGTGATAGGAGTGTCCCTGACACACTGGACTTCTCTGGCAAGGCTGATTCGGGGCGAGGTTTTGCAGTTAAAGGAAGCGACCTATATTAAGGCGGCGAAAAAGCTTGGCATGAGTCCCTGGCGGATTGCCTGGAAGCATATGGTTCCCCATCTGTTTCCCCAGTTTTTGGTGGGACTGATACTTTTGTTTCCCCATGCGATTCTGCATGAAGCAAGCATTACCTTTCTGGGCTTTGGGCTTTCTCCGGAGCAGCCGGCTATTGGGGTGATATTGTCGGAGAGTATGCAGTATCTGGCTATGGGGAAATGGTGGCTGGCACTGTTTCCGGGACTTTTGCTGGTGCTGACGGTAGTGCTGTTTGATGTGGCAGGGGAAAGCCTGCGAAAGTTATTGGATCCGGGCAGTACGCATATGTAAAATTAGGAGAAACAGGAGATGGAAGAAAAAAACATTATTTTAGAGATACAAAATTTGTCCATTTCTTTTCAGCAATATGACAAGGGCTTTGCGAGAACCGACTTGGATGTGATTCGTGATCTGAACGTAACCGTTCATGAGGGTGAAATGGTAGCTGTGGTAGGATCCAGCGGATCAGGGAAAAGCTTGCTGGCCCACGGCATTTTGGGGATTCTTCCCTACAATGGGACGATTGGCGGAACCATCCTTTATGATGGGGAGGAGCTGACACAGAAGCGGAAAGAAGAACTTCGGGGAAATGAGATTGTTCTGGTGCCCCAAAGTGTGGCATTCTTAGATCCCCTTATGAAGATAGGCCCTCAGATCCGAAAGGGGAAAAAAGATCCAAAATCCAGAGAAAAGCTGAATCAGATCTTTGAGGGCTATCATTTAAAGCAGGAGGTTCAAGAGCTTTATCCATTTGAGCTATCCGGCGGTATGAATCGGCGTGTGCTGGTTTCTACGGCTATGATGGGCAATCCTCGTCTGGTGATTGCGGATGAGCCTACGCCGGGACTTCACATGAAGATGGTGCGTCGAGTGATGAGCCATTTTCGGGAACTGGCAGATCAGGGGGCGGGAGTTCTTTTGATTACCCATGATTTGGAGCAGGCTTTGGAAGTGGCGGATCGAGTCGTGGTATTTTATGCAGGAACTACGGTGGAGGATGCGGATGTAAAGGATTTTGAGAAAGAGGAGACTTTGCGGCATCCCTACTCTAAGGCTTTGTGGCGTGCACTTCCCCAAAATGGATTTCAGTTTATCGGGGGAACGCAGCCTTATGTAAAGGATATGCCAAAGGGCTGTCCTTTTGGACCAAGATGTGACAAGTATTGCGAGAAGTGTAAGGGGGAGATTCCCTATCGGGAGCTTCGGGGCGGTAAGGTCCGCTGCCTTTTCTAGACAAGCGGTACTGTATAAAAGGTTACGGGACTTATAATAGGAGAATCATGATGATACTGGAAGCAAAGCATATTTCTTTTCGCTATGGAACGGATAGCAGGCAGATTTTAAATGATTTCAGCCTGAAGCTTACACAGGAGGAACGGGTGGGGCTCATTGCACCCAGCGGTTTTGGAAAGACTACTTTCTGTAAGATTCTGGCGGGCTATGAGAAGCCGGATGAGGGAGAAGTCCTTTTGGATGGACATTCCCTGGCCGAATATAAGGGCTACTGTCCGGTGCAGATGATCTGGCAGCATCCGGAACAGGTAGTCAATCCCCGTCTCCGGATGAAAGAGGTTTTGGCAGAGGGGGATCACCTGGAACAGAGGGTGATTGAGGGACTTGGCATCGAACCGGATTGGCTGAACCGGTATCCGGCGGAACTTTCCGGCGGTGAGCTGCAGCGGTTTTGCATCGCCAGGGCCTTGGGAGAGAGGACGAGATTTATTTTGGCTGATGAGATTAGCACCATGCTGGATCTGATTACCCAGAGTCAGATTTGGAGCTTTCTGGTTCGGGAAGTAGAGAGCCGGGGGATTGGGCTGTTGGCAGTGAGCCACAGTACACCGCTTCTTATGCAGGTTTGTACCCGGGTGGAAGATTTGGAGAAAGTAAAATGATGGGAAAATTTGACTGCTACAGTGGTAAAAACAGGCTTTTTTTATGATGACATTTGCGGTATACTAAATAAATAGCATGAACAGAGGTACATTTCTTCTGCTATGCAAATAAAAATAGTGGGAGAGTTTTATGCATATAAATTATGTGCGGAACAAGTAGAGTAGTAGGAAAGGAGAATTTTTATGGCATTGATAGAAATAACAGAGGAGAATTTTGAAAAAGAGGTGTTGAAGTCCGATATCCCCGTTTTGGTAGATTTCTGGGCGACTTGGTGCGGCCCCTGCCGGATGCAGGCACCTATTGTTGACGAGCTGGCAGGAGAGGTAAGCGGTGTAAAGTTCGGCAAGCTGGATGTGGATGCAAACGGCAGGCTTGCACAGCAGTTTGGAGTAATGAACATTCCAACCCTGCTTGTATTTAAGGACGGGAAGGTGGCCGGAAGTGCCGTAGGGCTTCAGTCCAAGGAGAGCTTACGGGAGCTGCTTGGTTTATAATCCGAAATGGAGAGAATAATACAATGTATGATGCAGTGATGATTGGAAGCGGCCCGGCGGGGCTGTCGGCGGCTCTCTACACAAGCCGGGCCAATTTAAAGACTTTGGTAATCGGCAAGGATCGGGGGGCATTGGAAAAGGCGGATCGAATCGAAAACTATTTCGGTATGGCGGAACCCATCTCCGGATGCGAACTGGTAGAGAACACAAAGGCCCAGGCCAAGAATCTTGGCGTGGAACTGGCAGAGGATGAGATCTTCCATGTCTCCTGGAATGGCCATTTTATTCTGGAGGGGAAGAATGGAACCTATGAGGCTCTGGCCGTACTCCTGGCCACGGGGACCGGACGGAAAACCCCGAAAGTAAAGGGCTTAAAGGAATTGGAGGGCAGAGGAGTCAGTTACTGTGCTGTCTGCGATGCGTTTTTTTATCGTGACAGGGATGTGGCTGTTCTTGGCAATGAAGCCTATGCTGTTCACGAAATGAGCCAGCTTCTTCCGGTGGTGAAGTCGGTTACGCTTTTGACCAATGGACAGGAGCTTACGGTGGAGGTTCCGGAAAAGGTTCATGTCATTCGGGAGCCGATCGTTTCCATAGACGGAGCAGAGAGGGTAGAAGGAGTAACCTTTGGGGACGGAAGCACGATTACGGTGGAGGGATTGTTTATAGCCCTTGGAAGTGCAGGAGCCATGGAGCTTGCAAAGAAAGCCGGAGCCTTTACGGAGGGACAGAATATTAAGGTAAATGAACGGATGGAGACGAATGTTCCGGGATTGTATGCGGCAGGAGATTGTATCGGCGGTCTTTTGCAGATTTCTACTGCGGTAGGCGAAGGGGCACAGGCGGCCATGTCTATGATTCCTTTTGTGCGGAAGCAGAAGAAAGCATAGTGAAGTGAAATGATAAAATAGTATGCCACAAAATAAGGCAGCGGCTGTTCCTTATCTTGCTGCTTTATTTTGTGGTATACTCTTAAATATACAAGTTACATCTATTTATAAGTTCTTGCTTCTTTCAATGCTTCCCATAATTTGTACATAAACATATCCTCTACCTTGTATCAATTTGACTTAAATAATGCCTTTCATTACCAATACAGATACGGCACAGGTCACAAACAGGAAGAGAGAGAAGACAATCACTCCCTTGGAATCCCCAGACTGCTCAGAAGTAGAGGGCAGTGCAAGCTTTGCTTTCCTGAGAGCCGTCACCACAGGCTTGTAGAAAAGAAGGGTGATTGCCATATTAAGCCCTCCCTTTAACAGATTGAAAGGCAGGAAAGCCGGAAGCAAAAGTTCGGCAACAGCAGCTCTTGGATATCCCATGTAAATAGGGGTGATCAGATAATTCCACAGCAGCATCACTACAACCATCACGCCGCAGCCGGCAAAGAGACCCAAAAGGGCACCAGATTTAGTGTGTTTTTTCTTGTAGATATAGGCGGCTGTGCAGGCAAAGCTGCAGCTTGACAGCACATTCATAATGAAGCCGATAATACCGGTGTCACTGGCTGAAAGCATCTCGATAAAGGAAACTATCACCGAGATAATAAGAGAAGCAAACGGCCCCAAGAGGAAGCCGCCGATGGCGATCATTACGTCCTTGGGATCGTATTTTAAAAACAGGACTACAGGTACACGGGCTACAATCATCAGAGCGTAGGCGATGGCACAGAACATGCCGATTAAAGCGATTCGTTGCGTTTTTTGGTTCATTGTATTACTCCTCCATTTCAGTTCTGCAATATAAAAGACACCTAAAAAACGTTCGTCTTCCAGGTGTCATGATTATCAGAATAAAAGCAATACAATAAAAGCTTTGTCAAAACAATTCTGACCTTGTACACATCTTCTTCCATCCAGACTATACTGTCGGTTTTGGAATCTCACCAAATCCTGAACTGAAGCAAAAACCAATTTAAAGACATCTCTGACTTTCTCGTTGACTTCTGTCAATTCCTGCGTATACACGCTCGCGGACTTTACCGCCGATCGGGAATCTCACCCTGCCCTGAAGACTTTCCGTATTCAAATGTCAAAGATATTATAGCAATGTATTTTACGGCTGTCAATTAAAAAAATCTATCATTTTTTCCTTGACAAATAAAAATCCTATATTAGCATATTAATATAGAGAAAAGTCCGGAGGTTCATATGTGTGCAAAAGACATAAAGTATCGCAAGATTGAGGAAGATATCATAGAAGCCATCAAGGAGGGAAGACTGCGTCCGGGTGATCGGATAGACAGTGAATCCGTCCTAAAGCAGCGATATGGGGTATCCACCATTACGGTGCGTAGGGCATTTTCGGATTTAATCAATCAGGGATATTTGAATGGCGTGCAGGGAGTGGGGACCTTTGTGGCGAAAAAGCAGATGATAAGGGCCTTGACCTCCTTAAGCTTCAGCGAAGAACTGCTGGAACAGAAGTATGTGATCGATCTTTATGTGGATGCTATAGAGGAGATTATAGATAAGCGGATTTCGGGAGCTTTGGATATTCCACCGGAGCAGTCCGTGATTCGGGTAAAGCGTGTCCGTATGGCCAATGAAGAGCCGGTGGCCTACCATATCTCCTATATTGACAGCCGGATTTTAAGCCTTAAGCAGGCACAGGAAATCTATGAACGCAAATCCTTTTATGACACATTGGATTCCATAGGAAAGAAGCCTACATGGGCCGTGGAGAATTATTCGGTTCGGGATGTGGCAGATGCCCATATTTCAGAGCTGATGGGAATACCCAAGGATAATTCGGCCTTTTTTATCAAGCGGACAGCTTATAATGATGAGGACAGGATCGTGGAATATTCCGAGACCTATTTCCATAAGGATTGGTATTCCGTGAATGTAACAATTAAAATATAAAATATAATCTATAAGGCAATATATACAAAGGCAAGGCTGCTGATTTGGTGGTTTTGCCTTTTTTTATTTTTCTCTTGCAATTCTTCATGAGTTAATATATTATATAAGCATAAAATATTATATGTTAATATATTAAGTAAGGGAACTAATAATATCCGAATTTAAAGGAAATGTCTCAGGCGGGCGGGAATCGGTCCGGGACATAAGGAGGAAAGAATGGAAATCGTAACCTATGAACAGAAGTATGAAAAAGAGGTTGTTGATTTATGGAATCAGAGCCTGCAGGCGGATCCGATTACCATAGGAAAGTTTCGCAGGCAGGCACTGTTTGATGAGAATTTCGATCCGTCTCTTTGCTACACCGCATTGGAGGGGGAGAGGGTAGTTGGCTTTTGCCTGGGCATACGCAGAAAGTTTCCGTATATGGAACGGGGGTTGGAGCCGGATCGGGGATGGATTGTAGCCATGTTTGTGGCGGAGGAGTTCCGCAGAAGAGGAATTGGAACGGCTCTCGTCAACCGGGCAGAGAGGGATATGAAGTCTGCGGGTGCGAAAAATATCACCTTAAGTGCCTACAGCCCGAACTATTTTTTCCCGGGAGTAGATGAAGAAAATTATTCCGGGGCCGCAGCATTTTTTAAAAAGCTTGGGTATGTGTCCGGTAAAAAGGATTATTCCATGTGTAAGGATCTCCATGGCTATCAGATGAGTCCAAAGGCAAAGGAAAGGATGGCGGCGGCTGAGAAAAAGGGCTATCGCTTTATCAACTTTACTTATGAATACGCACTGGAACTTTTGGAATTTAATAAGAACCAGTTTGGGGGCGGATGGAAACGAAATGCTCTCCTTGCCATGCAAAATGGCACAGCAGAGGACTTGATCCTGCTGGTATTAAGTCCCAAAGGAAGTATTTGTGGTTTCTGTATGCGGATGATTGACGGCAACCCTATGAGATTTGGGCCGATTGGTATAGATAAAGATATGAGAAATGAGGGCCTTGGAAGTATTCTTCTTGATTTTGCACAGCTTGAGATGGCAAAAAGAGGAGTTTACCATATGTATTTTGTTTCTACTGATGAACCGGGACGGCGTTACTATGAACGGCATGGAGTCCGTGTGTTCCGGAGCTTTACATCCTACAAAAAGGATTTGTAGGAAAGGAGGGAGTTTGATTTATGGCAACACTTAAACGCATTGTCAGCATTGGAGCTCATTCCCTGGACGCAGAGCTTATGGGAGGTCCCTTGATGTTGAAATATGCAAAGGAGAGGGCACACTGCACGTTCATCCATGTGACCCAGGGCAGGCTGGAGGATCCGGCTGCCACAGAAGAGGAAAAGGCGTCTTATCTTCAGTCCTTGCTGGAACAAAACCAGAGGGCGGCAAAGGCTCTTGGAGGAGATACCATCTGGCTGGGCTATGTTTCCAGCAGTATGCCGTCCACAGAGGAATTTGCAGCCAGGCTTGAGAGGTATTTTGAAGAGGAAAAGGTGGATTTGGTTATTACCCACTGGAGGGGTTCCATGCACCCCAGACATATCAATACCCATGATGCCGTCACGGCCGCTGTGAAGAATTTAAGGAGAAAGGGAAATCCCATTCGTCTGATGTATGGGGAGACCTTTGAGGATCTGGTAGGCTTTCTGCCCCAGGCATATTTCGTTATAAATGAGGAAGAGAAAGAGCAGTGGTTTCAGGGCCTTAAGGAGTATCAGGTGTTTAACGGAGAGATTAACGATTTCCCGTATATTCCCTATTATACAACCAATGGAAAGGTGCGTCAGATTGAGTGCGGCAGTGATGGCTTTACGGTGAACTATATGTATGCCAGTCTCATCGAAAATGACCTGTGGTAAGTCCAATGAGTGAGCAAAAAGTAAAAATCAATCATTTGAATACAGAAAGCAGAAACGCTAAAACCATGGAGCTGGATCTTTTAACCCCAAAAGAGATCATTCAAATCATGAATGAGGAGGACCAAAAAGCTGTAGAAGCGGTGGGAAAGGCTTTGCCCCAGATTGAACAGGCCATATGTTGCGTGGTAGAGGCTTTGAATGAGGGCGGCAGGCTGATCTATGTGGGAGCAGGTACCAGCGGAAGAATCGGCATCATGGATGCGGTGGAATGCACGCCTACCTTTTCTACAACGGATGAGGTTCAGGCGATTATTGCCGGCGGAAGCGGGGCCTTTATAAAAGCAGTGGAGGGAGCCGAGGATTCGGAAAGTCTGGCCATGGAGGATCTGAAAAGGCTGGAATTCGGAAAACAGGACGTGGTATGTGCCATTGCGGCCTCCGGCAGAACGCCTTATTGCATCGGTGCTTTGAAGTATGGGAATTCCCTGGGAGCCAAAACCATTAGTATCAGCTGCAATCCCGGAGCCGTCATCTCTGAATTTGCACAGATTGCCATTGAAGTAAATGCGGGGCCGGAGGTTCTTACAGGATCTACAAGACTGAAAGCCGGAACATGCCAGAAGCTTATCTGTAATATGATTTCCACTGCTTCGATGGTAGGCATTGGAAAGGTGTACAAAAATCTGATGGTGGATATGAAAGCCACCAACCAAAAGCTGGTAGAACGGGCCAGGGGAATTGTGATGCAAAGTACGGGCTGTGACTACGAGAGGGCAGAGCAGGTTTTAGAGGAAACAGGGTATTCCACAAAAGAAGCAATTGTTATGATTCTGACAGGAGCAGACCGGAAGACGGCGGCAGAGCTGCTGGAGAAAAATAAAGGCTTTGTACGCAGATGCGTATCTTAGGAACTGGAATAGGAGAACAGAAATGGGAAAGGTATATGTACGAGTAGATGATCGTTTGATTCACGGTCAGACCATTGTGGCATGGTGCCCCACGCTTGGAATCGAAGAGATTATAGCGGTGGATGACGTGAGTGCACAGAATCCGATGCTGAAGTCTATTTTAACCATGGGGGTGCCTAAAAACTATGTGACAAATATTGTTACTACAGCAGAGGCAAAGGAACTTCTGAAAGAAGAAAGCGGAAAGAACCGTCTGGTGATTGTAAAGGTGCCGGAAAAGCTTGGGGAGCTTTCGGAAGTGATTCAGGGCTGCGAGCAGTTGATCCTTGGGAATATGGCAAAGCGGCCGGATACTATCCACAAGGTAAGCGGTGCAACGGGTATCTTTTATCTGAGCGAGACGGACGTGAAGCTTTTGGATGATCTGGCGGATAAGGGAATGGACATTGTGTTCCATCAACTGCCCAATGCATCCAAGGTTACCTGGAAAGCGTTCAGAGAAACAATATAAAATTACGGGTCTTACGGGACTTAAGATAGGAGAATAAGATATGAATATGATTCAGGTTATTTTAATAGCACTATTTATATATCTTGGAGCGATTGGCTCCATCGTCGGCAACACCATCGGATGGTATACGTTGGGAAGACCCCTTGTTGCATCTTTTGTGGTAGGCGTTATCATGGGTGATGTACCCGCTGCCATGCTGGTAGGTGTGCCCTTACAGATCATGTACATGGGAAATGTAACCCCCGGCGGTGCCGTTGCATGGGATTTGTCCTATGCGACCTATATTGGCACGGCAGGAGCACTGGTATTCGGAAAAGGTATGGGAACTACAGAGGTCATTGGTCTGGCAGTGTTATTTGCAGGGATTGGCGGCCTGGTGGGCGGCATCATGTGGAATGTATCCTATGCACTGAATCTTCCCTTAAACCGCATTGCCAACAAGTATGCAGAAGCCGGCGAGACAAAGAAAATGTACATACCAAACGTTGTGTTGGGACAGCTTATCGGCTTTGCATGCCGCTTTATTCCGGCGGTCATTGTATTAAGCTCCATGACGGCGGCTTCCGGTCAGGGAGATTTCGCAAGTATGATTCCCGGGTGGGTAACTACACTCCTTGGAATATTCGGCGGCATGATGGCAGCACTTGGAATGGGAATTATCCTTTCTTTCCTGCTGAAAAAGCAGTATCATTTTGCTATTTTCCTGGTTGGCTTTATTCTGGTGACATACTTTGGACTGAGCATGATGGGCGTAGCAGTTGTGGCAGTGATAACGGCGGTTCTCTATTTCGTAATCGTGGATAAATTGGCAGGGAGGGAATAACGATGGCAAAGAAAATTAGTGAAAAGACCTTAAAGAAATCCTTTTGGAACTGGTTCTTCTGGAACGGCTGCTCTCAGCAGGCAGAGAGTATGCTGGGAATGGCCTTTGGCCAGGCCATGGCACCGGTAGTAGACGAGCTGTATGATTCGAAAGAAGAAAAAGCGGAAGCACTTAAACGTCATGTTACCCTTTTTAACACGGAAGCACAGGTGGGTTCCATTTGTAACGGCATTGTCTGCGGTATGGAGGAGGCCAATGCCAACGGTGAGTGTACGCCGGAGATCATCGGCAGTGTGAAGACGGCCCTGATTGGACCTACTTCAGCCATTGGCGATTCTCTGTGGGTGGCAACCATTATTCCGATCTTGTTGACGATCTGCCTTTCCATTTCCCAGGCAAATGCTTCTGTGGCATGGGCGGGCCCAGTGCTTTATATGGTAGTTTACCCGGTGTGCACTTGTATCATCAGTTGGAAGCTGTATAAATTCGGTTACCATGCCGGATTGGAGGGTATGCAGAAGTTCATGGCCAACGGAAAGTTGGATATGCTCACTGATACCATGACGGTTATGGGGCTTATCGTAGTAGGTGCTCTGACAGCCTCCTTTGTAAGCATGTCGCTACCGATTCAGATTGTAAAGGATGTTTATGATGTAACTACGGATACCGTTCTTGAAGCACAGGTACTGTTCAATGCGGACAGCATGCTTAATTCTATTTTCCCGAACATTCTGCCCCTTGGTCTGACCTTGTTTGTATACTATCTGTATGCAAAAAAGAAATGGTCTCCCATGAAGCTGATGGGACTGATTCTGGTACTGGCGGCAATACTTACAGCCATTGGATTCGCCTGCGGAGTGTATGCATAAGAAAGGATAAGCAATGGTAGAGATTATTGTGATTGGACATGGCGGTTATGGTGAGGGTGTGCGTACCAATCTGGAGATGGTTACGGGAGTCCCTGAAAATATGCATTTTTTGAATTTTACGAAAGACCAGGACAGGGCGGATCTGGAAGCACATATGGATGAACTGCTGGGAAAACTGGCGGAAAAAGAGGTATTGTTCTGCTGTGATCTGCCTGGAGCCACACCCTTTCAGGCAGCGGCGATCCGCACTGCCGCCAATGAGAGATACCGTACGGTTGTGGGGCTGAATCAGATGGCTTATATGGAGATGGCTATGGACAGCGGCAAAACCGTGGCGGAACTTGCGAAGCGGGCAGTGGAGACCACCAGGGAATCGGTGACAGAGTTTCCTTAAAGCATATAAAAAAGCATTTTATCTTAAAAGGGGCATCGGGAAATAAGACATCAGCCATTTTTGATATCTTATTTCCCGACACCCTTTTTTGATAAAATGGAAATAGGGGGCCCGGGCTTACTGGAAAAATTTTTCACGAATCTCCTCCACGGGCATATCCTGCCCCGTCCACAGGTGGAAAGCCATAGCCCCCTGATGGAGCAGCATATAGAGTCCGTTAAATGTCATGCAGCCCCGTTCTTTTGCCATATGTAACAGTTTTGTCTCCCTGGGATTGTAAATCACGTCCCCCACGGCCAAATCGGGGTGAAGCATGGAAGCGTCCGGAATCAGGCAGGCATCCGTCTTTGGAGCCATACCTACGGAAGAAGCGTTGATCAGGCAATAGCTTTGTTCGAGACTTTTGGAAAGCTGTGTATGATCCTTTAAATCATACAGATTCAAAAGGCAGGCGGTTTTACTGCGGATTAATTCCGCCTCATGCTCAATTAGCTTTGTGGAGGGACTTGCCGGCCGGGAGAAAATGTCAATGGCATATACACCGTCCAAAGCAGCCTGGGCAATGATAGAAGCAGCGGCCCCTCCGGAGCCAAGAACAGTCAGCCTTTTCCCGGCCGGGCGAAGTCCGGCATCAGCCATGGACTGCATAAAGCCAAATCCGTCCGTATTATCTCCATAAAGAACCCCGTCACGATTTACAACTGTGTTCACGGATCCGGTGAGAAGTGCGGTGTCCGAGAGCATGTCCGATCTTTGATGCATCAGCCGCTTTAAAGGCATGGTGCAGTTCCATCCTGCGGCACCTATGGCGGTCAGGCCGTCAACTGCCCTAAGGAAAGTATCCTCTGTCACGTCAAAGGCCAGATATGCATAGTCAAGGCCAAGAAGACGAAAGGACTCGTTGTGCATGGCCGGGGAAATGCTGTGCTCCACGGGACTTCCAAGCAGTGCGGTCAGTTTCGTTTTTCCGGTAATTCTGTCTCTCATGGAAAATACCTCCCAAGCAAAAGTCTTTTTGTCTATGCTATAGAAATACGCATAAAAAGTCAAGGAAAACAGATTGAATGGAAAGAAGACCTATGTTAAAATGTAACAATTCAGGCGTGCAGAGTGAGCAGGCTTTTCCATATCCTATGTTCGGACGGTTCACGTACATTCAGTCTGCTCTGTACGGACATTCCCTTGATACTCTTTTATAGTGAAGTTGGATTTTGCGGTAATGTCCGTCCATATCAGACAGCATGTTCGTGAACAGCCGGACACTTGATATCGGAACAGCCTGTCCACTCTGCACGCCTGAATTGCTACATTAAAATCGAGACTGAAAATCGGAATTCGTGAATTCCGGATTATGGGGGTATCGGATGATGAAAGATTCTATCCGTGAGAGCTTCAGCTATTGGGGCCTGTATGGCAAAATGCTTCGGGTGAAAAAGGAGTTTAAACCAGAATTTGTCTCCTTTGGGAACCATAAGCATCAGTATTTCTTATATTATGAGCCTGAAAACATTGTAAGCGATAAAATAATCCTGTGGGTACACGGCGGCGGATGGAATGCGGGGACGCCGAAAATGTTTGATTTTGTCGGGCAATGTATTGCAAAAAACGGATATCGTTTTGTTTCCTTAGGGTACAGGCTGTCGCCAAAAAATAAGTATCCATGTCAGATAGAGGACGTATGTGCCGGTTACAGGGCGGCGGTTGACTTTTTGACCGGTAAGGGGATAGATACCCGTAAGGTGATTGTTTCCGGTCCCTCCGCAGGGGCACATTTGTCCGCTATCCTCTGCTACAGCAGGAGAGTTCAGGAAGAATATCATGTGGATGTATCAAATATAATCGGATTTATCGGATCCGGCGGGCCGTATACCTTTTTTGGAAAGCAGTCATTGTCCGTAAGGCTCCTTTTGAATCAGCTGTTTGCCAAAGGCTATGACAGAACCAAAGGTGAGCCGTACGCCCTTATGACAAAAAGCCCGATTCCCATGCTTTTGATTCAGAGCAGGCATGACGGACTGATTGCCTATTCCTGTGCGGAGCATTTTTATGAAAAGGCGGAAAGCCTGGGCAATAAATGTGAGCTGTATTCTGTGGTGGATCAGAGGAATACACATTCATGGTATACGGCGGGGACGTTTCTGGAAACACGGGACAAGAATCAGTGTCTTGATAAGTTTTTTTCCTGGATAGAGGATATCCGTTAGAATATCGGCATGTGCAGCCCGTCTGAACGGCGGCTGTGTACAAAAAAAGAAACAAGGATAGGAAATATTTAGACTGGAAAGAACAGCTGATATATGATATATTGATAAAAGATTTGTGAATCAATTTGACAGGAAGGTGATCAATTGGAAAACTATACGAAGTATAAGTTGAAAAGTAATGAAGAGCTGTCGTCATTACTGGACGGAAAAGATCAGCTGTTCCTTATTGCATGTAACAAGTGCTTCAAGGAATTTGAGACCGTGGACGAGCTGGATTGTGAGGAGTTTGAGAAGCTGGCTCGGGAGCAGGGAAAAACGGTCACAGGCAGCGTAAAGGTTGACTTTTTGTGCAACAAGGTACAGACAGAACGGAAGCTTAAGGGCCTGATTCCGGAGGGAACCGAGAACGTGATTGTTATTTCCTGCGGACTGGGCGTTCAGACCCTTGCCGGGATGGCGGACAAGCCCGTCTACGCAGCGGCCAATTCTTTGAATTACCGAGGACATCACGGCATGGCCCTGACGAAGAAAGCCTGCGGTGCATGTGCACAGTGCTACTTGAATGTCACTGGCGGTATCTGTCCCGTAGTTGACTGTTCCAAGAGCCTGTTAAACGGACAGTGCGGAGGTGCGAAGAACGGCAAGTGCGAAGTGGATGAAAACAAGGACTGTGCATGGGAGAAGATATACGAGCGTCTTGAGAAACAGGGACGGCTTGCCGAGTTTTTGGCACAGCCTGTACAGATGCGTGATTTCTCCAGGATCAATCACAAAGCCATTCAGGATTATGTAACGTCCATCCGGGAGAACCGGCTTGCCGGCTATTACGGCGGCGTACATCCCCTGGAGCACAAGGAATATACGGAGCATCTTGCTCTTAAGAGATTTCCGGAGCCGGAGGTTGTAGTGATTCCTCTGTCCATGCACGCAGGTGCACCGGCCAACCCAATCGTGGAGGTGGGCGATACCGTTAAGGTGGGACAGAAGATCGGGGAATCGGCCGGATTTATCAGCAGCCCGGTTCATTCCAGTGTCAGCGGAACCGTAACGGCCATTGAGGTACATAAGCATGCCACAAGGGGCGAATGTCTGTCCGTTGTGATCCGTTCCGACGGGAAAAATACATTGGATGAGTCCGTGAATCCCCATAAGGACCTGGACAGCCTGACGCCGGAGGAGATCGTGGAGATTGTCAGGGAAGCGGGAATCGTAGGCATGGGAGGTGCCGGCTTCCCCACATCCGTAAAGTTAAAGCCGCCCAAGCCCATTGACACCGTTCTCTTAAACGGCTGCGAATGTGAGCCGTATCTGACTGCAGACCACAGGGTGCTTTTAGAATTTGCGGACGACGTGATTTACGGCCTTAAGGCCATTGTCAAGACCGTAGGTGCAGAAAAAGGCATTATCGTTATAGAGGACAATAAGCCCGATGCCATTGAACTTTTGGAAGCCAGGACAGCGGATATTCCGGAGCTTGAGGTGGTTACGGCTAAGACAAAATACCCTCAGGGTGCTGAGAAGATGCTTATTAAGCGGGTGATGAAGCGGCAGGTTCCAAGCGGCGGACTTCCGGCGGACGTGGGCTGTGTGGTAAGCAATATCAGCACCACAAAGGCAATCTCCGATGCGATTCAGAAAGGTATGCCCCTCATAGAGCGTGTGGTGTCGGTTACCGGCGAGCATGTGAAGAATCCGGGCAACTACATTGTGAAGATTGGTACGAATACAAAGGATCTCATTGACTACTGCGGCGGCATTACGGGAGAGGATGTTACCGTTAAGGCGGGCGGTCCCATGATGGGCTTTGTCCTGGCCGACACGAATGTGCCGATTATGAAAGGCTCCAACGGAATCATTGCCGTGGACACTGACCATACGGCCGAGCAGCCCTGTATCAAATGCGGACGCTGTGTGGATGTCTGTCCCATGGAGCTGTCTCCGCTGTACTATGCAAAATACGCAGATGAGGAGAACTGGCAGGGCATGAAAGAGATGAACGTGATGGATTGTCTCGAATGCAGATGCTGCGAGTACATCTGTTCCTCCAAGATCCCCCTTGTCACCAAGATCAAGGCGGGCAAAAATGCAGTAAGGGGGATGAAGTGATATGTTGATTACTCAGTTAAAAGAGAAAGAAGCAATTCTGTCACTGGCGGATGGTAAAAAGGTATTTATCATCAACTGTCATGGATGCAGGGAGGTTCAATTCCCGTTGGAAGAAGCAGACACGCTTCAGAAAGAAATGGAGTCCGCCGGCAATGTAACCGGAATCATCACAACGGATTACATTTGCAACCCGGAAAATATGAAGCTGCGTCTTGAGAAGCATATGGATGCGATTAAAGCGGCGGATGCGGTGTTGGTATTTTCCTGCGGCGTGGGCGTGCAGACCATCTCTGAGTATCTGGAAGAAAAACCGGTCTATGCGGCCTGCGATACTTATCCCCAGCCGGGCTTTCAGGGAGTGACGCCCCTGGAATACGATTGTGATCAGTGCGGGGAGTGCTATTTGAATATCACCGGCGGAATCTGTCCCATTACGGCCTGCTCCAAGAGCCTTGTGAACGGACAGTGCGGCGGTTCCAAAAACGGAAAATGCGAGGTGGACAGCGAGATGGAGTGCGGCTGGGAGCGTATCTACCGCCGTCTGGCACAGCTTGGCCGTCTTGACCTGTTAAAATGTCCCACACAGGTGCGTAATTTCGCAACGGATAAAGAATCAGCTGAATAAGGAGGGGAAATTATGAAAATTACGGAAGCATTTGAGCGTGGTGAATTTGTAGTTACGGCGGAAGTAGGACCGCCAAAAGGATTTCATATTGAACATATGTTAGAGGAGGCCAAAACCTACTTAAGCGGCATTACGGCTGTTAATGTAACGGACAATCAGTCCTCGGTGATGCGTCTTGGCTCTCTGGCAACCTGTAAGGCTTTAAAGGATGAGGGGCTGACCCCCATTTTCCAGATGACCTGCCGTGATCGGAACCGGATTGCACTGGAGTCGGATCTCTTAAGTGCCGCCCTGTTCGGAATCGAAAATCTGCTGCTGCTGACGGGGGATCACACAAAGCTTGGAGATCATCCCCAGGCAAAGCCTGTGTTTGATTTGGATTCCGTGTCCCTCATTCATGCGGTAAAGCAGCTGGAGTCGGGCGTTGACCTGGGTGGAAATGAGCTGGTTGGGGAGCCGCCGAAGTTTGCAAAAGGGGCCGTTGTGTCACCCTGCAGCGATTCCGTGGATGTTCAGCTTGCGAAGATGGAGCGAAAGGTTGCCGCAGGTGCCGAGTATTTCCAGACCCAGGCGGTTTATGAGCCGGAGAAATTCATTCAGTTTATGGACAAAGCGAAGCAGTTTGGGAAGCCGGTTCAGCTTGGAATCGTAATCCCGAAGTCCGTGGGCATGTGCAGATACATGAATGCGAACGTTGCCGGTATTCATGTTCCGGAGGAAATGATCGAGGAACTGAAAGCGGATAAGGAAAAGACAAAGGCAGGCGTTACCGGCGTGGAGATTGCGGCCCGTGTGATTAAGGAGTGCCGTCCTTACTGCCAGGGCGTACATATTATGGCTATGGGTTGGGAGTCCAAGGTGCCGGAGCTTCTTGCGAAAGCCGGAATCTAAAATTGTTGTTATAAAAAATGAATCAATAGGTTTAGACAGGAGCAAATTAGTAGTCCGTATCGGAAATTCTCGTGCAGATTTCCGATATGGACTACTGGCTTTTTGTGGACAAATATCGCATTTGTATAGTTGGTTTGGTCCTGTCTTTTATCGTGGAAAACCAAAGGAAAGAAAGATATTGTATCTATCAGACAGGGAAATCCTTTATAATAAAGACAGATTTGCTGCTGTCCTCTATTTCACACTCCCTGTATCTCTTTCAATTGCTCCATAAACTTGTCGGAAGCCTTGGAAAACACCTGATACTTTTTCCATATGATGCTCATGCCGTCCTCTCTGCAGGGTTCCAGGGGACGGAAACAAAGCTTGCTGCTGCCGGAGGTGTTGATGATTTTGTCAAATCCGATTGCATATCCCAGGCTCTCTTCCACCATTAAGGAGGCGTTGAAAAGCAGGTTGTAGGTTGCCACAACTTCCAATTCCGATGGTTCACGCCCAATCCAGGCCGTCAGTGCAGCGGATGTATTTTCCTGTCTTGACAGGATGAGGGGCTTGTCCCATAAATCCTCCGGGGAGATGGCTGTTTTTTCAGCGAGAGGGGAGTCTTTTCGCATCAGCACGCCCCAGACGTCGGTAAGCGGAAGTTTCATGGAATGATATTTTGTCTGATCCACGTCTCCGAATACAAGGCCGAAATCAATCAGCCCCTTTTCTAACTGTTCCATTACAAATGCGGCATTTCCGCTTGCGATATGGTAATGGATTCCCGGATAGGTCCGGTAGAGCTTCCTTGCAGTCTTTGCAATCAGACGGACCGCATCGGTTTCGCCTGTCCCAATATAAACGTCCCCCACAACAACCTCGTCGGAAAGTGAGATTTCACGCTCTGTTTTGTGTACCAGGTTTAAGATTTCCTCTGCCCGCTTACGCAGGATCATGCCCTCTTCCGTCAATGTGACCTTTCGGGAGCCTTTGGTGCCTCGAATCAGAAGCTGCTTGCCCAGTTCTTCCTCCATCGCCTTTATCTGTATCGAGAGAGTGGGCTGAGAAAGATGGAGAGATTCCGCCGCACGAACAATGCTTTGTTCCCTTGCAATTGCGAGAAAATATTGAAGTACGCGTAATTCCATAAGGTTTTCTCCTGTTTCAGTTTCCGTATTTTCTTTTATAGATCCCAGGTTAGCATAAAATTCTATAGGTTTCAACTATGAAAATGTATTTAATATAAATATTTACTATTTATTCTTTCCCGCCTTATACGGAAGCCGGGTATTGACAGAAAGATTACCTTGATTTATAATTTATGTTATGCATAATAATAGTTATATATAATTTAAATTATAAATGGAGGTGCAAATATGCCGGCAATTGCGAAAGTCACAAAAGAAATGATTATAGACGCAGCTTTTGAAATTGCAAAAGAAATGGGTGCGGAAAACATAACCGCCCGGACCGTTTCGCAAAAACTCGGCTGTTCCACCCAGCCCGTTTTGTATCATTTTAAGACGATTGAGGATGTCCGAATTGCAGCACATAAAAAAGCAAGCGAATTTCATATGAACTATGTAACAAATTTAAACGGCAGATACGAACGCCCTATGCTGGAAGTGGGTATGAGACATATTCAGTTTGCCGTAGAAGAAAAGAATCTTTTTTGCTTTTTATTTCATTCAAACTATTATACGGGCATTCCCCTTTCTGACTGGTTTACAGGGGAAATTTTTGATTCTTTGTTTCCTATTTTAAAAAGACAGGCAAAGGTAGACCGGCGGCAGGCATACAGCATATTTTCGCAAATTCTTTTAGTGACACACGGAATAGCCAGTCTGCTCGCTGATAATGCAATGGTTTATGATGAAGCATATTGTATCAACACATTGTCGGATGCCTATTTTGGAATCATGTATCTGATAAAAACTGGCCAAAATGCAGGCAGGAACCTTTGACGTAAAGAATATACAGGTAACAGTGATGAAAAGGCTTGAAGCAAACATGCAAAGCAGATGAACAAAGCGACGAACCGGAAAGGAGATGAGTTTATGAATTTGATTATTTCAGTGCTTGAGAAAGAGGATTTACATAATCAAAAAATAATTGAAGCTATACAAAAAAACATCAATCAGGTTGAAATTATTTATGCGGAAGATATGAATATAAAAGGCTGTATCGGCTGTAATCGCTGTTGGCTTGTAACACCGGGAGTGTGCACCATAAAAGATGATTATGAAAAATTGCTTATAAAATTTTTACAATCAGAACAAGTTATTTTTATAACAGATTTAAAATTAGGCTTTGTATCGTATCAGTTAAAAAATATGTTTGATAGAATCTTACCTCTTGCGACAATGAATTTACGATTTAAAAATGGACAAATGCGGCATTACCCCAGATATAAAAAACATCTTAAAATGGGATTAATCTACAAAGGAAACGGGAACCCGGAATTTTTAGAAAAATGGTTTGAAAGAGTCATGATAAATCTGGATGGAACATCCATTGGCACATATGATATTGAGAATGAGGAGGAAATTTTAAATGCACTTATTCATTGTTAGCTGTACTCCCAGAATAAAAGAAAAAAGCAATACGGATAAAATATTAGAGGAATTTAAAAAAGGATATGAATCCTGCGGAAATACAACGGAGACATTCTATTTATACAAAAGAAATGAATGGGAAATGATTCAAACTAAATTCTATGAAAATGATAATATTTTGTTTGCTTTACCATTATATGTAGAGTGTATTCCCGGAATTATGGCAGAATTTTTAGAAACATTAAAACCAAAGCAA
>CAOJBY010000019.1 GCA_948330435.1 uncultured Lachnoclostridium sp. | reverse complement strand
TGCGGCATCAAAAATCTGTATGAAAAGAGTTGCCAATGATTACTTGACAGTAACCAAAGAAAGCTTCAAAATAAAAAATTATTGATTTTTATGAAATATTTTATTATCATATTGATAGAACGATTATAAAATCCCTCAAAGGGGTAAAGAAAAGGAGATTTCGGTTATGGCAAAGGATAACATGAGTTTTATGGTATGCTGTGCAAACGGAGCTGGTTCCAGTCTGATGATGAAGATGACACTGGAGAAGACATTAAAGAAGATGAACATTAAGCCGGGAAAGATTCATCACTGTGCCCTTTCCGAAGGAAAGAGTGCTGCATCTCAGTATGACGTGGTTCTCTGTGCTCAGAACTTCCTCAATATGTTTGCGGATGCACAGAAGAAGGGTACTACTGTAGTTGGACTGCGTAATATCATGTCCATGCAGGAGATGGAAGAGAAGATGAAAGAGGCTGGCATTGAGGCGAACTAAGTTCTGACTGACATATCTGCTTTTAGAAGTAAGTAGATTATGGGAATTATAAAGAAACTGGTATGAAGACAGCCGAGAAGAGAGCGTCTTCCGGACAGAATCAAACCGGGAAGACGCTCTCTTCTTTTGACTTGTAAAGGAGGGAGAACACTATGAAAATGAGTCGTACCATTGTAAACGGTCGAAGAGAAAAGGTATTGGAACTTGTGCGTGAGAATGGCGATGTGACAGTGAATCATTTGGCAGAGCAGTTTCAGGTCTCTCCCCTGACCATTCGCAGAGATCTGCAGTATCTGGAGGATCATAAGCTACTGGAGCGTTTTTACGGAGGAGCCCGAAACAGCACAGAGTTGGGAAAAGACATTGGAGAAAATAAGAAGCAGTTCCGCAGAGAGCAGATTGCCAGATATGCAGCAAGTCTGGTGGACGATGGGGACAGCATTTTTATCAACACCAGTTCCACGGCTTTGGCGATGGTAAAATATATTACCAGTAGAAACGTAACTGTTATTACGAATAATGGAAATATCATAAATGAGAAGAACCCGTCCCATGCCACGATTATTCTTCTGGGAGGAGAACTACGCTATGTAAAGGGGGCGATGGTAGGAGATTTCGCCATGAACAATTTAAGCCAGGTGACGGCGAAAAAAAGTTTCATGGGCTGCGGGGGCCTTTGCCCGGATGTGGGTATGACTACGGAATTGCTCAATGAAGTGAACCTTAATCAGATGATGTTTGATCATGTAAGCAAAGGGTCTTACATCCTGGCGGACTGTACAAAGTTCGGAAAGAAAAGCAGCTTTGTAAGCTGTCCTCCGGATTTAATTGCCAATATTATTACAGACACCGACGCACCTGCAGATCTGGTTCGGGAGTTTCGTGAGAAAGGGACCTGGGTTCATCAAGTAGATTAGGAGACAAGATTAAAATGAAAGTTAATAAGATAAAAACACATGAACTGGAAAAGTGCTATTCCATCTGTCCTTTAACTTACAATGGAAAAGAGCATATGTTGGTTGCAGCGGAAAAGGTGAACAAATGCCTTTTGTTTGATCTGGATGGAAACCTGGAGGAGACCGTATGGGAGGGACCCGGCGGAACAATGACCATGGTGCAGCTTCCGGGAAGCAATGGCGAGTTTTTGGCAACTCATAAGTTCTACTCCCCCAATGATTCCAAAGAGGCAAAGATTATTCTTGCCGCACCAAAAGGAAAAGATGATTGGGAGATTAAGACACTGGTAGATCTGCCCTTTGTGCATCGCTTTGATATCCTTGAAAGCGGCGGCGTGAAATATCTCATTGCTTGTGCACTTAAGTCAGGTCATGAATATAAGGAGGACTGGAGCAGCCCGGGACAGATTTGGGTATGTGAACTTCCAGAGGATTTAAGCGGTATTAATGAAGAAAATCAACTTCCGATTACGGTCCTTAAAGAGGGACTTTTGAAAAATCACGGATACTGCCGTGTGGAAGATGTCGACGGTGTATGGGCTGCTGTGGCGGCGGATAATGGCATCTTCAAGGTGGTTCCCCCAGCAAAAAAAGGAGATAACTGGACGGTAGAGACACTGATTGAAGAGGCGGCCAGCGATATGACCTTTGCGGATTTTGACGGAGACGGCGAGAAAGAGATGCTGGTGATGACCCCATTCCATGGTGACACCATTCAGATATATAAAAAGGTGGATGGTATATATACCTGTGTAAAGACTTTTGAGGAAAAATATGAGTTTTCCCATGGCATCTGGGGAACGGAAGTTTCCGGTAAAGGCGTTGCCATTATTGGACATAGAAAGGGAAAGAGGAATCTTCTTGCATGCCTTTATGACGGAAACGATTATGTTATGGAGGTTCTGGATGAGGATGTAGGACCAGCCAACGTGCGAGTTTATGAAAAAGGTGAGAAGACGGGTCTGGTATCAACCAACCGGGAGATTGATGAAATCGCATTCTATGAGATTGAGAGCGTATAAAGAGGGGAATGACAATGAAAGCTTATACCATCGGATTGTATGAAAAGGCTATGCCAAAAGAACTAAGTTGGAAAGAAAAGCTGGAAGCGGCCAGAGAAGCCGGGTATGATTTTGTAGAGATCAGCATTGATGAGACTGACGAGAAGCTGGCCCGCCTGGAATGGACCAGGGAGGAACGGCTGGAATTAATTAAGACTATGTATGAGGTGGGAATTCCCATTCGTACCATGTGCCTTTCCGGACATCGGAAATACCCAATCGGAAGCAGTGATCCGGATACCTGCAGGAGAGGTATGGAGATTATGGAAAAAGCTATTCAGCTTGCGGACGATTTGGGTGTGCGCATCATTCAGCTTGCAGGGTATGACGTGTATTATGATCCTTCCACACCGGAGACAGTGGCACGTTTTGGAGAGAACCTGAAGAAATGTACATTGATGGCTGCAAGAGCAGGAGTTCTTATGGGGTTCGAAACCATGGAGACAGAATTTATGAACACCTGCGGAAAATCTATGAAATATGTGGAAAAGATCAATTCTACCTATTTGAATGTATACCCAGATTGTGGTAATATAAATAATGCGGCGATTACCTATGGAACCGACGTGTTGGAGGACTTAAGAAGCTGCAATGGTCATATTACTTCCATGCATTTAAAGGAGACGGAGCCAGGAAAATTCCGGGATATGATGTACGGAGACGGTCAGGTAGATTTCCCGGCTATGATTGATACGGCCTGGAGTATGGGGGTTCGTAAGTTTGTGACGGAGTTCTGGTATCTGGGCAGTGAGAAGTGGAAAGAAGATCTGGCATTTGCCAATAAGTCCATGAGAACCCTTTTGGACCAAAAAGAAGATTGAGACTTAGGAAGGAGAAAAGAAATGTTAGAAGCACTGAAAAAGCAAGTTTATGAAGCTAATATGGAGCTCCCCAGACGGGGACTGATTACCTACACATGGGGAAATGTCAGTGGAATCGACAGGGAGAGCGGTTTGTTTGTAATCAAGCCCAGCGGAGTAGATTACGATGAACTGAAGCCGGAGGATATGGTTGTTATGGACCTTGATGGCAATAAGGTGGAGGGAGATTACAATCCCTCTTCTGACACACCGACCCATTTGGAGCTTTATAAGGCTTTCGTAGAGGTAGGTGGCATCGTGCACACCCATTCTCCTTGGGCAACTTCCTGGGCACAGGCAGGACGGAGCATCCCCTGCTACGGAACTACCCATGCAGATTATTTTTATGGAGAGATTCCCTGTGCACGCAGCCTGACAGCAGAGGAGATTAATGGAGAGTATGAGAAAAACACAGGGCTTGTAATTATTGAGACATTCCAGGGCAAGAATCCTATGCATATTCCTGGTGTTCTCTGCACCAATCATGGACCCTTTACCTGGGGAACAGATGCAGATAATGCAGTACACAACGCAGTAGTTCTTGAGGAGGTAGCAAAGATGGCCTGCCGTACGGAACTTTTGAAAACCGGTGTAACCCCGGCACCGCAGGTGATTCAGGATAAGCATTTCCTTAGAAAGCATGGAGAAAATGCTTACTACGGACAGATTAAGAGGTAGAATAAAAAGTAAAGGAGCTGTTGCAAAATAGATGAGTAATCATCTATGGAGCAATAGCTCCACTTTTATGTCAAAGAATAGAAAAGAGGGTGTTGAATATTTTGCTCAAACTCTTTTAAGATATTTCTTCGAAAATGGCAGTTATAACGGGATACGTATTGTCATTCAAACGGACCTGGATTTTCGGACTGGAATGGTTGGTTATAATCTGGCAATCCTTTGCCTCCCAACCTGTGAAATTATAGCCATCCATTGGAACTGCGGTGAGAGTTATCGGATAATCCGTATAATAACATCCCTCCCAGTTTCCATCGGCAAGATTAGGAGTTAGGCTGTTCAAGGTTACAATCCCTCCTTCTGATGTCTCTGCCGATATGGTGAGAGAAACTAAATCACCTTTGAGAGAGAAATGTTCAGCAAGGCAGGGAACAATGGCATCATAACGATTAGAAAAGAAAGCACGGAGTTCTTCTACCTGCTGCTCGAAGGGGATATCTACAGGATTGGTGTTCCATCGCTCATAGCTTTTGGAGGTTGCATCCGCATACTGGGCCTCCAGATCATCAAGCAGTGCTGATGCCCGTGAGGGCTTAAAGTTTTCGTTGGCCATATCCATAAAGGTTAAAACAAATTGCCTGCGGAAATTTTCATTTTTCATAAGTGAGGGCATTGGCTCATCATCTAAAAAACCGCAAGGTGCATAGCCTGCATGCTCTACAAAAGAATCAATGGCATAGGAGGGGATACCAATATCAATGCCCACGCCCAGAGAATCGTCCAGATCGTAGAGCATCCAGCGCCATTTTCCATCTTGATATTCTTTCTCTTTGGGGGATGTTGTCCGCCAGATATAGACGTTGCTACCCAGGGGCTTGGTATCTGTATTGGCAATATAAATATTGGTACACATCCAGTCGATAAAGCTTTGCATATCCATCAGAGAAAGAAGCTTTTCATAAAGTTCAGGATCTGACATATCCTGCTTTAGATATTCTTTAAGGTCCTTAAAATCAGAGGCATCTTCCGAACTTCCCTCCTGTATTTCCCAGGAGTTTTTGATTAAGAGAGCATTTTTTGGATGTATGCCATAGTAGCTTTCCAGATATTCTGCGGAATATTTCTCCATTAAATAATACATTCCCCAGTATTCACCATTTAAAAAAACCTGACAGGGAGTATACTGCTGAATAGCGACTTCTCTGTCTTCTACCAGAGAAAAAAAGAATGTTTTCTTAAGTTCAATGGCATTATTTAAGATTATATCCGGGTAAGCGATACTGTTATTAAAGAATACAGGAGCAAATGTTTTGGCCCCATATCGCTTTCGGGAGAAAAGGGTGAAACTCTTCTGTGGAAAATTACGGGATTCATTGCCCCGAATACGTATTCCACACTCTTGGGTGGTGGAAAGAATGTGATTACTGTCAAAATAGTCTAAGTGTACAGGACGTTCGGAAGCAGGACCATCCAAATAGTAATTCAGGTAGTCGGTCAACATAGTCCAGGGGAAATCAGGACTAATCTCTATATTTTCCAGACCTTGATTGTACTGGCTGCCACGGATATAGATTCCCTTTTCATCATCAAAAAGATTGCCCGGATCCGTAACAAGAGAGAGGACGGCGGTGTTTTCATAGCCGGATTTTTCTTCAAAATCAAGGAAATATACGGCAGTAACTGTATTGCTGTAATTCCCGGCATCGTCGTATGCTGCAGCCCGTAGCACAACTGCTTTGTCTACAGGGTCTGTAGGGGAAAGATATTGATAGAGTTCGGAGGTTATATCTTCCCGGGCGGAATATGCGTTGTTTTGAGAACTGGGATCTGATAGAATCAACGGCTCGGTATAAAGGGGGGCTACAGGACTGGGGTCACTTCCATCCAGGGTATAATATATATAAAGGTTGTCAGGAGCCTGAAGCCGGATGGTAACGGACTCCTTGTAAAACCCGCTATCCAAGGAAAAAGCGGGAGGTTCTAACACGAGGGATGCGGTCTCATTGGAATGTCCGGGAGAAGGACGCATGGGAAGAAACGTACCTTTTCCATCTTCAAAACGTGCATATACGGCACCTGATTCCAGAGACGGAATAAAGAGAGAATCAATGGAGGAAAAGACTTGAGTTCCATCTTCCATTTCACTGCAATAACTGAGAGTAAGGGTTTCGTTTTCGGACAGACGGAATGGAAAACCATTGGAATCATCTGTATAGATTACATAATACCCTCCAGGAGCAATGATATCTGCGGGTAATGGGCCAAGAGAAAAATCTTTTGTGCTGTCTGACAGAAAAATGTGTTCCAGGGGCACTTCCTGATTAGAAGGATTATATAATTCTACATAATCTCTATAGATAAGTTCTTCACCATCGGATGTTCCGGGATTTGTAATGCAAACCTCGTTGATTCTGAGATAAAAAGCAGGATTGGCGGGGTGTGCATGATAATAGGAGGCAAAAAAATAAAGTACAAGAAAAAGAAAAGAACCTGCTGCTAAAAGGCCCAGCAAGAACAGGTTACGCCGCTGGATATTTCGAGAATTCATTGAGATTCCTCCTCAAACAAAAGTATTTCTCCATTCAAAAGAGCATACTGACAGGCATTCCCTTTTGCTAATGAGGCATGTCCGCTGGTATTCTCAGTGATCGCAATAATGGTAGAATCTAACAGGGCATTGGGAGTAAGAGCCTCTAAAAAAACGGAATCCGTATACTCGGAATGAAGAATGGGGATTTGGGACTGGTTCAGGATGTATTGAACCTTCCCGATTCCATTGTAATCGGTGTGGATAGATAATCGGACTCCTTGATGCTTTTCTAAAATTGTGGCATTATTAAGACCTTCCCGCACAGCGGCAGCATAAGCCCGAACCAAGCCACCAGTACCCAGCAGAGTTCCTCCAAAATAGCGGGTAACTACGACTGCGGTATCGTGGAGTTTTTCTCCCAAAAGCACATCAAGCATAGGTCTTCCGGCCGTTCCCGAGGGTTCCCGGTCGTCGCTGCATCTGGTGATTTGATGATTTTTGCCAATTGTAAAAGCCGTACAATTATGAGAAGCATTCCAGTATTGCTTTCGGATGCGTTCAATGAAGTCCAAAGCTTCTTGCTCTGAGTTGACGGGCTCTATGGTAGCTATAAAGCGGGATTTTTTTTCAACAATCTCGCCGGAACCGCCTATGTAAGTAAATTTATACCCTGCGGGTATACCATAATGTGTATCGTTTTGGGATGGACGAACTTCGTTTGTAGAGGTATAGGGCTTTGGCATAAAGGGTTCCTTTCTTTCAGGAAGCCTGTCCGTTCTCCCCGGTCATCATATCATCTACAATTTCCAAAAGACAGACGGGGGTGACTGCGTTGGTGATAAGCTGCCGGAGCATTTGCCTTACAAAGACTTCCGAATGAGAGACTGGAGGAGTACTTTCTGCTTCCTCCACGCCGGGCTTTTCGGCTATGGATTTCTTAATACAGATTCGGTAAAGAGGAGCTGTCGTTTGTGGCTGCTCTTCCTCAATCAGGTAATATTTCAGGTTCAACAGATTTCCTTTTTCATCTGCGACGGCTCGAGTTTCAATTAAAAATTCCTTTTGCATGATACACTCCTTTTTGTATTTTCCCTCAAGGGGTAGCTTTGGAGAGTATTATACCGGACATAAACTGCAAAGCCTGTCGAAAACCGTCATGAAATTAAAAACTTGTAATGAGAACATTATAAAGAAACCTTATAAAAAACGCAAGAAAATGTGAATTTTTATTTTATACTTTATTCCGGGAGAAATATTTGCTATAATGATTGGATGTAGAGGAGGCTAAAACATGAACTATGGTAAAAAAGGGACTTCAAAGAAACAGAAGTCTATGAACTCCAAAACTGTGAAAGTTGGTAAGAAAGCAAGTGTTGTATTTATAAAAGCGTTTCTCATCTGCCTGCTTGCCATAGGGGTTGCAGGGCTGTGTGCCGGAGTGGGCATCGTAAAAGGTGTGATTGACAATGCACCCAGCGTTGACAGCACCAGTGTAATTCCCTTGGGCTATAAGTCGACTATGGTAGATTCGGAGGGACACCAGATAGCGGAATTGGTGGCAGCGGGTTCCAACCGGATATGGGTTGACATTGAAGAGGTGCCCAAGCATGTGCAGGATGCTTTTGTGGCTATTGAGGACGAAAGGTTTTTTGAACACAATGGAATTGATTTAAGGGGAATTATCCGTGCGGGAGTCAGGGGTATTGCCAGCGGCTTTAAGAGGACGGAAGGTGCCAGCACCATTACCCAACAGCTGTTGAAAAACAATGTTTTTGATTTTATGAGTGAGAGCACAACGGCAGAAAAGGTAGAACGGAAGCTTCAGGAGCAATACCTGGCAGTTGAACTGGAAAAGACAATGAGTAAGGAAGAGATTCTGGAGGCATATTTGAATACCATCAATCTGGGACAAAATGCTCTTGGAATCCAGGCGGCAGCCAACCGCTATTTTAATAAGGATGTAAAGGATCTGACAATTTCCGAAGCTGCTGTGATAGCGGGGACAACCAAGAGCCCTACGGGCTATAATCCGATCAGTAACCAGGAGAAAAATAAAGAGCGCCGTGATATGGTGTTGGAACATATGCTGGAACAGGAGCTGATTTCACAGGCTGAATATGAGGAAGCCATGGCGGATGACGTGTATGCACGTATTCAGACAACCAATCAGGAGAAAAGTACTGCAGCCGTATTTTCTTATTATGTGGATGCGGCGGTTGAGCAGGTTATCAATGATCTGCAGGAGGTAAAGGGGTATACTTCTCAACAGGCATACAACCTGGTTTATATGGGTGGATTAACTATAGAGACGGCTCAGGATCCGACCATTCAGGCTATTATGGACGAGGAGATGGGGAATGAGGAAAATTATCCGCCCAATGTACGTATAGGCCTGGATTATGCGTTGACCGTAGTAAAGCCTGACGGAGAACAGAAGAACTATAGTAAAGAGATGATGGAGGAATATTTTAAACAGAATGAATCCTCCAAATTTGAGTTGCTTTTTGATACAAAAGAGGATGCCCAGGCACATATTGATGCATACAAGGCAACTCTGGTAGAAGACGGGGATACGGTATATGAACGGGTAGAGATGACAGTACAGCCACAGGTCTCCATGGTGATTATGGATCAGGCGACTGGCTATGTAAAAGGTATTGTGGGCGGTCGGGGAGAAAAGACGGCAAATCTAACCCTGAATCGTGCAGTAGATACAGTACGTCAGCCGGGGTCTACTTTTAAGCCGGTATCTACGTACGCACCGGCTCTGGATTCTGCAGGAATGACTCTTGCAACTACCCAGTTTGATGCTCCTTACAACTATCAGAACCCGGTTCGGCCGGTTCGAAACTGGAATGGTGAAGCATATCAGGGTTGGACATCCCTTCGTAAAGGCATTGAGCAGTCCATGAATATTGTGGCAGTCAAAACGCTGACAGATATTACACCGGCTCTTGGAGTTACTTACCTGGAAAACATGGGCATCACAAGTCTCCAAAAAGAACCTGACGCAGGCGGGCGCAATGATTATACCCAGTCCATGGCACTGGGTGGACTTACAAAGGGAGTCAGCAATCTGGAACTGACTGCAGCCTATGCCACGATTGCCAATGGCGGCGTTTATACAAAGCCAGTATTTTATACAAGAATTTTGGACCATGATGGGAATGTGCTAATTGACAATACAGTATCTTATACAAGGACCGTACTGAAAGACAGTACCGCATGGCTTCTGACAAGTGCCATGAAAGACGTGGTAAATCAGGGGACCGGAGGAGCGGTACGCTTTGCAGGAATGACAATTGCGGGAAAGACTGGTACAACCTCTCAAAATAATGATGTTTGGTTTGTGGGATATACGCCCTATTATACTGCAGGAATCTGGGCTGGTTTTGACAATAATCACAAGCTGGGTAAAGGCGAAACCAGTTATCATAAGGTGATTTGGAAAAATGTAATGTCCCGTATTCATGAGAATCTTGAGAATAAAGACTTTCCAAAGCCGGATAGTGTCACCAGTGCAACAGTCTGTGCGGCATCAGGAAAGCTGCCAATTCCCGGAATCTGTGATGGAATGAGGAAGTCGGAGTATTTTGCAGTGGGGACAGAGCCTACGGAGTACTGTAATGTACATGTAACAGGAGAAGTATGCGTGGAGAGTGGTGGTCTGGCAACCGATGTTTGTCCGGTCCATGAGTTGCGAATTCTCACTTTGACGCCAGAGAATAATGATGTATCAGGTTCTCCATTAGTAGCTCCAACCTGTCCTCTTCACCCGGGGAATGTGCTTGGTGGAATTATGCAGCCGAACCCGGAAAACGGGGCAATGCCTGGGGGAGATGCTACACAGCCAGAGGGAGAGCCGCAACCAGAGGGAGAGCCCCAACCAGAGGGAGAGATTGCTGCTCCTCAGTAGAAAAGGGAGCAAAACAACAGGAGGAATATCAGAATGAAAGTAATAACAACAACAAAGGCACCTGCGGCCATTGGACCTTATTCTCAGGGAATGGAAGTTAACGGATTGGTTTTCTCTTCCGGTCAGATTCCGGTGAATCCCAAGACGGGAGAGGTTCCTGAGGGAATTGAGGCACAGGCCAGACAGAGTTGTAAGAATGTGGGAGAAATTCTAAAAGCTGCAGGAATAGGCTATGAGAATGTAATAAAGACCACCTGCTTTTTAGCAGAAATGGCAGACTTTGGGGCTTTTAATCAGGTGTATGAGGAATTCTTCGTATCCAGGCCTGCAAGAAGCTGTGTGGCGGTGAAAGAACTGCCTAAGGGAGTGCTTTGCGAAGTCGAGGCAATCGGAGTGAAAGAAAACTAAAGAAAACAACTAAAATGAGAGGGATGTGACTTTGGCAGGGCACATTCCTTTTCGCTTTATTGGGAAAGATTTTTCAAAGGTGTGTCAGGTGGCGAAATGGAGTTTTTGTATATAGATGTAAGAAAATCGAATATTTGTTCCTTTTTCTATGTACTTTTAAAATATTTTTTGTTATAATAAGCCTTGCCCAGCATTGAAATGTATTACTTCATCCCCCAAAATAGGATTTGTGGCTTTTTGCCGTAATGATTCGTAACGGCCCCTGTCAGGCACTTATTTTGCGTCTCTCATTACGAATCCTATTACGAATAAATGGCTGACAGCAGTCGTATCAAAAGCCACAAAACGGAGGTATTGCTATGAATAAATTTGTTTTAAAGGCTCCCTACAAGCCCACAGGCGACCAGCCCCAGGCCATCGCCGAGCTGGTCAAAGGCTTCAGGGAGGGCAACCAATTCCAGACTTTACTGGGGGTTACGGGTTCCGGCAAGACATTTACGATGGCGAATGTCATTCAGGAATTGCAGAAGCCGACGCTGGTCATCGCCCACAACAAGACGCTTGCGGCACAGCTCTACGGAGAATTCAAGGAGATGTTCCCTGAGAATGCAGTGGAGTATTTTGTGTCCTACTACGACTACTACCAACCTGAAGCCTACGTCCCCTCCAGCGACACCTACATCGCCAAGGACTCCTCCGTCAACGACGAAATAGACAAGCTACGCCTGTCTGCCACAGCGGCATTGATAGAACGACGGGACGTGATCATCGTATCTTCCGTCTCCTGCATCTATGGCCTGGGAGAGCCGGAGAACTTCGAGAAGATGATGGTATCCCTCCGCCCGGGTATGCAAAAGGATCGGGACGAAGTCCTGCGGCAGTTGGTAGACATTCAATATGACCGGAATGACATGGATTTCAAACGGGGAACCTTCCGGGTAAGAGGGGATGTTCTGGAGATTATACCGGCCAGTGAGATGGATACTGCCATTCGGGTAGAATTTTTCGGAGACGAGATTGATCGCATCTCCGAGATTGACGTACTAACCGGAGAGATTAAAGGCTCACGGGAACATGTGGCGATTTTCCCGGCCTCTCACTATGTGGTTCCGGCAGAGCAGATTCGAAGAGCCGCAAAGGATATTGAGGAGGAGCTTGAGGAACGTATCCGCTATTTCAAGAGCGAGGACAAGCTGTTGGAGGCACAGCGGATTTCCGAGAGAACCAACTTCGACATCGAGATGCTGAAGGAAACAGGTTTTTGTTCCGGCATCGAGAATTATTCCCGGCACCTGTCCGGTTTAAAGCCAGGAGTGCCCCCAAGTACACTGATGGATTATTTTCCGGAAGATTTTTTGATTATCATTGACGAGTCTCACAAGACAATCCCGCAGATTCGTGGCATGCACGCAGGAGACCAGTCCAGAAAATCAACCCTTGTGGACTACGGCTTCCGCTTGCCCTCGGCTAAGGACAACCGACCTTTGAATTTTGGGGAATTTGAAAATAAAATAGATCAGATGCTCTTTGTATCTGCAACTCCTGGAGTCTATGAAGAGGATCACGAGCTTCTTCGGGCGGAGCAGATTATCCGCCCTACAGGACTTCTTGATCCAAAGGTTGAGGTACGTCCGGTGGAAGGACAGATTGACGATCTGGTAGGTGAGGTAAATAAGGAAACGGCAGCAGGCCATAAGATTCTGATTACGACGCTTACCAAGCGGATGGCGGAGGACCTGACAGATTATATGCGTGAACTCGGCATTCGGGTGAAGTATCTTCATTCGGATATAGATACTCTGGAGCGAACTCAGATTATTCGTGATATGCGTCTGGATGTTTTTGATGTGCTGGTAGGAATTAATCTGCTTCGGGAAGGACTGGATATTCCTGAGATTACATTGGTGGCTATCCTGGATGCGGACAAAGAAGGCTTCCTGCGTTCAGAGGTTTCGCTGATTCAGACTATTGGACGTGCGGCCAGGAATTCTGAGGGACGTGTGATTATGTATGCAGATACCATCACAGATTCCATGCATATAGCTATTGAAGAGACCGAGCGCCGCCGGGAGATTCAGGAAGAATACAATCGGGAACATGGGATCACGCCTCAGACTATCCAAAAGTCCGTCAGGGACTTGATTAGCATTTCCAAAGAAATTGCTCAGAAAGATCTGCAGTTTGAGAAGGATCCGGAATCCATGAGCAAAAAGGAGCTGGAAAAGCTGGTGGCGGACATCGAGAAGAAGATGAAAAAGGCTGCGGCGGAGTTGGATTTCGAGACAGCGGCAGAGTTGCGTGACCGAATGATAGAGCTGAAAAAGCAGATTCATGATATGTAAGTATAGAAAGAAATCCTGTAAAAATAGTTTTGGATTTTGATACTTGTGTAATTTGGAACAAGTAAGTATCAAAAAATAAAAGGCAAGCTATAATGAACGATATAGAAAAAAATAAAAGAGGAGCAATATGAAAAATTATATTCGAATTCGAGGTGCAAATGAACACAATCTGCAGGAATTGAGCATAGATATCCCCAGAGAGGAATTTGTGGTGCTGACAGGATTAAGCGGTTCCGGAAAGTCATCTTTGGCCTTTGACACAATCTATGCAGAAGGACAGAGACGGTATATGGAATCCCTTTCGTCCTATGCCAGACAGTTCCTGGGACAGATGGAAAAACCGGATGTGGAGAGTATTGAGGGGCTGTCACCGGCTATTTCCATAGATCAGAAATCAACAAACCGGAATCCCCGTTCCACTGTTGGAACCGTGACAGAGATTTACGATTATTTCCGCCTGTTGTTTGCCAGGGTGGGAATTCCCCATTGCCCGAAATGCGGCAAGGAGATAAAAAAGCAGAGTGTGGATCAGATGGTGGATCAAATCATGACTCTGCCGGAGCGAACCCGAATCCAGCTTCTGGCCCCGGTGGTCAAGGGGCGTAAGGGAGAACATGTAAAGGTGCTGGAGCAGGCGAGAAAAAGCGGTTTTGTTCGGGTAAAGATTGATGGGAATCTTTATGAACTTTCGGAAGAGATCAAGCTGGACAAAAATATGAAACATCTAATTGAGATTGTGGTGGATCGTCTGGTAGTCAAAGAAGGAATTGAGCGTCGGTTGGCGGATTCCATTGAAACGGTTATGAATCTTTCGGATGGGCTCCTGGTAGTGGATCGGATGGATGGAGAATTGATGACTTTCAGTTCCAGCTATGCCTGTCCGGACTGCGGTATTAGTATGGAGGAGGTAGAACCCAGAAGTTTTTCTTTTAATAATCCTTTTGGGGCCTGCCCGGATTGCTTTGGATTGGGTTATAAGATGGAATTTGATGAGGACTTGATGATACCGGACAAGTCCTTGAGCATCACAGAAGGCGCTATTACGGTAACAGGCTGGCAGTCCTGTACGGATCCTTCCAGCTTTACCTACAATATTTTAAAGGCTCTGGCGGAGGAATATCATTTTGATCTGAATACACCCTATGAGAATCTGGATCCAAAGGTTCAGCAGGTTCTGATTCACGGAACGGGCGGAAAGCAGATGAAAGTCCATTATAAGGGACAGAGGGGCGAGGGGGTCTATGATGTGGCCTTTGAGGGACTAATAAAGAACGTGGAACGCCGTTATCGGGAAACCGGATCCGAGATTATGCGGCAGGAATATGAGTCCTTTATGCGGATCACTCCCTGTAAAAGCTGCGGCGGCCAGAGACTTAAAAAGACCTCCTTGGCGGTGACGATTGCAGATAAGAATATCTATGAGCTTACAGCCATGTCTATCCTGAAGCTTCATGAATTTCTGCAGAATTTGAAGCTGACACCTCAGCAGGAACTCATAGGTGCTCAGATTTTGAAAGAAATCCGGGCACGTATTGGTTTTTTGATTGATGTAGGACTGGAATACCTGACTCTTGCACGGGCAACCGGAAGCTTGTCGGGAGGAGAAGCCCAACGGATTCGCCTTGCAACTCAGATAGGCTCCGGATTGGTGGGAGTGGCGTACATTCTGGATGAGCCCAGTATCGGTCTTCATCAAAGGGATAATGACAAGCTTCTGGCAACCTTAAAACGGCTCCGTGATTTGGGCAATACTCTGGTGGTGGTAGAGCATGATGAGGATACCATGTATGCGGCGGACTATATTGTGGATATTGGCCCGGGAGCCGGAGAGCATGGTGGAAAAGTGGTGGCGGCAGGAACGGCAGAGGAAATCATGGCTTGTCCGGAATCCATAACCGGTGCCTATTTAAGCGGAAGACTCCGAATTCCGGTGCCGGAGACCAGGCGTACACCTACCGGATGGCTGAAAGTAAAAGGAGCTCAGGAGAATAACCTGAAAAAGATAGATGTAGAATTTCCTCTGGGCGTCATGACCTGTGTAACCGGCGTGTCCGGTTCAGGAAAAAGTTCTCTGGTAAATGAGATCTTGTATAAGACGTTGGCGAAAAAGTTAAATCGAGCCAGAACCATACCGGGCAGGAATAAGGGAATTCTGGGTGTGGAACAGTTGGACAAGGTAATTGCCATTGACCAGTCACCCATTGGCCGAACTCCCCGTTCTAATCCGGCAACTTATACAGGAGTGTTTGACCAGATTCGAGATCTCTTTGCATCTACTGCGGATGCCAAGAGCAAGGGCTATAAAAAGGGTCGGTTTAGCTTCAACGTAAAGGGGGGACGCTGCGAAGCCTGTTCCGGAGACGGTATTATTAAGATAGAGATGCATTTTCTTCCGGATGTCTATGTGCCCTGTGAGGTATGCCAGGGAAAACGCTACAATCGTGAGACTTTGGATGTAAAGTATAAGGGAAAGAGCATTTTCGATGTACTGGATATGACGGTGGAGGAGGCACTTGAATTTTTTGAGCATATCCCATCTATTAACAGGAAGATTCAGACGCTTTATGATGTGGGACTTTCCTATATTAAGCTTGGACAGCCCTCCACGACCCTTTCCGGCGGCGAAGCTCAGCGGATTAAGTTGGCGACAGAACTGAGCCGACGGAGTACCGGAAAGACAATTTACATTCTGGACGAGCCCACTACGGGACTGCATTTTGCGGACGTTCATAAATTGACGGAGATCCTTCAGCGTCTGGCGGAGGGCGGCAATACGGTTGTGGTGATTGAGCATAACCTGGATGTGATCAAGACGGCGGATTATATCATTGATATGGGGCCGGAAGGAGGAGACCGGGGAGGCACGGTAATAGCCACAGGAACACCGGAGGAAGTGGCAGAGCGACCAATCTCCTATACAGGTCAGTATCTGAAGAAATATTTAAACGTAAAAATTTAGACAGCGTGAAAACAGGCAGATGCCGTCTAAAATAAAAGCGAATAGGAATCAGAACATCGGAAAGGGGTTGTACTTTCCGATGTTTTAGCATATACTAAGGTCAGAAAGAAAGAAGCGGGAGTGCGGCATGAAGCAGGAGTTCTATGAGAAACTATGTGAGATCCTCGGAAAAGAAGGTCAGGTATTACTTGATGAACCGCTGAAAAAGCATACTACATTCCGAATCGGAGGTCCGGCAAAGTACTTTTGTCTGCCAAGGACATGGGAACAGTTGGCGGCAGTCATCAGGACTTGTGGTGAATTTGAAGAGAACTATTACATTTTTGGAAACGGCAGCAATATCCTGGTGAGTGATCAGGGATATCAGGGTGTTGTTATACAGCTTTTCCAGAATTGGAACGGGATCCGCATAGAGGGAACCAGATTATATGCAGATGCGGGTGCTCTGTTAGTGAAGATTTCACATTTGGCAGCCCGGAAAGGGTTGGCTGGCCTGGAGTTTGCATCCGGTATTCCCGGAACCATCGGGGGAGCTCTTGTGATGAATGCCGGTGCCTATGGCGGAGAGATGAAAGACATCGTGCGGGAAGCTCTGGTTTTGACCGAAGGAGGAGAACTGCTAAGGCTATCCGGAGAGCAGTTGGAGTTGGGCTATCGCACCAGCAGTATTGCAAGAAATCATCAGATTGTTTTGGAAGCGATACTGGAATTGAAGCAGGGAGATAAAATATCCATAGAAGCACGGATGAAGGAGCTTAAAGAAGCACGGACGGAAAAGCAGCCTTTGGAATATCCCAGTGCAGGCAGTACATTTAAGAGACCGGAAGGTTACTTTGCAGGGAAGCTGATAATGGATGCAGGACTTCGAGGATTTCGTGTGGGAGATGCTCAGGTGGCGGAAAAACACTGCGGCTTTGTAATTAACAGAGGAAATGCCACAGCAAAGGATGTGCTGGATTTGGTCTCTCATGTACAGAAAGAGGTCAAAAACCAGTTTGGAGTAGAGCTTGAGCTTGAAGTGAAACTGCTGGGATTCTAAAAGATTAAGAGTTTGCGGAACTTTAGACAGCAAACTCTTGAACAGTGCCAGAACAATTTATGGACGTATGTTTTTACGGCCAGAAATTGTTCTATATAGGGGGTACTGGAAAGAGTTTGCGGAACTTTAATAGGAGAAATCATGCGTTTTGTAATTGTAACGGGCATGTCAGGCGCCGGAAGAAATACATCTCTTCGGATGTTGGAAGACGCAGGCTATTTTTGTGTGGATAATCTTCCGGTTTCTTTAATGGGAAAGTTCTCGGAATTGGTATATTCCGGAACAAGCGAGATTGCCAAGGTGGCTCTTGGCATTGATGTAAGGAACGGACAGGCGCTAAGCGATCTGCAGCATTCTCTGGAAGAACTGGCCATGGCGGGGTACACCTACGAGATATTGTTTTTGGATGCCAGCGATAATGTGCTGATAAAGCGATATAAAGAAACAAGAAGAAACCACCCTCTGGCTGGTGACGGACGGATTGCAGAGGGAATTGAGAGGGAACGTGAGCGACTGACTTTCCTGAAAAAGCAGGCGGATTATATTATAGATACCAGCAGTCTTTTGACAAGGGAACTCAGGGTGGAGCTGGATAAAATATTTGTACAAAACAGGGAGTTTCGGAATCTTGTAATTTCTGTCCTTTCTTTTGGATTTAAGTTTGGAATTCCCAATGATGCGGACTTGGTTTTTGATGTGCGTTTTTTGCCTAATCCTTATTATTATGAGGAACTTCGCAGATTAAATGGAAATGACAAAGAGATTCAGGATTTTGTCATGGGTTTTGAAGCAGCACACCAATTTATGGATAAGCTGGAGGATATGATCCGGTTTCTGATTCCCAACTATGTGCAGGAGGGGAAGAACCAGCTGGTGATTGCAGTGGGATGTACAGGCGGAAAGCATCGTTCCGTAACACTGGCAAATAAGTTGCATGAGCGTTTGATGGAAAACGGAGACTATATGGTTCGGTGCGAGCATCGTGATATTGAAAAAGATGCCATTGTAAAAGCACATTAAATGGCAAATGATATGAGGTAACAGATGTCTTTTTCCAGTGAAATTAAGGAAGAACTGTCGGGCCAGATTCCTACGGCCCGGCATTGTCAGTTGGCAGAGATTGCTGCAATCTTAAGCTTTTGCAGCCGGGTAAATGAGGAAGAAAATGGGCTATCAGGTCTTCGAATGCATACGGAAAATCTCCCAGTTGCAAGAAAGTACTTTACATTATTGAAAAAAACCTTTAATATAAGACTTGATGTAATGGTTCGGCAAAATAAAAGCATAAGAGGAGGCCGCAGTTTTGAGATTGAATCTTACGGGGACTTTTCTGCCATACAGCATGTGCTGATTCAGAATCTTTGCTGTAAGCGTGCCTTTATTAGGGGAGCTTTTCTGGCATCCGGCTCTGTCAGTGATCCGGAGAAAGGATATCACTTTGAGATTGTTTGTAACAGTCCGGAGAAAGTGAATCAACTCTGTGATATGATTCGGAGCTTTGACATTGAGGCCAGAGTTACCATGCGAAAGAAAAATTATATCGTATACATCAAAGAGGGTGCACAGATTGCGGATATGTTGAATGTGATGGAGGCACATGTGGCTCTCATGAAATTCGAGAATATTCGCATTGTAAAAGAGATGCGTAATTCTGTGAACAGGCAGGTGAACTGTGAGACTGCCAACTTGAATAAGACCGTTTCTGCAGCGGTAAAGCAGATTGAAGATATACAGTTTATTAAAGCAACAATCGGGTTCGACCAGCTTCCCGAAAGTTTGACCGAGATAGCAAAGCTTCGCCTGGAACAGCCATCAGCCACATTGAAAGAGCTGGGACAGATGCTGACCCCTTCCGTGGGAAAGTCGGGAGTCAATCACAGGTTGAGGAAACTGAGTCTCATTGCAGAGGAGCTAAGGGAGCACAAGGAGGAAAAGTTATTATGATCAAGCAAGAAATCACGATTCAGATTCCGAACGGTTTGGAAGCAAGACCGGTGGCACTGCTGGTGCAGGTAGCAAGCCAATATGGCAGTGAGATTTATGTGGAAAGTGATAACAAGAAGGTAAATGCCAAAAGTATTATGGGGATGATGACCCTTGGACTTTATGCCGGTGAGACGGTAACTGTCTCAGCTAATGGGGAGGACGAGGAAGAGGCCATGGCTAATATAGAGAAGTTTTTGAGCAGTAAGTAAAAAGGGGTAATTGGGCAGTCTCTAATTCAGTTAGAGGCTGTCTTGTTTTTTGAAAAAAAATTTGATATGATGGTACGAAGGCTACAGTTCTTAGATGAAATAACATTAAGAGGGAAAAGACTTTGGAGGCATATGCAGGTTTTGCGGCAGTCTATGATTTGTTTATGGACGATGTTCCTTATGAGAAATGGTGCCGGCGGATTGTGGAATTGTTAAATGAATATGGTGTGAACGATGGCCTTGTGCTGGACTTGGGCTGTGGAACGGGAACCCTGACGGAACTTTTGGCAGGGGATGGATTTGATATGATTGGTGTAGATGCATCAGAAGAGATGCTGGAATTGGCCGTAGAAAAGAAAGAAAAATCAGGTCATAATATTTTGTACTTGCTTCAGGATATGCGGGAGTTTGAACTTTACGGAACCGTGAGGGCGGTGGTCAGCATCTGTGATTCTATCAATTATATTACGGAGGAAAGGGATCTGCTGCAGGTATTTCGTCTGGTAAATAATTATCTGGATCCTGGAGGAATCTTCCTTTTCGATCTGAATACCGTTTACAAATATGAGACACTGTTGGCAGAAAATACCATTGCAGAGAATCGGGAGGAAGGAAGCTTTATCTGGGAGAACTATTATGACCCGAAAGAAAGGCTGAATGAATATGATTTGACTCTTTTTATTCGTCAGGAGGGCGGGTCATATAGAAAATATGAGGAGACGCATTTTCAGAGGGCTTATGATCTGAAGCAGATTCTAAGGCTTGTGGAAGAAGCAGGCATGGAGTTTGTAAAAGCCTGTGATGCTGAAACCGGACAGAAAGTTAAGGAAGATACGGAGAGAATCCATATCATTCTGAGAGAGCGTGGAAAAGAAATAAAATGATAAATTCAGTAAGATAGATTGGAGGATGAGGAATAATTCATGTCAGATTATATTGTAAGGGCAACGGCGGCGGACAACCAGATCCGGGCATTTGCCATAACCTCCAGGGACTTGGTGGAGAAAGCCAGACAGATACACAATACCAGTCCTGTGGCAACAGCGGCTTTGGGCAGGTCTTTAAGTGCAGGTGCCATGATGGGTTCTATGATGAAGGGAGAACAAGACTTACTGACCCTCCAGATCCGTGGAGACGGGCCGTTGGGAGGAATCACGGTGACAGCCAATTCTAAGGCTCAGGTAAAGGGCTATGTGAATGAACCAGCGGTTTTGATTCCGGCCAATGCAAAAGGAAAGCTGGACGTGTCAGGAGCTATCGGAAATGGAATGCTCCAAGTGATTCGGGACTTGGGCATGAAGGAGCCCTATGTGGGACAGACGGAGCTCCAGACGGGAGAGATTGCGGAGGACTTAACCTATTATTTTGCAACTTCGGAACAGGTTCCCTCTTCCGTAGGACTTGGCGTTTTACTGAATCGTGACAATACGGTTCGGCAGGCAGGAGGATTCATTATCCAATTAATGCCCTATACAGAGGAGAAAGTAATTGATGCCCTGGAAAAACGTCTTGCCAAAGTGAATTCTGTTACGGAACTTCTGGATCGGGGCTTGACACCGGAAGGAATTTTGGAAGAACTGCTGGGGGAATTTGAACTGACCATCAATGATACAATTCCCACGGCATTTTCCTGTAACTGTTCCAAGGAGAGAGTGGAAAAGGCGATTATCAGTATAGGAAGTAAGGAAATAAGGGATATGATTCGTGACGGAAAGCCTATCGAGGTGAAATGTCATTTCTGCAATGAAGCATATACTTTTACCATAGAGGAATTAAAGGAAATCTTAAATAAGGCAAAACGATAGCTTCGGGAACTTAAAACAGCAATCTTCCGACAGTGCCAGAAGGAAGATTGCGGAACTTAAAATAGGAGGATGGATATGAAGCATGGATTTGTAAAGACGGCGGCCATAACGCCAAAGATTCGGGTGGCTCAGCCGGAATATAACGGAGCAGAGATTATACGCTTAATGAAAGAAGCGGCTGAGAAAGGTGCAAAGATTATTGTTTTTCCGGAACTATGTATAACCGGCTATACCTGTGGTGATTTATTTTCTCAGGAATCACTTTTAAGAGGGGCAAGAGAAGCCCTGTTTGCCGTGGCTGATGCTACAAAAGATTTGGACGCACTGGTATTTGTGGGGCTTCCCTGGGAAAAGCAGGGCAAGCTCTATAACGTGGCGGCGGTATTGAACAGGGGAGAGATTCTGGGAATGGTCCCCAAGACTCACCTGCCCAATTATGGGGAGTTCTATGAACTACGTCATTTTGCACAGGGAAATCAGGAAACGGAATATGTATGGCTTGGACGGGGAACCGAAGAGGAGGACTACGTAATCTTTGGCACAGATATGATATTTGCCTGTGCGGAGTTGCCGCAACTTGTGGTGGCTGCGGAGATCTGTGAGGATCTGTGGGTTCCTATACCGCCAAGCGTGCGTCATGCCCTGACGGGGGCTACGGTGATTGTCAACTGTTCTGCCAGTGACGAGATCATTGGAAAGGACCGTTATCGTGAGGAGTTGATAGCCAGTCAATCCGCAAGGCTGGTATGCGGATATCTCTATGCCAATGCGGGAGAGGGGGAGTCCACCCAGGACATGGTGTTTGGAGGGCGGAATCTGATTGCGGAAAATGGAGTTATCTTAAGTCGTTCGGAACGTTTTTCCAATGAAATCACCTATGGAGATATTGATGTATTCCGCTTGGCTGGAGAACGCAGGCGGATGAATACATTTTCCGTGAAAAATGATGACAGCTATGCGGAAGTAGGCTTTCATCTGAATATGCAGGAAACCAGGCTGGAACGCAGGATGGATCCCATGCCTTTTGTTCCGGCCAGTAAAGAGGATCGGGAACGCCGCTGTGAGGAGATTCTTTCCATTCAGGCTATGGGGCTTAAAAAGCGACTGGAGCACACGGGATGTTGGACAGCCGTTGTGGGAATCTCCGGTGGCCTGGATTCCACACTGGCACTGTTGGTGACGGCAAAGGCATTTGACTATCTGTCCCTCCCCAGGGAGCAGATTATCAGCGTGACCATGCCCTGCTTTGGCACCACAGATCGAACCTATGAGAATGCCTGTGAGCTTACAAGGAAGCTGGGAGCTACGCTTCGTGAAGTGGATATCAAGGAGACGGTTATGGCTCATTTCTGGGATATTGGACAGGATCCGGAGAGACATGACATAACCTATGAGAATGCTCAGGCCAGAGAGAGAACCCAGGTTTTAATGGATATTGCCAACCAGAATGACGGTCTGGTAGTGGGAACGGGTGATATGTCCGAGCTGGCACTTGGATGGGCGACTTACAACGGAGACCACATGTCCATGTATGGGGTAAACGGGGGAGTCCCCAAGACCCTGGTGCGTCACCTGGTGCGGTACTATGCGGATACATGTGGGGATGCTGAGCTTTCCAAAGTTCTGCGGGATGTGCTGGATACACCGGTCAGCCCGGAACTGCTGCCGCCAAAGGACGGAAGTATCTCTCAGAAAACGGAGGACTTAGTGGGGCCGTATGAACTGCACGACTTCTTCTTGTATTATGTTCTGCGGTTTGGCTTTTCACCGTCTAAGATCTATCGACTGGCAAAGCTGGCATTCGAGAATGTTTATGAGGAAGCAGTTATATTAAAATGGCTTCGCACCTTTTATAAAAGATTTTTTGCACAGCAGTTTAAGCGTTCCTGTCTGCCGGACGGCCCGAAAGTGGGAAGCGTGGCAGTATCGCCCAGAGGTGATCTGCGGATGCCCAGCGATGCCTGTGGCGATATCTGGCTGAAAGAGTTAGAGGAGCTTACGGAACTGGAATAGGAGGATAAAGATGGCTTTTAAGATTGTTACGGATTCGGCAACGGATTTGCCCAAAGAAATTATTGAGAAATATCAGCTTCACGTAATACCTACACCTGTGACCATCAATGGTACCGACTATTTTGACGGAAAAACGATTATGCCAAAGGATTTTTATCGTATTCAGGCAGAGGGGGCGGAGATTAAGACCTACCACATTAACCAATTTATGTTCCGGGAGAATTTTGAAACCTATGCAAAGGCAGGCGACGAAGTTCTTTATCTGTGTTTTTCCACCGGAATTGCCGGAACATTTAATGCGGCCAATCTGGCTAAGGAGGAGCTTCTGGAAGAATATCCGGATTTCCAGATTACCATTGTGGATTCCAAGTGTGCATCCATGGGTTTTGGACTGGGTGTTATAAAGCTTCTTCGTATGCAGGAGAATGGAGCACCCAAGGAGCTGATTGTGGAAGCGGCCCGGTATTTCTTTGACAATATGGAGCACATTGTAACCGTAGATACGCTGGAATATCTGTACAAGGGCGGACGCTTAAGCAAAACCTCCGCTGTACTGGGCGGAGTGCTGGATTTGAAGCCCATCATTGAGGTAAACGATGACGGAGCCCTGGTAGCCATTGAAAAAGTTCGGGGACGGATGAAATCTCTGAAACGCTGTGTGGAGATCGTAGGCGAACGGGGAGTAGGCCTGGAAAAGCAGGAGATAGGCATTGTCCACGGCAACGATCCAGAAGTCTGTGCCAAGGTGAAAGAAATGCTGGAGGAAAAATACCATTGTAAGAAGATCATAGAATCCCAGGTGGGCTGTGCAATCGGAGCACACACGGGCCCGGGGATCATTGGAATCGTATTTCTAAGTGCCAGTGAAGAAAAGTATGCGGAGTATCTAAAATAACAATATGAGACAATAGGAGAGAACGGATGGCATTAACATCTGATTCTCTCCCTTTTTATATATAAAGCAAAATAGTAACAAATTCTTAAGAATTACTTCCCATAGAACTTAAAAAAGCCTTGTTATAATCAGGAAGAATCGGTAAAATGGGAGCAGAGGTGATGAAGATGAATACAAATACCGTTTTAGTATGTGATGATGACAAAGAAATTGTGGACGCCATAGATATCTATCTGTCTCAGGAGGGTTACCACATTCTAAAGGCCTATGACGGTCTTCAGGCAGTCAGTATGATGGAGAAGCATGAGATACAGCTGCTCATTATTGATATCATGATGCCCAAGCTGGATGGTCTTCGAGCCACTCTGAAGATTCGGGAAAAGAGCAGCATTCCCATTATCATTCTGTCTGCTAAATCTGAGGATGCGGACAAGATTCTGGGTTTAAATATCGGGGCCGACGATTATGTGACGAAGCCTTTCAATCCTCTGGAACTGGTGGCCCGTGTGAAATCTCAGCTTCGCCGTTACACAAAGCTTGGCAACGCAGCGGAGGATGCTCATAAAGTCTATCAGACCGGCGGTCTGGTGATGAACGACGATTTAAAAGAAGTAACCGTAGACGGTGAGCCGGTAAAGCTGACACCTATTGAGTACAATATCCTGCTTCTTCTGGTGAAAAATCAGGGAAAGGTATTTTCCATCAACCAGATTTACGAGAGCATCTGGAATGAGGATGCCATCGGGGCGGATAACACAGTGGCGGTGCACATCCGTCATATTCGTGAAAAGATTGAGATCAACGCAAAAGAACCCCGCTACCTTAAAGTAGTGTGGGGAATCGGCTATAAAGTGGAGAAGCTGTAGGAATGAGACGATGGGAATATTCCAGGGGCTGGAAAGCTCTTGCCCTTATTTTAAATCAGGTTTGTGCGGTTGTGCTGGTGCTGTCCATTGCCGTCAGCATGTTTTATGTGGGAAATAATGGGTTTCGGGCACTGCAGGAGGATGAAACCTTTGAGAATACGGCGTATTTTCAGGGAGAAGTGAGAGAACAGATTCACCGCTGCATCCGTGCGGCAAGCCGGGAGAGTAAATTTGAGAAAGATGGTGCCTATGATGCGTCATTGGTTTTAAATGTTCAGGAGTATGCATCTGAGAATCAGATTTTGCACACAAAAGCAGAGGACGGAGGTCTCTGCTATAAACTGACGGATCTTTTGAACTGGTCTCTGGATGGGTGCGAATACAGTACACTGCTTAAGATAACCTATGATGATGGAAAGGTGGGTTATATCTCCAAAAGCTCCATGAATTATACGGAGCAGGCTATCTATGACGGTGGGACGGCAGTGGCTTCTGTTTCCGTATCTTATGATGAAGCCCTCTCTTATATTGAGGAGAGCATGGAGGAGAACTCCGATATAGAAACGGATGAGGAGTTTGTGGCCGGGGACGGGTCGGAGGCTTTTGCGGAAGAAGTGGAGGGCATATTTGGGCAGGCAGTGATCCAGAACGTGGAGGAGTTCATGGCCATAGACGAGCGTTATGCTCCGGCGGAATATGACAGCATTATTGACTATGCAGAGTCCCAGAGATTATCCACCCAGGAACTTCAGGAGATATACGGAGCACTGGAAAGCGTCCTGGGTGATATTTACAATGATTTTTATTCCTATAAAGAGAACCTGGAGCTGTTCAGCCCCAGTATGACTAATATGCGGTATCTGGTGCTGCCGGAGAGTGTGACACGGCTGACAAAACAGGATTATGAGCAGAAAACTGTTACGAATATCAAAAGCTTTGGAGATACGGAGATATCGGATCGGGACAGTATCTTGTCTTATATTCGGAAGCATCCGGATTTCCTGATCTTTGACAGTTCTGATATGAGTTTTGAATCCAGCCACATGCCCATTTCTTTAAGTGAGATCAGCAGTTATCTGAAAGATTACCCCATGTCGGTGGATGGAAATTATATTCTGGCGATTATGATTGATCCCAGTTATGTGGCAAGTGATAATCTGCAGGCTTACAAGCAGCAATATGAGGAGATTCGGCCTATCAGCCGCCTGGCCATATATGGAGTGCTTTTGGGAGGAATTTTGTATCTCCTGACCCTTGTGTATCTCACATTGGCAACGGGAAGAGGAACAGAAGAAGAGGACAAAAGCGTTCGGCTTAACGGTTTTGACCGGATTCAGACAGAAGGAGCCGTACTATTGCTGGTGCTCCCTGCATGGCTGGTTCTTCTTGCGGGAGCTATGCTGTACGACAGAGTAGCCGGTATCTGGGAGGCGGGAGTCTTCGGCGGGGTGATTACCTTTGCACTGAATTTCATTTTCCTCTGGGGCTACTTGAGTCTGGTAAGGCGGATTAAGACCAGGACTCTTTGGAACAACAGTGTGCTTCATAAAATCTTGAATAGCTGCTACCGTGTGGTGCGAAATTGGAAAGTGACTACGAGAGTGATGTTGTCCTATGGGATATTTTTGATAGGCAATGGGTTATTGCTGCTTCTTGGAACCTTTGGATTTTTACTGATTATTATTTTTGATATTGCGGCGGGGGTGATTTTGTTACAGCAGGCCCAGCAGCGTAAGAATGTACTGGATGGAATTCGGAAGATTTCCGAAGGAGATCTGAATCATCAGATTGCCACGGAAAAGCTTTCCGGAGACAGTCTGCTAATGGCGGAAGCGATCAATCACATTGGAGAGGGGCTTTCCACAGCAGTGGAACAGAGCGTAAAAGATGAGAGGCTGAAAACAGATCTGATTACCAATGTGTCCCATGATATTAAGACACCCCTTACCTCCATTATCAATTATGTGGATTTGCTGAAGCGGGAGGATATCCAGAATGAACGGGCAAAGAATTACATTGCAATTCTGGAGGATAAGTCTCAACGATTAAAGCATCTGACGGATGATCTTGTGGAGGCTTCCAAGATTAGCTCTGGAAATGTGAAGCTTGAACTTGTAAGAATTAATTTTCAGGAGCTTATTAATCAGACAAACGGTGAATTCAGTGAGAAGTTTGAGGATCGAGAGCTGCAGCTTGTGGTGAATTTGCCGAAAGAGCCAGTCATTATTGAGGCGGATGGCCGCAGAATCTGGCGGATTCTCGAAAATGTATATGGAAATGTGGCAAAATACGCTATGCCCAGGACGAGAGTTTATGTGGAACTAACAGTAGTGGGGCATATGGTGCGGTTCCATATTAAGAACATTTCAGAGCAGCCTCTGAATATTCAGGCAGGGGAGCTGACGGAGCGTTTTATCCGTGGAGATGTGGCAAGAAGTACGGAGGGAAGCGGCCTTGGGCTTTCCATCGCCAAGACGCTGACGGAGCTGCAGAAAGGAAGCTTTGATATCTATCTGGACGGAGATTTATTCAAAATAACAATTATTTTCCCGGAGGCCGCCAAAGAGGAGATCGCAGCAGAAAATCAGGAGAAGAATCTTCAGCAGGCGGAAATTCTGCCAGAATAAACTTGCAATCTTGGGCGGGGCTATTTATAATAAATTAGTGGTACTGAAAACAGCAATATTCAATTCGTGCACAGATCGATTTACAGACACATGCTTTTGTGGCTGGAAATTGATCTATATAAAGGTGTACGAATTGAATATTGCGGTACTCGAATAGGAGGAGCATTATGATTCAATTGTTTGAAGGCGGAGCCTATGTGCTGAATGGGACGGAGATTATTCCGGACAGTAAGGATGCGGTAAGTGTTCTGGAGAGCAGGCTTGGCAAGGCACCCTCGAAGGAGGAGGCGAAGAAGCAGACTATTGCTTATGGAATTTTAGAAGCACACAATACATCTGGCAATATGGAAAAACTGGAGATTAAGTTTGATAAGCTGACATCCCATGATATCACCTTTGTGGGAATTATTCAGACTGCCCGTGCATCGGGGTTAGAGAAGTTTCCCATTCCCTATGTGCTGACCAACTGCCACAACAGCCTTTGTGCAGTGGGCGGAACCATCAATGAGGACGACCATATGTACGGTCTTACCTGTGCCAAGAAATATGGCGGTGTATATGTTCCTCCTCATCAGGCGGTGATCCATCAGTTTGCCCGTGAGATGCTGGCAGCAGGGGGAAAGATGATTCTCGGCTCTGACAGCCATACCCGTTACGGAGCTCTTGGCACTATGGCCATGGGAGAGGGCGGACCGGAGCTGGTGAAGCAGCTTCTTAACAAGACCTATGATATTCCTATGCCGGGCATAGTAGGTGTTTACCTGACAGGGGAACCTCAGAAAGGCGTAGGTCCACAGGATGTGGCTCTGGCTATTATCGGTGCCGTGTTTGAAAAAGGCTATGTAAATAACAAGGTGATGGAGTTCATCGGCGACGGAGTGGAGAACTTAAGTGCTGATTTCCGGATTGGAATCGATGTAATGACCACAGAGACCACCTGTCTGTCCTCTATCTGGAAGACGGATGACGTGATTAGGGAGTTCTATGAGACTCACGGCAGAAGTGAAGACTATGCGGAATTGAAGCCGGGAACGGCCGTTTACTATGACGGCATGATTTATGTGGATCTGAGTGCTATTAAGCCTATGATCGCCATGCCTTTCCATCCCAGCAATACCTATACTATCGAGGAGGTAAAGGAGAATCTGGAGGATATTCTTCGTGATGTGGAGAAAAAGGCACTGGTAAGCCTGGGAGATGCGGTAGACTTCCGGCTGACAGACAAGATTCGTGACGGAAAGCTGTATGTGGATCAGGGTATTATCGCAGGCTGTGCGGGCGGCGGTTTTGAAAATATCTGTGCGGCAGCTGATATTCTGAAAGGTGCCAGCATTGGACCAGACGAGTTTACCTTAAGCGTGTATCCGGCCAGTATGCCGGTGTATATGGAACTGGTAAAGAATGGAGCAGCGGCAACCCTTATGGAGACGGGGGCCGTTATGAAGACGGCTTTCTGCGGCCCATGCTTTGGAGCCGGTGACACGCCCTCCAACAACGGATTCAGTATCCGCCATTCAACCAGAAACTTCCCCAACCGGGAGGGTTCCAAGCTTCAGAATGGACAGATTGCGTCCGTGGCACTGATGGATGCACGGTCTATTGCGGCTACGGCAGCCAATAAGGGCTACTTGACAGCGGCTACGGAGGTTGATGTAAAATATACGAATCCAAGATATTTCTTTGACAGTAAGATTTATGAGAACCGGGTATTTGACAGCAAAGGCGTTGCAGATCCGGATGTAGAGATTAAGTTTGGCCCCAATATCAAGGATTGGCCGGCAATGCCTGCGTTGCCGGAGCATATGATTCTGAAAGTAGTATCTGAGATTCATGATCCGGTTACCACTACGGACGAACTGATTCCCTCCGGTGAGACTTCTTCCTATCGCTCCAATCCTCTGGGACTTGCGGAGTTTACGCTCTCCAGAAAGGATCCTGCTTATGTGGGACTTGCCAAGGAGATCCAGGTGGCTCAGAAAGCGATTGAGGCAGGCGAGTGTCCGGCAGAGGCGGTTCCGGAGCTGAAAGAGATCTTTAAGGCTTTGGATTCCTGGTATCCGGGTGTGGACAAGACAAATGTAGGTGTGGGAAGTACTATTTTTGCCGTGAAGCCAGGAGATGGTTCCGCCAGAGAGCAGGCGGCTTCCTGCCAGAAGGTGCTGGGCGGCTGGGCAAATATTTCCAATTCCTACGCCACCAAGCGTTATCGCTCCAACCTGATTAACTGGGGTATGCTGCCATTCCTGATTGATGAGGGAGAGTTGCCCTTTACCAAGGGAGATTTCCTGTTTGTTCCTGAGATTCGAAAAGGGATTGAGGAAAAGCAGAGTGAGATAAAGGCTTATGTGAATGGAGAACAGGGCAGGGAGGTAACGCTTCGCCTGGGAGCCCTTACAGATGATGAACGTGAGATCATATTGAAAGGGTGCCTGATTAATTATTATAAGGGATAGAATTTGATATTGTATCAAGGTAGATGAAAGTTTATTAGAATTAGAGGAAGTATCTCTGCAATACAATTTGGAAGAATGTTCCATTCTTATTTTAAAGATTGGAAGTCAAAATGGAATAAAGAAGGTGCTGACTTTATTGTGATAACAAGATTTAATTGTTTATATTCTTTTATAGTGAAATCACTTGTATGAAAAGGTTACAGCCAGTTGGATGCTCTACCGAGCATCCAGCCACTTATCCAACCGATCTTCAATAATCTCAAACTGAGCAGGTCCCACATCCAGCAGGAAGGTGTGGAATTCTTTCAGATCAAACTGCTCGCCCAGTGCTTCCTCCGCCTTTTCCCGAAGCTCTACAAATTCCAGATAACCTCCATAGTAGGCCAGGTAAAGAGCAGGCTCTTCCACCAGAATCTCATAGACCTCACGGCAGGTTTCCTCATCAACGCCCAGAAAGTCCTGAGTATCCTCGAAAGTCCACCCCTCATAATTGATGCCGATATCAGCCAGACAATAGAGGGCAAAGGAATAAGACTTGTTGAGTTCATTCAGAAGAATCATCGTATCGTCAATTCCGGCCAGGCGGTAGGCATACACCTCTGCGTAGGTTCCCCACCCCTCTGAGTATCCGGAGAAGCCAAAAAGCTTTCGGATGGCAGACGGATTCTTACCATAGAAATAAGTGGTCTGATAGAGATGACCAGGGAAACCCTCATGTGCCAGGGTGACAAACTGTTCAATATCATCCGTAGAATGAGCATTATTGATGTAGATAACATTATTCTCCAGATAGTCAATAGGGGGAAGAATATAGTAAGCCGGGTTCATATACTCCTCCATGGATGCCGGAACATAATTCACTTCAAAGGGAAGCTCATCCGGCACAGGAAAATCTCTGGCAATCCCGTCTTTCAAAAGGTTCAGCACCTCATAAGGATCGTCCAGTTCCACCGGGCAATCCATCATTCGGTCAAAGGCATCCCCGTCCAAAGCCATATTCCAGATAGTTTCCAGATCTGTCTGCATCTTATCCAGAATCATATTTTCGATTTCCTTTACGGACTTGTCGGAGCCGGTGGAATCCCGGACAAGAAGCTCATAAAATTCCCGTCCCTTATCAAAATAATAAAGACCAGCATCATTTTTCCCGGATCCTTTCAGCTTTCCAAGCTCTTCTGCCAGATAACCGTAGGCGGGTATCACCACATCCTGAATCAGATGCTCATTTTCCTCCCGATAAACAACCTTGTCCTCCTCTGAGAGAAAGTCTGTCTCGTCCAGGCGAAGATTGAAGCTGTCAATCATATAGTGGGTTTCCGGATCCGCCATAAACTGCTGACACTGATCAATCACCTTGTCCGCTTCAAAATCCGGCATGAAAAATCCCGCATCTGCCTGTTCTTTGGCAAAAGCGATTAAGTCGGCAAAATAATCCGGAAAAAGACCAAGAGCATCCAGATAATCCGATACGTCCTGCTCTTTATAAAACTTATATTCGGTAAGGAGCGTGGGCAGGTAAGACTGAACCCCATTGGTGGGGGAAAGGTAATCATAATAAAGCCGGAACCCTTTTGTCTTTAAAGTGTCTTCTCCGTAGGTACGCATAATATCGTAAGTGAGCTGCTGTTCTTCCGTCAAAAGCTCACGATCAAATTCGTCCAGCTTTTTCAGCATATCACGCAGTTCCTTGAAAGATTCTTCTTCGTATTCCTCGGAAAAATCGCCAAAAGATATTTTGTAATCTTCAATTCCAAAGTTCTCAGGGAAAGCCAGAGTCCAGTGAAGATTGACGATATTTTCTGTTACATCGGAAATAAAGATCTCATCCGTAAAGGCATCAAAGCTTTCCTGTATTTCCTCCGGGCTTTTCTTTGGCTTACAGGCAGCTATAGAAAAAATAAGAGAGCCGGCAAGAAGCAAGGCGGTTAAACGCCGAAAAGATACTTTTGCAGTAGTGTTCCTGATCATAGATTATAAATCCTCCTTTGATTCCTGCACCCGGGGCAGGGTGAAGATGAATTCTGTTCCTACCCCCTCTGTGGAGATAACATTAATGTGCTCTCCGTGGGAGGTGATGATTTCTTTTACAATCGACAGCCCCAAACCGGTTCCTCTCTTATCCTTGCCACGAGAAGCGTCCGTCTTGTAAAAACGCTCCCAGATTTTCTTCATGCTGTCTTTGGGAATTCCGATTCCCTCATCCTTTATGGAGATAAAGACCTTTTCATGCCGCAGGGTAGTTTCAATGGTAATGACGGAGTCGTTTGGGCTGAACTTAATGGCGTTATCTAACAGGTTATACGTAACCTGCTGAATCTTCCCCATATCCGCAGATACATATTGCTGCTTGGCATCAAAGAGAAGTTCAAGGGTGATGCGGCGATCCCGGCACTGACCTTCAAAGGAAGCAATGGTATTCTTAATCACTCCGTTAATGTCAAAATCCGTGATATCCAACCGATTCCGTTTGGTGTCAAAGGAGTTCAGGGCCAGTAGGCCGCTGGTAAGCTTATTCAGCCGTTCCGTCTCCATGAGAACCGTATTCAGATATTTTTCCTGCATTTCCGGAGGGATAGTACCGTCCAGAATGGCTTCCAGATACCCCTTGATAGAGGTCAGAGGAGAACGAAAATCATGAGAAATATTGGCTACGAATTTTTTCTGATATTCGTCTGTTTCCCGAAGCTCCTGGGCCATGAAGTTTAAAGTATCCGATAATTGCCCGATCTCATCCTCCTCATAGATTTCCAGTGTATAGTTGAAGTTTCCCTGAGCATACTGCCGGGCGGCTTCGGTAATCTTCATCAATGGCCGATACACGGTAAAGGTAAATACAGCCAGTACCAAAAGGGAGAGAAGGAATACCAGAAGAACCGTCAGATAAGTAATATTCAAAATCTGATCCCGTTCATGCTCAATAGAAGACAGGGGAATGTGAATGAGTACATAACCTCTGGTCCTGAAGTTGTAGGTAATGGGAGCAGCCACAGAGAGCATCTCTTCTTCAAAGGTATCATAGAAGTTACCAATCATATAATAGCGATTGCCCATATCAGTGGGATCAAAGTCGCTTATAGGCAGAGAGGAATCCTCCGTAAAACTCACATCGGAATCAACCAGAATGCTTCCGTCGGAATTCAACAGCCAGATGGATGCTCCGAGATAAGTATCCAGGGCCTGAAACTGAGAATGAATGGCCCGGAGGGAATCCGTGTCATAGCTTCGGGAGTAATAACTTCGCACAAAGTTGGTGGAGATATAATTGGCTTCCTTATAAAGATTCTCCGCCCGTTGGGAAGTCAGATGATTCAGGGTCATCTGAGAACTGAAAGTGGCAATGATAAAAAAGCTTAAGAAACCGAAAACCACATAGGTCAATATAAATTTTAGAAAAAGGGAATGTTTCATTGCTCTGTCAGCCCCTTACTTCGAACTTATACCCGATCCCCCATACGGTGGATAAACTCCAGGTAGGATGGTCCTTGATCTTTTCCCGGAGACGTTTGATATGAACATCTACGGTCCGGGTGTCTCCAATATATTCATAACCCCAGATATGATCCAGAAGCTGCTCCCGGGTGAAAACCTGGTTCGGGGAGGAGGCAAGGAAATAGAGAAGCTCCAGTTCCTTGGGCGGCATGTCTACCGGTTTCCCCTGATAAAGAACGGAATAATTGGTCTGATTGATAACAAGTTCCGGATATTCCACCACCTTGGCCGAGGACTTCTGAGGTTCCGGCTTGGCTGGCTGATAGCGGCGGAGAACGGCCTTTACCCGGGCAACCAGTTCCTTGGAATCAAAGGGCTTGATAATATAGTCATCAGCACCCAGTTCCAGCCCAAGAACCTTGTCAAAGACCTCCCCTTTGGCGGAAAGCATGATAATGGGAGTGGCGGATTTGGCACGAATCTCCCGGCAGACCTGATATCCGTCAATGCCCGGAAGCATCAGATCCAAAAGTATCAGGTTGGGCGAAAAGGTGTCAAAGACAGCCAGAGCTTCCTCGCCGTCATGAACCATCATGGTCTCAAAGCATTCTTTGGTCAGATAAAGGGAGATAAGCTCCGCAATATTGGTGTCGTCGTCTACAATGAGAATTTTTTGTTTTGCTACCATAACTGTCTGTCTCCTTATTTAAACTCCGCAATGGTGACACCGGCATCTCCCTCGCCGAATTCACCGAGACGGAAAGATTTTACATGTTTGCACCGTTTCAGATGGTTGTGGACCGCCTTTCTGAGAGCCCCGGTTCCTTTGCCATGAACAATGCGTACAGAGGGAAGATGAGCCAGGGATGCGTCGTCCAGATATTTGTCCAGATGGGCCAGGGCTTCATCTACAGTCATACCAATCAGGTTGATCTCCGTACTGATGCTGGCGGATTTGCTCATCTTGATCTTGCCGGTTCCGCTTTTGCTGAAATTCTTACCGGTGATCACGGGTTCGTCAATAAGCTCCAGATCTGAGATATTTACCTGTGAACGCAGGATGCCTATCTGTACGAAAAGATTTCCTTTTGCATCTGGAAGAGAGGAGACGGCTCCGGTCAGGTTCAGGCTTAACACACGAACGGAATCTCCCAGGTGAAGTGCGGAGGGCTTCAGCTCCTTTTTGGGCTTTTGTTCCTTTTTCAAAGAAAGCTTTTCCTCGGTCTTTTGAATACGTTCCCGTAGACGGGCACGTTCCGCCTCCATCTCGCTTACGGAGATATTGGATTTGCCAAACTTGTGAAAGTCTTTCATGGTCTGGTCCGCATAAGCTTTTGCTTCCTGAAGCACCTTTCGTGCCTGCTCGTTGGCTTCCCGAAGAATGCGTTCTCTCTGGTCCTCCAGCTTTTCCTGTTTCTTTTCCAGTGCGGTCCGAAGACGTGCGATCTCTTCCTTGTGGAGACGGATCTCTTCCTGCTCCTGTATACTGGTCCGGCGGCTGATCTCCAGATCGGCAAGGAGATCTTCGAAGCTTTCGTTCTGTTCGCTTAAATGCTTCCTGGCTTCTTCGATGAGGAAATCCGGAAGTCCCAGCTTAGAAGAGATGGCAAATGCATTGCTCTTGCCGGGAATGCCAATCAATAGACGATAGGTAGGACTTAAGGTGTCTACATTGAATTCACAGGAGGCGTTCTCTACTCCCGGGGTGGAGAGGGCAAAGACCTTTAGTTCGCTGTAATGGGTGGTAGCCATGGTGCGAATTCCCATCTTATGCAGATGGGAGAGAATCGAAATGGCCAAAGCGGCACCCTCTGTGGGATCGGTTCCCGCACAGAGCTCGTCAAAAAGCACCAGAGAGTTTAGGGAAGCCTCTTTTAAGATCCGGATAATGTTAGTCATATGGGAGGAAAACGTACTTAAGGACTGCTCAATGCTCTGTTCATCCCCGATATCTGCATACACATCTTCGAATAATGACAAATCCGAGTGAGGAGCTGCGGGAATCTGAAGTCCTGCCTGACCCATAAGGGTTAACAGTCCAACAGTCTTCAGGGACACGGTTTTTCCGCCTGTATTGGGGCCTGTCACGATCAGAAGATCAAAGTCCCTTCCCAGACGAATGGTAACAGGAACTACACGCCTGGGATCCAGCAGAGGATGCCGGGCTTCCTTAATATGGATCTCACCCTTGGTATTAAAATAGGGACGGGTGGCTTTCATGGCCTTGGCCAAAGAGGCTTTTGCAAAAATGAAATCCAGTTCCGTCAAAAGTTCATAATTCTCAAGAATGGATTCTGCCAGGGAAGCTGTCTCTTCGCTTAACCGTTCCAGAATGTGTTCGATCTCCTCCTGTTCTTTTAAGTAGAGCTCCTTTAGATCATTATTCAGCTTTACTACGGCCATTGGCTCCACAAAAAGAGTAGATCCGGTTGAGGATTGATCGTGAATCATACCAGGGACCTGGCTTCGGTACTCAGCCCGGACAGGAACGCAGTAGCGTCCACCTCTCTGGGTGATCACTGCATCCTGAAGATAGCTTCGGGACGCTCCGTTTACCAAGCCGGATAATGTGGAATGAATCCGTCCATTGGCCGTTCGAATCTCCTTTCGGATCTGGCGAAGTGCGGAGCTTGCGTCATCGCTTATTTCATCCTCTGAGAGAATACAGCGGCGAATCTCGGAGGAAAGGGGTGTGCATGGCTCAAGGGCTGAAAAGAGAGGGGCTAATGAATCTTCGGTCTCCTCATCCATATCCTCTCCCCGTGAATAGCGTTTGGCCCGTCCGGCTGTCTCCAACAGACTGCATACCTGAAGAAGCTCCGTGATATTTAATGCCCCGCCGATCTCCAGACGCTTAAAAGAAGCCCCCACGTCAAAAGTGCCGGAAAAGGAGATGCTGCCCTTTTTATATAGACGCTTCAGGGCGTCATCCGTCTCTTTTTGTGCCTGTAATATCTTGGGAAGTGTGCACTCGGGCAAAAGGGACAGACAGCGTTTTTGTCCTCCGGGGCTGGATGCAAGCTCTGCCAATTGTTCAATTATTTTGTTGTATTCCAGTGTTTTTAATGCTTTCTCGTTCATACACTCTATTCTACTCTAATTTTCATGCAAAAGAAAGAACTTTTATTGTAAAATGATTGTTATAAATGGATGTTACTGGACAGAAAAGGCAAAATGTATTAAAATGAAAGAAGCTTACGGTAGTCAGTAGATTCAGCAAATGTGGAGGAATCTTATGGCGGAGGAAAAACATCAGGACGAAGAATTTTCGTTTGTAAAGGAAAAGATTAAACGTCAGCGGTTTTATCAGAACAGGACCTTTCGCAAGGTGGTTTTTCAACTGGTCCTGGCAGTCGTGTGCGGAGTGGTTGCCTGCTTTGTTTTCGTGGTATCATACCCCTTTATGGAAGAACGGTTTCATGAGGAGGAAAGGACCGAGATTAGTTTCCCGAAAGAGGAGGAGGAGCCGGAGGTACCTCAGGAGCCGGAAGTACCTCAGGAACCTCTTGTGATTACAGAGACCAGAGAATTGGAGCTTGAGGATTACAAAAAGCTTTATGCCAAGCTCAAGGGAGTGGCCGATGAATGCACGAAAAGTCTGGTTACAGTAACGGCAACAGGCAGTGATACGGACTGGTTCAACGAGACCTACGAGAGCAGGGAGCAGGCCAGCGGGCTTCTTGTTGGAAATAATGGTGTGGAACTTTTAGTCCTTACGACTTATTCCCGGGTGAGTTCGGCGGATCAACTGCAGGTGACTTTGGTAAACCGTGACAGTGTGGATGCGGTTCTTAAGAATTATGATACGGTTACGGATCTGGCGGTGCTCAGTGTCAATCTTGCCGATGTTCCGGAGGGTGCTATGGAACAGATTCAGATGGCGAATCTGGGAAGTTCCAGAAATATGAGAGCGGGAGATCTGGTGATTGCCGTAGGAAGTCCTGCCGGGATCTCCGGTTCCGTCTTGTATGGAAATCTCGTTTCCTCCAGCTATCCGGTCAGCGTGATTGACGGGGAGTACGATCTTCTTCTAACCGACATGTGGAAAGCTTCCGAGAGCAGCGGAGTGCTGGTGAATCCGGAGGGACAGATTGTGGGGCTGATTGAACAGGAGTACCGGGGACCGGGTGGCAAGGATTCCCTGACGGCTTACGGGATTTCGGGCGTTAAGGATGTGATAGAGCATCTCTCCAACAGTCAGGATTTGGTATATATCGGAATTATGGGGACGGATGTGACGGAGGAGATTGCAGAGGAGCAGTCTATTCCGGTGGGTGTCTATGTCACCAGTGTGGAGATGAATTCTCCGGCTATGGATGCGGGGATCCAGCAGGGAGATGTGATTACGGAGATTAGCGGTCAAGCGATTACCAGTATTTCCGAGATACAGGAGATGCTGCTTAAGTTTTCCAGAGAACAGGTTATTCAGGTTAGCGTGATGCGTCTGGGTAAAGAGGGGTATAAGGAGATTCCCTGCAGCGTTACGCTTAATCGCCTGTAGATAAGGATTGAGGAGGGCATTATGAAATATATTGACAGTTTTCGGGAGGGGGATCGAATCTCCGGTGTCTATCTGTGCAAATATAAGCAGTCTGCGGTGACAAAGAACGGCAAGACTTATGAAAATGTGATTCTGCAGGATAAGACGGGAACCATTGATTCTAAGATCTGGGATCCGAACTCTCAGGGCATCGGGGAATTTGAAGTTCTGGATTACGTGGATATTATGGGGGAAGTAACCAGCTTTCAGGGAACCCTGCAGCTCAATATCAAGCGTACCAGAAAGGCCAGGGAAAGTGAATATACTCCGTCCGATTATCTGCCGGTGAGTGATAGGGATATCGAGGTGATGTACCGGGAACTGATGGAGATTGCAAATCAGGTGAAAGAACCTCATCTGCGGACTCTTTTGCAGGATTTTTTTGTAAAGGATGAAGCTTTTATTAAGGCTTTCAAGTTTCATTCGGCGGCAAAGTCCGTGCATCACAGCTTTGTAGGAGGGCTTCTTGAGCATACCTTAAGCGTGTGTAAGCTTTGTGAATATTATGTAAAGGCATATCCTGTTTTGAATCGGGATCTTTTGTATACGGCGGCCATGTGCCATGACATTGGCAAGATTTACGAATTGTCGGATTTCCCGGAAAATGACTATACGGATGAGGGACAGCTTCTGGGCCATATTGCCATGGGCAGTGAGATGGTGGGAGAACGGGCTCACAGAATTCCCGGCTTTCCCAGGAAGCTGGAACACGAGCTGAAGCATTGCATTCTGGCTCACCATGGGGAGTTGGAGTATGGCTCGCCCAAGAAGCCGGCCCTTATCGAGGCAGTGGCACTTAATATGGCGGACAATACGGATGCGAAGATGGAGATTATGAAAGAGATCTTTAAGTCCGCAGGAACCAATCAGGACTGGCTGGGCTATAACCGGTTCTTTGAATCCAATATCCGCAGAAGTTCTCAGTATGGTGTACAGCCAAATGTTCCGCAGTAGATGGAGGATTAGGTGGGAGAGAATGGGAGTGGAATGTGAATAAGAATGATTTGCTTACACTGACAATAGAGGGAATGGGAAACGAGGGGGAGGGCATCGGAAAGGTCGATGGCTTTCCATTGTTTGTTAAGGACGCGTTTCCGGGGGACGTGATTGAAGCGAAAGTGCTGAAAGTGAAGAAGACTTACGGCTATGCACGAATGATGAAGCTTATTAAAGCTTCTTCGGACCGCAGGGAGCCGGCATGCCCTCTTCACCGGTCATGCGGCGGCTGCCAGATACAGGCCCTTTCCTATGAAAAGCAATTGGAATATAAGGAAGAAAAGGTTCGGAATCAATTGATTCGCATAGGGGGCTTTGCCAATCCTCCATTGCTTCCTGTGATTGGAATGGAGGAGCCTTTTCATTATCGGAATAAGGCACAATTTCCGATTGGACGGGATCGTGAGGGAAGAGTCGTAACCGGGTTTTATGCAAGCAGGACCCACAGCATTATTCCGAATACGGACTGTGTTCTGGGGGTGTCGGAGAATCGGGAGATTCTGAAAATTATCCTGGAATTTATGGAAAAAGAGGGAATCTCGCCCTATGATGAGGTGTCCGGAGAGGGGCTTTTGCGGCATGTACTGATACGCAAGGGCTTTGCCACCGGAGAACTGATGGTCTGTCTTGTGCTCAACGGGGAGCGTTTTCCGGGGATAGAGCGACTGGCAGACAGGTTATTTGCTATTCCGGGGATGACCAGTCTGACCCTGAATGTGAACCGGAAGAACACCAATGTGATTATGGGGGAAAAGCTTCTGCCCGTTCGGGGAGAGACGTTTATTACAGATCGAATCGGAAGCATTTGGTATCGGATCTCTCCACTGTCGTTTTATCAGGTGAATCCGGTACAGACCAGGAAGCTTTATGAGACGGCTTTAAACTATGCGGGGCTTACGGGAACGGAGACTGTCTGGGACCTGTATTGCGGCATTGGGACGATTTCCTTATTTCTGGCACAGAAAGCGGGAAAGGTCTATGGGGTGGAGGTGGTTCCGGAAGCCATAGAGGATGCCAGGAAGAATGCGGAGATTAACGGCATTTCCAATGTAGAGTTCTACGAGGGAAAGGCGGAAGAGATACTGCCGGGGATGTATCGGGAAAAAGGAATCAGGGCGGATGTGATTGTGGTGGATCCGCCGAGAAAGGGCTGTGACAGGGCCTGCCTTGACACGATGCTTTCCATGGCACCGAAACGCATTGTCTATGTGAGCTGTGACTCGGCTACGCTGGCCCGGGATCTGAAGATTCTGTGCGAGGGCGGCTATGAGCTGAAAGAGGTACAGCCTGTGGATATGTTCCCTCAAACAGCCGGGATTGAGAATGTGGCATTAATGACGTGCTGAGAACAATCAGGGATTATGTTCAAATGGGCATAATTTTAAGTATACTAAAAAAAGACGTTGGCCAGACATGCAGGTCAAAGGAGGGGCTATGAATCGAGAGGAATTTCAGAATAGACTGACGGAGCTTGGAGAACTGGCCGGGAAAAACGGGAATCGCCTGACGGGGGATCAGGTGCGGGAATTTTTTTCTGCGATGGAATTGTCAGAGGAGCAGTATGAGTTGATTTTTGCTTATCTGGCTTCCCGCCAGATAGTTGTGGCTGGTTATGTGCCCGCAAAAGAAGAGGAAGAAAAAAAGCAGCAGGAAAAGCAGCAGCAGGAAAAGCAGCCCTTGTCAGAAGAAGAAAGACATTTTCTGAAAAATTATCAGGCAGAACTTGCGTGTTTGGAACTTTTGGAGGAGCAGGAGCTTCTGGCCCTGTGCCGTCAGGTGGAGGAGACGGGTGATGAACTGACGAAAGCGAAGCTTACGGAACAGATGCTGCCGGAGGTTTTGCGGCTTGCACATGATTTTCGGGGGCAGGAGCTTTCCCTTGGAGATCTGGTCCAGGAGGGGAATATCGGATTGATGCTGGCACTGGAGACCCTGGGAATGCGTCCGCCAAAGAGTACGCCTTTGGAATATCTTCGCCAGGAGATTTGCCGCACAATGTCCCAGGCGGTGGAGGATGACCATACGGAGAAAGAGGCCGGAAGTCTTTTGGTGGATCGCCTGAATCATCTGAGGGATGAGATCAGGAAGCTAACAGATGAACTGGAGCGAAAGGTTTCCGTGGATGAACTGGCTATGTATATGGATATGCCGGTGGAGGAGATAGAGAATCTGTTGAAGCTGGCGGGAGAAACGCCAAAGGATGATGGGGAAAGAGAAGAATAAGATGTTTTGAGAAAGGGGTAAGGATACGAATGAAACGGTTCGTAGGTATCGTTGTAATCATTACATTGCTGCTTTCCGGGTGCTCCGGAAAAAGGGATGAGGGTATGAAAGAAGTAGAATATACCACAGAGAGTGGAGAGACCGGCTGGATCTACCTGCCGGATTCCATGGAGGATACACCGGATCAGGAACGGCCACTGGTGCTGATGCTTTGTTCACCGGGGCGGAATGCCGAGGATAAAGTGAAAGCGGCAGGATGGTGGGAACAGGCTCAGGAGGAGGACTTCATGGTGCTGATGCCAAAGTATAAAACCACGGAATCCTACAGCCAGACGGACCGGCTGATGGAGTCGGTAAATTACGCCATAGAAAATTATCCGGTGGATACCACGCGGATTTACGCCACGGGCTTTTCCAACGGAGGAGGGGCGGTTACGGCACTGGTGAACGACTACCCACAGGTTTTTGCGGCAATTAGCTGCATGAGCTGGATGATGCCCATTAAGCATCTGAGCTCCCCTTATGAGATGCCATTTCAGATTATACAGGGCAGTGAGGATCTGACGTTGGAGATGGATTCCGGTGCCAAGCGTGTTATAGATGATGAGGTATGGGGGATCGAGTCCCTGATGCGGTATAACCATCTTCTGGAGCATGGGGAGGCCAAGAACTTTGACAAGACGGAGTACTGGGGATATGAGCCGGATGAGGTAGAGACGAGCACCATTGATGGGAAGACCTGGACATTCAGCAATCATTATAAAGAGGGATACACGGTTCCTTTTGGCCAGATGATATTGATTGATGGGGCGAAACATGAATTAAATAAAAATGAAGCCTTTGTTGCCTGGGATTTTCTGCGGCACTATACGAGAAGTGAGGATGGAGCCGTAATAGAGGTGGAATAGAAAACAATGATACAAAGAAAGAGGCTGCCGGGAAATAAGTCAACCGACTTTTCCGACAGCCCCTTTCTTTTGTGAAACTTAAGCTACAACGACTACATTGGTTGCCTGGGGTCCACGATTGCCCTCCGTGATGTCAAAAGTTACGGACTGCCCCTCTTCCAGTGTCTTGAATCCCTCGGCCACAATGCCGGAGAAGTGTACGAATACGTCCTCGCCAGTCTCGGAGTTGGTAATGAAACCATATCCTTTTGTGCCGTTGAACCATTTTACTGTACCTTTGTTCATTAAAAGATACCTCCTAATTTAAGTACTATTCCGCATATCTTCTCCGAGATAAAAAAACATGTTTTGTAAGCATCATGCATAGAATGATGACCTACAAAACATGTGAATCAAATTCATCAAAAATATACTTCAATGCACCACTTATACTAGCCTATCTCGGCCCAAATGTCAAGCAAAAACAATGGGATTTTGTGGGAATTTGTTAGAAATTTGATTTTTTCCCAAAAAACTCCATTGAAAAGAGGATTGCCGTTTTGCCACACTTTTTTGCTGTTTTGTCTTACTGTAAAATGCATAAAAAAGAGGTAAAATAATAGTAAATTATAAATAAAATGACGATAATAAATAAAAGCGATATGAAAATATATGTCAAATAGTACAAAAGAAAGGAAAAGTGTATACATGCCGGGCGGCTTCGGGCAACCGGTTAAGTATATCTTATGGAACATTAATAGTTCAATAAGAAAAAATTAAAATGGAGGGAAGAAGCATGAAAAGAAAAATAGCAATTGTAATGGCACTGGTTGTAGCAATGACCTCTCTTGCTGCCTGCGGCAGTAAAGAAGCACCGGCAGCCGAACCGGCTGAGAGCGGCGAAGCGGAGGCTCCGGAAGAGACGGGAGGGACGGAAGAAGCGGAAAGTTCAGGTGAACTTGCCGATACGGGAGAACTGACCTTGTATTACTCTAATTCTACCGAGTGGGCAGATCCTATCATTCAGGAATTTGAGGAACAGACAGGCATCAAGGTAAGTCTGGTACAGGATGGAACCTCTTCTCTATTCGCACGTATTAAGGCAGAGGCGGGCAATCCCCAGGCAGACGTTGTGTGGGGCGGTGTAATTGATACATATCGGGCAAATCAGGATTTGCTTCAGCCCTACACCAGTTCAGAGGAAGCAAGCTTAAAGCCTGAGGCTCTGGATCCCAACGGATACTACACCGGCTTTGACATGGGCCCCATGGTTATGGTTTACAACACGGAATTGATTCCGGAAAATGAAGCTCCCACAAGTTGGGGAGACCTCTTGGACGAAAAATATAAAGGAAAGATCGCATGTGCAGATCCTACATCATCCTCTTCTGCATTTGCCTGCATTATGTCTATCATCCTGGCCTACGGTACAGACGGAGAGGGTTATGAGTTTGTAGAAAAGTTAGTTGAGAATATGGATGGCAAGGTTATCAGTTCTTCTTCAGGCGTGTACAAGGGAGTTGCCGACGGGGAGTATCTGATTGGACTGACCTATGAGGAAGCAGCCCTCAGATATATGGAGTCAGGTGCAAGCATTGCAATCGTATACCCCAGCGAGGGTACGTCTTCCAGTCCCTCTGGCTGCGGAATTGTTAAGGACTGCAAGAACCCCAAGAGTGCACAGATGTTTATTGACTATCTGAGCAGTAAGGAAGTGCAGTCTCAGCTTGGAGCACTGAACCGCCGTTCCGTTCGCACGGACGTTGCAGATCCGGACACCATGGAAGCATGGGAGAACATTGCCTTTGTAGAAATGGATATTGACTGGACATCTTCCCACACAGAAGAGTTCAATGATACATGGAATGATTATATCACAAGATAAAAAGTCTTGAGGTTGGAAGGGGTGGCGTCTGTCGCTGCCCCTTTAGTACTGTTGCGTAGCAACTTTAAATCAGTAATATCCCATCAATGCACAAATCAATTTACAGACGCATGCATCTGCGGCTGGGAATTGATTTAGATCGGGGTGTATTGATGGGATATTACGGAACTTGTAATAGGAGGAAAAATGAGTAGTCAGAGAGTTAAAATTGTAGATGCTACAAAAGTATATGGAAGCTTTAAGGCATGTGATCATATCAATTTGGATATCAATGAGGGAGAGTTCTTCACCCTCCTGGGGCCCTCGGGCTGCGGGAAAACCACATTGCTTCGAATGATTGCCGGCTTTAACCCTATTGATGAGGGAGCCATTTATTTCAATGAGAAAGTCATCAACCATATTCCTGCGGATAAGCGTAACATCGGAATGGTATTCCAGAATTATGCGATCTTTCCCCATATGACGGTAAAGGATAATGTGGCTTATGGCCTGAAAGCCCGGAAGATCAAAGGCCGGGAGCTGGAAGATCGCACCATGGAAGCCATGAAGATGATGCAGATTGACGAACTGAAAGATCGGATGCCCAGTCAGCTTTCCGGAGGACAGCAGCAGAGAGTTGCATTGGCCCGTGCAATTGTGATTCATCCGGATGTGCTTCTTATGGATGAGCCTTTATGCAACCTGGATGCAAAGCTGCGTGTTACCATGCGTACGGGAATCAAAAAGATCCAGAAGCAATTGAATATTACTACCATCTATGTAACCCACGATCAGGAAGAGGCCCTGTCTATCTCAGATCGAATTGCGGTTATCCATGATGGAACCGTGGAACAGGTGGGAGAGCCGAAAGAGATATATACAAAGCCTTCCAATATGTTTGTGGCCAATTTTATTGGAACCTCCAGTTTTCTGGACGGAACGGCAAAAGATGGGACGGTCACCATACTTGGGAAGAAAAAGCTTGAACTTCCCATGAAAAAGGACTTTGAGGGAAGGGTGAAAGTTTCCATTCGTCCGGAATACGTTCTTTTGGATGAGCCAAAAGAGGGAGAACTTCTGGGAACGATTACACTTGCCACTTTCCTGGGAGACTTTATGAACTATGAGATTCAGCTGGAAAATAACCAAATCATTGAAATCAATGAATATACGGATCGCATGGATACGGTTCGAAAAGCCGGAGATCGGGTCAGTCTGAACCTGATGGAAAACAGGATCTGTATTTTTGATGCACAGACAGAGAAATCACTTATGGTTTAAGGGAAAGGAGTCTCAGATGGAAAAAGCAAATAAGAAAAAACTGTATGAGCACTTTCATATGGATAAATTCAACTTTTGGACCATTGTCAGCCTTTTGATCCTGATCGTATGTCTGCTGTTTATTGTGTATCCGTTTTTAAATTTGATTATTCAGAGTTTCCACAACGGCGAGACCAATGCCTTTACCTTGGAAAATTATTTGAAATTCTTTCAAAAGCGTTATTATAAAGAAGCATTGAGAAACAGTCTGGTGATTAGTACTGTGGTCACGATTCTTGCAACGTGTCTGGGTGTTCCCCTGGCATATATCGGAACCCGGTTTAATCTGTATCTAAAAAGGATGATCTATGTAATGGTAGTGCTGTCCATGCTTTCTCCGCCTTTTATCGGAGCCTATGCATGGATTACACTGCTTGGGCGGGCAGGCTTTATTACCAAGCTGCTGGCTTCTGTAGGGATTCAGATGGGGGAGATCTATGGCTTTAAGGGGATTGTACTGGTGTTTACCTTAAAGCTGTATCCCATGGTATACCTCTATGTGTCCGGTGCTCTTGGCAGTATTGATGCATCTTTGGAGGAGGCCAGTGAAAATCTGGGTGTGTCCGGAATTCAGAGAATCCTTAAGATAACTTTCCCGGTGATAACGCCCACCATACTTTCCGCTGCCCTGATGGTTTTCATGACGGCTTTGGCGGACTTCGGTACGCCCCGGCTGATTGGCGAGGGCTACAATACTCTTCCTGTTATTATATACAAAGAATTTTTGAATGAGGTGGGAACAGATACCAGCTTTGCAAGTGCACTGAGCGTTATTATCATTGTGATTGCTCTGGCGGTGCTCTTTGTTCAGAAGCGTTTTGTGGACAGCAAGAGTTATAATATGACCAGTCTGCGGCCACCTAAGGTAGTAGAGCTTCCCAGGGCAAAAAAGCTTCTGGCGACGGCAGTGGTATTTTTCGTATCCTTTCTGTCCGTGCTCCCGCAGATTACGGTAACCATCCAGTCATTTCTGAAAACGAACGGACCAATCTTTGTGCCTGGATTTAGCCTGGACAGCTATCGAAATGTGGTAAACAAGCTGGGGCAGAGTATTACCAATACGTTCCTCTATGGCTTCATTGCCCTGGCGATTATTGTGTTCCTGGGACTTTTAGGTTCCTATCTGATCGTAAGGAGAAAGGGATTTACGGCAAACCTCATTGACCTGCTTTTGATGTTCCCTTACGTGATTCCGGGAGCGGTTCTCGGTATTTGCCTCACGGTATCTTTCAATCAGGGTCCGATAGTTTTGACGGGAAGCATGTGGATAATCATATTGTCCTTTGTTATTCGGAAACTGCCATACACCATGCGTTCCAGCGTGGGTATTTTGTACCAGATTGACAAATCCGTAGAGGAAGCGTCTATTAGCTTAAGCGTACCGCCTATGAAGACTTTCTTTAAAACGACGGTGCCGTTGATGATTCCCGGGGTCATTTCCGGAGCGGTATTAAGTCTAATCAGTGTAATCAATACACTGAGTGCCACTTTGATTTTATATACCGGAAAGACAGTGACTATTCCGGTTGCGATTTTTAACTGTGTAAATAATGATGCTTACGGTCAGGCGGCTGCCCTGTCCACAATTCTGACTCTGGCGACCATTATCTGCCTGCTGGTATTCCATAAGATCTCCGGCGGAAAGAGCGTTGTTTAGAAGAGAATGAGATATGCATAAGAAGATTAAAGAAAGTTATTTTTACCGGATCTTTACATCTATGTTTGCGGTTTGCCTGGTATTTGTCCTGTTGATGGGGTTTGTGACGGGAGGTGTCTTTTACGGCCTGTATCAGACCAATCTAAAAGAGGCGTGTCAGGTAACCGCAGAACGCATCCGGGTAACTGTGGATAGTACGCTTCAGAATTATCGGGAGATGATTCAGGAACTGGATTCCAACGATGGGGTGGGCTCTTTTATGAGAGGAGATCCTCAGGATGAAAATGCCCTGATACAGGAACTTTACATGCTGAGGAACAGCTATGCACAGAGAATTACCATCAGTGCAATCCGCATGTCAGATCAAAAGTGTATCTCCACTTCCAAGGACGGAATTCATTTGAATAAAGAATTTCCCAATTGGGGCATCTTCCGAAAGGCAAGCCTTTCTAAGGAGGTGGCCCTCTATGCAATGGCAAAGGATGCCTTTTTAAGCTCGGAGGATCGTCTTTGCATGGCGAAAGCCTGCCGTAATGGGGAGGGGGAGATTCTGGGGTATCTGCTGGTAGAGATACCGAGAAGTGCGTTGGATGCCATTGTGATTGAATGTTCGGATCAGTACAACACCAATACCCTGATTGTCAATAAAAATGCTTCCGTCATTTATCACTCAGGGGGAACGGCTTTTGAGGGACTTGGCAAAGCCGGAGATTACGGTTTTTGCAGGGAAACGCAGGAGATGGAGGGGATTACAGAGAATAATTATGCCTTTAGTCGCAGTGAACAGACAGGGCTTACCATGATGCAGGAGATACCATCCGGAACTCTTTCCGTGATTATGAAGCCCCTGCTGTGGGCTATGGCGGTCGGAGTGCTGGTAAGCATTCTGCTGGCACTTATTTTCTCCCGCCGACTGGCCAAGTCTGTCAGTGATCCTATTGAGGAAATGATTGAAACCATGGGAAAGGTGGAAGAGGGAGATCTGTCCGTGCGACTGAACTTTGAACGGGCGGATGAGATCGGGCAGCTTGGGAAAGCTTTTGACTCTATGACAAAACGTGTGAAAGAACTGATGGAGAGAATCGAGGAGGAGAAGCACAGCCTTTGGATTGCGGAGACACGGTCTTTAAGTCTTCAGATGAATCCTCATTTCCTGTATAATACTCTGGACTTGATTAAATGGAATGCAAAGCTTGGAAAAAACCAGGAAATAGTGAGCATCACGGTACATTTGGGAAGAGTGCTTCGCAGGATTATGAATACCAAAAGCGATTTGGTAGAGATCTCTTATGAGATGGAGATCATTTACTCTTTTGTGGAGATCCAGAAAAAGCATTATGGAGAAAGGCTTTCTTTGGAAGTGGATATAGAAGAGGAACTGATGGGGCTTTATATACCTAAGCTGATACTGCAGCCTATAGTAGAAAATGCGATTGTTCACGGATTTGCCGGCACAACGGAAACCTGCCGGATTCGGATTGTTGGAAAACGCAGACAAAGGGAGGGAGATCCGGTGTCCGGAAGTGGCTTTGTGGTATTTCGGATTGAGGACGACGGAATCGGCATGAGTGAACAGGAGTTGGAGCATGTGTTGGAATTTAAGCAGGAGGGAATGCATCATATTGGTTTGAATAATGTACAACGCCGGGCAAGACTTTTTGGGGATGAAAGCTGCGGCCTTAAGGTAGAAAGTCATCCCGGCAGGGGGACTGTGGTAACCCTGGTTTTGCGAGCGGACTGCCTCTAATAAGGAGGGGGAATAGATGATAAGGGTGCTTTTAGTAGAGGATGAAGAACTGATTCGTGAGGGACTGCGTCTGACAACGCCCTGGCAGGAGTGGGGAATGGAAGTTGTGGGCGAGGCGGCAGATGGTGAGGCAGGGATGAAAAAAATCCTGGAGCTTAAACCGGATGTTGTGATTACAGATGTAAAGATGCCTAAAATGAGCGGCTTAGAGATGATAGAGCAGCTGCGGGGGCGGGTGACTTGTGAGTATATTATTTTGTCGGGCTATGATGAGTTTGCCCTTGTGAAGCAGGCGATCCATCTGGAGGTTCAGGAATACCTGTTAAAGCCGGTGGATGACGAGGAACTGCGGGCGGTTATGGAGCAGGCGGCACAGAGAGTTCACCGGAAGCGTGTGATGAATCAAAGGCTGGCCCAGTATCAGGAGGAAGAGAAAGAATACTCCATGGATGTCCGGAATATTCAGGACAAATATCTGGATCGGGCAAAGGAAATTCTAAGAGAAAGGTATCAGGAGAATCTGACCTTAAAGAGCGTGGCTGATGCTCTGTTTATCAGTGATAGTTATCTTGGCAAACTCTTTAAAAATCGAACAGGCTATACTTTTTTGGAGATGCTGACTTTTTATCGGATTCGGGCGGCTGTGGAATATCTTCAGAACACGGATAAAAAGGTCTATGAAATCGCCTATGCTATAGGTTATAATGATTCTAAGTATTTCAGCCGTGTATTTCAAAGGGTGACCGGTATGAAGCCTATGGAGTTGAAAAACGGGCATCCCCTGCCGGAAGACCATATGCTGCGGCATTTGTAGAGACTTTCCGACTCATGGTGAAAGCAGAAGTGCAACATTGAATATAGAAAGAGGAGGATTTTATGGAGACGGAAGTATTGTTGGAACAGATGTGCCAGGTGGTGCGGGAGGCGGGGGAACTCATACGTTCCTGCTCCTTTGTGGGGGAGATGAAAGCAAAAGCGGGTTCCGCCAACTTTGTCACAAAATATGATTCCATGGTTCAGAATTTTCTTATCAAAAAGCTTACGGCCCTGGTGCCGGATGCGGCGTTTATAGGAGAAGAGGATGGATATTCTGAGGGAAAAATTGCAGAGGGGAAGACGTTTATTATTGATCCCATAGACGGCACTACAAATTTTATCTGCGGATTTCCTGTCTGCGGAATCTGCGTGGGGCTGGCGGAATGGGGAATTGTAGAGATTGGCGTGGTTTACAATCCTTATCGGGAGGAATTGTTTGCGGCCAGGAGAGGGGGAGGGGCATATCTCAATGGAAAGCCGCTGGCTTTTTTGGATCATTCCCTGAAAGAGGGGGTTCTCTGCATGGACACGGCACCTTATACGCCGGAGATTCGAAAAGAGATCTTTGAACGTCTGCTGAAATTATCCCATCTTTGTATGGATATGAGGAGTATTGGATCGGCGGCTCTAAGCATCTGCTATGTGGCCTGCGGACGCAGTGCGGCGTACCTTTCTCCCAGACTTTGCGTCTGGGATTATGCGGCAGCTTCTGTGATTTTGACAGAGGCCGGAGGTGTTATTACAGGCTGGGACGGAAAGGATTTGGAATTGGCAACTGGTGTTTCGGTTCTTGCGGGGGCACCTAAGGCATATAAGGAGGTTATGGATTCCACATGTCTTGAATCTCATTCAGAACTTCAATCGCATGAACGGTCATAGCCTCTGTTATAACAGGACTTTCTGTTAAGTGATTTCGAATACATTGTTCAGCGTGTAAAACCTCATACATCAGTTCATATTCACAGGGATATTCCAAGACTTCTGGTTCTTTATCCGGATAATGAAGAATGGCTTTGCGGGCTTTCCAATAGTCGGGAATTTCTGCATATCCTTTTTCTCCGTACAGATAACCTACATGGGCAGTGGTTACAGAAGTGCTTGTTTTATTGGTGAATAAAAGTCCGTTTTCCATCAGCATAGAGACGGAAAATTGATTTTCTACAGAAGTATGGCTTTTGGTGCAGAGCCCTGCCCAATGAATGACCTTGCAGTCAAAAAGATATTCCATAAGCTGCAGGCTATATATGGCGTTTCCGTAGAGAGGGCCGCCGCCTTTTTCCGGGTCATAGAACCAGGAATTGTAGCCGGCATCAAAGGAACTGGAGAAGTCAGCCATTTTAATACTGCCTAAGGATCCGGACTGAATCAGTTCCTTTAACTCTTGAACCACAGGAAGAAACAGTACTTTTTGGGCCTCCATAATGAAAAGCCCTTTTTCCCGTGCAAGGGCAAAAAGTTCTTTGGACTCCTTGGCATTCAAAGTAAAGGGCTTTTCACAGATGACATGCTTGCCCTGTTCCAGAGCCATCTTGGCATAGTAATAATGCTTGCTGTTAATCATAGCTACATATGCCACATCAATTTCGCCGGAGTCAAGAAGTTCTTCATAACTTCCATAAGCCTTTGGAACATCCCAAAGAGCTGCTTTTCCCCGGGCCTTTTCCTGATTGCGGGAAGCCAGGGCGGTGGCTTCGCAGCCCGCTGTAGCCTGAATGCCTTTGATAAAGCGTGGAGCGATGGAAGAGGTGCTTAGAATGCCGAATCGTAGTTTTTTCATAGGGGGTTCCTTTCTCCGGTTTTCTTTAAATATGCTACAATCTCCTCAAACTCCATAAAATGAGAGGCTTTCACCAGAATGGAATCCCCCTTGGAAAGAAGTAACGGGAGAGTGTTAATCAGCTCTTGCTTTGTATCGAAATGACGGAAAGTCAGACCCACATTCTTAGCTTCAATTCCCCGTGCGGTTTCCTTGGATAATTCACCCACAAGAAAGACTGCATCAATACTGGCATCTGCCGCATGGCAGCCTACATTGTAGTGGAGCAGCTTTTCATTCTCGCCCAATTCCCCCATATCTCCAAGAATTGCTACCTTTCTTCCCAAAGCACAGCTTAGCACATCCAGAGAAGCACACATGGATACAGGGTTGGCATTGTAGCAGTCATCTAAGATATCCCATTTTTCTGTGTGAATGAGATTGTTGCGGCCGCTGACAGGCATCAGGCGTTCGATTCCCTTTTGGATCTCGTCCAATGAGAGATTCAGGGCCAGCCCCACAGCAGTTCCGGCCAGGGCGTTGTAAACCATATGTTGGCCTGGGATGGGAATATGAGCCTGAAACCTGCCGGCTTTGGTAACAAAGGTACATTGTGTTCCGTTAAGTCCCAGATTTTCGATATCGGAAGCATAAAGATCATGGGATGGCTCCAGACCGAAAAAGCAAGGCTTAGGAGTGCGGCTTTCTTTTAAAGTAATCAGCTTGTCATCATCCCCGTTTAAGATCACCTGGGCACCGGGCTGGGCTTCCCCCAGCATCTCGGTTTTAGCCTTTAGAATTCCGTCCCGATCCTTTAGATTTTCCAGGTGGCAGAGCCCAATGTTTGTGAAAACACAGATATTAGGCTTCGCCATACGGCCAAGCCGAGTCATTTCTCCAAAGTCGCTAATGCCCATTTCCAGAACAGCAGCTTCATGTTCCTCACGAATGCGGAAGATGGTCAGAGGAAGTCCGATCTCGTTGTTAAAGTTGCCCTCGGTCTTCAACACATGATATTTCTGCTCAAGAACAGCGGCAATCATTTCTTTGGTACTGGTCTTTCCCACGCTGCCGGTGATGCCCACGATAGGAATGGACAGAGTGCTGCGGTAGTATTCCGCCAGACTTTTTAAGGCATTAAGACAGGATTCCACCAGAATATAGGGCCCTGTCGGGTGGTCGGGAGCCTGCTCACAGAGAACACAGGCGGCACCCTTGGCAAAAACGGCAGGAATAAAGCTGTGGCCGTCTACCCGTTCGCCCTTTAGGGCAATAAAAAGATAGCCGGGCTCTACTTTTCGGCTGTCGATAACAACACCGGACACCTCAAGACCTTTTTTGCTTTCATCCCCGACATAGGTTCCCCCACAGGCACGGGCAATTTGATTTAGTGACATTTCTTTCATAGTAATGCTTCCTTTGTTATGCTTTTTCATATCGGGCAAGGGACACCTCAATCAGCCGTTCGCACAGATCTTCGAAAGACATGCCCATAACCGCAGCTTCCTGAGGGAGCAGGCTGGTAGGAGTCATTCCCGGAAGTGTATTGGCTTCCAGACAGTAAAAGGACTGACTGGCAGCATCCATCATAAAATCAATCCGGGCATAGGAGGTAAGCTTCAGCACTTCAAATACCTGCTCTGCATAAGCCTGCAATTGTCCGGTAAGCTCTTCGCTTAATTCCGCCGGGCAGGTCTCAATGGTGCTGCCGGGCTGATACTTATTTTTATAGTCATAAAAGCCCTGTAAGGGTGCAATCTCAATCACGGGAAGAGCCTTTCCATCAATGACTCCTACGGAAAATTCCCGTCCGGTAATAAACTGCTCCACAATCACATCTTCTCCAAAGGTATAGGCGTCTGCAAGAACACCTGCCAGGTCCTCGGGACGGTCCACACGATAGGTTCCCACACTGGATCCCCCGCAGACAGTCTTTACCATACAGGGATAGGGAATGGCATCAGGGTCCGTCGATTGACCGTTCTTTAAAGTGATTCCTTCGGGAGTAGGAATTCCGGACTCCTTGAATAACTGTTTGGACAGGTCCTTATCCATGGCCAGAGCACTGCTTAAATATCCGGTACCGGTATACCGGATTCCCATGAGATCGAAAGCGGCCTGGATTCGGCCATCCTCACCGTTTGCCCCATGAAGTCCCAGAAATACAATGTCAGCCATCTCGCAGAGAGCCAGAACATTGGGACCAAACATACTGCGTCCCCCATCCCGCCGCTGCTCTTTTAATCTGGAAAGATCCGGGTGGGATTCAGAGATGGCCTGAATATCCTTTGCCCAGTCCACAGGCTCATTAAAAAGTGCTTCTGTTACAGGCTCTTCTGTGTCAAAACCCAGATAGACATCCAGAAGAATGACCTGATGCTTCCGGATCTTTAAGGCATAATAAATCTTACTTCCGGAGCTTAAGGAAACGTCCCGTTCCGTGCTGGTGCCTCCGGCTAAAACTACGATTTTCATAAACTTCACTCCTCATGAGCCGGTTATAACAGGCTCTTGTTTTTGTCCAGCATTTCCTGAATCTGATTCTGAGCATAGGAACCCAGAAACTTTTTCTCTTCTCTTGACAACTCCCCCGGAAGAATAGGCGTTCCGTATTCCAGAATTACATGGCAGGGCCGGATAAAGGGAATATGGTTTTCAAATATCTCCGCAGAATTGGTAATGGCCATGGGAATAATGGGACATCCCGTCTTCTCCGCCATCTTCATGCTCCCCTCCTTGAAAGGCATCATCTCATCCGTCCGGTTTCTGGTGCCCTCTGGGAAAATACAGATGGAAATTCCTCTTTTAATATATTCAATTCCCTGGAGAATGGTTTTTAATCCGGCCTTAATATCCTCCCGATCTAAAAAGAGACAATAGAGAGCTTTCATCCAGTCCCGAAGCAGCCAGTAACGGAGCATCTCTACCTTGGCAACATAGCCGGTAAGCCTGGGACACCTGGAATAAGTCAGGAGAATATCAAAATAGCTTCGGTGATTTCCCACATAAAGGACCGCTTGATCCTTTGGGACATTCTCCTCCCCGATAACGGTCAGACGCACACCTGCCACTTTCAGCATCAGCTTAAAGGCAGTCTGCACCATACGCAGACAGCTATAGTCCTTGGCTTCCTGATTAAACTTTCCGACAATCCATTCTATGAGAAGAACAGGGATGCCCAAGAGCAGATAAAGAAACAGCATCAGGGCAATTATAATAAATCTTATCATAGGCTGTCTCCTATCTTCCGAACAGTTCTGTCATTTGCCGTAATCCCAAGGCCATGCCGGAATTCAAATCTTCGCTGCGGTAACGCCACTCCCAGTTGCCAAGAGCCACACCGGGGGTATTCATGCGGGCTTCGCTGCCAAGCTTTAATACGTCCTGGATAGGGAAGATGGCATACCGGGCGATGGTTCCCAGACAGATGCGGATAAAGTCCCAGCTGATGCTGGAAGCATCTGTATTCATATAACGCCGTACCTTATCTCTGGCATATTCGGAAGTATTGTTATACCAGCCGGTGCTGGTGTCATTGTCATGGGTACCCGTATAGCAGATGCAGTTGCGTGTATTGAGCTGGTGGGGAAGAAACGTGCTTTCGCCCCCCTCAAAAGCAAATTGTAAAACTCGCATGCCGGGAAAGCCAAGGGTATCCCGAAGCTGTTCTACCTCCGGTGTGATAAGTCCCAGATCCTCGGCAAAGATGGGAAGATCCTCTCCCAGCTCTTTCTGAATGGCACGGAAAAGTTCCTCGCCCGGTCCTTTTTTCCAAGTGCCGTTAATAGCTGTCTCTTCTTCGGCATCTACCTCCCAATAAGCTTCAAAGCCCCGGAAATGATCGATACGCAGATAATCTACCTGATCAATCTGATTGCGGATGCGGGCGATCCACCACTTGTAGCCCTCCTTTTTGTGAGCCTCCCAATCGTACAGAGGATTGTTCCACTTTTGGCCTGTGGCACTGAAATAGTCAGGCGGGACACCGGCCACGGAATCCGGATACCCCTCCTCATTTACCTGAAACAGATGGCGGTTGGCCCATACATCCGCCCCGTCCGGAGATACGAAGATGGGGATATCGCCGATGACGGCAATCCCTTTGTCATTGGCATATTGCTTTAAATCATACCATTGAATATAGAAGAGATACTGTAAAAACCGTTGATAGGCAATGCCCTCCGCAAGCTTTTCCTCTAAAGCAGGCCGATCCTCCTTTTTGAGGTTACGCAATTCTTCAGGCCATTCGGTCCAGGAATCCTCCTCCTGGTCCTCGCGGATAGCCATAAACAGACAATAGTCAGAGAGCCAGAACTCATTGGCCTTGCAGAAAGAATTGTATTCTTCCAGGAAATTCTTATCTGCGGTATGACAGAAAGATTCATAAGCTTTTTTGTATAAGCCGTATTTATAAATGCGTACCTTTTCATAATCTATCCGCAGGGGATCAAAGTCAGGGATGTTCTGCAGATCTCCGTCACTTAAGAGTTCCTTTTTTCTAAGAAGCTCCGGGCTGATAAGAAGCGGCTCTCCGGCAAACACGGAGTATCCCTGGTAGGGAGAATTCCCATAGGAAGTAATGGGAACCAAGGGCAGGATCTGCCAGAGATGCTGTCCGGAAGCTCCCAGAAAATCTATAAATTCGTAGGCTCCTTTTCCAAAATCTCCGATTCCGTAGGGGGAGGGAAAAGAAGTCGGGTGGACCAGAATGCCGCTGTACCTGTGATTGACATGGTCATCGGCGGATGTTTTAAAATGCATAACAGTTCTCCTTTCACGGCCCGGCGGCAATGGAACCTGCGGCCGTCTTTGTCTTTTCCTATTATAATAAAGTTGATAGGAAAAAACAAGGATAATACAAGCTTTTCCCACGTAAATATAGAATTGAGGTGATGAATATGTGGAAACGAGTTCTGCTTATTGGCTGCATCCTGATTTTCCTTTCCGGATGCAGTATTCAGACAAATGAACAGGAGAAGCTTAAGGATCTGGAATATACCATGGTGGAGGAGGGAAAGGCTCCGGAGGGTCTGGGAAAGATTTTAGAGGAAAAACAAAAGGAGGAATTCAAATTAACCTACGAGGAGGAGGGGAAGCTTTACCTGTGTATCGGATACGGGGAACAGAAGACAAGCGGCTACAGCATTGCGGTCAATGAACTGTATCTGTCGGAAAATGCCATTTATTTTGATACCAGTCTGATTGGTCCAAGCAAGGAGGAGCAGGTGGCGGAAGCACCCAGTTATCCAACCCTGGTAGTACAGACGGAATATGTGGATAAACCGGTGGTATTTCAATAGAGATCCGTGCATAGATTGATAGAAAAGAATATGGGGAAAGCAGGTATTACGATGGAGCTTGTTCGTAGAAATATACATATGAATCGACAAAAGGGAAAAGCCGTCAGTCAGATGACCCTGGATGATGACTATAATATTCCGGATAATATGCCGGATGCGGGGATGATCATTCAGGAAAAGGGAAATGTTGAAATTGGAGATCTTCGAATAGAGGCCGGTCGGGTAAAGGTGAAAGGAGCCTTGAATTTTTCTGTGCTTTATTTGGAGGATGGGCCGGAGAGTGGACTGCATAGTGTACAGGGACAGATTCCCTTTGAGGAAATGATGAATGTGGAAAATGCAAAGGATGGAGATAACCTACAGCTAAAATGGATGCTGGAGGATGTATCATCGGCACTCATTAATTCAAGAAAGCTGAGTGTAAAGACAATTGTTACACTGGAATTGACAGTGGATGAGCTGTTTGATGAGGAAGTTCCGGTGGAAGTGGAAGACTCTGAGACGGTTCAGGTGAAGACATGTCAGATCTCTACAGCGGGACTGGCAGTTAGAAAGAGGGATACCTGTCGAATTAAAGATGAAATTATTCTGCCGGCCAATAAGCCGAATATTCGTGAGATACTTTGGCAGGATGTGACGATGCAGGGGACAGAACTTCGGCTTGGAGAAGGAGAAATTCTGGTAAAGGGAGAATTGGTGATTTTTGTCTTCTATGAAGGGGAGGAAGAAAGTGGAAAGGCTTATTGGATGGAGCAGGCGATTCCATTTAACAGTCATGTGGATGTAAGCGGCTGTCAGGAAGGAATGCTGGGAAATCTGGGATTGAGTCTGGCTCATAGTGATCTGGAGTTGAAACCCGATTACGATGGGGAGTTGCGTGTTCTGAACCTGGATGCAGTGCTGGAATTGGATATTCAGATCTATGAGGAAGAACATTTGAATATGATTTGTGATCTTTATAGTCCGGTGCGGGAACTTGAGCTTATTACGGCTCCGGCGGTATATGAAAGTCTTTTGGTGTGCAATGCATCTAAGTGCCGGGTTGCGGATCGGATGAAGACGGGAAGTCCTGAGGTGCAGATTCTGCAGATCTGTCATAGCAGGGGGGATGTGAAAGTAGATGATACTACCATTACACCAGATGGATTGCTGGTGGAAGGGGTTATTTCTGTTCAGACCCTTTATGTGACTTCTGATGACGGGCATCCATTCCTCTGCCTTAAGGGGGTTGTTCCTTTTGAGCATCTTGTTGAGGCAAGTGGAATGGGAAAAGACAGCGTTTATTATTTGCAGACTTCTTTGGAGCAGGTTTCAATTAATATGGTGAATGGTGGAGAATTGGAGATTAAGGCCGTGGTTCAGATTAATGCGTTGATTTTGAACCGGGTAGTGATGCAGCATATTTCTGGGGTAGAGGAACGGCCCCTTGACATGGAAGCGGTAAAGAGGCTGCCGGGATTTTTGATTTATACAGTGCAGCCGTCAGATACGCTGTGGGATATTGCGAAAGCTTATCATACGACTGTGGATGGGATCTGTCAGTTAAATGAATTGGGGACAGATCTGGTTAAGCAGGGAGAAAAGATTTTGATTGTAAAACAGATGGAAAATCTTTAAGGGTGGAAAGGACTGCCAGAAAATGAGCCAATGGTCTTGCTTTCTGGCAGATCCTTATTTCTGGAATGGGAGTTGATAGTTGCGTTTTGGTGGGGAGTTTGCTATACTTTTGTGTATACAAAAAACAGAGAAAATACATATAGAGGATGATTGGATATGGATAGGATGCAGCTGAAAGCGATGGCGAAGATCAATCTGGGATTGGATGTTCTACGCCGGAGGGAGGATGGGTATCACGAGGTGCGGATGGTGATGCAGACCGTACATATTTTTGATCAGCTTCAGTTGGAGAAGAGGCGGGAAGAAGGGATCTTTGTTCGGACAAACCTTTATTATCTTCCGGAGAATGAGAATAATTTGGTTTATAAGGCTGCTAAGATTTTGCGGGAGGAATTTCAGTTGACTGGCGGGATTGCTATATATCTTAAGAAGTATATTCCTGTGGCAGCCGGCATGGCCGGCGGAAGTTCTGATGCGGCGGCTGTTCTTTTTGGTATGAATCGGATGTATGACCTGGGGCTCTCTATGGAAGAACTTATGGAACGGGGAGTGAAGATTGGGGCAGATGTGCCTTACTGTATTATGCGGGGAACTGCTTTGGCGGAAGGAATTGGGGAGATTTTAAGTCCTTTGCCGCCTATGCCACCCTGCACCATTTTGGTGGCCAAGCCGGGGATCGGGGTTTCTACCCGGTTTGTTTTTGAGAATTTGAAAGCTAATGAATTGGAGAACCATCCGAATATTGATGGAATGGTGGATGCATTGGGGAGTCATGATCTGAGGGCTCTTGCAGGATGTATGGATCCGGGGAACGTATTGGAGACGGTGACGATCCCAGCTTATCCAGTGATTCAGAAGCTTAAGAATATTATGATGGACTGTGGTGCATTAACTGCACTGATGAGTGGGAGCGGGCCTACAGTGTTTGGAATCTTTGAAAGCAGGCAGGCAGCTAAGCGAGCCTATGGAACTTTAAAACGGGGTCATCTGGCGAAACAGGTTTATCTTACAACACCCTATAACAGGAAATAGGAGGGCTGGATATGAGTAAGGGAATTCATACGACGATTAATGAATATCTTCCTCTGCGGGATGTGGTTTTTCAGACCCTTAGGCAAGCGATTTTGTATGGGGAACTGAAACCCGGGGAGCGCTTGATGGAGATTCATTTGGCGGAGCGTCTGGGTGTGAGCCGCACTCCTATTCGTGAAGCGATTCGGAAGCTGGAGTTGGAGGGACTGGTGGAGATGATTCCCCGCCGGGGTGCTGTGGTGGCCAGTATTACAGAGAAAGATCTGAAAGATGTGCTGGAAGTACGCCGTACCCTGGAACTTTTGGCTTGTGATGTAGCTTGCGAACGGATTACGCCGGAACTTTTGGAAGAACTTAAAGAGGCTAAGGAGGAGTTCGGCTATCTTAAAGAGACAGAGGATGTAAATCGTTTGGCGGATGCAGATGTGAGATTTCATGAAATTATCTATATGGCAACAGGGAACGACAGGCTCATTAGTATTTTAAATAATCTGCGGGAACAGATGTATCGATACAGGTTGGAATATCTGAAAGATAAGGGGAGCCGTGAACAGCTTGACAAGGAGCATCAGGAGATCTATCTGGGAATTAAGAATGGGGACAAAGAAACAGTAAGTGCCGCTGTTTGTATCCATATTGATAATCAGGAAAGGGCTATTCTGGCGGGGCTCAGGGAATAAAAGGTATCAGATATTACAGTGGAATAAATAAGGGAAAATATGGGAATCCTCCTGGGGACAAGATTTGAAGGAGGAAAACCATGAATTATAAAAATCGAATACAGCTTATACTTTTAGTTCTTTCACTTATCATCGGAGGAGCAGGTACTTATTTCTTTGCCAGAGAATTGCCTATGTGCGATTCGGCACCTATGGCACAGTTGGCATGGTGGGGTGGTGTCTATCCGGAGTATTGCCTGCCGGGAGCCGTGGCACTGGTAGGAGAGGATGACGGAGGGAAGACAGAGACGCCGGTGAAGATTCGCTTTAAGTATTTGACATTTTTAAATGAGTGATTCGGATTTGCGGCTGAGAAGCTGAAATGGGAGAAAGATATGAATGATATCAGAGAAGCACCTATCGGTGTTTTTGATTCCGGTGTGGGAGGGTTGACTGTAGTAAGGGAGATTATGCGTCAGATTCCACAGGAGAGAATCGTATATTTTGGAGATACTGCCCGAGTACCCTATGGAACGAAGTCAAAGGATACGGTTATCCGTTATTCCAGGCAGATTGTTCGTTTTCTGAAGACCCGGAATGTGAAAGCAATCGTTATCGCCTGTAATACGGCCAGTGCTTATGCCATGGAGACGCTGCAGCGGGAATTGGACCTGCCGATTATTGGTGTGGTGAAGCCGGGGGCAAAGGTGGCAGCCAGTGCGACTACTGGCGGCAACATTGGTGTTATTGGGACGGAAGGGACGGTGGGAAGCCATATCTATCGGGATTATATACAAAGCCTGAGGCCGGATGCAAAGGTATTTGAAAAGGCATGTCCGCTTTTTGTGTCGCTTGCTGAAGAAGGCTGGTGGAAAGATCCCATTACAGAAGCTGTAGCCAGACGATACCTTCAGGAGGTAAAAGAGCAAAGGGTGGATACGCTAATTCTGGGCTGTACTCATTATCCCCTGTTGCGGTCTACTGTAAGAAAAGTTATGGGGGAGAATGTGAATCTGGTAAATCCGGCCTATGAGACGGCCATCAGCCTTAAAGAACTTCTTCACAAGGAACAGATGGACAATCAGGGCCATAATAAGACAGGAGAGAATCCTTACGAGTTTTTTGTCAGTGATGCGGCGGAACGTTTTAAGGCCTTTGCCAATTCCATTTTACCTTTTGATATTACAAATACACAACAGATTCAGATAGAGGAGTTTTAAAATATATGACCAATCAGGTGCTGCTTACAATTGGCGGGCTTCAATTCATGGATGGGGAGGAGTCTCCGGTAGAGATTGTGACCACGGGAGATTATTATTACCGAAATGGAAAGCATTATATTTTGTATGATGAACCAGTGGAGGGATACTCCGGTCATATTCACAATACCATTAAGATTGGCCCAAACAAGCTGGAAGTTTTAAAAAAAGGATTGTCCAGAGTACATATGGTGTTTGAAAAAGATAAAAAGAATTTGTCTTCTTATACTACGCTTTTTGGAGACTTGACGGTGGGGATTCTGACCCATCAGATTAGGATTGAAGAAAGTGAGACGGATATTGATGTAAAGATAAGCTATTCTCTGGACATCAATGAGAAGTACCTGGCAGCCTGTTCACTCCGGCTGAATGTGAAGTCCAAGGATGCAAAAGATTTCCGCCTGCGGTAGCAAAAGGAAAGGGAAATACTATAAAGGAATGAAAAAAGACCGCCCATGACAGATGTTTTGCTGTTGGGCGGTCTTTGTAAAGAATTTATTTTTTAAATAAACGCTTAAAAAAGCCTTTTTTGGGTGGAGGTGTCTCCAGCCCGCCTCTCGCGCTTTTAACAGCACTAATGTAAATGCCACTGACTACTACTTTCACTTCACGCTTTACAGGAATCAGTTCAAATACCTTTTCATCACAAACAAGAGTCATTACTTTGGGGCCGACTTTGGCCTTCACAATGGGAAGCTTGTTCCAGCGTAAAAGCTTGGGAGTCTGTTCAATGACCTGAGAGGGAAGTCCTGACTGCGAAAGCTTCATACGCTTCTTATCAATGACCAGCATACTAACCGTCTGTGCCATGGCTGCCATCTGCTCTTCCTGAACAGCCTGACGTCTCTGAGCCTTTTTTCCGAAGAAATATAATGCTACCAGTGCAGCGATTAGAACAACAATGATGACAATTAAAACAATACTAAGTGTTGACATCTATGATAATCCTCCTGCGTATTTCAAATAAAAAATATTATAACAGTTTTTCTGGTAAAGTGCAAGGGAAAATGATATACTAGCAGATAGACGCTTAGACATCCAGTACCATTTCAATCAGAGAGGAGAAAGCGTTATGATGTCTGTCCTTGGAGACTTATGGGCCGGTTTTGTTCAGATCCTAGGATTTTGGATGGAACATCTGCTTTTTATTAATATTTTTTTATCAATTGTAATTGTTTTTTTTGAACGCCGGGAACCACGGACCGTATGGACCTGGCTTCTTTTGTTGTATTTTATACCTGTTTTGGGAATCTTTCTTTATTTTATGATTGGACATGATTTTCATAAACAGCATATATTTCGGACTAAGGAGATAGAGGATGCCATGTATTCTGCTATCAGTAAGCAGGAGGAAACGATTATTCGGGATGAATTTGAGCCTAAGAATCCAAGGCTTAAGAAGTATCTGGATGTGGTTCTGATGAATCTGGGGGCGGCAGACGCGGTCTATAGTGCAGACAATGATATTGAGATTTATACGGATGGGAAAGAGAAATTCAAAGCCCTTTATGATGAGATGGAAAAAGCCCGGGAGTATATTCATATTCAGTATTATATTATAAGAAACGATGAACTCTGGCAAACTTTTGAAAAACTCCTGATTGAAAAAGTTCGTCAGGGCGTGGAAGTTCGGCTGCTTTATGACAGTATGGGTAGCAGATCTATGAAGAAAAGTGACTGGAAGCGGTTGAAAGAGGCAGGAATTCAGGTGGGAGAATTTTTTCCGGCACTTTTGGGGCGGCTACAGCTCCGCATGAATTACCGGAATCATAGAAAGATCGTGGTGATTGATGGAAGAACTGCCTTTGTTGGGGGCTTTAATATCGGAAGGGAGTACGTGGGGCTGGATCCCAAATTCGGATATTGGAGAGATACCCATCTGCAAATCCGAGGTTCTGCAGTGCTTTCTCTGCATATTCGTTTTATATTGGACTGGAATTATGCAACGAAACAGAATCTATTTATAACAGATCGGTACTTTCGGGAATGCGGAGAGGAACGTCAGGGTGAGGAAGCGGTGCAGATTATTGCCAGCGGACCAGACTCCAAGTGGCAGAATATCCGGAATGTTTATCTGAAAATGATTAGTAAGGCCAGAAAGAATATCTATATTCAGACCCCTTATTTTATTCCGGATGAGACTATTTTAAATGCTATCCGCATTGCGGCAATGTCCGGTGTGGATGTGCGTGTGATGATTCCATGTAAGCCGGACCATCCGTTTGTGTACTGGGCGACCTTTTCCTACATTGGGGATTTGCTGGAGGCCGGAGCAAAGTGTTATACTTATGATAATGGTTTTCTTCATGCAAAAGGAATGGTTGTGGATGGAGTTGTAAGCTGCTATGGAACAGCCAACATGGATATTCGCAGTTTTCGATTGAATTTTGAGGTGAATGCGGTGGTTTACAGCGAGAAGACGGCAGAACGGTTGGAGGCATTATTTTTGGAGGACTTAAAGGTTTGCACCAGAGTGACCCAATATCTTTATGGAAGGCGGTCTTATCTGGTACGTTTTAAAGAACAGTTTTCCAGACTGCTTTCTCCATTGTTATAGAAAATAAAAATTAAGATATGAGATAAAAAGAAAGATGGAGGAATGTATTATGAAAAAAAGATGGATTTTGGCGACATTGCTTGCAGGTGCCCTGATATTGACAGGGGGCTGTGGTGGCAAAAAGGAAGTGGAGACAAAAGATACACAGGAGCAAACTACAGAAGAAAATGCGGAATACAAAAGCAAGGTTGTAAAGCTTGGAAATTATAAGGGTGTAGAGGCAGAAGCCGTCAGTACAGAAGTTACAGAGGAGGAGATTCAGGCGGAGATTGATGCATTGCTGGCTTTTTATCCGGATACTCAGCCCATCGAAGGGAAAACAATAATAGAGGATGGGGATACGGTTCATATTGACTTTGTAGGGAAATTAGATGGGGAGCCCTTTGAGGGAGGAGATTCTCAGGGGGCAGGATACGATCTGACCATTGGATCCCATTCTTTTATTGATGGCTTTGAGGAAGGACTCGTTGGAAAGGAAGTAGGGAGTACCTATGACCTGAACCTGACATTTCCGGATCCCTATAAGAAGAATCCGGATCTGGCAGGAAAAGATGTGGTTTTTGAGGTCACGGTACATGGTATCGTAGAGTATGTAGATGCAGAGTGGACAGACGAATTTGTTAAAAAGTATACAGAGTATGATTCCATAGAAGCATATATGGAGGGAACCAGGACTGTTCTGGAGGATGAAAAGGAGAGGAACCGGTCCTCCGAATGGGAGTATCGTGTGATTCAGGCTGTGATTGAGGACACGGAATTTGACTGTGATGAAGAAGAACTTGAAAGCCTGACAGACAATATTATGCAGGAGTATGAGATGTATGCTTCTCTTTATGGTATGGAGATGGCGGATTTTCTTCAGTATTATATGAATGGAATTTCAGAGGAGGAATTCAGGCAGCAGGCCCGGGAGCGTGCGGAATACCAGCTCAAAAATCAGCTAGTGATTGATGCGATAGGTGTTGCAGAGAATATCAGCGTGACGGAGGAAGCATATCAGGAGGGCTTGAAAGGCCTGGCGGAACAGTATGGAGCAGAGAGTCCGGAAGCTTTTGAGGAACAGTATGGACGTGAAACGGTGGAGGCCGGAATTCTCTATGATAAAACGCTTGACTTTGTGGTAGACCAGGCTGTTGAGATTTAAGATTATGATATAGTTAAGTCTTTATTGTATGATGGAATAATCCCTCTTTTTTACTCATAAGATGTAAAAAACGTTCTCAGGGGGATTACCTTGAAAGAATATATTGAAGAACGGGCGGTGGCCATCGCTAATTACATCATAGAGAACAACGCAACAGTGCGGCAGACGGCAAAGCGTTTTGGAATTAGCAAGTCTACCGTACATAAGGATGTGGCAGAGCGCCTGGTTCACATTAATCCGGCTCTTGCAAAGCAGGCCAGAATCGTATTGGATATTAACAAATCGGAGCGTCATATTCGGGGAGGCATGGCAACCAAGGAAAAGTATCTTCATCAAAAGAATGTATAGGGAAAACCCGTTGACATTTGAATGAAACTTGCTAGAATAGAAAGATAAAGTTTGAGAGCGGGCAGATTACCAATGAGGAGAGTGTGAAAATGTTTACCAAGCAGGATTTGAGAAAGTTGATTCTGCCATTGATTATAGAACAGGTTCTTCTGGTGGCCGTTGGAATGGCAGATACCATCATGATTTCCAGTGTGGGTGAGGCAGCCGTATCAGGCGTATCATTGGTGGACACTGTAAATGTGTTGCTGATTAATCTATTTACGGCTTTGGCTACGGGGGGTGCTGTTGTTGCAGGCCACAGCCTTGGAGAAGGCTCCAAGGAACGTGCATGTGAGGCGGCCGAGCAGCTTTTGATGTTTGTCTCCCTGGCCTCCATTGGAATTATGCTTGTGCTTCTGGCAGGCCGTTCGTGGATTCTGACCCATGTATTTGGAAAGATTGAAGCGGATGTTATGGCAGATGCTAGGCTCTATCTGTTGATCACGGCTTTTTCTATTCCTTTTATTGCTGTTTATAATGCAGGAGCAGCTATTTTCCGTGCCATGAGTGATTCCCGAACATCTATGCTGGTATCACTGATTATGAATGGTGTTAACATTGCGGGAAATGCACTCCTGATTTATGGCTTGAAAATGGGAGTGGAGGGTGCGGCCATTCCAACTCTGGTGTCTCGAATACTGGCTGCGGTGATTATTACAGTGCTTCTGCGTAATCAGGGGCTTGATATCCATTTACGCAGGGGAGAGAAGCTGTACCCTAAGAAGAAAATCATACGAAAGATTTGCTTTATCGGGATTCCCAACAGTCTGGAGAATAGTGTCTTTCAGCTTGGGAAGATCATGGTATTAAGCCTGGTTACCAGCTTTGGAACCACAGCTCTTGCGGCCAATGCAGTGGCTAACAATATTGCACTTTTCCAGATTATTCCTGGCATGGCTATCGGCTATGGGATTGTCACGGTGGTTTCTCAGTGTGTGGGAGCAAGGCAATATGATGAAGCCAGGTATTATACAAAGCTGCTTTTGAAATACATTTATGCAGGCATGTGGATAGTAAATCTTGTAGTTATTTTTATTTGTCCGCTAATTGTAAGAGCGTATCATCTTTCTGCGGCTACGGGCGGACTGACTACAAAGATTTTAATCTACCATGCCTTTTGCTGTATGGCAATTTGGCCGTTGTCTTTTAGTCTGCCAAACACACTGAGAGCAGCAGGAGATGTGAAAGTAACTATGATTGTCAGCCTGGTTTCTATGTGGATCTTTCGCATTGGATTCAGCTTTCTTTTGGGAAGATATCTACAGTGGGGAGTATTTGGAATCTGGGTTGCTATGACGATTGACTGGCTCTTTCGGGCTATTTTGTTTGTGCTCCGATACTGGAGAGGGAAATGGCAGGAGATTCGGTTTTGATGAGTAGAAGGAGGTAAGCAGGTTGAACAGAGAAATGGTTATGGTACTGGATTTTGGAGGCCAGTACAACCAATTGATTGCTCGCAGGGTCAGAGAGTGCGGTGTATATTGTGAAGTGCACCCCTATACCATAAGCTTGGACAAGATCAGAGAAATGGAACCTAAGGGGATTATTTTTACAGGGGGGCCTAACAGTGTCTATGAGGAGACTTCCCCCCGTTATCAGAAAGAGATATTTGAGTTGGGTGTGCCGATTCTTGGAATTTGCTATGGGTCACAGCTGTTGGCGTATATGCTGGGAGGCCTGGTGAAGACAGCACCGGTTAGCGAATATGGATATACAGAGGCCTGGGTGGACAAGACTTCCATTCTTTTTCGTGACGTGGAGGACACCACGGCCGTGTGGATGAGTCACACGGATTATATTGAGACACCACCGGAGGGCTTTCGGATTACAGCACACACATCGGTTTGCCCGGTGGCGGCTATGGAATGCCCGGAGAGAAAGCTGTATGCGACCCAGTTTCATCCGGAGGTGATGCATACAAAAGAAGGACAGAAGATGCTTCGGGCTTTTGTATATGAGGTGTGCGGGTGCTCCGGGGACTGGCAGATGGGTTCCTTTGTGGAGGAAACGATTCAGAAAGTCCAGGATAAAGTAGGGAATGGAAAGGTACTCTGTGCACTGTCCGGTGGCGTGGATTCCTCGGTGGCGGCGGTTCTGCTGTCAAAGGCAATCGGGAAGCAGCTAACCTGTGTGTTTGTGGATCACGGTCTTCTTCGTAAAAATGAGGGAGATGAGGTTGAGGCTGTCTTTGGGCCAGAGGGACCGTATGAACTGAATTTTATCCGGGTGAATGCACAGCAGAGGTATTATGAAAAGCTTCGGGGCGTAACGGAGCCAGAGGCAAAGCGGAAGATTATTGGTGAGGAGTTTATCCGTGTCTTTGAGGAGGAGGCACGGAAGATTGGGGCTGTGGATTTTCTGGTGCAGGGAACGATTTATCCGGATGTGATTGAGTCTGGGCTTGGGAAGTCGGCGGTGATTAAGTCTCATCATAATGTGGGCGGTCTGCCGGGGGTTGTGGATTTTAAGGAGATTATTGAGCCTCTGCGGATGTTGTTCAAGGATGAGGTCCGCAAGGCGGGGCTGGAACTTGGGATCCCGGAGTATCTTGTGTATCGTCAGCCGTTCCCGGGGCCGGGACTTGGCGTGCGGATTGTGGGCGAAGTGACGGAAGAGAAAGTCCGGATTGTGCAGGATGCGGATGCAATATACCGGGAGGAGATTGCCAAGGCCGGGTTGGATAAGGGGCTTGGGCAGTATTTTGCCGGGCTTACGAATATGCGGTCGGTGGGGGTTATGGGGGATTTCAGAACTTATGACTATGCGGTGGCACTTCGGGCGGTGAATACAAATGATTTTATGACGGCGGAGTGTGCCCAGATTCCTTATGAGGTTTTGTTTAAGGTTACTAGCAGGATTATTAATGAGGTGAAGGGTGTGAATCGGGTTATGTATGATTTGACTTCGAAGCCGCCTGGGACGATAGAGTTCGAGTGATGAAATGGGTGTTAAGAACCTAGAGTTTATGCGGGCTGCAAGCAAATTTGTTTAGGCACTGGCAACGATTTGGCAACATTTTAGGTATCACTCACTGAATAAAAGAATACTTCAATAACAGAAAAACCTTACTGATTTTCGGAAATGACAACTGAAAATTGGTAAGGTTTTTTGCGTTCATTTTTTCTTCTTGCGCTTTGCTTCTTTTTTGTCTGTACTTTCTGCTTTTTTGGCAGTGTCATTGAACATGCATTCACCCCGTCTTTCTCACATCTGGCACAGTATTCTTCCCAAAGGA